>JBEKHX010000011.1:0-65496 GCA_050012055.1 Nitrososphaerales archaeon
CCCTGAGCGAAAACATCGAGAAGAAGGCGGTCATCAAAGTCCTGCGCGACCACGGCTGGGACCCTGACCAGGCGAGGAACTTCCAGGCGATCGACGAGAGGGGCAACATAATGACCGAACTGACGAAGGGAGTCCAGTTCCTGCAGGAGTCGATGGACTCGATTAGGGCCGGCTTCGATGACATCATGAAGAACGGGCCGCTCGCGTATGAGTTCACCAGAGGCGTCAAGGTAGTCCTCACGAACTACGTCCCCCACGAGGACGCCGCACACAGGACCTACGCCCAGCTGATGCCAGCCTCAAGAAGGGCGATACTCGGGGCGCTGCTCTCAGCCAACCCCACCCTGCTCGAGCCGATTCTGGGCATTGAGGTCAAGGGGCCTTCGGACCTTATCGGCGCAGTGACGGGAGTCATCAGCTCCAAGAGGGGAAAGCTCGTCAAGATAGAACAGAAGGAAATCATGACCGTTGTTGAAGGAGAGATACCAGCCTCTGAAACCTTCGACCTCAGTGAGAAGATGAGAGGCGCTACGGCAGGCAAGGCCGTCTGGAACACTTACTTCAAGACCTGGCAGGCAGTCCCGCAGAGCATGCTGTGGGGGTTGGTGACGGAAATCAGGAAGCGCAAAGGCCTCCCGCCCGACCCTCCAAAGGCCGAAGAGTTCATCGACAGGGAGTAAACGCAAGGCCCGGGGATACTATTGTCCCATTATGCATGCCCCCCAACAGTTGGATCCTTGGCACTAGGGTGCTGACAGTCGTGACCGTTGTCCGTGAAGCGTTCTTCGCACTTCCGCCTGTACCAAGCAGATAGCATGGCCCATGGTCACAGGTTTATCTTCCGCCATTCGGGCGGCCTTGGAAGAGCGACCTTAGCTTGGAGATCAAGTCCTACGACCTCGACCTAGGCGTGGACTTCAGGAAGTCCCTCGTGGACGGTTCCGTCAAAATCAGGGTGAAGTCTGCCAAGAGCCCCTTCAAGCTCGATGCGGCGGGCATGGAGATCAGGGCCGTGACGATTGACGGCAGGAAGTCCCGATTCTCCCACGACTCTGTCAAGGGAACGCTGACCATCACGGGTGTTCCAAGGACGGAATCGGAGGTGGGCGTCAGGTTCACGAAGCGCGTCAGGGACGATGTGATCTTCGGCCTCTACAAGTCGAAGTACGGGAAGGAACACCTTCTTGTCACAGATCTGGAGCCCGCGGAGGCAAGGACCGTCTTCCCCTGCGTGGATGAGCCTTCCTACAAGGCCGTCTTCAGGCTTCGTGTCGTCACCGATGAAGGTCTTTCTGTCATCTCTAACACGCCGGTTGTCTCGAAAAAGGCGGAGAAAGGAAGGGTCAGGTTCTCCTTCGGGCAGACGCCGAGGATGTCCACATACCTGTTCTTCATGGGGATAGGGAGATTCGAGGAAGCGACCACGATGTCAGGGAAGGTCAGCGTCATCGCCGCGTCCCGGCCGGGGCAGATTGGGGACTCAAGGTTCATCAGGGAGATCTCTGCGGCGGTCCTGAAGAATTACGAGGGCTACTTCGGGATTCCGTATCCGCTCGCGAAGCTGCATCTCGTAGCGCTGCCCGAGTACCACACGGGTGCGATGGAGAACTGGGGGGCAATCACTTCTAGGGAACCGTACATCATCGTCCGGGGCGACTCGAGCGACTCCGACCGCAGGAACGCGGCCCGGATCATGGCCCACGAGATTGCCCACCAGTGGTTCGGTGACCTCGTCACAATGAAGTGGTGGGACGATGTGTGGCTCAACGAAAGCTTCGCGACCTTTATGGAGGCCAAGGTTCTCGACCGGCTACACCCCGATTGGGACACGTGGCGGGATTTCCTACGCATGGACACGTTCCGGTCGCTCAACGCGGACGCCCTCTCACAGACGCACCCGATCCAAGCCAGGGTCAAGAGCGTGGAGGAGGTCGGTTCACTCTTCGACGCAATCAGCTACGGCAAGGGGGCGTCGGTGCTAAGGATGCTCGAGTCATATGTCGGTGAAGAGGCGTTCAGGAAAGGTGTCTCAGCGTACCTGAAGACGTTCAGCTACTCGAACGCCTCAGGCGCGGACCTGTGGAAGTCTCTCGCAAAGGCGTCGGGGCTCCCCGTCACGAGAGTCGCGAGGGCCTGGATAACCAAGCCTGGCTTTCCTCTCGTCCGGGTGAAGGCATCGGAAAGCGGAGTGAGCTTCAGCCAAGGAAAGTTCTCTCTCTCCGGGAAGGAGTCGGATGAACTTTGGCCGATTCCCTTGACTCTGCTGGCGGACGGCAATAGGCAATCCCTTCTCTTAGACAGGGGGTCTGCCTCAGTCAAGGCCGAACGGTCGGGGACCGTTCTCGTGAACCCCCGCAGGACAGGTTTCTATAGCGTACTCTACGACGACCGGATGTACGATCAGCTTGCCAAGGGCTTCGCCGCGCTGCACTCGCACGACAGGGCGGGTATCCTGAATGACCTCTATCTCTTCCTTCAGGCAGGGTTGATCCGGCCTGGGCAGTACTTCAGATTCGCCGCTCTTAGCGGCAAAGCCGTGGACCCGCTCCTCGCTCTTACGGTCAGCGACCACCTCGTGAATCTTAGGGCGATCGCCGACGACTCCGGTATCGTGATGGATGGGTGGTCCGCGTTCTATGAATCCCAGGTCCGCCTGCTCGGCCTCACGAAGAAGCAGGGCGAAGACGAGAACCTAGGAATGGTGAGGGAAGTGATCACTGCCCAGCTTGCCAAGACAGATGTGGGATTCGCGCGGAAGCTCGCCCAGAGATTTGGCCAATTCACCTCAGTCGATGCGAACCTGAAGACGGCGGTCGCTACCGCATATGCTGTGATCGAAGGCGAGGCGTCATTCGGGCCTCTTCTCGAGCTGGTGAGGAATGCCAAGAGCGAAGCTGATCGCGCCAAGGTCTATGCGGCCCTCACTTCCTTCGAGGACCCGGCGCTCGTCAGGAGAGCCCTTGAGCTCACCATCAGCGGGGAGGTGAGCCGCTCCGACACGGGATACACTCTGCCAGGGGCCGCCTCAAACCCGAGGGCGAGGGGCGTCCTCTGGGAATGGATCAAGTCCCGGTACGACCGATTGAGGGGCCTCTACGGCGGCTCGCAGCAGTTCTACCTCTACTTGGGCGCTGTCCTTCCGCGGTGCGGGATAGGCCACGAGGTGGACGTCCGCAGGTTCATTTCGGGAAAGCGATACAAGGGCGGGGAGATGACCTTCCGCAGGACCTTCGAGCTCCTCGACGTCAACTCCAGGTTGCGAGGCAGACTTCTCGCTGCCTAGGAAAGCCCTCTGAGCGAACAAGGGCGACTGGGCTCACGGGTCCGAGCGTCTAATGCCTCCTGCTTATTTAGTGGGCACCTGCTTCTCGGAATGAATTGAAGGTCAACTTCTCAAAGCTTCATCGGCTCTTCTACCCTCAAGTCCCAGCAATCCTTAGCGCCAGGTCGGCAGGACGGGTCTCTGCTATGCCAGTCGTCTCCTACGCCTCGGTTTCAGCCTTGCCTCCGCTGCTAGTCGTGGCGTGTGACTCGGCCGCCTACACACTAAAGCTGGTCTTGGCCTCCAGGGCCTTCTCCCTCTGCCTGCTTGACCGGCGCCAAGTTCAGGCGATGGAGCGTTTGGCCACGACCAGTGGCAGGGACATTGCGGACAGGCTCAGCGATGCCGGCCTAGGTCACACTACGGGGTTGGAGCTGGAGGTCCCGGTCATAACGGGTGCAGAGGCCACACTGGAGTGCCAGCTTCATTCAAAGAGAAGGCTGGGCGATCACCTCCTGCTCGTCGGCCTCGTGAAGGCCTGCTACGCTTCGGGCAAATTCAGCGACTTCTGGGACTTCAAGGCGTACAGGCCCGTGCTCTACACAGGATGGCGGGGAGGCATGACGACCTACAAGGGCAGCTGACCGTATGATCTGACGACTTCGTCCGTGAACTTCTTCAGGTCGGCGGCGTTGTCTTCCACGGACAGATGCATAATGAAAGCACAACAGGCTCTCAATTCTTCCTGACATCTGTGGTCATTAGTCACAACTACATCCACCAAAGCGACCCGGCGGTTATTCCTTCTGCGACACGAAACGGGTCGCGAGGTTCCCCGTCTCGTTGTTCTTCGCGAGGTTAAGCATCAGTGGAGTGATGCGCTCGACGGTCTGCGCCTCGCTGAGAGGTCCGGCGTAGAGCGGTCTGAGATTGGGAATGCTCTTCACAATTCTGGCCGTTTCATCGAAGGTCTCTTTCGAGTCGGCCGCAACCACGACGTCGACTCTTGACCTCTCGGGCTTCTTGAAGAACCCTGCGGCGATGTTGTTGAAGGCTGTGGCTATCCTGCTCTCCGGAAGCTTAGCCGCCAGCATCTCGGCCGCAGATCCTCTCTCGAGTCCGTAGGACAGCATCCCGTTCTCGAACTTCATGGGGTTGATGACCGATATGACTAGCTTGCCCGAGAGCTCTTTGGCGAGAGACGATACCGAGTCTATGGCGGAAAACGGTATCGCAACAATCGCGGAGTCGCATTCCCTGGCAGCGGTCGAGTAGTCTGCACCTCTGGCGCCCTTAATTGCCGCTGCGGCTGCCTTTGCCTTGGCAGGGTCCCTCGAGCCGATTATCACTTCGTGGCTCTTGGCGAGTTGCTCCCCAAGTCCGCTCCCCATACTCCCGGTCCCACCGATTATCGCGATTTTCATTCCTCGAGCCTCATCTGTTTCTTCGTTTCAGGACTCCTTGTAAACTTGGTGTCCAGCATCTCCTTGATTTTGTCTGCCCTCTTCCACCCAATCCCTTTGGTCAGGGCCAGCTCTCCGGCCGTCAGGCTCATGACCCTCCTCGGGGTCCCGTACTTCATCAGCAGCCTTTCTGCCAGCTTCTTGCCGACCCCAGGCATGGAAGAGACCAAGTAGAGTTGCCGCTGCAGGACACTCTTCGCCTTGGGAGGGACCGCGGAAGGCACAGTCGAGAGTGGCCTGGTCCGGGCGTGGCTAAGAAGCTCCGCGATGGCTATTGCGGTCTCCTTCACATTGGCCGTGTAGATGACCCTTAGTCCGTAAGCGAGGGTCACGTTGGCGATTGCACCGTAGAATGATTTCAGGTTCTTCGCGAGGTGCTCCACCTCCGTGGAATCCCCTTCGATAAGGAGGTAGGGCTTCGCATAAGACGCCGAGATCCTCGCTGCCTGGTAGAACAGACGAGAGTCGTAGACCGACGAGACGAGGTCGCGGACCGACTTCCTCTCGACGGCGATCTCTGGGTTCAGAACGTAGTCGGCCACAGGAAGCCGGCTGAAGTAGACCCTGACGTTGAGCTTCGAGAGTTCTTCCGGAACTCCCCCTGCCCTCTCCCGCTCGTCGGCGACGACCCGAGAGGGGATCATGGCAGAAACGTGGGCAGCAGGAAATAAAAGGAATAAGCCGTGAACGCGAAGATCAGGACGGCGACGACCGCAACTGTTTTGTCAGCGGTCCTGGCCCGATACTCAGCGAGGGACGTCGGTCGTGGCACTGCACCGTATGCCCTCGACTCCATCGCCTCGGCCAGTTCCCCACTCCTGACGACTGCGTTGACCACGAGCGGAATCAAGATAGGAACCATGTTCCTGACCCTCCTCAGGAGGTTTCCCTTTTCAAGCTCTAGTCCCCTCGACTTCTGGGCATCCATTATCTGCAGCGCGTCGAGCATCATCACCGGAATGAACCTGACCGCAGTGACGAAGGCGAAGACCACATCCCTGGGCAGCCTGAACATCTTCATCACCTGCTCGAGCTCGTCCGGAGACGTGGTGATGAAGAAGAGGCTCGTCGAGACCACTATGGCCACGAACCTGGAGGCGTAGAGTGCCGACGTCTCGAGGTTCCTAGTGAAGATTATGTTGATGATGAATATGAAGGCAGAGAACGTTGCGGTCAGGGCCATCGTCCTCGCGACCCTCCTCAGCACGGTCGCAATCGCGGCGACCGCGACCATGAATGTAAGCACTATCGCGAGCTGGAAGACAGACCTCACCATCAGCGTCGTCACGAACATCAGGGCGGAGATTAACAGCTTGACCCTCGGGTCTAGCCTGTGATACCTCGAGGTGCCCTTCCTGAAAATGAAACCCCCGCTGAGCCACATCATGCTACCGCTGGCCTCCCTCTATCCACCGCCTCGCGTCCAAGGCATCGACGAAGGGCGACCCCGGCCTCCTTGCGAGAGCCTGATAGAAAGAAACGAGCTGGGGCTGGGCCACCCTCGCAGACTCCAGCATCTCCTTCTTGACCATCAGTTCCGGGGCCGACCCGTCGGCGACGATGTGGCCTGACTTCATCACCACGACCCTCGGCTGAAGAGGCCAAAGGAATTCGATGTCGTGCGACACCAGGACGACGGTCTTGCCGGCTGAGCCGAGCATCCTGATTGTTCCCACCAGCCTCTCCTTCTGAATCGCGTCCTGGCCCACCGTCGGCTCGTCCAGTATCACTACTCCAGGGTCCCACGCTAGAATGCAGGCCAAGGTCAGCCTCTTCTTTTCGCCCCCGCTCAGGACCAGTGGCGACGACTCCCTGTACTCTTCGAGCCCGAAGAGCTGGAGCCCCCATGAGACCCTCTGTTCGACCAGATGCGGCGGGAATCCGAAGTTCCTAAGAGCGAAGGCCATCTCTTCCTTCACGCTTTCAGAGAAGAGCTGATGGTCCGGGTTCTGGAAGGCGACCCCGACTTCCCTCGACAGGGTCGCCGTGCTCGTCATGCGTGTGTCGATGCCGTCCACGAGAACTGTCCCGGAGGTGGGCTTGAGAAGGCCGGTCACGTGCTTGATCAGGGTCGTCTTGCCCGCCCCGTTCTCGCCCACGATCGCGACCGTCTCGCCTGCATCCACCTTCAGGGTGATGCCGTCAAGCGCTTTCACACCGTTCTCATGGACAAAGGTCACTTCCCTGAACTCTATCATGCATCCTTCCTCTCCACAATCGAAGCAAGCTCTGCCCCACTAAGGAGCCTGTCGTCAGGCACAAGCCCGTCCTTCGCCAGCATCCTCTGCACCTTCGTCACCGCGGGCACTGCGACCCCATATCCATCTGCGTCTTCGTCGAAGAGAACGTCGCGGGGTGTCCCGTCGAGGACCTTCGCCCCTGCATTCATCACAACTATCCGATCGGCCACCCTGACCAGCAGGTCCAGCCGGTGCTCGACTACGACGAAGGTCGTGCCCAGCTCCTTCCTCAGCCTTGCCACGAGGTCGACTAGCTCCATCGCGGTCTTTGGGTCAAGAAGGGATGTCGGTTCGTCCAGTATGATCAACTTGGGCCTCATGGCCAGGACCCCCGCAAGAGCAACCCTCTGCTTCTGCCCGTCAGAGAGTTCGTGCGGCGCCCTTTGAGAGAGGTTCTCGATCCCGAGGAGGCCTATCGCCTCGTCGACCCTTTTTCTCATCTCCGACCTGGGGACGCCCAGGTTCTCCAGACCAAACGCGACGTCTCTCTCCACTGTGAACATGAAGATTTGGTTCTCAGGATTCTGGAATAGGAAGCCGACGGTCTGTGCGAGGTCACGCATCGACGAGGTCCTCACGCTGGAGCCCGCCACGCGGACATCGCCAGAGTAATCTCCTGTATACATGTGTGGGATAAGCCCGTTGATCGCCCGGAGCAGAGTTGATTTCCCGCAACCCGAGGGCCCAGCGAGCACGACGATTTCTGACTCGCCTATATCGAGGGTAAACGAGTCCACAGCCTTCCTGGTAGCTTCGGGATACCTGAAGCTGAGTTCTTCGATTTCTAGGATCTTCTCCATTCTAGCTCGACTCCGCTCCAATCCAAACGGCTTCTCCGTCTATCCGCCGACTTTCTTGATCGAGACCTTGGCTCCTTCGGGAGGCCCCTGTGTGATTGCCATTAACCAGAGGTGCCTACCGGCTATCTTCAGACTGTTGACCTGCGGAACCTTCAACACGGCGAAGGACACCGCCATCACAAACAATAGCTGAAGGACGTTGAAGAGCGCGGTGAAACCCAGAACGAGTACGAGCGCGTTCGCGTCGGTGAGTGTGATGCCTGCTAACTTGAAGAGACTGGACAGGGAAGTGACAACCGTGGGTATGGTGGTCAAGAATACCAGAACGTAGTAGTTCGGCAACGTCATGACGACAGCTCTGACGACTGCCCCGAAGGCAGTTCCAAGCCCGAAGACGTTCCGCATGTTCGCCCGTCTGATACTGGAGGCAAGGCCGATTCCCAGCCAGATGCCAGCAATCGTGGAGACCATCGCGAACAGCTTGAGCACCGGTCCGACGGGAACCTGTTGCCCTATCGCCAGCAGGGTGACGAATTCGACCGAAGACGAGACGAGCGCGGGGATCGGACCGAATATGAAGAGCGACAACACTATCGCGACTTCGCCCAGGTCGAACTGTAAGTATGGCACCAGCGGAAAATTCAGTCCCAGGAACTGGGAGAGGTATGTGAGGATGGCAGAGAGCGCCCCAAAGACAGCGATGCCCGCGAGGGAGATGGTGGTCAGCCTTCCCCGACTCGGAGACGCACTCATGACTCGCCCCGAATGCGGTAACTTTATAATTCTTTGGTAGAAACCACGAATGTGGTAACGTAATGAAAACGCCGCCTCACCTGTGGACCCTCATCGAGTTGTACCAGCGGGGGGGAGCGAGTAAGACTCTCAACCTCTCAACGTCGGAATTGGCGTCAGAGCTTGGCCTCAGTCAGCAGGGTGTGTCGAAGCACCTATTGCAATTGGAGAAAGAGGGTTTAATCGAGAGGAAAAGGAGCGGCAGGAGGACCGGCGTCCTCTTGTCCCGCGCAGGCGCCGACCGCGTCGTCTCTGTTTACTCGAGGCTTAAGACCGCAGTGGAGGGAAGGGCTGGGGTGTTGGACTTCCATGGCACGCTTTTCACCGGACTGGGGGAGGGTGGCTACTACATTTCCCTCGCAGGCTACAAGAAACAGTTCGTGAAACTCCTGGGATTCGAGCCCTTCCCAGGAACCTTGAACCTCACAATCGGCCCCGGAGAGATCGAGCTCAGGAAGCAGCTGGATTTCCTGGATGCCTTCGAGCTTTCGGGATTCAGTCAAGGAGGTAGAAGCTACGGCCCGGCCAAGTGTTTCAGGGCGAAAGTGGAATCCAAGTATGATGCCGGTGCCTTAGTTATCGAGAGAACACACCATAGTGAATCTGTGCTTGAAGTAATATCGCCGCTTGACCTGAGGAAGACTCTTTCTCTAAGGGACGGCGATCGGGTCCATGTTACGGTGTACACCGGAGACCATTATCCTGGCGGTCACTAATGACGATTCGCTTATCTAGACTCGATGGATGGTTGGCCTCAATGCCTCATCCCGCAGAGGAGATTCTGGTCCTCGTCGACGAGAAGGACAACCAGATAGGGACCGACACGAGAGAGAATTGCCATGCCGGCAACGGCAAGAGACACAGGGCCTACACAGTCTTCCTATTTCACGAGGGCAAGCTCCTGTTGCAGCGGAGAAGCATGAGGAAGCTGCTGTGGCCAGGGGTCTGGGACGTCTCGTTCACAAGTCACGTCTATCCGGATGAGACCTACGGCCGGGCGGCGGCCCGTAAGGGACTCCAAGAGCTGAACGCCAGGGTCGGGGATCTGACTGACGTCCACTCCTTCGTGTATTTTGCTCCTCAGGGCAGGAACGCCGAGAACGAGTTCTGCCGGCTGCTGGTCGGCTCCTTCGACGGGAGGGTGACGCCCAACTGGGACGAGATAATGGCCGTGAGGTGGGCCACGGTCAAGGAGGTCGCGAAGGACCTCGCGGCTCACCCTGATTCGTTTACGCCCTGGTTCAGGCTGTCATTCGAGGGCTTTGTGAAGAACCCGATCTCCAAGGAGTACGGGGCTTAGATCGAAATCTTATGCGACCTCGCGAATCTCCGCGCCCAGCAGCTCGGCCAGCCTCTTCAGGCAGCCTTCTACTGCCTCATCCTCAGTAGCGTCCGTGGAGAAGGAAGCTGCTGTCGCGTGCCCCCCTCCGTGTCCCCCTAGGCTCTTCACGACCTCCTCGACGACTTGGGTCCCCAGCTGCACCTTTGTCGCATCTGAGAACCTCTGGGTCGACCTTAGGCTAGCTCTTGTCTCCGCTTCCGACTCTCCTCCTACGACCGCGACATCCGCCCCCAGGTAGATTAGCGACCTTGCAACGTGCGCCTGGAAGGAACCGATTATGCTTGTCGAGGCTATCCAGTCCCCCATCTTGTAGACCTTCAGCCTCTGGGCCCCCTTCAGCTTTGCCATCACCTCCCCGTAATCCGGCTCGGTCCTCAGGTCTCTCCTAGCTTCTGTGACGTCGGCTCCCATATCAAGGAGCTTGACCACAGTCCTTAGCCCCTCAGTATTGACTATCGCAAGGTGCGAGGAATCGAAGACTATGGCCTCGAGGAGCGCCTGGGCGGTCGTGGGGTCGACCTTGACCTCGGCTTCTGAGAAGAGCTTGAAGACGACCTCGGCGGCAGACGTGGCATGCTCGTCAACTATCACGTGGTCGTACAGCTTCGAATCACGATAGGGATGGTGGTCTACGAGGACCCTGACGCCGCTGCTCATCACCATCTTCCCCCTCCATCCTTTCAGGAGCTCTGCGTCGCCGACGTCCACGGCCACGTACAGGTCATAGTCACCGTTGCTCTCTTGAACAACCTTATGTGGGAACTTCGTTGCCAGCCTCGAGGTCAGTGTGGTCATGCCTTCAGGGGTGACGACATCTACCTCACATTGGTGAGAGATACCCTTCAGGAGCGAAGAGAGGGCGTAGGCAGAGAGGTACGCATCAGCGTCTGCGTTCCGGTGGCAAATGACAGCGGCCCTCTTCAGGTTCTTCGGGTCCACAAAAGGGAAACCGCCCGGACCCGCTTCCCTAGTCAAGGGAGAGTGGAGTCCTAAGCGTCCCCGGGAGGCTGTCCTTGGGCCTGCTTGCCTTTGACGGCGACGTCGATTTTGGCTTGAAGGTCCTTCAGGTTCTCTCTGAACCTGCCTTCCTGCTTACCAAGGACCATTTTCCTTGTGTTTCCGAGCTCCTTCTTCTCACTGAGTTCCTTGACCATCGCATCCTTCTCCACCTTGACAAGCAGGTTTCCGGCAAACTTGTAGATACCTTCCGAGCTCGGGGCCTTTGCGAGCTCCTCGAGGGCTTTCTCTGTCTCGGCAAGCTCCATCTCAACCTGCTGCTTCTGGATGAGCACTGATTGCAGGTTCTGTTGCACCTGGTCGTAGCGCGCCAGTTGCTCTCTGATGTACGGCGGAAGCTCTGCTTGGCTCAATTCTTGAATCCGCGACCCCGCTGGTCATTTAAAGCCTTTCGAGGGCCCGGCCACGCCCCTTATCTTCTCGAGGATCTCTCGTGCCTTATCCGCGACGTCCCCGGGCTGTTCGCCTTCAATCTTCAGAATGCAGACTCCATTCCTCAGAACCGCTGAGGGAATTACTCGCTTGATGGCCTCGGCCGTAGCACTGTCGGCCCTGAACGATATCCTCAGCTCGACCGACTCAATCGGCCTATCTGGCTTTCGGCGGGCTAAGGTCGTAGGCGCCCCCGGCTACCGTGTATCCGCACGACTTGCATTTCCAGATTCCCGACGATTCCCGCTTCAGCTTCATGCTGGAGCATGAGGGACACTCTCTCGCCGCCTTCAGCGTTCTGAAGACCCGTGCGTACCTCTTTCTGAGTGTGCCGCCGTATTTTGCTCCCAGGCCCCTGAGACTTTCTTTGGCTCGTGGCATTACTTCGTCGCTTCCAGTATCTGGGCACGAATCTCCCTGCCGACCCTGATTGACGTGTCTGCTGCCTCGAGCACCTGGGCAGGGGTGATCGTGCTTGCTTCTCCCTTCTGGCTCGCGCAGATGTTGCCGTCGTCGTCGGTCGTAATGGTCATTCTCATGTCCATCGCGCACTCTTCCTCGGAGCTGGGGTCGACCACGAGGGTGTCACCGATTCTGGCCAGCGTGACCGAAACGGGGGTCCTTTCGATCGGTACGGGTATCACATCGTCCTTCGCGACCACCTTGTCGTTCTCGACAACATACTTCTTCATCTTCGCGGTTCTGAGCGCCGAGACGACGGCGTAGCTTGTCGCATCGAAGAGGTTGCCGTCTATGTTCATTATGTTGACGTCGGCGAACACTGTGTAGACCGTCTTGCCCTCAATGATGCAGAGCTTCTTCAGGTCGACCATCTCGGACTCGCGGATTCCTCTGTCGACGACCCTCGCCAGCTCTATCGCCTCTTCTGAAGGGGGACCCGGCTCCGCGTACGGCGAAGACATCGGAAGTATCTCTACGTTGACCACGAGCAGCCCCTTGTCTGGTGTGTCCGGGAACGGGGTTCCGGTCGCGATCTTGACGCCAGCTATGACCTCGGTGTTCCCAAGAGTTACGATCGCCGAACCGTTCGCCTTCTGGATTACGCCGGTTTGGATCGTTATTGGTCTGTGCTGGTCGGGAGTCCTCTCGTCGAGCCTCTTGCCCCTTGCGAGCAGCTCGACCATCTGTGCCTTCCTGATTGTCTCCACCACGTAATTCTTTTTCATCGACATCCTACTACGCACTCTCCTCCATTTCTGCCGAAGAAGGCGCCTCGCCCCCGAAGAACTTCTTGGTCAGGGCCTCTCTCTGCATCGCGTAGACCTCCTTCCCCTTTGCCATCGCCAGCTCGAACGCCTTCTGGAAGTTCTCTCTCGTATAGATTCCGTCCACCTGCAGCAGCGTTACCAGGTTGAGGTTGGGCATGATTGCAACGGGCATGTCTCCGCTCCCCTCCTTGTCCTCGGCGTCATCTAGGTCAGCAACGACCTGCGAATCGACGATTCCGCACGAGCACCCTACCACGAGGTCCCTCATGTTGATGCCGGCGTCGGCCAGAGCGAGCGACGCGGCAGTGATGCCGGCGACCCTTGAGCCTCCGTCCGACTGCAGCACTTCGACCCAGACCTCTATCGCAGTCCTGGGGTAGTCTTCGACGATTACGGCGGGCACGAGAGCCTCCCTTATCACCTTGGAGATCTCTATCTCCCTCCTGGAGGGCGCCGGGTTCTTTCTTTCGTCAACTGAGAAGGGCGCCATATGGTACCTGGTCCTGAGCAGGGCCCTGTCAGACAGGACCTGGTGCTTTGGGTGGACCTCCTTCGGACCATAGACTGCGGCCATGATCTTGTTCTTGCCCCACTGAATGTACGCCGAGCCGTCTGCGTTCTTCAGCAGGCCCACCTCCAAGGAGATTGGTCTGAGCTCGTCCCACTTCCGGCCGTCGAGTCTCTTCCCGTCTTCGCGGATGAGCTTCCGCTTAGCTTCCACTGTTGCTCCCTCCAAGGTACTCCTCGACCTTTCCCATCAGGTCCGCACCGTGCGTTTCCTTGTCTATCATCTTGATCACGTTCGCCGTCTTCACGATCCCTTCCGGCGGCCCGACCACCACTATGACTCCGTTCTGTCCGACCTGGACGTCGCAGCCGGTCCTCTCGCTGATTAGATTGATCATCGAGCCCCTTTTCCCGATGAGCCGGGGCACCTTTGTGGGTGACACTTTAATGATTTCGCCCTCCAGAATCTTCCCGTACCCCTCCCCCCTTATGCTCAACTGGGGGTCCCTGGACCTGTCGAATGACTCGATCCTCGCCCCTATGACGTCGCCGATCCTGAATTTCGAGCTCAGGTCATGAGTGGCGGGGGAGAACTCTCTTCCGAAGACGAACGAAGCCGGGAGGAACCCGTCGAAGCATGAGTTGATGTCGACTACCCATCCGAAGCCGTTTATGTCGACCACCTTTCCGATTACCTGGTCATCGGCCTTGGGGATGTAGGGCCCCGCGAGCGGGTTGAGCTTGACGCCTTCGTGGCTCACTTCGGCGAGCCCTACCCTGAGCGCCACGTACTCGTCACCCCTCTTCTCGATGCAACTCCCGTAGCGATAGTCCCCCCTGGTTATCACATCTCCGGGAATCACCTGCTTCCTCTCTATCATTGGCAAATCGCTATCTCACCACTGAAACCTGCGCCGCTCCTTTTGTCGTAGAACCGAGGCGGTCCAGCAGACCAGGCTGTCCGCCAGCTGGTATTTCTACTATTGCAGAAAGCGTCCCGTCGGCGCCCCAGTCCTCCTTCAGGATGTCTCCGAAGTTCTTCAGTATCCCTATGGTCTGCCCCGCGTACTGGGCCGCGACCTTCACCTGAAGCTTCACCTTCTCGGACTTCAGGGGCAGGACTACTCTCAGCTCCTCAATCACAAGCTTCATCTGCTCGTTCACGTCCCGGAACGGGTCTATCGTCACCCTGGCATCCTGCATCGCCTGCTCGATTCTCAGCGGGGGGTGAGGAAGCGAAGTCTTGGGGTCCACGAAGTTCTTCGAGATCATCGCCACCACCGCTTTCCTCTTCTCTTCGGTGAGCCTCCTCCTCTGCTCCTGGGTCAGGTTAAGCTCGCCGCGCTTGAGCACCTCCAGCGCCGCCTTGGCGTGGTCGTCGGTGCCGAAATGCTTCTTCAGCTTCTCGCTGTTGGCCCTGAGACCCTTGGTCGAGTCCGCGTATACCTCATCGACGACGATGACCTGAGACGGTTCCACGTTCTTCCCCTGCTTGAAGCTCAGCGCCGAGTCGGGGTTGACGAGTATCTCAAAATGATCCCCCTCCAGCGTCAGTCGTACGGTGGTGAACTTTGATGATTCCCTGGTCCTCGGCTTGAAATCCCCGCCGCCGTACCCGAACGACCCGCTCATTCGCGAACTCTGTTACCTAGGAGCTCTTCGTAGAGGACTTTTCCGACTTCGTCCTGGCACTCGCGGCGTTCTTTTCTACCTCCTGTTCTGTGAGCCTCCTCATCTTCTTGGACACTGCGTCCACGACCGCGACCTTGATGTGCGCGGTGCCAGTCTTGTCCTCGCTCACGAGATAGATGCACTCGATGGCCAGCGTGGCAGCAGCGTCAAGAGACAGGTCCATGGTGTAGTTCTTCTCGAGGTAGTCGTTGACTTGCTCGCTCCCCTGCCCGATTGCGATCGCATGGAAGCCCGAGTAGGTCCCCGTTGGATCTGCCAGGTAAACCACGGGCCCGTTGTTCTCGTCGACCCCCGCTATGATGAGGGAGACTCCGAAGGGTCTTACGCCGGCGTACTGGGTGTACTGCTGATTCATGTCGGCGATCCGCTTTGCTATCGCCTCGACGTCGACCGGCTCGTCGTAGATCAGCTTGTTGCTCTGAGCCATGACCCTCGCGCTGTCGACCTGTATGCGCGCATCAGGGATGTATCCGGCCCCGACGGCCCCGACATGATCGTCAATCTGGAACATCTTGATCACGGAGTCGTCGCTCTGGAGCTTCCGTCCCTTCTCCTCCACGGCCAGCACAATCCCTTCCTTGGTCCTGATGCCGACCGCGAGGCTTCCACGTCTCACCGTCTCGAGGGCGTACTCAACCTGGTACAGGCGCCCGTCGGGCGAGAATATGGTGATCGCCCTGTCGTATCCTGCTGAAGGTGCAAACATCCTCTTTTTCTTAACTCCTTTTATCTGACGCCCTCAGCTCTGCATTTAAACCCTTTTCCCTGATCAACCTGTTTGGGGTCTTGAGGCGTCCGGCGGCGCGGATTCCTCCTCTGACGGACTTCTCCACTTGACGCATGACTCATCCCTGAAAGTTCAAATCCAGACGCATTGGGTTGTTTCGGTTCTTGGCCAGAGTCTTGGCGGTCAACAACTGCCCAACCACTGAGCGCTTCGAAAGGCTGAGGAAGTGCCTCACTGAGAACGGGGCTGAGGTGACCTCCGCCGACTGGGTTGAGACGGCGGCTTCGAAGTTCAACGAGTTCGACGGGGTTGCGCTGAGCGACGCCCCGGACATGATGTCGGAGGAGAGCACCCAGAGGAAGTTCAGGGCCGAGGTTGACGCGATAAGTGATGCACAGGTCCCAGTCCTTGCCGTCTGCTCCAATCACCAGCTGATGGCCCACGCCTTCGGTTCGGGCGTAGTGAAGGACAAGGAGAACGTGACAAGGCGCGCGCGCGCAACCATGCTCGTCAGGGACCCACTCCTCTCAGGGCTTCCCCGAGAAATGGTGCTTCTTGAGTCACATGACGAAATCGTCCAGAGACTGCCTGCAGGCTTCCAGCTCCTGGCAATGAGCGAGACGAGCCCCATAGCGGCGATGAAGCACGAGACGCGCCCCCTCTACGGGGTCCAGTTTCATCCAGAACGCTACAGCCCAGACAACTCTGCGGGAAACAGAGTCATAGGGAACTTCATCAAGCTGCTGAGATAGGTGCATGGTTTGCCCGTCCAAAAGGTGATCTTCGCGTCCCAAGTGATGGACAGCTTGTTGACCTACTCGCGGATGGCGTATCCGAACGAGGGGATACTGATTCTGCGGGGAAAGTCGAAGAAGGGCGTGGTCGAGGTCACGAGCGTGATGGTCCCTCCGGCGGCAGTGCACGCCCACTCCTACTCATCCTTCAGCTGGTTCATGCTCCCATTGGACATGTCGTACCTGGGGGTCGCCCATTCCCACCCGTCCGGGAACGCCAACCCCTCTCACGAGGACGAGCTCCACTCAACGGGAAAGATCATGGTGATAATGGGGTACCCTTACGAGAGCACATCGCACGTCGGGGTCTTCGACCACAACGGGAATAGGGTCCCCTTTGAAGTGCGTCCATAGCGCAGAACCTTAAATATCATGAGAGCAGAACCTCTCTCAGGCGAATATACACGTCGCAATACAGCAAAGGTCAGACATGGGGCGCCCTGAAGAAGGCCTGGAGAGGCTACAAGGTCGCTAAGGTTCAGAAGAGTATGGCGGACATGAAGAAGTACGCCGAGCGCATCAGAACTCTTCAGGGCGAATTGGGTCTCACCCAAGCGAAATTCCCTGAGCTAGGTCTTAACTGACCTAACTCACCCCCTTTATCCGAATTCTGCCGCGTGGTTCGTTACTATCTGGTTCCGGAGATCCTGTGCCTGCTGAAGAGTGAAGTCCGGCTCGGTCGAGACCATGAGCAGCTTGTTCCCGATGCTGAATGTCAGAATGCTGACCTTCTCTCTCTTGATGAAGGTGTATTGGCTCCGCCCGAAGTACCTGTCCCAGGTCTTGTCTGTGCTCAGCTGAATCGTGATGTTCGCGATCAGCCGTAGGTCCTCGCTCTGAGGCTCCAGCGACGGTATCCCCCTGCGCATACCTCCGGCGATTTGCCTCCCTGTCTCATCGAGAATCACTGCATACCTGACGCGCCTGTCGAACTTGTACATCTCGTTGCAGACCTTTTCGTACGGGACCTGCATCATGATTGTCCCCAATGACTGGCTCTCGAATATAAAAACCATCTTCAGGAGCGGGACGACCCGCCTTCGGATTTTGACTGGGCGGGGACACACGGCTGGTTCAGAGAACATGATGTGTTTGTGTATCATGTTTGACTTTGGCTTAGAAGAGCCCTAGAAGACTGTATCAGCATCAACAATGGTCCTTGAATTAGCGACTGTCTTGCTTGGCGCCTGCATTGGCGTCGTGGCAGTGCTCTATGCTGCACCAAAGGGCTACTTGGGACACCCGAGGAAGAAAGGATCCATCGATTCGGTGACGTCACTCGAATCTTACACTCCGCCGACGGAGCAGGCAGTGGGGGTTCCGGCTGCGGTGACAACAACTGTGGCTGAGCCTGCTCCGTCCCCAGTCCAGGCAATCTACGAGACTGTGCAGCCGACACCTGCCCCGGTCCAGTACGCCGCGCCATCTGTCACCTCCTTCGGATCACCATCCATCTCTAAGAAGCCGACCCGGACGTACAGGCGCAGGACTGCTCCAGTCAGGAACACCACGGCCTCCAAGGCATCACTGAAGTCGAAGACGAAGAAGCGCTAAGCGAGAAAAGAGAAGAAGAGCGTGGGTTAAGGTCGGAAACGCCCATAAACCCACTCTCTGCCCATTTTCCTTAGGATGCTAGGCGAGCTGCTCATAGGTTTCCACATATCGATAGAGAAGTCTCTCGACCTCGCCTTCGACAGGGCTCAGGAAATCGGATGCACAACCTTTCAGATCTTCACCAGGAACCCACGCACTTGGAGATTCAAGCCTCTCGAGGAGGATCAGATTGAAGCATTCCGTGACAAGAGGAAGAAATCGGGTTTCAAGATCCTGGTTGCCCATATGCCGTATCTTCCCAACCTGGCATCACCGGACAAGGCGACGATGAAGGCGAGTAGGCTCTCTCTAAGTGAGGAGGTGAGGAGATGCGACGACCTCGGAATCGACTACTTGGTGACGCACCTGGGGAGCCACTTGGGCGGTGGGACGATGCTAGGCGTGAAGAATGTCTCCGACGCTGTCAACCAGGCACTCGCTACAAGTAACGGGAGTACTATCGTTCTGCTCGAGAACATGGCGGGTCAAAAGAACAGCGTCGGTTCAAGATTCGAAGAGCTGAGGCTCATTCTGGATAGAATAAGAAATGACAAGAGGGCCGGCGTCTGTCTGGACACCTGCCATGCCTTCGCCTCTGGGTTCGACCTCTCGGGACCAGAGGCGGTAAGCCAATCGATGGCCATCTTCAAAGACTCTGTTGGTTACGACTGCATCAAGGTGGTTCATCTGAACGATTCGAAGGGCGCCTTGGGTAGCAGCCTTGACAGACATGAGAGCCTTGGGAAAGGGAAGATCGGCAGGAAGGGGATGAAGGCCTTCCTCCACTGCAAGGGAATCAACGAAAGGCCCCTGATCATGGAAACGCCCTATACCGACCTGAGAGTCATGAGGCAGTGCATTTCTCTTGTCCGCTCGCTTGTCGATTGAATGCTACTTTCAGAGTCAAATACCAGCAGTGTCGCGAGCAATGACGCGGGCCCGTAGCTTAGTTCCATTAGGAGAGCAATCAGGTAGAGCATCGGGCTTTTAACCCGAGGGTCAGGCGACGCCCCCCGAAACGGGTTCGATTCCCGTCGGGCCCGCAGAGAAACAAGTCCGGCTCGAACTCGTTTCATGAGAATATGCTCAGATTGAGATGATTGAGGCATCTGCATTGCAAGGGCTCATTCGCATCCCAGCAGCAGTACAGCAAATTCGGTCCGAGACTCTGGTGGGCGTTCCGACAAAGTATGGTTTGCTGGACCATAGTCGCCTGATTGGTCACGGAAGTCAACTGGCATTCACCCGGATGCTCTCTTGCTGTTCAAGGCCGTACCTCTTCACTTTTTCCAAGTCTACTCCCCGCTTCTTGCAGATGTCCTCGATGAGCCCAAGCAGACGCCAACTGCCCAGACCGAGTGCTGTCGCCACCAACACTCGCTTTAGGGGATTCCCACTGCTGTCCTTCAGCGCGTTCCTCGCAGTGATTCTCATCAGGTGCAGATAGCATGCGTAGTAGACCGCTAGTTGAGAA
The DNA here is from genome assembly GCA_050012055.1 of Nitrososphaerales archaeon. Lineage (GTDB taxonomy): Archaea > Thermoproteota > Nitrososphaeria > Nitrososphaerales > Gagatemarchaeaceae > UBA183. The sequence goes on from JBEKHX010000011.1 coordinate 19,365, forward strand.
GCGTCCAACATCTTGTAATTGACCACTGTACTCTTGATCGTCCCTAGAGGCATGTTCTGCATCGGCGTGATTGTGAACTCGGCAGGTCGACCGTCCACTTGCAATGCGCCCATCCTGTTGACCAGCTTAACAGTCTCCCAGTTGTCCTCCGGGGTCTCTTCCATCTGCCCCACCTGTACTGTGAACGCCGGCCTCCAATAGGCCTTGTTCAGGTTCACCAACCCTTTGAGAACTATCTCCTGCCATTCTCCATCTGGTCCAATCTTCAGCGGGAGGGTCTTGTTCGGCATGTGGATTGTCGCCAGCCTCTCACTCCCGGTCTCTAGGCCTGATTGGATTCCCACCCAGCGGTCAGGGCCCGCCCTGACGATGCGGCTGATGGCCTGCGGCAGCTCTGGAAATGCTGCCGGGACCGAAACCCTCCCATGCGTTGGGTTGGCTGACACAAGCCCATCCACTGACATTATCGCCTTGAAGAGCTCCTTGATGGCATCTTGGTTGGGGACGAAGTGTGCTTCGTGCTTGTAGGCAAAGATTTCGTCGCTGTGCACCCATGCGTTCACCTGGCCGGCCGCCGCGTTGACAGCCACCTCACTCTTCGCCATCTCGGTGGTATAGTACCGGAGTGGTCTGAGTGTCACTTCGCAGAAATCGCAGCCTATCCCGCAACCCCTCATCACCTCGACGAACCCCTTTACCGTAGGCGCCCTGATCAAGGGTATCTCGTCCAAGTTCGGGAACTGCTTCCCCCCCAACCTGCGCGTCACGAACTTTGAGTGCGAGACCCAGTTCCGCCTACAGTCATTCCCAAAGCTCGAGAACCCTTGGAAGTACTCGCTCCCGTAAATCGCTCCAGTCGAGAAGTCCTCGAACAGTTCGTTGGCAATGTCATCTGCCTCACCCTGGAAGGCGAGGTCGATTCCGAGCGCCTCCATTTGCTCAGGGAGGACCGTCAGCTCCCATACACCGGGACCGCCGACGACGAGTTTGGTCTTCTTGCCGGCCCGGGCCCTGTTAAGCCTCGCCATCAGGGACTCGAACTCCAACATGACCCACGGCTTCGACGCGTCCGAAAACAGGACGGAGAAGCCAATAGTCAGGGGACCCAGGCCAAGCGGATCCATGGTGTAGACTCCTACGACCTCGGTGTCGTCCCTGACCACATCCTCGAGGTAATCCTCGTGGGCCACGACTATTTCTTCGGGCTTGTGCTGGGTCAGAAGTGCCGACTCGAGCTTCCTAAGGGCGTAGGGGGCGACGGAAGCCCGGCCTCCGATTGCCGGCGGCGGCTTCCCTTTCAAGAACTCCCAGACAACCCTCGGGACCTTGCCAGAGGGAGCGCAGGGCAGGAAGTCAAGTAGCGGGAAGTTGCTATACTGCCGATTTAGCGTCGTGTCTGATACGAGCACAACTCTTGCCATGGCCTGCTACCTCATACAGATGATAAGACGCTCTGCTGGAAATAAAAGCCTTGGCTCAGGGGACATGCATCTCGCGTGGAACATGAATGCCCCCGCTTCCTCGACTTCAGGTCGAGGGGATGACTAACGGTATGAGAAACCATTGCACACTGGACGGCTTCGACGTGCTCGCTCCGGTCGGCAACGTTCATATACCCTAAGGATAACATATGTTATAATTTGTCAACAACGAAACCGCGAAAGGAATACGCGAACCCGAGCGTCCTGGCCAATACGGAGTGGGTCCAGGAACATTACAAGGACCCCAACATCAGGGTCGTCGAGGTCGACTACGACCCGACATCCAACTACAACCAGGGACATATTCCAGGAGCAGTCCTCTTCGACTGGAAGGTGGATCTGAACGACCAGGTCAACCGGGACGTGCTGTCGAAAGGGCAGCTAGAAGAACTTCTGGGGAGGAGCGGCATCTCGAACGACACCCAAATCATCCTATACGGAGACTTCAACAACTGGTTTGCCGCCTACGCGTTCTGGGACCTGAAGTACTACCGCGTCGAGAATGCGAAGCTGATGAATGGCGGAAGAAAGAAGTGGCTTCTAGAGGACAGACCCCTTTCGAGGGATATTCCGATCTATAGCCGAGAGACATTCAGGGCATCTGCGCCTGACGAGACGACAAGGGTCTTCAAGGAAGACCTTCTCAAATCGGCAAATGCAGCCGGCAAGGTGCTGGTCGACGTGCGAGGGCCCAAGGAGTTCACGGGAGAGGCACTTGCACCGCCAGAGTACCCCACAGAGCACGCCCAGCGGGGCGGTCACATACCCGGCGCACTCAACATCCCGTGGGGGCAGGCGGTCAACGAGGCTGACGGCACTTTCAAGGCGAGGACAGACCTTGAGGCACTGTACCGGTCGAAAGGTGTGACCCCGCAGAACCAAGTCATCACCTACTGCAGAATCGGAGAGAGGTCATCCCACACCTGGTTCGTCCTGAAGTATTTGTTGGGGTATCCTGACGTCAGGAACTATGACGGTTCCTGGACGGAATGGGGGAACTCCGTGAGACTCCCAATCGAGAGGTAGCCGATCAAACAGAAATCCTCTAAGTCTTCTTCGCTATGAAATGGTAGAGGTTCCCTTCCCTCCTCGATTCGAGTACCCTGTTCCCTGTTTGGTCTGACCACCTTTCCATCTCGATCGGAGCCGAGTTGTCGTCCGACACTACGTGGACGACCGTTCCACTCGAGTTCTGGTCGAGGAGATTGTTCAGTTTGACAAGGACGGCAGAACATTCAACCCCGATTTCGAACATCTCGTGGTCAGGAAACTCGGCGAAGCAGTGAACCCTCAGTTCACGGAGTCGGGCAGCTATCTGTTCACGAGCCTCCGGAAGCTTTTGCATTAGCAAGAGCTCCGTGGGATTCTTCATCTCGACTTCCATGAACCATCCCGAGCCATACGGGTCCTTGTTCAGCAGTCTCGGGTCTTGCTTCAGGACCTCGTTAGTCCTGAGAATCACTCCTGATACTGGAGTGCGGACCACATCGAAGTGCATCGGGCCTTCTACCGAACCCGCCACCTGTCCCCTCAACAGGCTGGTCCCGACGCCCTTGAAGGTCACCACCGAGAAAGTCCCCGAAGGCCAGGAGAGAAGATTCGTTATCCCCACCCTCAGGGTTCCCGAGTCTGGGCGCCCCCAAGTTCCATTGCTCAAGTCATAGAGAAGATCATCCGGGAATTCACAGTAGTCGATCTTCAATTCAATGGACTTTCCGTCATAACTGTAATAAGCATCGCAGATTGTCATCCAATCTTCCACCTATGGTCAATAGAATGAAGTGGTGTCGCGGGGACGCCATTCATCGCCGCTGAAGTCCGGGCCCGTTACCTCCTGAGAAAGCAGCACCCCACCGAACTCTGATTCCAACATTGAGAATCGTCTCATCCGCTTAAAAGCGGAACGCAAAGGCGGCCATTCAGAAGAGATAATGTCTCTCAAGATAGACCGAGTGGTCGAGTTCCCATTCCCGAAGTCGAAGCCTGAGGCGAGGAAGGGGAACTTCTCTGAAGTGCAGCTCCCGTACACCCAGGAGGAGGCGATGGCGGAGGCAGACAGGTGCGTGAGGTGCGGCAACCCCGTCTGCATAGACATCTGCCCGCTTCAGACCGACATCAGAGGCATGTGCGAGGCGGTGGCGAGGGGCGACTTCGTGACAGCCTACCACAGGGTCAGGGAGACCAACGCCCTTCCCGGAACGACCGCAAGGTGCTGCCCTCAACTCGACAGTCTGTGTGAAGCTGCATGCGTAGTCGGGACCCAGGGGCAGCCCGTTGCCTCGGGTATGATCCAGAGGTTCGTGGCCGATTGGGAGCGGATGCAGTCAAGACAGCCCGACCCCGAGGTAGCAAAGGAGACTGGGAAGCGCGTGGCTATTGTCGGGGGCGGTCCAGCAGGTTTGGCGGCGGCCGAGCTGCTGAAGAGGTACGGCCACTCCGTTACAATCTACGAAGAGCTGCCGTTTCTCGGCGGGACGGCCTGGTATGGGATACCCGACTACCACTTACCGAAAGACGTTCTGCAGTATGAAGTAGAAAGAATCCTTGAGATGGGTGTTGAAGCAAAGAAAGGTGTCAAGGTAGGCAGGGAAGTCAGCCTTGCCGACCTCAGGTCAGATTACGACGCCGTGATACTGGCCACCGGGGCCAAAGATGTCTCCAAGTTCGACACCCCAGGTTCCGACCTGAAGGGCGTCTACGACGGATACAAGTTCCTGGAAGATGTCTTCAGCGGGGGCGTTGACGCGTACCTTGAGGACCCGAAGTACAGGCTCGGTAGGGATGTCTTAGTCATCGGGGGAGGTGACAGCGCCCTTGACTGCGCGAGGACGGCCCTGAGATTGACACAGGGGAACGTGACGATAGTCTACAGGAGGACCGAGGTCGAGATGCCCGTCGACCCCATCCTCGTCGAGGAGGGGAAGGAAGAGGGCATGCAGCTGAAGTTCTTGATGGCTCCGAAGTCCTACAACGGCTCAGGCGGGAAACTCTCGAGCGTGACCATGACGGTCATGAGACTCGGAGCTGTGGACGCGAGCGGCAGAAGGAGCCCGGAACCAACTGGGGAGGAGGTCGAGTTGAAGTGCGACTCCGTGATAGTAGCGATTGGAAGAGGCCCGAACTCCTTCATACAGAAGCAGGCGGGACTGAAGGTCGGCCCGAAGAACGCCATAGCAATCGACGGCGACTATCGGACGTCAATGCCAGGGGTCTTCGCCGCAGGCGACGTCGTCACCGGCGAGAGCCTGGTCGTGAAGGCTATGGCGAAGGGGAGGGAAGCCGCCCAGAGAGTCCACGAGTACATGATGAGCCTCGAGCCGAGACACGTTTCCCTATACGACTTCTACTATACTAGAAGGACTTCGGGACGCTACTACATGAGGATGCTCGACGGGAAGGAAGAGACTCTTCCTCCAGCATGAGTTAGGACGTAGATTCGAAACCTCCCTCCGGACCCTGACGGCCGTCCCCGCGGACAATTTAGTGAGGAGCCGCAATGCGTATCTGTCAGTAGAAGTAGATTGGTTCCATGCCTCTCTGCCCGAAGTGTGGCAAGCTGATCAGCGCCAAGAAGTACAAGCGGCACCTCGGCAGGTGCGGCTCTCGCCACAGGCGAACCACGAAGCCTCTCGACCACCCCGAGAACTTCTTCATGAAGATCTGAGGAGTGTCATACGTCTCCTCGCAGATTAAATAACTGTCAAGGAACGGGGTTCTCAGACGCCCTGGTAGTATAGAGGTCAGTATGCGACCCTGTCACGGTCGTGACCCGGGTTCGAAATCTCAAGACGAAAGTCCCGGCCAGGGCGCCTCCCATTTATCCAGTCGGACGTCATGTCTTGGCCTTGGTCTTTCTGTCCACGAAGGCGGGACAAGGCGCACACATGACGGGTGTCGCCTGTATGTGAAACAAGCCGTCCGCGTCCTTCTTGGGATTACGCGAGAGTTCTGCCGGTTCAGTCGGCCACTTCCAGTATCGACAATAGCGGTCTTTCCCTGCGTACTTGCAGTTTTGAGCCTTGAATCCACCATGTTTCTCGGCAAAGGCGAGAAGCTTCTTCATCCGGGAGAGCATCTGTCCGGTCTCCGACTCCAGTTCGGGCTCCCGTCTCTTACCCATCTTCTGAGAGAATTCCTTCTGCTTCTCGATCAGCTTGACGTAGGCATCGGCGTGCTTGGACACCTTGTCTTCAGTAAGGCCAGTTTCGATGGCCACCTGAGTGAGTAGAGTGCCTTTCTCTAGGAGTTTGAAGACCTCGGCCTGTTCTCTCCCCTCGTCCCGTTCAAGCTGGGCCGCGGGACCGCGCTCTACGACCCTTCGGTGATTTCGAAGGTCAAGCCTAGGCTCCTCCAACTGGTCAAGCTCCTCCTTTCCAAGGGACTCCTGACATGGCAGGAGGTCAGGACCACGGTCGGCCCTCTCCCCCCATCCGAGGGGGAGGACTCGGTGCGGCTCCGCGCCGGAATGCAGACCCTGCAGGCGGAGCCGGAGGAGTTGAAGTCCGACATTGAGCAGGTAGCCTACGACCTCGGAGAAGCGGGGGGTTTCGGCTTGGCGGATGGCCTCACGCCAGTCGAGAAGCTCCAGAGCGCCTCAAGCGGCATCAGAGAAGAGTTCCAGGCTGCCCAGGAGGCGTTAGAGGAGACAGCGGCAGAGATCTTCAGCATCATGGATGTTCAGGACGAGATGGGGGACCAGGATCCTCAGGAGAAGCTCCAGACTGCCCTGAGGCTGCTGAGGAATGACTACCTAGCGGTGGAGGGCTGAATCGGAGGTAGGCGAGTCTAAAGAGTTAAGTCGGGTCGACATCAGTTAAATAGAGGCAGAACAACTTAACCCTTGATTCGTAGGATTGCCCTTCAGGACGCTCAAGCTCACGCCGAAGGGAGAGGAACAAGGGAAGTCAGCGCAGTCGAGTCCAGGTCCTCAGTCCCTAATCGCACCGATGCCCATTCGTCACGTCCAAGACAGGCCACTAGGTGTTTGCACTGCTGACGTCAAGGTCGACGTCAGAGAAATGACCCTCAGTTACGCCCTACACGGGAACTGCGGGCCAGTAATCGATGATCTGAACGCTTTGCCCATAATGACGAGGCGCAGTGCAGCGAATCACATGAGGACAGACGATCCCGAGCTCAGAAAAAAGCTGGCAGAAGTGAAGCGGCGGAAGACTCCGATCTGATAGGATCAAAGACGCCAAAACGGCTCTCGGCATGTGAAATCAAGACTCTCGAGTCTGAGAGGAATGCGGTTCTACAGTGCATACGACCCACTAACAAGGAGATACAGAGCTTCCGTCGGGATAATCCCAAAAGAGGACGCTGACAGAAGTTCGAAGTCTGGGGAAGGACCAGACACTGGGAAGAGCAATCGGGTCTCATTGAATCAAGGACGCTTAAATACGGGGCGATTCAAATCAATTCCTGCAATTCTGTGTCATAATGTTTCAGCGGCGAATACCTGACTGATACTGTGACTCCGACGTTGTAGCAAAAGTGAGAAAACTTGGAAAGCTTTAGCGAGTTGGAACTGAGCCCTGAGGTCCTGAAAGGCGTCGACTCGGTCGGCTATCGGAAGCCGTTCCCGATTCAGGAGAAGGCGATTGGCCCCCTGATGGCCGGGAGGAGCGTCGTCGGACAGGCCAAGGCTGGGTCCGGAAAGACTGCGGCGTTCGGGATTCCTCTGCTTCACGCGGTCAATCCCCACGACCACCGCGTGCAGGCGCTCGTCCTCGCTCCGACACGCGAACTCGCGGTCCAGATTACGCAGGAACTCAAGAAGATCGGTGCATACACCGGCATCAACGTACTGACGATATACGGGGGGCAGTCGATGAACGTCCAGCTCGAAGCTCTCAGACGGGGGGTGCACGTCGTCGTAGGTACTCCAGGACGGGTGATCGACCATCTCAGACATCGGACTCTCCGCCTCGATTCTGTCAGATTCGTGGTCATAGACGAGGCAGACGTCATGCTCGACATGGGTTTCATCGACGACGTCGATTTCATCTTGGCTTCCACGCCCGATGACCGCCAGCTCAGCCTCTTCTCGGCGACCATGCCGAGGAGGATCATCGAGCTGTCCCAGAGATACATGAAGGACCCCGAGCATATCCTCGTGGATGAGAACGAGCCTACGGTCGCAACGCTCGAACAGTTCTATGCAAAGGCCGAACGGCCTGAGAAGCTCGAGCTGCTGCTTCAGGTCCTAAAGAGAGAGAAGAGGGGAAGCACCGTGATCTTCTGCAGGACCCGGTACGGGACCATCAGGCTGGCAAAAGAACTCGAGAGGCGCTTCCTGAGCGTCGCTCAGTTGCACGGCGACCTGAGCCAGAACCAGCGGGACCATTCAATGAACCTCTTCCGGACGGCCCGGGTCGATGTCCTAGTGGCCACCGACGTGGCCGCCCGAGGCATCGATGTAAGGCAGGTCGGGTGCGTGATAAACTACGACGTACCCGAGGACTCCACGGTCTACTTCCACAGGGTGGGCAGGACCGCGCGGGCAGGAGACCTCGGCACGGCGTACACCTTTGTGAGCCGGGACGAGAACCCCGATCTTGCGAGGATAATGGGCCTGGCAAAGGCGCCCATCAGACCATTAAGGCCCGAGGACGAGATACACTTCTCGCGTAGCGACTTCGAGGATTCGGGGCGGGGTCGGAGGCGGGGCGGGCGCAGATACAACCGGGGTTCGCGAGGCGGGGGAATGAAATGGAGGCGGTGCAGGTGAAGCGCTTTAATCTGGAGGCAATCCCGGGTAGGGAGAGGGCCAGTCGGTGATAGTCATTGGGTAAGAGGAAGGTGCTCAGCGAGTCCAACCTGAAGGAGCTGGTTATGCCTGGCCAGGGAGAGATCCTCGGAAGGGCGGTCAAGCTTACAGGGGGAGACCAAGTCATAGTGAAATGTGCCGACGGAGAGACTCGCAACTGCAGGATAAGGGGCAAGCTCAAGAGAAGAATGTGGATACGCGAAGGCGACATCGTCCTGGTGGCTCCCTGGGACTTCGACAACAGGAAGGCGGACATACTGTGGCGCTACATCAAGGCCCACGCAGAGTGGCTAGATCAGAACGGCTACCTGAAGACGGTCTGACGGAAAGGCAGCCGTACATATGCGCTAGCTCTGAGAACAGCCGTGACCTCCGACCGGACAGACTAATCAACCCGACCCCGAAGCCCTGATGTCGATGTCGCCCGCCTCCACCCTTCGCAAGGAGGTTGACATCCTTGTCGTCGGGGCTGGGGTCCTCGGTGTCACCATAGCGTACTGGTTGTCGAGCCTCTATGACTGCAGGATTCTGCTGGTAGACAGGGAAAGTGGAGTCGCAAGGCACACCAGCTCGCGGAACACGGGTGTAATCCACCGCCCCTTCTACCTCAATCCGGAGACCAAGAAGACATTTGCCCTTTCTGCGATGCTCTCCTATCCTCTCTGGCTCGACCTCGCCAACGCGTATGGCCTCCCCTGGAGACCAGTAGGCACGCTCGAAGTGGCGCTTCGAGAGGATGATGTTCCTCTCCTCGAGAGGTACATGCGATGGGGAACAGACAACGGCATGGAGGAGACCGAACTGGAGCTGCTCGACACTCGGTCGGTCAAGTCGGTGGAGCCGGAGGTCGAGTGCAGGGCAGCGATTCATTCGAAGACCGACGCTTCGGTCGACTTCGGGAGATTCACCGCATGCGTCCACCGGCTCGCCCTCAACGAGGGCCTTATCTTCCAAGGTGGGCTTCAGGTGTCCTCGCTGAAGGCCGAGGGTGCAACCCTCGACGTCTCCTTCTTGAGCAACGATCTGCTCGCAGGTGTCAGGTGCAAGCTTCTGATCAATGCGGCTGGCGGTGGTTCGGTCAACATAGCCCACATGATGGGGCTTGCCAGTGAATACTCGACGCTCAACTTCCGCGGCGAGTACTGGATTGTTGACGAGCCATTCGCTTCGAGAGTCGGCAGGAATGTCTATACGCTCCCTCGGCATCCCAGGTTCCCGTTCCTCGACCCGCATTTCGTTGTGCGTTCGGACGGCGTGCGGCAGATTGGGCCGAACGCGGTGATGGTCACCGGCCCTTACGTCTACGAAGGGCTGGGTCTGCGTTCTCTTCCCAGGCTGTTCGCTATACCGAACGGCCCCAAACTCAATCTCTTGAGCGACTCAGACTTCCTTTCAATGGTCGCGAGCGAGTGGCATACCTCTTTGTCAAAGAAGGCGATGTGTGAGCGTGTCAGGAGGTTCATTCCTGGGCTTGACCATAAGGCCCTGAATTTGCGGGGTGTTTCGGGGGTCAGGGCATCTGTCGTCGGGAATGATGGGTTCGTCCCGGAGGCGATTCTTGTTCGGGACGAGAGGTCGGTCCACATACTCAACTACAACTCGCCGGGAGCCACCGGCGCCCCTTCGTACTCTGCCGGCCTCGTCGCCAAGCTCCAGGAGAGCGGTCTGCTTGGCGGCCTCCGACGGAAACCCTACCGCCCTGTCGGGAGAATCTGGGACTTCGACCGAGCCGCCGGTCTGACTTGACTCAGGAGTCCATAGAACCCGTCCATTACAGCCACCCTACCGGACCGGGAGACCGCTGCTTCATTCGAGGACGTGTATGTTCTTCTTCGCGCACATGTCCTTAAGGACCTTAGGCCAGACCGAGACGCTGACCTCGCCCAGGTGCGCCTTCTTGAGAAGCAGCATCAGGGTCCTCGACTGTCCTATGCCTCCTCCAATGGAAAGGGGCAGGTCCCCACTGATGATTCCCTTGTGGTATTCATACTTCAGGAAGTCCAGCTGCCCGCTCAGCTTGAGCTGCTTCTTCAAAGTTGCCCCGTCGACCCTCACACCCATCGAGCTCAACTCATGTCTCCGTTTCGTGACCGGGTTCCAGACAAGGATGTCGCCGTTGAGCCCGTGCATCGGTCTGCCGTCCTTCGACTTGGTTTCAGTCACCCAGTCGTCGTAATCGGCTGCCCTCATTTCGTGGGGGTGTCCGTTCTTTAGGACCCAGCCTATGCCTATGATGAAGATGGCAGGATGCTCCTGCAGGACAGTTGTCTCGCGTTGCTTTCTAGGGAGGTTAGGGTACATCTCGAGGATGTCCTCCGCGTGCATGAACTCGATCCTGTCAGGCATGCTCGGATACTTCTCCTTCAGCCGGGGGTAGTCTTCTTGGACCCGTTTCTCCGCTCCCCTTAGGACCTTCCAGATCCTCGTCACGGTGTCGGTCAGGCAGGTAAGGTTCCGTTGCTCAGCGCTTACGACCCTCTCCCAGTCCCATTGGTCTACGTAGGCGCTGTGGTCGTGGTCGAGGAAGTAGTCCTTCCTGACGGCCCGCATGTCAGTGCAGATGCCCTCCCCGACGCTCATCCCGAACTGCTTCAGGGCGAAGCGCTTCCATTTGGTCGCCGCCTGGACGACTTGGGCGTCGATCGGGTGCTTGTTGTAGTCGTTCGATATGTGGAACTGAATCGGCGTCCGGGAGCCGTCCCTGTCGAGCATGTCATTAATTCCGCTTGAGGCGTCTACAATTAGTGGAACCTGCACCATCATCAGGTTCAGCTCCTTGCAGAGGTTCTGCTCGATGTGACTCCTGGCCAGGTAGATCGCGCGCTGCGTCTCCTTCCTGTCGAGGAGGGACTTGTAGTCCGTGGGTAGAACCTTCTCGACTTCTTCATACGTGCCTATTCCGGGCCCTGCGAGATCCTCCTTCTTCTGTGACATGTCGATGGCGGGCGCCCCGCCAGATTTGATTTAAAGATGAGGGTCGGTTCCCAGGTTTGGAAATACTCCGCCTCCGCATGTGCGCTCGATGGCCATTTGGACCCTTTTGAACGGGATTCTGGCTGGCGAGCACTAATCCGGCGATGGCTCAGTCAATTAATGCTGCGGCACGAATTCGTCTCCAAGGATCTCCCTTGCAATGATGATTCGCATGATGTTCTGCCCTCCTTCAGCACCCGCAGAGTATGATTTCACGCCTCTGAGTGCCATCTCGACGTCGCACTTGGTTGTGTAGCCGTATGCACCGAGCATGTCCATGACAGTGCTGCACCCCTGGAAGGCGTCGACCGGGGCTCTGAGCTTCGCCTGCGCCGCCAACATGGCCACCCTTCTGGACTCCTGCTTGGTCGCGCCCTTCCGGTACATCTCGTCCACGGCCCAGGCCGCCCTGTAGACCAGCAGCTTGTCCGCCTCCAGAGTCGCATAGCTGTCCACTAGAGGGAACTGAATCCCTTCGTACTTTGCCAGTGGAGTGCCGAAGGTCTCCCTTTCCTTTATGTAACTCATCCCCATGTCCAGCACACCCTCCCAGCACCCTATGCACGCGGCCGAGACGAGGACTCTTGCCGCTTGGAAGCCCTCCATGCCGACGTAGAACCCCTTGTTCCACTCTCCGACGATGTAGTGTTCGGGCAGCTCCACCTTCTTCATGTCGATGTTGCCTGTCGAGAGAGCCATCCTGCCCATGTCTTCGACCAAACCCGTGCCTACCCCCGGCCTGTCGAGAGGCATGTAGAAGGCTGTCATGCCCCTGTGCCCCAGCGACGGCTCGGAGGAACCCAGCGTCAGGTAGCCCCCTCCCCTCCTCTGAATCTCTCTTACGAGACTGATGTATGACTTCTGGCCGTTCACCACGAGCTTGTCCCCCTCGCGTATGATCCTTGTCCTCAGGCCTGCGATGTCGGACCCGCCCTGGGGTTCTGTGGACAGTATTCCCACGAGGGATTTCCCCTTTGCGACCTTTGGCAGCAACTCTTCCTTCAGCTGATTCGTCGCGTGCTTTGTAAGGAGGAAACTCCAGCCTGTAGTCAGAAGGTACATCACGGCTGTGGAACAGCTGACGTCCGCACGCGCGATCTCCTCGGCGACGATCGCCGCGGTTACAAAGTCAGCTCCGGGTCCGCCATACTCCGGAGGGATCGTGATGCCGAGTAGCTCCTGAGCGGCCATCTTGTCGATGAGCCCTTCATCAAGCTCCCTCTTCGTGTCCATCGCCCGTGCCCTCGGCGCAATCTCCTTCTGGCAGAATTCTCGGACTGCCTGCCTGAACCCTTCTTGCTCTGCCGTCAGATTGAAGTCCAATGCATTTCGCTTGACCATCCTCCTCCCACCGAGCATAAAAACGCATCACCTAACTCGGTCTCGGCGAGGTGAGGATTCATAGAGGGCAAGGTCGCCCTCCGCTGATTACTTCTGACGGATCTTCCGAAACGCTTCTGTCAGCAGGGGAACTATCTCGTACAGGTCTCCCCTCACGCAGTAGTCCGATTGCTGGAAGATGGGCGCCTCGGGGTCGTTGTTTATGGCCACGACTGTGCGCGAACCTCTCATGCCGGTGATGTGCTGGACCTGACCCGATATCCCGCATGCCACGTACAGCTTGGGTTTGACCTTCCGGCCCGTGAGGCCCACAAGGCGCTCCAGCGGCAGCCACTTCAAGTCCTCTGCCAGTGGCGATGAGCATCCTACCTCGCCGCCCAGCACGCTGGCGAGCTCTTGGAGTATCCTGAGGTCTTCCTTCTTCGCCACGCCCCTTCCTGCTGATACAATCACGCTCGCGTCCTCCAGTCCTACGCCTCTGACCTCCTTGGAGGCGACTTGGACGACTCTGGTCTTCGGTGGCGCCAAGTCGACGTCTGTCCTGATCACCTTCCCGTGCTGGCCCTGCCTAGGCGTGGCCGGCTCGAATACCCTTGGGGGCACAGTGGCGATCTGCGGTCTCGTGGTACAGATTTCGGTCGAGACCAAGATTCCGCCGTACGAGGGCCGGTCCGCCACCAGCATTCGTTTCTCCTTGTCCAGGCCCAGTGCCACGCAGTCCGTGATGACTCCGGTCTCGAGCCGCGCAGCAACCCTGGCGGCTATGTCCTTCCCCCTCCTGGTGCTTCCGATCAGCAGGATCTCAGGCCCGTACTGAGAGGCAAGCTTGCCTATGGCTTCGGCAAACGGTTCCGGCAGAGTGTTCTGAAGCGCCTGATTCTCGACAAGGAATACCTTGTCAGCGCCGTGCGATGCGAAGGTGTCTGCCTCGTGTTCGAGCGCCGTGCCGAGGACGAGTGCGCAAAGGCCCGCCCCCAGACCGTCCGCGAGCTCCCTTCCCTTCCCCAGCAGCTCGAGCGTCACATCCATCCTTTCAGAGAACACCCACACGTCAGAGCCGCTCGAAGTCATTCTCTTATCCATCCACGACCCCCTCCCTGAGCAACTGACGGGCCAGGCTCTCTGCAATCTCGGCGGGCTTCCCTTCGATGGCCTCTCTCCTTCGCTCGGTCATTGGAGCCAGCGCCTTCAGCACCTTGACCGATGTCGCGAACGGAACTCCCAGCTCGCCTGTATCCAGCGTCTTGACTGTCTTCTTCGACGCCTTGATGAACATGGATATGGTCGGAATTCTTGGCTCGTTGATTTCCTTCGTCACGGTGAGCAGGACGGGCATGGGGGCTTCCACCGTTTCGTCGGCTTCCTCCAAATCGCGTTCCGCCGTCACCACGCTTCCATTTACCGTCACCTTCTTCGCGTGAGAGACTTGCGGTATCCCAAGCCTCTCCGCCAGCCTTGGCCCCACCTGACCAGAGTACATGTCGATGGACGCATCTCCGCAGATGACGAGGTCGAATTCCCCGATTCTTCTGATTGCGGCGGCGAGCATGTCAGAGGTGGCGCGTGCGTCGAGTTGCTCCATGTCGGCGCCGCATATGACGTACGCATCGTCCGCGCCCATGTTCAGAGCCTCCTTGGCCGCGACGTTCGCGGTCGGAGGGCCCAGGGTGACCACAGTCACGCTTCCGCCGTGCTTCTCTCTGATTCGCAGAGCCTCCTCCAACGCGTTCTTGTCGAAGTCGCTGATCTTGCGCTCGACGCGCTCGGTGATCAGAGACCGAGTCTTCGGATCGACCTTCAGTCCTTCGACGTCGTAGACCTGTTTTGCGCAGACAATCGTCCGCACCATTGCCAGCCCATGCCCCGTTTCTCATCGCACATAAGTTTCACCCGTAGCGATATCTGATTCCTGTGCCGCCTCTGGGGAAACTCCAGTCGATGGCTCCTGGTGAGGCAGCCGCCCTGCACGCGCCGCACTCGAGACATCCCAGTCGGGAAAAGACGAGCTCTCCCGACGTGAGCGTGAAGCAGCTGGCTGGGCAGACTCTGAGGAGGATCTTGACGTCCCGTTCCTTGCATAGCTCACGGTTCACCTTGATGTGGCTCTCCTCGTCTGTATCGAAGCTGTTCAGCCCTAGCCTCTGCTCGACGTTGAGGTTATCCAGACTCACAGCGCCCTCGCTCCTAGCAGGTCCCTGGCCATGCGAATTAGGGAGATTCTGTGTTTCATCTCCTTCCTTGCCGCTCCGAGGAGGTTCTGCCTCGGACCTCCGTCGACGGCGAACAGCCTCTCCATGAGGCCGCAGGCGAGGTCGGGGTAGGTCGAGTACAGGCGGGGGTTCTCGAGGAAGTGCGGTGCGTGTCGATACGTCTGCAAGTCCCTTAGGATGAAGGTTTCTTGGAGCAGGCTTTCATACTGCGAGAGCGTTGCGGCCGAATAATCTCCCTTCTCCTTGGCCTTCTTCCCGGCCTCGGCAGCCATCGCTCCGGAAGCGATTGCGAAGTCCATCCCTCGCAGGAGCAAACCGTTGTTCTGTATGAATCCTGCCGCGTCGCCCACGACAAGGATGCCATTCCCGTACAGCTGCGGCTTCATGCCAATTCCTCCTTCCGGAATCAGCTGGGCCGAGTACTCGAGCGGGTTGGCTCCTTCAATAAGTCCCTTCACGATCGGATGGCTGATCAGCCCGTCCAACAAATCGGTGCTCTTTGCGTCCGCTTCGACCAACGAGTTGATGCTGACGACCACGCCGATTGACAGGCTTTCGCTGTTCGTGTACAGGAAACCTCCGCCCTGCATGCCGCCGGTGCAGCCGAGAAACGTGTACGCAGCCCCCTCGTCGCCCTGAACGTTGAACCTTTCTTCGATGGTCTTCCTTGGCACACCCAGCACGCTCTTCACGCCCAGCGCCAAGGAGCCCGAGTCAAACCTTCCCCTGAGCTTCGCGTTTTCTGCGAGAAGGGAGTTCACACCGTCTGCAGCGATGACCAAGTTGCTCCTGATCTCCTCCCCGCCCGCCCTCACTCCGACGACCCTGTCTCCTTCCCAGAGGAGGTCATCCACGTAGATGCCGCTGGTCACTATCCCTCCCGCCTGCTCCACCTTCGAGGCGAACCACTCGTTGAACTTGGAGAGGAGAACGGTGCAGCTGTTGTACGGAGGGACTGAGAACCGCGAGCTGTCGAAGCTCAGCGATGTGGCGGAGCCCTTCGAAAGGAAGGAGATCACGTGCCTTCTCACGTGCCGCTCCACGGGCGCCTCCTTCCAGAACTCGGGGATTAGCTTGTGCAGCGCATGGCAGTACATCAAGCCTCCGCTGACGTTCTTCGAGCCTGGGTGCTTGCCCCTCTCGATTAGGAGGACGCTCGTTCCCTGCTTCGCCAGGCTGTAGGCTGCGGCGCAGCCGGAGAGGCCAGCGCCCACGACAATAGCCTCGAACTGAGCCTCCATGCAGGGCACAGACGGAAAAGGTGGAATAAGCGTTCCCCTCATCCGCAGAGTGTGATCGAGTCCCTTGTCACCATGCGCAGCAGGGACGGTCGTCGGGCCATGCGCCCCGGGGAGTAAGACGGTCGTTCTGCCAGCGTCGGTGTCCTTTCGCCCGGGTGGGAAGGTTAAGAGTACGCGCCGAAGCTCCGGCCGAGTGATCCCAGCGCTATCTTCTGCTCCAGAATCTCGTTGGCTCCTTCATAAATCATGGTGACCCTCGCGTCCGCGAGGTGCCTGGCGGGCCTGCTCTCGAACGAATAGCCGTTGGCGCCGAAGATCTGCACGGCGCGGTTCGCCGCATCGAACGCCGCATTGGCCGCGAAGTACTTCGCCTTGGTTATCGCCAGGTCCGCGGCGTCTCTGAGTTCCAAGTTCGTCGGGGTCTCCATGTACTTCTGCTTGGTGAAGGCTGCCCTCAGGACGAGGAGCTTGGCCGCTTCCAGTCTCGTCGACATTAACCCAATATGCCTCTGTATGAGCTGATGCTTTCCAATCAGCTTTCCGTGCTGAGACCTCACCCCTGCGTACCTCACCGACTCGTCAAGGCAGTCCTGAGTCACGCCGACGCAATTGGCACCAAGGCCGAGCCTTCCGTGCATCAGACCCGACAGGGCCACGGCCATTCCCTTCCCAGGCGGTCCGAGCATATCCTCCTTCGCCACCTCCACTCTGTCCAGGTAAAGTGTCGAGGTGTCCCCTGTGGGGAGCCCCAGCTTGTGGGGCATGATCTCTGCCTTGAATCCAGGACTGCCGGTGTCGACTATGAATCCGCACATCCCTTCCCTCTTCCCCTTCGGGTAGGCGAATATCAGCACGTACTTCGCGGTTGACCCAAGCGAAATCCACGCCTTCTGTCCAGTGAGCAAGAACTTCCCTTCTCTCTCCTCGAAGTTTGTCGTCAATGCAGCAGGGTCGCTTCCTGCATTCGGCTCCGTCAGTCCGAAGGCGAGGATGCTTTCGCCCTTTGTTGCAGGCGTCAGGACCCTCTGCTTCTGCTCCTCGCTTCCCCACTGCTGTACCGTCATCTGCCCCAAAGCTGTGTGCACCGAGAAGAAGGTCCCGAGCCCCGTCCCCTCCCTTCCAATCCTCTCGATTGCCAACGAGTAGGTCACCATGTCCGCCCCTTGGCCGTCCCCGTACCTCCTGGAGATGGGGAGACCCAGGAGGTGCGCCTTCGCGAAGATCGGCCTCGCCTGGTCGTTGATTCTGCGCTCGAGGTAGCACTTGTCTTCGATCGGGCGGATTTCCCTGCAGACCTTGTCCACCTGGTCGAGGATCATCCCCTGTTCTTCTGAGATATCGAAATCCATCTTTGAAAGATTCGTGAATTCATCCTGTTCGGACATGCCGCTACTCCCCCCAGCGCTCCTTCCTAACCCTTTCCTGGATGTGGCCCACGATCTCTTCGAGGGAGCTTCCCGGGCCGTAAAGCCCGGTGATCCTCATCTTCAGCAGCTTGGGCTTGTCCTCTTCTGGGATGATCCCCCCTCCTACCACGATTATGTCCTTCCCTCCCATCTTCTCGAGCAGCCGTTTCACCTTGGGGAATGCAGTCATGTGGGCGCCGTTGAGCAGCGAGAGAGCGACGACGTCGACGTCCTCGTCCAGAGCCATCTGAGCGACCTGCTCAGGTGAGGGAAGTAACCCGCTGTAGATCACCTCCATCCCTGCGTCCCTGAGCGCCCTGGCCAGCACGAGCGCACCCCTGTCGTGCCCGTCCAGCCCAGGCTTCGCAACAAGAATCCTGATCTTTCGTTCCGTTAGAACGGTCCTCTTGGTCAACCAAACGGCTCGGACTTTGGTGGGTTTGAAAACCTTTCCGGGCGCTACAGAATCAGGGGCTCTCTCCAGGTTCCGAAGGCCTCCCGCCCCACCTGGACTATCTCTCCCAGCGTCGCGTACTCCAACACTGCCTTTAGCATAGGCTCGATGGAATTTGCATCCTCGTTTTCAAATGCCCTGCCGATTTTCGCGAGCGCCGCCTGGACTTTCACTCCGTCCCTCTCCTTCTTCACACGCTCGAGCCTCTTGACCTGGCTCCTCTGTGCCTTGAAGTCTATCTTCAGCGTATCGATCGGTTTCTTCTCTTCGATTGCGTACTTGTTGACGCCTACGACGTTGTCCTTGCCTTCTTCGACCCTCCTTGAGAGCCTGTAGGAGTTCTCCGCGATTTCCCTCTGCATGTATCCTGACTTGATTGCCCTAAGGAGTCCTCCCGAAGATTCGATTCTGTCGAAGTACTTGTACGCCTCCTCCTCCATCTGCTCGGTCAGCCATTCAACGTAGTACGACCCACCGAGCGGGTCGATTACGTTGGGGACACCAGTCTCCTCGGCTATCACCTGCTGTGTTCTGAGCGCGACTTGAACCGCTTTCTCTGTGGGAAGGGCCCATGCTTCGTCAAAGGAATTGGTGTGGAGTGATTGGGTCCCGCCCAGGACGGCAGCCAGCGCTTCTATTGTCGTCCTGATGATGTTGTTGAGCGGCTGCTGCCATGTCAACGAGGCGCCCGACGTCTGTGTGTGGAACCTCATCAGCAGGCTCCTTGGGTCCTTGACTCCGTATTTCTCTCTGAGAACCGTGGCCCAGATCTTCCTGGCCGCCCTGAATTTCGCGATTTCCTCGAAGAAGTCCATTGTCGAGTTGAAGAAGAAGCTGAGCCTTGGCGCGAACTGCTCTGGCTTCAGACCCGCCTCCATCCCCAGCTCGACGTATCCGAACCCATCCGCTAGCGTGAATGCGAGCTCCTGGACTGCACTCGATCCAGCCTCCCTGATGTGATAGCCGCTGATGCTGATGTAGTTCCAAAGAGGCATCTTCTTCGTGCAGAAGACCATCAAGTCCCTCACCAGCCTCAAGTGCGCCTCGGGAGGGTAGACCCACTCCTTCTGCGCTATGTACTCCTTGAGCATGTCCGCCTGTACGGTCCCCCTCAGCCCCTCCATGGACACGCCCTGCCTTTTCGCCACGCCGGCGTACATGCAGGTCAGGACCGTCGCCGGGGCGTTGATCGTCATCGACGTGCTAACCTTGTCTAGGGGTATCCCATCGAAGATCACTTCCATGTCCTTGAGCGAGGACACGTTGACGCCGCACCTCCCTACTTCGCCGTGCGCTCGCTCGTGGTCACAATCGTACCCGTAGAGCGTTGGCATGTCGAACGCGATGCTGAGCCCGGTCTCCCCGTGCTCGAGGAGGAGCTTCAGTCTCCTATTGGTGTCCTCGGGCGCCCCGAACCCGGAGAACATCCTCATCGTCCACGTCCTTCTCCTGTACATCGTGGGATGGACTCCTCTGAGGTATGGATAGACACCCGGGTACCCTTGGTCGGAGTAGTCCGCGTCCATCACGTCTGACGGCGTGAAGAGCGGCTTCAGAGGGATTCCTGAGGCAGTCTGGAAGTCTGACCTCGGTTCGGGGAGTTTCTTCGCCTGCTCGCCGAAGACGCTTTTCTCCCATTGCTTGACGCCCTTCCTGACGCTTTCGAGCGCGGCGGTGTCGTACAGGTTGCCCGGCTTCGCCCTCATTTCCACGACCGCCTTCGCTTTCCTCCTCCAGTACGCTTCCCCGCCGTTCCTAAGCAAGGCAAGCGACGACCCCAAACGGTGGGAGATAAACGATGCCTTCCAACTGATAAAGCGGCATCACAGAGGGTGAGGTAGCATCACATTTGCAGTCGTCACAGTTGGCAAGGGAGATCCGGAGAGGAGACAGGCGGGCGCTCTCAAAGGGCATCACGCTGGTCGAGAACGAGCGCGAGGGGGCATCGAAGCTCCTTCGGATGCTGAAGCTTTCGGGCCACGCGTTTATTGTGGGAGTGACGGGACCCCCTGGGACAGGGAAGAGCACTCTAGTTGACAGGCTGATTGAGCTCTACAGGAAGAAGGGGCTCAGGGTCGGAGTCATAGCGGTCGACCCTACCAGCCCGATCACCGGAGGGGCGCTGCTCGGTGACAGGATCAGGATGGGCAGCCACGCCGGGGACAGGAGCGTCTACATCCGGAGCATGGCGTCGAGGGGATGGTCGGGCGGGCTCTCGAGAGCCACTTCGCAGGTCATTCAGCTGATGGACGCCGCCGGTTTCGACATCATCCTTATTGAGACGGTCGGGATAGGCCAGTCAGATATCGAAGTCGTCGGCGTGTCCCACGCGGTCCTCGTCGTGCTGATGCCCGGACTCGGCGATGATGTCCAAGTCTCGAAGGCCGGCCTAATGGAGATCGGTGACGTGTATGTGGTCAACAAGGCAGACATGGAAGGCTCTGATTCGATGGTGGTCACCCTACTAGGCGTGGTTAGAGGCATGAAGTCCCGGTCGCCGCTAGTCATCAAGGTCTCGGCCCTTACGGGGGAGGGGCTCGAAAAGCTGGAGGGCGCCATCGAGGCGGTCAGATCTAGGTTCGACCATGGCGACCTTGACCTCAAGCTGAGGAGCGTCAGAGGGATGATCGTCGAGACGGCCAGGTGGGCCCTGATGGAGCGGCTGAGCAAGGTCTCTCAGGAAAAGGCTGAGAGGCTCGCGCGACTGGTCGTCGGAGGCAAGCTCAGCATCGACGAGGCGGCGGCCAGGCTGGCGCCGTGAACCGACACCTGCTGTTCACCGGCACATACTTCAGTTCCGTAGGGTTCACGTAGGTGGCATCGGCACAGTGCTCGACTTCTTTGCAGGGCAGGCTCCCCGCGACGTGGTCTTCGTTCACGGCGCCGGGGGAAACAATATCTTCTGGAAGAGGACACTCCAATACCTGACCGGGACCGGAAGAGCCGTGGCCGTCAACCTTCCCGGGCATCCTTCCGGCGACATAACGTGCAGGACGATCCGCGACTACTCTGAAGCGATTCATCGCCACATCGCGGAATGTCTCCCAACGAGGCCCGCAGTCTGCGGGCATTCGATGGGCAGCGCCATCGCCCTGACCATCGCCATTGAACATCCGGACGACATCGGGGGGCTGATCTTGGTCGGGGCAGGGGCGAAGCTTGGCGTCGATCCGGCCATAGTCGAAGGTCTGCGGACCCAGCCTATGAGAACCATCGAACAGACGATAACTCCGATGAGCTACTTCAGGGTCGACTTGGGCTTGGGAAGGGAGGCGAGGGCTGCACTCTCGTTCACCAACCTCCCCGTATTCCTGAACGATTACCTCGCATGCGATGGCTTCGACGTAAGGCCTCGGCTCTCTGAGATTACCGCCAAGACCTTCATCATCTGCGGGGAGAACGATAAGATGACCCCGCCCAAGTGGTCTGTCTACCTGAACCAGAACATACATTCTTCGACGATGGCGCTCGTCAAGTATGCCGGGCACATGGTCCCGCTAGAGAAACCGGAGAATTGCGCCGGGCTGATCCAGAGTTTCCTTTCTGCGCTCAATCCGTGAACTCTTCACCGCCTCGGCCAATTCTCGCCACCTCTCCCACGAGCGCGATGAGCCCCTCCAAGGTCGTCGAAGAGACAGGGTACAGGTCCGAACCGAACGCGAGCCTCCGGAGGCTCCTGAAGAGCTCAGAGTACAACGAGTACTGATCGCTGTCCTTGGTGAGGGCCAGAGCGTCCTCGAAGACCTTCGCATCCCTGCTCCATTCGACGATCTGTTTGACCGCGTTTCTCGCGATGTCCTTCTTCGTGAGGACCGAGATTCGGGGGACGTTCATCCTGAGGCCAACGGACGCCGAGAGCAGGGCTATCGAGAGGAAATTGACGGGCGTGTTCGCCAGCAGCGGGTCGAGGAGGAAGAGCAGCGTCTTGGAGTCGGCCTTCAGTTCCTTCACTATGTATTCGCCGCTCTCCCGGAAGGCAAAGAGCTCCGTCTGTCCTGGCGTGTCGACGATGACGTATTCCGCCCCGTAGGAGTCGATGTCCTCTTGAATCTCTCCCAGCTTGGTCGCAACTAGGTCAGCCGCTAGGATCAGAGCCCCATTGGGGCCGAGACCGTAGTCTTCCATCACCTCCTGGAGGTTGACCCTCAGCCTGACGTCCACGTCAGGCTCATAGGGGAGATTGACCACCCCCGGGTCCAGGTTGACAGCTATCGCTTCTTCGCCCCTGTTGGCATACCATCTCTTGAGAGCGCTTGTGAGAAGGGACTTGCCGGAACCGGCCGTCCCGGTGATGAATATTAGGTCCAACTCGCGTCACTTTCGCCCACTCAGAGTCGTCCCTCTCTCTGAGACCACCGTCGCTCCCGCAGTCTCGATCTCGCTCTTGATTTCGCGCACGATCTGGACCGCTGACTCCTCCGCCTTCTCCTTGTCCTCGCTCACTACCGCCACGTCAAGCTCGATTCTTGATCTCCCCTCCTTGATCCCTCTCGGGTGGGATTTGATGTACGCGCCTGGGTGCCTCCTCAGCTCAGACTCGATTATTGGGGCCAGCGCCGATTCGTAGATTCCTTCGAGTTTCAGCGAGATGTACTTCCTGCGGAGTCTCCCTAACCTCCTGGCAATCTCCGGCTCGACGGATTCCCTGAAGATGCTTTTCATTTCTGAAGGAACTCCGGGTAGGCAGAAGACTGTCGTTCCTTCAAGTTCCAATCTGACTCCTGGAGCAGTCCCCACCTCGTTCCTGACAGGTTTTGCACCGATTGGCAGGGTTGCCATCTTCTTCCTTGCGGGCGTCATCTCGATGCTGCCGAGGTTGCTTCTGGCGTAATGTTCCCTAATCAACGAAAGAGCTTGTCTGTTGAGTCTCAATCCTTTACCGATTTCTTTCGATATCCCCTTGAGAGTCATGTCATCAGGTGTCGGCCCGAGCCCGCCAACAACAATCACGAAGTCTGCCCTCCTTCCAAGGCAACCCTTCAGCCCGGCGGCTATCTCCTCCAGGTCGTCATCGACCGTCGTAATCTCGGCGAGAAGCGTCCCCTTCCGGGCCAGCCTCCTTCCTATCCACCGAGCGTTGGTGTTCAGGGTCCTCCCAATCAGGAGCTCCCTTCCGACCGCCAGCATCTCGACCCTGACCATGGCAGGCCACCTAGGGCCGCAGGCTTAAAACGAATACTTGCGCGCGATATGACTTCCGGGAGGTAGTTCCTGGATTTGACCTCTCTCCAACATGTGTCTAGGCCCTGTCTCGGATGGCATAATCGAGGATAACGGAAGATAGCCAGAGTACAATGCGGGAGGATACCCTGGACAACATCCGAGGAGAGCGGGGGATAGTGCCGGGTAATAACGGAGAATAATGGAGGACAACTGGAAAAATAATCAGCCGAGGGGTTACCCCTAATGGCCGTATATGTGGGCGGAAGGCAGGCGGCGACAGCCTGTCAACAGCTAGACCTGTCGATGTCTGCTATGCTGGCTTCGGGTGGTTAGAGCTCCACCCTTGACTCCCCCTACTGCTCCGGCGTTATCCTTTCCGTGCCCCCGGACTATCTCTCGCTATCCTCGGATGTCATCTTGGTGCACTTCGGCAAATCTCAGCTGGCCTGTGGTTTCCTCTATTGTCTACGCAAAGGGCGTCTTTTCCTCTGATTGGTGCGGTCTTATATCATAAGAACACGACTGTCAGACCCGTTCAAACCGATGAAGGCTAGGAGAGAGTACCCGTCCAGGCCGCTCGTCGGAGCAGGTGCCGTCGTGCGTGACGGACCCAAAGTCCTCCTGATCAAGCGGAAGTATCCTCCTAATGAGGGCCGCTGGGCGCTCCCGGGCGGCCTGGTCGAGCTTGGCGAGCGAGTCCAGGACGCAGTGGTCAGAGAGGTCAAGGAGGAGACCGGCCTTGCCGTGGCATTGGAGGGGCTCCTAGACGTAGGGACTGACATACACCTCGACGAAATGTCGAGACCAAAGTATCATTACGTCCTCGTCGATTACCTCGCCCGCCGTGTCGGAGGAAGGGTGAGGTTGAACGAAGAGTCCTCAGCCTTCGGCTGGTTCACGGCTGAACAGGTGAGGAGACTGGACATGAG
Organism: Nitrososphaerales archaeon; assembly: GCA_050012055.1. Lineage (GTDB taxonomy): Archaea > Thermoproteota > Nitrososphaeria > Nitrososphaerales > Gagatemarchaeaceae > UBA183. The sequence continues at coordinate 43,335 of JBEKHX010000011.1, forward strand.
TGAAGGGACACGGGACGCTCTCTCGCTGCACTTCCGGCGCCGAAGGTGCAGAATCACAGAAAGACGCTCCGCTAGGAGCCCGTCCTGGTACCGCTCCCAATAGAAGGCTGGCTATTGTTCTTTGTTCCCGCTCAGCCACCATTCGAGATAGTCAGACTGCTGCCTAGACCGCTTGCGTCTTTCGTCCTCAACAGGAGTCTTCTGCTTGTACCTGAGGTCTGAGAGCTGGTCTCTGGTGAGAAACGCGCCGCAGTTCTTGCAACCGAAGCGCTTCGTGGGCATGTCGTACATCATTATTCCGACACCGCATTCGGGGCAGATTTGGTCCAATTGTTTGCGATATCTCCCGTCTGACTATGCCTTAACCATTCCTGTCGGCATCAGAAGTTCCTGGGTTGCGGCAATCCGTTAAATACGAATGAGAGTCGAGCCGTCTTGACAGCGATGACAGAGAAGCTTGTCCTCGCCGGCCCGGCCTCCGCGGAGTTGGGCAGGACGGTGGCCGAGAAACTTGGTTTGTCTCTGCTCAAGGCGGAGTTCAAGGTCTTTCCCGACGGCGAGACGCGGTTCTCGTCAGAGGAGAAGGTCTCAGGGAAGAACATCCTCTTGGTCCAGTCAACCTACCCACCTGTCGACACACATCTCCTCCAGCTTCTGTTCGCCTCGCACCATCTGAGTCAAGAGGGTGCAAGGATTACTGCTGTCGTGCCCTACCTCGGGTACGCAAGGCAGGACAAGCAGTTTCTCCCGGGCGAAGGTGTCACGCTCGGCATCGTTGCCCATCTCATGCGTTCGGTGGGAGTCCGAAGGCTCGCGACGGTCGACATCCATTCTGCAGAGGGGCTCTCGCTCTTCTCTTTTCCAGCCTACAGCGTCTCTGCGATCCCCGCCCTCGTCGAGTACACCAAGAACGAGCTCGATCTGAGCGACCCGGTCGTCATCTCTCCAGACTTCGGAGGCTCAAGAAGGACGGAGGCTTTCGCACAGCTGTACGGGGCGAAGTTCCTCCAGCTCTCGAAGACGCGCGACAGGGTCACCGGGGACGTGAAGCTGAAAGATGTCAAGCTCGAACTCAAGGGAAAGGAGGTCATCATTGTTGACGACATCATCAGCACGGGAGGCACGATATGTGTCGCGGCTGATGCCGTTCAGAAGCATGGGGCGAAGGCTGTCTTAGCGGTCTGCGTCCACGGGCTCTTCGCGGGAGACGCCGAGCGGAAGCTACAGAAGGTGGGGGTCAAGACGATCATCGGGACCAATACGGTCCCTGGTCGGTTCAGTAAGGTCGACGTCTCGGACGCCCTTGTCGCACATCTGAGAACTCTCGATGAATAGGTCTCTGGTTCTACTGTCGGGAGAAGGGACCTCCATCCCCGAGGCCGAGGCGAGGGCCCTCTTCCTCACATACGACCCCAGATCCAGGTTCGAGTCGCCTGAGAAGCGGGTCCTGCTCGTCGATTCGCTCGCCGATCCGTTCGTTGTTGCTTCTCGAGTCGCCTTCTCCCGGAGGGTGGGCCGTCTGATAGAGAGGCCGCTCGACGCGCAGAATGACGTCCTGGAAAGGCGTGTGCGGCTTCGCAATTTCGACCTGGGGGGCGGGAAGCCTGGTCTTGATCCGAGGTCAGTTCTCAAAGGTGTCGACGCGACAGTCGACCTCAAGAATCCTGACTTCGAGTTCAGTTTGGTCCGGGGCAAGAAAGACTACGTGGTTCTGACCAAACCCGGCGAAATGAACCAGGCCTGGTCGAGGCGCCGGCCCCGGGCGCGCGCCTTCTTCCACCCGTCTGCCATCTTCCCCAAGCTGGCCCGCGCGTTGGTCAACCTTAGCAGGTTCAAGGAGGGCGAAGTCTTCCTCGACCCCTTCTCGGGAACCGGGAGCTTGGCGATCGAAGCCTTCGAAGCTGGTGCGAGGGTCGTCGCGTCGGACCAAGTAGCAAAGATGACGCTGGGGTCACTCGCAAACATGAGACATTTTGGCCAGAGGTGGATGGGGGTCATCCGCGCCGACGCCTTCAGTCATCCTGTGAGACACGCGGACGCAATTGCGACCGACCTTCCCTATGGCCGGGCCTCCAGCACCAGGGGAGCCGACCCACGGGACATAGTGCAGAGGACGCTTGCGACCATGCCTATGCTTCTCAAGAAAGGCTCACGGATGGTCGTCATGCACCCGCAGACGCTGAAGATCGAGGGGTCGGCTGTGATGGCCCTCGAAGAAGAGCACTACCTTTACGTTCATAAGTTGCTAACGAGGACAATCACCGTCCTGAGGAGGAGATAGACTTGACCAAGCTCATAGTAACCTTTCTGGGAACCAGCTCAGCCGCTCCCACGCAGGGGCGAGGGCTGCCGGCGGTCGCCATACAGAGAGAAGGCAGTGTCATTTTGATGGACTGCGGGGAGGGGGTCCAGCGGCAGGTCCTGAACCAGGGGGTCGGCCTGAACAGGGAGACCTCGATCCTCATCTCTCATCTGCACGGCGACCACGTCACGGGCCTCCTGGGACTCCTGCAGACCATGAGCCTTGCCCAGCGGAGGAAGCCGCTGAACATAGTCGGGCCGCCGAAGCTGCTGAAGTGGCTCGAAGTGACCGCGGAACTCCTGCACATGGGGCTGACCTTCCCGGTCAATTTCTCGCCAGCAAGAAAGGGGACAGTCTTGCGCACGAGTGATTTCAAGGTTAGGGCGACGAATGCACTTCATTCGGTGGAGGCATATTCCTACGTCGTCGAGGAAAGGAGCAGGCCTGGAGTCTTCTTTCCAGAGAGGGCCAAGGCTCTCGGCGTCCCGGAGGGCAGGCTGTGGTCGAAGCTCCAGAAGGGAAGGAAGGTCCGGGTGGACGGTCGGACAATCTCTCCTTCAGAGGTAACTGGCCCGACACGGCCAGGTAGGAAGATTGGATACTCTGGCGACACTAGGCCCTCTCCAAGGCTCGCAAGGTTCTTCTCCGGGTGCGACCTTCTGATCTTCGATTCTACCTTCCACGGAAAGGATCGGGACAAAGCGGTGGAGAGGAAGCACAGCACCTGTCTCGAGGCTGCCGAAATCGCGAAGAATGCGGGCGTGCGCCGTCTCGTCCTCACTCACTTTAGCGCCCGCTATACCAGCGTCGCGAGCCTGGTCAAGCAGGCCCGTTCCGTCTTCCCAGAGACGATAGCCGCAAAAGACGGATTGAAAGTAGAAGTGGCCTACCCTTCCTCGTAGGCCGCAAGCCAATCGATTACTGTCGCGATTCGCTTTGACCTAATCGTCAGGTAAATCGGGCCCAGAGGCGACTGGTCTGCGCTGCTGCAGAGGGCCATGACGCCGACGGTGGCAGCCTGCCTGTTCAGCATCAGCGAGGTCGACTCGCCTTTCAGCTCTGACAGGAGCAGCCTCCTGGCAGCTCCTCTGATATGCCTGTCCCTCAACTGGTCTCGCAGCACGTTGAGAGAGCTCGCCTCTTCCGAGACCAGCTTGATCATCCTGCTGCTGTCCTCTTCCAGCACGACATTCTCGACGAGAATGCTCTTCATTGCGTCCAGGACCTTCTTCGGGTCTTCTGACGGTGCCACCGTTGCCTCCAACGTGACCCTTACCTTGAAGTCAGCGCGCGTCTTGTTCCACCCAGTGGTCGACGACTTCAACGATCTCGGATGCTAACTTCTCCGGAGTCGCATGCTCGTTCGAGACCATCTCGTCTGCGAGGGCGATGGCGTCGCCTATTCCGACTCCGAGCTCCCTCTCCTCTCTCTTCAGGAACATCTCGTAGGAGAGGGGGTCGTCGCTTCTCCCCCTCTCCTTCAGCAGGGCAAGTCTCCGCCGCTGGGAGGCATGAACGACGACTAGGATCACCTTCGCAGATTTCCTGAACGTCTCGACCTCTGACATCGAGCGGATTCCGTCCACCACCACTCTGTCCGACCCGGCCTTCCGTATGGCTTCCAAGCAGAGCTCAGCCACCGCAGCCTCGCCTCGCTCCTTCCTGAGCTGCTTCATCACTTCGCCAGTGTTCTTCGAATCGGGTACTAGGTCCCTTCGCCTCGTCTCCTCTCGGATTACGTCGCCCATGACGACGCGTTTCCATCCCTTCGCCACCAGCGCCTGCGCGGCGGTCGACTTGCCGGAGCCTGGCATGCCGGTTATTGCGACTATGAACAAGGATGTGTCTGCGGGTGCCAGGCCCAGAGCGGATTTAAATCAAGTCCTGCTCACCGAACGACTATGCGTGCCTTCGTCGCACTAGAAATCTCAGACCCAAGGGTCCTCGATTCAATCGCCGCCTTTCAGCGGGAGCTCTCAGCGACTGGAGCTGACCTGAAGACAGTGGAAAGAGAGAACCTCCATTTCACAGTGAAGTTCCTCGGAGAAATCACCCCGGGCCAGGCCCGGGAAGTCGACGAGCGCCTGAAAAGACTCCGTCTGAGCAGCGCGGACGTGGAAGTGAGGGGAGTCGGGGCCTTCCCGAGCATCGGCCGGCCGAACGTCATCTGGGCGGGGGTACTTCCCTCGCATGAAGAGCGGGTCAGACCCATAGCCCAGGAAGCAATCACTGTCCTCGAGGGAATCGGGGAGCGTGACAGGCGACCCTTCACCGCTCATGCCACCTTGGCCAGGGTCAAGTCCGCAAGAGGGATCAGCGAGCTCACTTCGGTCCTGCGCTCCAACTCAGACCGCTCATTCGGCGAGGTCAGGCTCGTCGAGTTGAAATTGAAATCCAGCGTCCTGGGGCCCCAGGGACCCACATATGCCGACATGGGGGCGTATCCTCTGGCTTGAGGGATTCACGGGAAGTGTCACGGAACGCAATCAGGCTCGTGGTCCCGACCGCTGAGATGGAACGAAGTGTCGGCGCCCTGGCAAGGTCGTTGCTGCTGAGAACAAGAAGGGTTGCCGCGAGGTTCCCTGAGACTCGTGGCGTGTTGCTTGGGGGTTCGTTCGCGAAGGGGACCTGGCTCCCTGGCGACGTCGACCTCGACATTTTCTTAAAGATCGATCCCGGGACGCCCGAGGACAGGTTCGAGAAGATAGGGTTGGCAGTGGGGGCGGCTGCGACGAGGGGGTTCCCTCGCGGCAAGAAGTTCGCCCAGCACCCGTATACTGAGGCGACCGTCGAGGGGATCAGGGTCAACATCGTCCCGTGCTACTCGGTTAGAAAGGGCGAATGGAAGAGCGCGGCAGACAGGTCCCCGTTCCATGTGCAGGTCGTTAGGCGCCTTTCCGCAGAACGCAAGACCCAGATCAGACTCCTCAAGAGGTTCATGAAGGCGGTCGGCGTCTACGGTGCCGAAATCGAGACGCAGGGGTTCAGCGGGTATGCGGCCGAGGCCTTGGTAATGAAGTTCGGGAGCCTCGAGGGGGTCCTGAGATACTTCGCCGGGTTCAAGCCGTCCAACAGAGATCGCCTCTTCAGTCTACCCGACCCAGTGGACGAAGGCAGAGACCTGGCGATTGCCATCTCCGGCGGAAAGCTCGGCAGGATGATACTGGCGTCAAGAGGGTTTCTAAGGAACCCCAGAGGGGCCTACTTCCACAAGATGAGGGGCAGGAGTCATACGGCGCTGCGCGGAATGGTTTTTGCGGTCGCCTTTTCTCACCGACTCTTGAGCGAGGACACGCTCTGGGGGGAGCTCAGAAAGACGACCAAGCACATCGTGAGGCATCTCGACATGAACGGGTTCAAAATTGCCCGGTCGATGGCTGCGTCAGACAACAGGCTATCAAGCGCCATACTTCTCATTCCTGAATACGATGTCCTTCCAGAGTTCGAGCAGCGCATCGGCCCGACGGTGGACAGGAGGAAGGACGTGAAAGCCTTCATTTCGTCCAACAGGAAGGACGCGAAGCTCATCTGGGTCGACGAGGAGGCAAGGGCAAGGCTCCTCCGGCCCCGCCTGTACCTCAGTCTCGCGGACCTACTGGGAGACATAGTCCGAGGGAAGGCGGGGCCGATTGGGGCCTCCAACGAGCTGGAAAAAGGGATGAAGAGGAGCGGGTCAGTTCTCAACGGCCATTCGTTGACGCGAGCGGCATCAACTTCGAAGTGGTTGGACGATGGAATCAGAGAGATTGTCAGCGACGCACTCGGAACCCGCACGTCTTGACCAGCTGACGAAGACGCCGTACATCCTGGTCCTGACCTATCCCAGGATCTCTCTCCCTGCCGCTCGGTCGAGAATAAGACAGCTGGAGAGGCTGGGAGTCGAGGAGCTCATCTTCGAAGGGCGCGCAAGGATCGGCCGGCTTGGAATCCTAGGCCTTGGAACAGTGGGGGTAGTCGTCCGGGCGCGCGCCGGAGGGGCTGTGCTGGCCCTGAAGATCAGGAGAACAGACGCGAACAGGCCCGACATGGAACAGGAGGCCCGAATCACATCAATGGCCAACAGGCTGGGAATAGGGCCGACCGTCTACGGCCGAACGAAGGACTTCATGCTCATGAAGCTGCTAGACTACGTTGAACTAGAGGAATGGCTGCGAGGGCTGCACGGCCAGGGAACCAGGGAAGCAGCTAGGATTATGGTCCATTCAATTCTGAACCAGTGCAGGAAGCTAGACATAATGGGAATAGACCACGGCCAGCTCAGCAATCTCAGGAAACACGCCGTCGTCGCGGAGGGCGTTCCGTGGATAGTCGACTTCGAGTCGGCAGGCACGAGGCGGAAACCGAAGAACGTGACGACCGCCGCTCAGTACCTCTTCATCGGCGGGAGGCTTTCGCCCCGCCTGAGGCGCGTCCTCGGAATCGGGGATGTATCGCCACTCCTCAAGCTCCTCTCCGACTACAAGAGTGATACGTCCGACTACGCCTACTCAAAGATGATCGAGGCCCTGAGGATAGCTCCACGCTAGCATGAAGCGCGCGCTTGCTCAGGCTTATATCAAGTCAGAGGCGTAACCGAGTAGGATGTGCCGGACCGGAGTTTCAGACGCGATAGCGACGGGGTTGCTCATTGTCGGTATCCTAATCGGCGCGACTGGCTACTACGCGGTAACAACCTATCAAACCACAACTAACTTGGTCTCGGTCACCACCTTGACCTTGAACTCGACTGTTACGGTCTATCCCGTGCCTGATAACGTGACTCTGGCCTTCATAGCATCTTCTGGCATTATGTACAATTACAGCATTCAGGCTGGTTCTTCATCGACCTCAGGAACTTGGCACGGTATCCACAATCTTACCATAACAGGGCTCTTTCAAGGACAGACGATTCTTGTTATTGCCTTCATGATAGGCCTTGGCAGCAGCTGCCTCACTGGCCATCCATTTACGGTGAGCCTGTTCGTCAATGGCCAGATGGTTGCGCAGTCCCACAGCGTCTGCATGGGCAATCGGGTGATCATAAGCTACACCGTCTAGCCCATTCCCGGCTGATGTCGCTTCCTAGTCAATTCGCCGAAGACTCATGCTGGCCCACAGACCCTCTCCGAACGGACCACAGGCTCTCTGGATAACGTCAGGCTCTCTGGACAACGTCGGGACATGACTTGGTTGGTGAGGTTCATCCTGTGCTAGATCAGAGGTCATCACGTGCGAAGATAAAGGCCATGAGAAAGCACAGAACCCCAATCAGCGCAATGAAGACGCCAGGAACCGCGGCTCTGGTTGTATACACGTCCACTCCCTCAAGAACGAGGATGATGCCCGCGATGGCGAAGCCAACTGCAAGCACGGAATTGCCACGCCTTGCCCTCAACGTATCGCCCTCGCAAACGCCTTCTGATAACCATGTCCTCACGGTAAACAGCGAGAAGGATGTCCCTTGAATTACATAGAACTCAGTTTAGGCGGCTCGTTTGTTTGAATTAAACTTCAAGATTCCCCCGAGGAATCCCTCGAGGCGAGCTCTCTGCGCACCTTTAGTCCAGCCAGATAATTGATTGGCAGAACTATGGCCAAGTCAATCAAGGGAATAAGAATGCTAACCCAGAACTCCGAGCCCTTCAGGAAAGGGGAAGAAGGTCCAACGTAGAGCAAGGACGAGTAGAGTATTGTCATAACGAACACCCAGCCAAGAGCTTCCAAGGGCGCATACACGAATTGTCCTCTTGGGGCCCCGAACTTCGACAGCAAGCGCTTGAGTATCCGGTTGGATTCGTATCTTCCTGGGTCTCCGTACGCAATCATTGATGGTTTCACGAAATACCAGGTCGAGAGTTGATCAAGGGCAACTATCAGAAGTGAGAGAAGCCCGAAAATCGCAAGCGTAAGAGCCCCCATCAACCCGACTCCCTTCCTGTGCTAAGGCGCGACGCGACGCCTATCAATGTCGCCCACCCCATGAGGCCGGCCGAGATGACCAGGACGAACCAGTTGCTAACTATCTCGATGCCATCGAACGAGAATGGGAGGAAGTTGGTCACATGGTTGGTCATTTCTCCAGCGTTGATTACGAGTAATTTGGCCATGAAGAGCAGTATGGCAGGGAAACCGAAAATCCTGACGGCACTCACGAACCCTCTGCGAGAGGCCAAGACGAGGATGGTCAGGCACCATACAGCAAAGGCCATCGCTCCGTAATAGAACTCTGTAGTCGCGAAGTTCGGGAAGCCTCCGAACCAGAGCTTCTGGGGGCGGTACGGCAGGACGAGCAGGAGGAACGCAGACGCCCCGACCAGCCCCAAGATGCTCGCCACCCGCTTCGAGAGCTGAAGGCCGAAGGGCCTGCGCAACCATGAAAGATCAAGCCTCGCCAGCAGCGGTACTGACAAAGCAAGCGCCGCAAACCCTTCCGCCAGCTGGACGTAAGACCGGTAGAACCAGTTGGCGGTGTACGGCACCGTGTCGAGGTGCATCGCCTGGAAGTAGGCGGGCAGGATGTAGTTCGTGCAGGAGTAGGTGTTCATCAGGTTCAAGGTGACGCACTCAGCAGGACAGTCGGACTTGTACACCGAAGGCTTCACCGGAGAACTCCACGCCAAGGCCGCGAAGACGAGCGAGGCCGCGAGGAGCGGCACCACGACCCAGAGGCGCTTCATGGTAATGCCTGATAGTTACTCATTGCTCTGTTAAATCTTCGGCTTATGGCGCCAATGGCAAATGAGTACGCGATGGCAAACCAGGTTGCCAATCTGCGCCAGCCCTCAGTTCTTCTTAGAACAGACCGCGTAATCCATCCTAGGCCAGTATTTCTTCAGGGAATCGCTCCTGCTGCTCTTCCATAGGCCTTGTCCAGCTGAAGGGACATGCAGGGAACGCTGATTCGGAACGCCACCAAGAAAGTCTAAATCAAGGCGCTCGACATTACGAACATGCTGTGAAGCCATGAATCGAAAGTCCCATAATTCGGAGGGAGGTGGTGGCCTCAAGCACCCAGGCTACTGGTATCTTAGCCCTCAGGCTCGCGCAAAGGAGGCCGGGACTTTGAGGTCTCAGACAGAGTTCCGGCTGAGGGCTCGGAAGGCGTGGGCAGTCGGTGTGCCGCTCCTTGCGGTCGCGCTCGTCTCGGCCTTTTTGAGCGGCCCTATCATCTTAACCCTCATCCCGCCCGGCCTGGACGCGTCGTACGCGTCCAGAATCCTTACCTGGTCTTTTCAGAGCTCTGTAGACCTGGGTATGGGGTTCGCGACCTTGGCCCTTCTGCTTGTCTTCCTCCCGTCTGTCGCCCAGGTGCTGAAGCCGCTCGACTGGAGGGCACCTGCGCGTCGCACAATCAAAGGCATTGGTCTCATAGGGGCGGTGTCGGGGCTTGCGGTGTTCGCGGCCTTCGCTTTTGCCGATGCCATCTCGATTGGTGGTCCAAATCTGCGCCTGATGGGCCCCTTGATTCTTCGTAACTTCTATCTCGCTCATGCCATAGACCTCAACCACGCTCCTGGACCATTCAACATCCATGTGATCGGTGTGAACGCTACGGTTGCCTTGTCCGTCGCTATTTCCTTTATACTCGTCTACCGTCTCGAACAAGGCCTCTTCACTGCCTTGTCGAAGGCCTTCACCCTGTTCGCGGCCCCAGCTGTAATGGTCTTTGAGATTGGGTTGCTCTTCTTTGGCCCTTTCACTATGCCTCTTCAGGCTGCGAATTTCTTGGTTGGCTCTCCACTCGCGAGCATATTGACCAACTGGTTCCTCCTAGTCGTCTCGTCCGGCCTCTTTGCCATCGGGCTGGCTCACAAGAAGCTGGGATTCTGAACGCGCGGGCCCGACGGGGCTCGCTGTCATACAGGTTCGATTCTTGCTTCGGTAGGTGGTAGCGGGCCCGGAGGGAGTCGCAACAGATACTTCCTCTAGCTCTTCTAGCTCGCCGCTCTTAAGTACAAATCTGAAACGAGGCAGGCGTCCTTCTATGGGCATGCTCAGGACCTGGTACTCTATCCTGAACGGAACCTACGACCCGAAGACGCAGCCCGTCCAGGACCTCGACGCCTTCAGCCGCTGGCTCGTCGCCACTCGGTCGGTTGTCTTCGTCATGACCGTCAACTCGGTCATAATTGGGGCCCTGCTCGCGGTCACAGTCGTCGGTCTGACAGCGACGCTATTACCATACGCCATCCTGCTGGCGCTCGGCCTGACCTTTGCGCACGCCACCAGCAACCTGTTCAACGACTACTGGGACGCGAAGCATGGCATCGACACCACTGAGGGCTACTTCAGACCCGCCTATCTCCCGCACCCCTCCATCTCTGGCATGATGAGTCAGGAGAGCCTCTTCTCCCTCGGCCTGGTGCACCTCGCCGTCATGGTCGCAATCGCTGCGTACTTCGTTCTGGTCAGGGGTCCGCTCGTCGTCCTCTTCGCCGGTCTTGGGGTGGTCTTCCTGACGGTCTACGCAGGAGGCCCGAGGCCGCTCAAGCGACTCGGCCTCGGCGAGCTGGCAGTTTTTGTCGTCTGGGGGCCCCTGATGGTCGGCGGAACCTTCTATGCCCTCACCGGCATGCTTCCCGCTTGGATCGTCGTAGCATCGATACCATATGCAGTCTCCGTCACCACCGTGCTCTTCGGAAAGCACATCGACAAGATAGACTATGACACACAAATCGGCGTCAAGACTCTGCCAGTAATCCTTGGAGAGGACGCCACCAGGAAGGTCCTGAAGGCGCTCATCGTCGTCGCCTACGCAGCAGTAGTCGGACTGGTCCTCATCAGGCTCCTGCCCGTCTGGTCGCTCGTCAGCCTCCTAGCGCTGCCGAGAGCCAGCCAGCTCTTCCGGACTCTCTCGCAGCCGAAGCCCGAGGAGCCCCCGGCGGGGTACGCCGTGTGGCCAATCTGGTACCTCGCTTTTGTCTTCGCACACAACAGGCGGTTCGGGACGCTATTCGTGCTCGGGCTGCTTATTGGCGCAATCTTCCCCTACTATCTGCCGCTGATCTAACTACCTGTGACTTCGAATCTCGAGTCCCTGAATAGTAATGGCCCGGCTACGCTACTGAGCTCCCGGTTCGATTGTCTCACTTAGGTCAAAGACTCATCGCGCTTACGGGCCTGGAGGGATTCAGCACGTGAACGGTACGTAGATAGGTCCATACTGATCATGGGTCAAAGTCTGGGGGTGCGCTTCGAGCTATCGGTTCGAATCTCCACCTTTCGCCCCATCCCGTCTGACTATGTACCTGGCACTCAACATGAACCCCAGGAACAGGAATACCGTTCCGCCCAGCTCGAACTCGAAGAAGACGTCGGGATAGTTGAGGAACCCCAGCATGGAGCCGCCCAGCATGGGAAGGATGCCGCCGATGGCGAGGAATATGTTGTATTTCCTGCTCCTGTCCCACACGAAGCTGAGGAGGGCTCCCCCAATCAGGGCGAGGCCGCCGACGGCGTTCAAGACGATGGCAAAGACCCTAACGGACATGGGGAGGGCTGTCGACGCCGTCATGAACCCACTTGCCAGCGGCCCGCTGAAGCTGCTGGCGAGGGACTGCGCGTCGATGGACGCGGAGAACCCCGTCACCGCCAGGGCGAGAGAGAACACCACGACGAACCCCAGGAAGAGCCTGGCGAGGGTCCTCCTTGCCAGGAGCCACACCACCCCTGCGCCCAAGAGGCCCACCAGGGGGGCGGCCAAGACATAGTAGACTCTGAAGAGGAGCGGGCTGGCGCCGAACACGTCGCCGTTCATCAGGAACTCCATGCAGGCAGACGCAGAGTAGAAGAGAAGCGCAACCGACCAGAGCAGCTGATGGGTCTTCCGCCGGCGCTGGTACTGGAGGGCCACCGAGAGGAAGAAGGCGAAGGACACAATGGCAGTCACAAGAGGCAGGTAATCAGGCAACCCTGTCCACTGACGCAGCCAACGTCGCGGAGGCTTAAAGCGTATGGTACATCACAGACGTCGAATCCTGTGGAGGACTAGCCCCAGCTGATCAAATTCCCAATCTCCCCTGTGGGCTTCTCCTTTAAGTACGTCCAAATTCATTTCCAACACAACGGTGAGTGTGATGAGCGAACAGGAGAAGAACAAGACGTTGATGCTGCGGCTGATAGAGAAAGGCTTCAACAAGGGAGACCTCTCTGTTGTTGATGAAATCGTCGCAGTTGACAGCAAAGAGCACCAAAGAGGTTCATCTGACGGTATAGATGGGACGAAGGAAGTGATCACAACCCTTCGTACCTGGTTCCCTGACTTCACAATGAATGTAGAGGACGTGGCTGCGGTCGGAGACAAGATCTGGATGCGTTTTACCGCTCGCGGCACCAATCTGGGTTCGGTGATGGGAAGGCCGCCAACGGGAAAGAAGATGGCCATCGACGTCATCGACATTGCGCGATTCAAAGACGGGAAGCTCGTCGAGCACTGGGGAATCCCTGACCAGCTTGGGATGATGATTCAGCTGGGCCTCATGCGTTGAACCGAGCATCTAGACAAATGGGAAAAATCATCCGGTATTCTGAATACTTGACTCCAAGACTGGCCGGCTGATGACGCCCGTGGTTGCGTCATGTTCTATCACGCCGCAAGGGTTCGCACCCTATTACGGGGAACTCTCAAGAACACTCAATTTGGGCGGGTCGCCGAATCAAGAAAGACTTGGCGAAACTGCCCGAAAACACGGGGTGACATGTGAGATGGAATGGGTCCATTCGCTCAAAGCGAGGTACAACCTCAGGCTGCTTGGCGAATAACGAATCAAGCCAAAGTTTGAAGCTGATTGCCCTTCGAGAGCTACTCTCAAATCCTGTCTGACCGAGAAAGCTCCCAGCCGGGCCTTGTCAGACTATAGCCTCGAAGCTGGAAACCGATCTAGCTGATCCGGGGCCAGCGGTTCAGACCTCTAGGAACCCTTCCAAGAGAACGGAGAGTGGAAGCTATTCTTGTCGGAAATCTCCCAGTTCATACCGTAATCGGCATACGTGAATCTCTTCGACTTGGCGACGTAAACCAAGGGCTCAGCGAAAGGGGCGTTCTGGATTGCGCTACTGCTCCCGGTTGGGCCTGTCACGTCCTCGACCTCGAGGTCAGAGATCTTGGATATGTTCAGGCTACGCCTGTTGCCGCTGACCTTGTAATTGATCGGGACAGTCTTTGATCCCAGCATCTCGCCAATGAACGGGGCGAGGCCGGCAGGATTTCCTCCGTGTTTTCCTCCATATATCTGCCCCAGGGCGTCCACTTGGGACTTGTCTGCTGCAGAGTCTAGGTACAGTGCCGCTTTCCATTTCACTTTCTGCATATGGCCGGGAGAATATGCAGCCAAGGCGACATTCAGCCCGTCAAGCTTCGTGTCTCCAAACTTCCCCCTGTTCACATGCCATGCCAGGAGAAGAGTACAGTCACTACCGGTCGGAGGGCTCAGAAATATGCACGGGCACGTCAATTCACAGTTGCATGCCTCAAAATAATCCCCATTCAGTTCCCATTTCGTCATTGAATGACATCCCTAACAGGTTAGTATATAAGCCTGACACGATTCCCTAAGATGTGCATCGATGTCCAATACCCTAACCTCTAGCTTTGGCTTCAAGCTCTCGATCGGAATACCCCTCCTTGCAGTGGCAATCGGTGCGTGGTACTTCTCGGCTTTGCAGTTTCAGGCTTCCTCACCAACGACGATGGGCCCTACACCTACGGCCATTCCCATCGCAACAATGGTAAGCATGTTTGGCTCTCCGGACATTGGCATGCTCTCCTCGTTCTTGGTGGTGTGGATTGTGGGGATGGTGGCCATGATGTTTCCAGCCATGATTCCCGTCGTGTCGATCTACTCTGGGATGACGACAAAAGAGGAGAAGGGACCCAATCCTTCCCGCTTCGTCGGGCCTGCGGTTTTTCTCACTGGTTATCTGTCACTCTACGCCTTACTAGGGCTTTTCCTGTTTGTCGCGGTCTATGCAGTCTTTCAACTGAGTTTCATCCTGCCCTGGTTGTCATCGTTGTCGTTAGTCGGAGTGGCCGCTGTCTTGTTCGCCGCCGGAATCTGGCAGCTGACCCCTTTGAAAGAAAAGAGTCTTGCCAAGTGTATTTCACCGATGGGGTTCTTCCTGACCCATGCAAAGAAAGGATTCTCCGGAGCGTTCCGAATGGGCGCCGAACACGGAATCTATTGCATAGGATGCTGCTGGTTGTACATGCTTGTGATGCTGGCAGTAGCAGCGATGAGCTTGCTTTCGATGGCTCTCCTTTCGGGTCTAATCATTGTCGAGAAGGCTTTCGTCGGCAAGGCGCGATGGTTCAAATGGCTCTCGTCAGGAATCTTCTTCTTCCTTGCCGCGCTTGTAATCACCTTCCCTTCCTACCTAGCACTATTCTGATGTTCAATCCGGAGCAGTGTCTCATCTGGAGGTAGGGCCCCTAACGTGATGGAGGCTCTGGTCAGAAACGTCAGCAAACTCTACTGGTTGCTTCTCATATTGGACATCATAGTCGGCTTGGCCGTGTCGAAGGGTTACACCCAGAAGTACACAGACAAGCTGATGGGCACTTCAGTTGTAGATGCCCAAGCTGGTAGGGATTGTTTCGAGCTTTGTTTCGTGGTTCTGGTAACTTAGCGTCATCTACCTGAGGATCTTGTCGGTGCTGACTGTCGTCAGCTGGCTGATGGAACGGGATTCAGCCCCCGAAATGCCTCCACGCTCTCCCTTGCCACAAAGACGAGAATGACGGCAGTGGCGACGTAATCCACCCAACCGGTGCTGGTCTCGTCTCAGCCATGCAGACGAACTACACCAAGGAAGCGGACGAGGTCACAGAAGTCCCAAGCCGAATTCTCAAGCCTCGCGGGAAGTCGGTCCAGGGCTTCACGGGCTCGTCGGCTTAAATCAGGGTCGCCTAAGCCAGTGAGTATGGGGCCGTCGTCTAGCTTGGTAGGATACTTGCTTGGGGTGCAAGTGGTCGTGGGTTCAAATCCCGCCGGCCCCAGTTACGATAAGCTCAGAATGGCCTCCGTTCATCTGGAATAGTTAGATTCTCGCTGTTTGTGGGACTGGTCGCGAGGTCCCTTCCAGGATCGGCAAGGGAACGCTTCACATAAGATGGTGGGCTGACATACGTCACAATCAATAAGAACTGTCTTGAACAGTGTTCATTATTAATAGAGAGTTGCGAATGCTTATTAATGTCCCTGACCGAGAAGGATTTGAGGTATGAAGAAGAATACGCTCCTGACCGCCGCAATCTTTGTGGTCATAGTCGTAGCGGCGATCTCGGGGGGACTCTATTTCTCTCGCAGTCAGGGTTCAGCTACCATTCCGTGTTCGACAACCGATCCGAGCCCATCGACGACGATACAGGTGGTCGCCGCTGAAAACTTCTGGGGGAGCCTGGTATCTCAGCTCGGCGGAACGCACGTCAATGTGCTGAGCATCGTTTCAAACCCCAACGCAGATCCTCATGAATATGAAGGCGACGTCGCCGACGCCCGAGCGATTGCAGACGCAAACCTCGTGATCGTCAACGGAGCGGGGTACGATGATTGGGCTCTGCAACTTATTGCAGCAAGCAACACTCCAAACCAGGCTGTCCTGAACGTGCAAGAACTCATCAACCAGTCAATCACAGCAAATCCTCACTTCTGGTACAGTCCCTACTACGTGAATGACACTGTGAAGGCGATGTACAAGGACCTTGTGTGCATCGACTCGACCGACACAGCATACTACAAGCAGCAGTACGTCGCGTTGAATGCGTCGCTTGGTGTGTACAACGAACGGATAGGCGAGATAGAACAACAGTTTGCGGGCACACACGTGGCATCCACGGAGAGCATATTCGTGTATCTGGCAAACGCTACGGGCCTTGACCTCGTCTCTCCTCCCGCATTCATGGAGGCAGTCTCGGAAGGAAGTGACCCGCCGACGCAGAGCCTCGTGCAATTCCAGCAGGAACTCCAGAACGGAAGCGTGAGCATGCTGGTTTACAACGAGCAGACGGTGACGCCGCTCACTCAAAGTATCGTGACTCTGGCAGCCGAGAACAACGTCCCCACCGTCGGCGTGACAGAGACCATTCAGCCGGCTGACGTCACGTTCCAAGTCTGGATGAACGCAGAGTTACTCGCCATTCAGAACACGCTCAATGCCCGTGCCCTCGGGCAATGACGGGTGAAGGAGATTGCAGCCCGAGATCATCACGGCAGAAAATCTGGCAGCCGGCTACCAAGACAACACCGTCTGGCGAGACGCCAACTTTGCGTTTGGTCGCGGAGAGTTCATCGCGGTCATAGGCCCCAACGGGGCTGGCAAGACGACGCTCTTTCGCTTGCTACTCGGCCTGCAACAGCCCATTGGCGGGTCGATGAAGATATTCGACGCTCCGCCTAAGCGTGGAAATCCTCAGATCGGCTACGTGCCTCAGCGCCACATGATAGACAGCGAGACGAATGTCGAATGCCTTGAATTGGTTCGGCTTGGACGCTCAGGAAAGCAGTGGGGGTTCAACCCTTTTTCCCACAAAGAGCGCGACGCGGCTCTTGCTGCGCTGGAAGGTGTCGGCGCGACTGAGCTGGCACATCGCCCCCTCGGCGCGTTGTCAGGTGGAGAGCTGCAGAGGATATTTCTGGCCGAGGCGCTGGTGAGCAACCCGGACATACTGCTGCTTGACGAGCCGCTGTCGAACCTCGACCTGAGGCGCGAAACTGACCTGCTGCACCTGGTTAACGACGTGGTCCGTTCGCGCGGCGTAACGGCGTTGTTGATCGCCCACAACATCAACCCACTATTGCCTCATCTCGACAAAGTGATGTACATCGCGAACGGCATGGTAGCAACGGGGAAACCCAGCGAAGTCTTGACGTCAGAGAGCCTCACAGCGCTGTATGGGGTCCAGGTCGAGGTCCTGCGCGACCCCCACGGCAATGTCGCTATCATAGGCGTCGAAGAGCATCACGGTGACATGGTATGACCTTCAGCATCAATCTGTTCGCCGACTTCCAGCAGATGTGGCACCTTCAGTTCATGCAGCACGCATTCGAGGCGGGGACGGTCATTGCAATCGTAGCGGGCGTCATGGGCTACTTCGTGGTGTTGCGTCGTTCGGCGTTTGTGGCTCACGCCTTTTCCGAGATCGGGTTCGCTGGCGCGGCTGGGGCCATCTTGGTGAATGTCCCCGCCATCTACGGTCTCCTTCTGGGTTCAACTGCGGGCGGCTTTGCGATAGCCGCACTCGGTCGCCGCGTCACAAACCGTGATACTCAGATAGGCATCGTGCTCGCATTCATGCTCGGCTTGGGTCTCCTATTCATCAGACTCTATCCCGGCTATTCAACTCAGGCGTACTCTATCTTATTCGGAGAAATACTGGGCATCAGCAGCAACAGCGTCCTCCTGACGCTCTTCTTCGGTTTGGTGATCTTGGGCGCAATCTCTCTCATCTACAGACCGCTCCTCTTCGCGTCGCTGGATGAAGACGTCGCAGAAGCCAAGGGGATGCCCATGGTATTCCTGGGAATGGCATTCATGCTTCTTGTAGCTGTCGCGGTCTCCATTTCTGTTCAGATGGTCGGCGTCCTTCTCATCTTCTCCCTAATGGTAACACCAGCGGCAACCGCCCAGTACCTAGCGAAACGGCCTCAGCGGGCCATCATAATCTCGGTGCTCATCGCCCTAGCCGCGACATGGTCTGGGCTGTTCATCGGATTCTATGAGCCGTACCCGGTGAGCTTCTTCATAACGAGCATCGTGTTCATCGTTTACCTGGCCGTAAGGAGCTGGGATTGGAGATTCCCGAGACGAATCAAGCCAGGTAAGGTTCGTCTGGCCAAACTCCAAGAAACCAGATCAAGTAAAGCAGACTGATAGACGACCTCCGCCCACTCCGGGTCTTCTTGATTAATGTCGTCGATCTCGGTGCGCCCTGGCCGTGCGGCTTATTACCATTGAGACCACGGTTTATATGTCCGTTAATAAGAAACCCGGTTATGCCAATCATCAGCCTCTCAATTCCAGAGACGATGCTGAAAGAGATGGACGAGCTTGAAGAATCATTCGGCTTCACTGGCAGGTCAGAGCTCATTCGAGCAGCGATTCGGCTGATGATGAACGACAACAGGGAACGGTCCGGCCTTTCAGGGGAAGTGAGCGGTCTGGTCGTGGTCACGCACAACACCGAGGAAGAAGAACCAGTCACGCGACTCAAGCATGAGTTTGACCAGATAGTCAAGACGCATATCCACAGCAAGCTCACTCCGTCGACTTGCGTCGAACTGTTTCTCGTTCACGGCGACGCGAAGAAGGTTTCAGCGATGAGCAAGGCCTTCCAAGCTCAGGACGAGATGAAGAGTTCCAAGTTCCTTCAGATCTAAGAATCGTCACGGCCCTTTGCGCGCGCTAGGCTACCCCTGCAGATTGCTTCCCATACAGGTCGAAGAGCAGGCGCGTTCCCCATCGGAGACTCACACGGCTTTCGTGCCCACAAAGTACCTGTTGAGAAACCTATCCTCTGAGACCCTGTACCTGTATTTCCCTATCACGATCTCGTTCTCTTTCCTCAGCCTGTCCACGAAACCCTTCGAGGACTGAAGCTCGTCCATGAGTCTGCCGTCTCTGTCCCTGAGGAATGTCCACTCCCCCTCCTTCTTCTTGAAACTCTTCCACTGCAACGAATCCAAGGTCTCTTCCAGCGCGATTCTGGACTTTTCGAATTCGGAGAGTGGAGAACTCCCCGGCTGGGGCTTCTCTGCTCTGACGACATCTCTCGACTCAAGTCCCTTCTTCGGGACGGCCATCTCGGCCCCGATGACTTCCTTCGCCTTGAGAAGTTCCTGCTTCCTCTTCTGCAAATCCTCGATCAAACGGTCGATCTCTTCGACCTTCGCGTTGATCCCCTCCTCATCGGGCAGGACCATTTCAATCACCTGCGTGCTCAATCCACTGTAATATAGCATCTCGTGCCCTGCTGGCCTTCTCATAGAGGGCTGCGCTCAGGGGAGGGTTTGCCAAATCTTGGTTAATAGGAGGTACAGCAGGCTCAGGATTGTCTGACAGTGATAAAGGCGTGAGCCGGCAGCAAGTCCAGCTTAGAGTTCTCGAGGCATACACTCCCGATGTGGGTCGGGGTGTGGCGAGGCTAGACTATGCCGCGATGGAGGCATTAGGCGCGTCCACGGGAGACGTAATTGAAATCAAGGGAAAGCGACGAACTGTCGCGAAGTGCCTCCCTCTCTACCCCTCAGACGAGGGCAGAGGAATTGTGAGGATCGACGGTCTGATCAGGAACAACGCAGGGGTCGCTATCGGTGACATGGTTATCGTAAAGAAGGTCATGGCCCCACCGGCAGAGAAGGTTGTGGTCGCTCCATCCGAAGCGGTGCCGCCTATCGACGAGAGATACTTGGCGGATGCCCTTGAAGGCATCCCAGTAACGAAGGGTGACATCGTGGCGGTACCCTACTTCGGTGGAAGGCTCACCTTCCAGGTAGTTGGAGTAAGTCCGGTCGCAGAGGCAGCGCTGATAACTCAGAGAACGGTCTTCGTCATTTCCGAGAAGGGCGCGGCTCCAAGGGGAGTACCACAGGTAACCTACGAAGATATCGGTGGCATAAAGGACGAGGTCCAGAAGGTAAGGGAGATGATTGAGCTCCCCCTGAGACATCCGGAGATTTTCGAGAAGTTGGGTGTTGAAGCACCGAAAGGGATTCTCCTGTACGGTCCTCCGGGAACCGGCAAGACGCTCCTGGCAAAGGCTGTAGTTAATGAGACCAACGCTCACTTCATTCCGATAGGCGGTCCGGAGATCATGAGCAAGTACTACGGTGAATCAGAGGCAAAACTCAGAGAGATATTCAAAGAGGCAAAGGAGAAAGCTCCTACCATCGTCTTCATCGACGAAATTGACTCGATAGCTCCAAAGCGCGAGGAGGTAACTGGAGAAGTCGAGAGGAGAGTTGTCAGCCAATTGCTCTCCTTGATGGATGGTCTCGAAGCAAGGGGTAAAGTCATAGTAATAGCAGCTACTAACCGACACAACGCACTAGACCCCGCTCTCCGAAGACCAGGCAGGTTTGACAGGGAGATCGAGATCAAGGTCCCAGACAAGAAGGGAAGATACGAGATACTGCAGATCCACACGCGTCACATGCCACTACAGCAGGACGTCGACCTTGAGGAGCTCGCCTCGGTATCGCACGGGTTCGTCGGGGCTGACCTCGAATATCTTTGCAAAGAGGCTGCCATGAAGACTCTCAGAAGGATTCTACCAGAACTGAAGCTCGAGGAAGAGAGACTGAGCCAAGAGATACTCGACAAACTGATTGTTACGGGGGACGACTTCCAGAAGGCGCTGAAAGATATCACGCCGTCAGCAATGAGAGAAGTGTATCTTGAAACACCAGATGTGAAGTGGTCCGAGATTGGCGGCCTTGATGGCGTAAAGAAAGAGCTTCGGGAGGCGGTCGAATGGCCGCTGAAGTACCCGGACCTTTACAAGACGATAGGTTACATTATGCCGAAGGGCATCCTGCTTTACGGTCCCTCCGGTACGGGTAAGACATTGCTAGCCAAGGCGGTTGCTACGGAGAGTGAAGCGAACTTCATCAGCGTTAGGGGCCCAGAGTTGCTCAGTAAGTGGGTGGGTGAATCGGAGAGGGGAGTGCGGGAGGTCTTTAGACGGGCAAGACAAGCCGCCCCGTGCATAATCTTCTTCGACGAGATCGATTCGGTCGCGCCAACGAGAGGGATGGGTGGAGGCAGCATGGCAACGGAGCGAGTCGTCAGTCAGCTTCTGACAGAGCTCGACGGAATTCAGGCGCTTCAGGGGGTCATCGTACTAGCTGCAACCAATAAGATCGACATGGTCGACACAGCGCTTTTGAGGGCTGGGCGTTTCGATAAGATAATCAGCACGCCTCTCCCCGATAAGAACGCGAGGGAACAGACCCTCCAGATACACATGAAGGGGAAGCCGATCTCAAAGGAGGTAGAGGTCGGACGTCTCGTTGATATGACCGAGGGATTCAACGGAGCAGACTTGGCCGCACTTGTGAACACGGCAGTTTCCATAGTTCTTCAAGCCTACATCGCCAAGTATCCGAGGCCCGAGGAGGCGAAGAAGCACCTGGATGAAGCAATCGTGACCTACGAGCACTTCCAGGAGGCGGCGAAAAAAGTGAGGTCCTCCAGGGAGAGCAACCCGATGGAGAGGGTCGCGGTGCCTTACTACAGGTAAGGCAGTAAGAAGCGTGTAGTAGAGTTGATTCGCTGTAGTAAATGTAGAAAGAAAGCGGTGGAGATGAGAACTGAAGGAAGCCCTGTTTTGGTTTGTACCGGCTGTAATAATTACACCAGCGAATGTACTTGTTCATCAAACTGAGTACGGCACTAGTTCAAGGACAATCTTTCCCAGAGGAAGTACAAAAACCCGATGATCTACGTCAGGAAGGAGACCAAGGACCAGGGGCGACAGAAGACCAAAGACGGCACAATCAAACCTGGCCGGAACGTCGTGGTGATCGATGACGTGATCGCAACGGGAGGCTCGACGACAGCCGCGATAAGCGCGATCAGGTCGGAGGGAGGTGAGGTGGAGGATACTATCGTCCTGATCGACAGACCCGAGGGCGCCAGAAAAGATGAAAAAATCTTGGAGAAATGGCGTCTCGCTTCACTCGCTGACTGACATTCTTGAAGTTACCGAAATCCTCTACTTCAAGGAGACGATTGGTGTCGAAGAGAGAAAGACCATCATCAGTCAGGCTGGTCGCGTGGAGAGTCAGTAAATCATGAGCCCTTTTTCCTCGAGCATCACATGCAGGTTGTTCACGGCCCTGTAGACGTCGGCCTCCCTCTTCGCTCCAGTGCAGACGAGCTTCCCAG
>JBEKHX010000012.1:0-59824 GCA_050012055.1 Nitrososphaerales archaeon
CGTTGCTCATGAACATCACCGGGAGGGTCAGGAAGTTGACTATGGCGATCAGGGAGTCGATGCTCCTCACTGTGAGGGCGAGGGCCGTGAAGACGAAGGACAGGCCTAGGCCAAGGAGGGTGAAGGCCAAGAAGATGCCTACGAAGTTCACCACGCCGAAGGAGCCGGGCAGCGATTGCGGCTACTGTCAATATCACAAATACGCGTGCACGCGCAGATTCGGGGAATCCTCAGGGGGCCAACCTGGGGAAGCTATAGTTTTCTGCGCCAGACCAGGGCTACTGCGACGATGACTGCCGGAACCACAACGATGGCATAGTAGGTCAGCCACGTAGGAAGACCGACGCGCGCCCGCCCGCCATCACTGAACAACCCTAGGTTCACGAAGTTGTAGAAGTCGTCCTTGAGATTCCACTTGGGACTGACAACTTCTTGCTGGCCCTGCCCTGTGGTCGTTGTACCGTAGGTCGTAGATGACCCTGTGGTCGTTGTACCGTAGGTCGTAGATGACCCTGTGGTCGTTGTACCGTAGGTCGTAGATGACCCTGTGGTCGTTGTACCGTCATTGCAATCGTTGTAGCAGAGGATGTTGTGGTGGAAGGCGTTGATGTAGATGTTGTGGTGGATGAAGGGGAAGACCAGGATGAGGAAGATGAAGAAGATGAGGAAGATGAGGAAGTTATACTCCCAAGAATAGTGCCAAACCAGTTTGCCGTCATCTGCTCTATCTGACTCAGCGAAGGAGTCATTGGAGGCCAATTCGACAGATGTTCAAATCCATGTCCAGAGTTATCGACAGAGACGAGTTGGCTATTCGTGTTGCCATTACTTTCCAAGAGATTATAGAGATACACCGACTGACGATGATTCACATTGGTGTCGTTATAACCATGAATCAAAAGGATTGGAGGCTCATTTGACGTAACATAATGAACTGGGCTTCCTGCAACTTTAGCAGAGAAGCTCGCCCCGAATTCAGGTACTATAGCATTGGTCCATGCGCTGGCGGCGAAGTCAGACTGAATAGTAACATTTGTGGGGCCAAACCAAGATACCACCGCTTGTACATCAGATGAATAACTTGTCCATTGATTATCGGCACCATATCCAAAAGCGTTTCCTCCACCAGTTAGCGCAATCATCTCAGCAATTTGCCCTCCCGCGCTTTCCCCCCAAACTCCTATCTTGGACGGGTCAATACTGTATGTTGCCGCATTTGCACGCAGGAATCTGATAGCACAGGTAGTATCCTGTATTTGTGTTGGAAAAGTATATGTCGGCAACAAACGATAGTCTATTGAAGCAAGACCAATCCCAAGAGCGTTGAGAAGCGGGTAGAGACTATTGACCGACCCGTTTTCAAGACTGGATTTTGTCCCACTAGACCAGCCTCCGCCGTGGACTTCGACCACAATAGGATGGTTCCCCGCTGATGCAGGCATGTAAAGGTCCAGTTGGAGGCCTATTCCACCCGGAGAGCAATAGGTTACGTTGGAAGTTATCAGAGTCTGAGCTGAAGTACCCGTGACCGAGATACCAGAGAGAGTTAGCATTAGGACGACTAACATGCTCGCAAGAATTTGCTTCAAAGCTCATTATCTCCTACACATTACCTGTACCTACATCTTGTTTGTCCACGACGACTGATGGCATAAGCAATCCCCACTGCAATGACCACCGCGACGAAGGCCATTGGTTCCAATCAGGTAAGGTTTTCCCTGCAGGACGGTCAGTGTTTGAGCGTCCGCTGAGCCGACCTCCGGGAATACGGGTAGGGCAGGGGTGGGTATGCTACCCGGGGTGGACGTGCCGGATATAGAGCCGAGACGGGTAGGGGTACCCGACCCCTTCCCACCCGGGGGTGGAATCACCTCATTGACCCCCTCGCCAGCCTCCTGTTCTGGAATTGGCGGCCCATGGTAAAACTAAGACCTCAGGAAGCCCCTGTACCTGCCGAGAACCTGCAAACTGAGGCCGGTCATGCTCGGCAACAACAGGGCATCCTAGGGTTGACCTATGGGTGACTTGGGCTTGACCTGGGGTCGCCCCGTGGTGGGACATGGTCGCCCTGAGGAAGGAGGGCCAGAAATGGTTGGACGGGCTTGCACGAGACCAGATAGTGCACGCATGCCGGATGCCCCTGATTCCCTGGAGGAGTCCCAGCGCAAGCGAGCGCAAGTGTTTGTTCGGCTTCGGACGCTCCTGTCTCGACTGCTCACCATCACCCAAGACGGGCACACACTACTGTTACATCGCAACCGACTCAGAGCCCACCTGTCTCCGCCATCCCATCTACTGACCTTGTCACAGCAGGCCCCCCGTCCTCGCCGTAATGTGTAGCCCCAGTTCCGTGGCTGCGGGTTCACAGACCCGTTGCAATGTAACGGCCCTGGGCACCAGCTTGTTGGCTACCTCGGCGGCAGACCTGAACACTGTCTCCCTGGGTTTCTACGAGTAGAGATTCAGATTGGGACTTCATCATACTTATACAAAGAATCCATGCAATCCGGATATGCAATCTAGGTATTGAGGTATGGCGAAGACATTGGCCACAGAGCTCTGGAGCATTTCGCCCTGGGACAGGGCTTACGGAGGCTACAGGAGGGTAGACATTGTCTGAAGGCTCGTCAGGTCCGACAACGGAAGGCTTGCCACGCGAGGAACTTCAGGAGAACGCGGAGCCTACGATGATAAACGTCAGAAGCGAGGGACTCAAACTCGACCTGGTTCTCCTCCAGAACAGGGTCTCGGGCCTCACGATGGACTTTCAGAACATCTCGAAGAGCGGTGAACTGCACAAGTGGCTCAGGATCATCGACGGCATGCTCTCGGGCTTTGTTCCATCACTTGAGGGGTCGATTCCCCAGATTCTTGGCGAGGCGACCAGGCTTCCAGCCTCGCAACCGCAGCCCCCAAAGGGACCGGAAGAGGAACTTCCGGAGGCGAGTGCGGAGCCTACGATGATAAACGTCAGAAGCGAGGGACTCAAACTCGACTTGGTTCTCCTCCAGAACAGGGTCTCGGGCCTCACGATAGATTATCAGGACATCTCGAATAACGGCGAGCTGCAAAGATGGATCAAAATCATCGACGGCATGCTCTCGGGCCCCGCTCCGTCACCTGAGGGGTCGAACGTCCAGACTCTTGGCGAGCCGGCCAGGCTTCCGGCCTCGCAACCGCGGCCTCCGAAGGAGGAGCAGGAGGAACCACAGAAGGGGAAGGAGGAGCAGGAGGAACCACAGAAGGGGAAGGAGGAGCAGGAGGAACCACAGAAGGGGAAGGAGCAGGAGGAACCACAGAAGGGGAAGGAGGAGCAGGAGGAGTATCCGGAGGAGAACGGTTACCGCGAGGTCGTCTTACACGCAGTGGACGTCGGTCTTGACACGTTGGGCCACGACGGAAAGCAGGCCATATTCAGCCTATTAGAGAACAGGTACGGCTTTCGCGAGAAAGACATACCGGATTATCCCAGGAGCTTCGTCGAGCTTCTTGCCGAGCTGCTGGGCGCGTCCTCCCAGAATCTGGAGAGGGAGATCATGAACAACATCAGGAAGGTCTGGGCAGCACCCGGAGAGAACTTGGAAGCAGTCGTCGAATCACTCAAAGAACATTATCAGACCACGGCCCCAATCGAGTCAGCCGCACAAGAACCCAGGTCCGTTGCAGCCGAGGCCAACGTGGTCGGATTCAAGTATAACGCCACGTACTCTAGGCGCAGGAGTTGATTGAAAGATGCTAGACCCCGTCGCCTTCGCGTTCTTGATACCAGCGATTATCTTCTGCATGATAGCGGTCCCCATCGTGGTCCTGGTGCAGCGGCGGCCGCGCCCTCAAGCATATTGCGTGAAGGAAAGGGCGAAGAGGGAGATCACCGGTGCTCACACTGTAGTCTTCAAGAACGGAAGAAAGGCGCTGCAAGGAAAGTGCAAATCCTGCGGGACTACGCTCTTCAGGATGAAGTCAAGCCGGAACTTGACTGCAGTCACCGCCAGAGGATGGGGAGCAATGCCAGGTGCATGGATCGAGAAAACCGTGCACCCGCAGGCGTATTGCATGAAGGAAAGGGCGAAGAGAGAGATCACGGGTGCTCATACTGTTATCCTCAGGAACGGGAGAAGAGCGCTGCAAGGAAAGTGCAAATCCTGCGGGACTACGCTATTCAGGATAAAGTAACGTCCTGCTTCTATCTCGAAGTGTATCCCAAGACTCTCCACGTAGCTATTAGCTAGGTTCCCCATCGGAACATTGCACATTTCCCTTTGGTCGCATCGTGTCTTGCGCTATGAGATCGGGATGTCTCGCATATCATGTGGAAGTCGGGCTCGATTAGAGTGAGCATGACGAGGAAGCCTACAACTGGAAGACGCTCCGACTTACTTTGGCCCTTTGGAGGACGGCTGTCGTATCTTGTTTTGGCCGCTAGGGGCAGGCAGCCTGTACCGAGCCCTGTCCGTCTGCGGTCTGAGTTAGGGAGAAACCACATATAGTTCCGATATCTGAATTCCGATATCGGAAAGGCTCAGGCTTTGTACAATTTCAACTGGTCGAAGCGGACCCACAGGGGACTGCGCCATTGGATACTCTACATCCTCAAGGACTCCCCTAAGACCGGCGCAGAAGTGATGGACGCGATGGAATCGATGAGCCAGGGATGGTGGCGCCCTGTGCCAGGGTCTGTCTATCCGCTTCTCGAGAGCATGAAGAACGACGGGGTGGTCCGAAGACTGGAGGACAAGAAATACGAGCTGACTAACCAAGGAAGGGAGGAAGCCGATTGGTCCGGGCAGTTCAGGCAGGCGTCGCCCCGGTCGGCAGAAGAGGCGCTTGACCAGATCTCGAACTACATCTCTTACCTCGAGGACCTGGCCGGGTCAAAGGGTGCCAAGCTCGCTGCTGACTCCCGCAAGCTCAAGGAGCTGAAGGAAAGGCTCGGCAAGCTCGGAGGGGGCAAGGAATGAGTGGGGACGGCATCGTCGTCAAGGTCAGTGATCTGACGAGGACCTTCAACGGCAAGCTGAAGGCGGTCGACTCGGTCAGCTTCGAAGTGCAGGAGCGTGAGATCTTCGGGTTCCTAGGTCCGAACGGAGCCGGAAAGACAACGACGATCAAGATGCTCACCACGCTGCTGCGGCCCACCTCCGGAACGGCAACAGTCTGCGGTTACAGCATCACCAGTCACCCTAACGATGTGAGGGCATCCATCGGCATCGTCCCCCAGGAGTACACAGCGGACGAGGACCTTACCGGGCGGCAGAACATCATGTTTTGCGCCGACCTCTACGGGATTCCCAGGAGCGTCTCCAAGGACAGGACCGCGGAGCTGCTCGACCTTGTCGGCCTGAGGGATGCGGCCAGCCGGAAAGTGCAGACGTACTCAGGCGGCATGCGAAGGAGGCTCGAGATCGCCTGTGGCCTTGTGAACCACCCGCGCCTCCTCTTCCTTGACGAGCCTACGCTGGGGCTCGACGTGCAGACCAGAACGGCAGTGTGGGATTACATTAAGAAGTTGAAGCACGACTACGGCATGACCCTGTTCATGACCACTCACTATCTTGAAGAGGCAGACGGGGTCTGCGACAGGATCGCCATCATCGACCATGGGAAGCTGGTCAAAATCGGGGCTCCTAACGACCTCAAGGCGAGCCTCGGCGGAGACATCATCGAGCTCGGGGTCAGGGAAGCGACGGAAGACTTGACTCCACTGATAATGCAGTCCAAATCGGTGAAGGATGTGAGGAAGACGGATTCCATCTACAGGATAAAGGCCGAACTTGGCGAAGAAGCTGCGCCAGTGATAATTGAGCTGATCAGGGCGAAGGGCTACCACGTCAGCAGGATATCTGTGACGAAGCCCTCCATGGACCAAGTGTACTTGGAATACACGGGGCGCTCATTGAGAGACGTAGAAGCAGACAGGGCTGAGATGTTCACGCAACGCGCGACCTTGAGAAGGGCGCGGTCATAGGCGAAGACAATGAGCGAAGACAATACCAGTGGGGTCAGGTCCGTCAAGACAGGGGTCCCTGAGCCGGTCTCCGCGGCCAACGGGACTTGGGGGCAGGAGAAGACCGACAGGTCCCCCCTCCACGGACTCTGGGCCCTCACAAACAGGGAGCTCGTCAAGTGGTACAAGGCTCCAGTTCTTCTCTTCCTCTCCTTGATCCAGCCGGTCATATGGCTGGGTCTCTTTGGCAAGGCGATGAACTTCGGCCAGATATTCTCTGGCAGCTTCTCGGCCCTCTCCTCTTTCCTCACCTCACTCGGCATCTCGCAACAGAACATCAACAAGATCATCACAGCAATGCCAAGCGTGCAGAGCATCTTCGGTACGTCCGACTACTTCTCCTTCCTTGCGGTTGGAATGCTCTCCTTCGTCATCCTATTCACTGCGATGTTCAGTGGAATGTCCATAGTGTGGGACCGGAGGTTTGGGTTCTTGGACAAGGTCCTGAGCACCCCCGTCTCCCGCGGTACCCTGGTGATGGGCAAGATTCTCGCATCAGTGGTGCGCTCTCTCATCCAGGCGGCCATGGTCCTGGTCATCGCCATCATATTGGGCATGAGCACAGCCAACATGTCGGCCGTCGGTGTACTTGGCACCTTCACGGGGCTCTTCATGATGACCATGGGCTTTTCCGCGCTCTTTCTGATGCTGGCGCTGAGATCAACCGACTGGCAGACTCAGATGGCAGTCATGAATCTGCTGAACCTGCCGTTGCTCTTCGGGAGCAACGCCCTCTTCCCATCCTCATTCATGCCCAGCTGGTTACAGGACTTCGTGAAAATCAACCCCATCAGCTACGCCACGGACATCGGCAGACAACTGCTTCTCGGCTCGCCTGGGTTTGCGCCTCTCGGATTCGACTTCCTGTACTTGGCCGGCTTCGCGGCACTGTTCTCGGTAATAGGTATCGTGATGTCGTGGAGACTTCTGACGAAATAGAGTGGGCCAGTCCTCGGGCGTGCCCACGACGGTGACGGTCTGGCGGCTAGAACTTCAGTGCTTCCTGAACTGACCGACCTTCGAAGATGACCTTCCTCAGGCTCTCCGCCATCTTGAGGGGCTCCTTGTGCTGCCAGACGTTCCTTCCTACCGCGAGGCCGGTCGCGCCCGCGTCCATCACGCCCCTCACCTGCTGAAGGAACGCCTCATCCGTCGGGGCCTTCGGTCCGCCCGACATGAACACTTTCATCCCCGCCGCTGACTTGACCGCCCAGGAGAACGAGGCGCTGTCGCCAGTGTACTTGATCTTCACTGCGTCCGCGCCCAGTTCGAGGCCCGTCCTAGCGGCGTAGGCAACAATTTCCTTCGAAACGTCGTTCTGGACTCCTGCCCCCCTCGGATAGATCCAGGCAATGGCAGCGACACCCCGCTTGTGCGCCTCCTCCTGAATCCGGCCGAACTCCGAAAGCATTCTTGCTTCGTAGCCAGACCCCAAGTAGATGGTGTAACCGACCGCTTTCGCACCCAGCGACACTGCGTGCGGCACCGAGCACACCTGCCTCGAAACCGGCTCTCCCTGGGGGAGGCTCGTCTTTCCGTTGACCTTGACGATCAGAGGCACTTTGCCGTCGTAGAACCTTTCGGCCACGCCCTTTTGAAAGACCACCCCGTTGAACCCCCCTTTCGCAGCTGTTTCCATTATGAATGCAGGGTCGACGTTCCGGTCGTTGAAGTCCTTTGAGGGCCCGTGCTCTAGGCCTTGGTCGTACGCCAGGAGCATGCTCTTGCCATTCCTGAGGAACGGGGCCATCCTGTCCTGGGTCATTGTCCCGAACCTCTCTCAACCGTATTTAACGGTATTTCGACTCTTGCAGAGGACCGTCTCGTAGTTTCGTGAAAAACAGGGATAAGAGCGCCTCCGGTCTCGGACCGGCGGCGCTCTGAACGCTCGCAGGTCGTCTATGGGAAGATGCCGAGACTCTTGACCGCGTCGGCGACTCTGCCCACTGCGACTATCATGGCACCCGTCCTCATCGAAGTGTTGTGCTTCAGGCTCGCTTCGTGGACGTCCTTGAATGCGCCCGTGATCTTCTTCTCGAGCATCGAGTTGACCTCTGTCTCGGTCCACGCGAGTCTCTCCAAGTTCTGGACCCACTCAAGGTAGCTGACGATGACGCCTCCGGAGTTGGCGAGGATGTCCGGGATGACGAAGACCCCGTTCGCGTCGAGGATCTTGTCAGCCGCTGGGGTTGTTGGGCCGTTGGCACACTCGGCGATGATTTTCGCCTTGATGCCCTTTGCGATGTCTGGGAGGATGGTGTTCTCGAGTGCTGAAGGGCTGAGGATGTCCACGTCCATCTGGAGGAGTTCCTTGCCCGATATCGGCTGGCTTCCGGGGAAGCCGACCACGGAACCGGTCTTTTCCTTGTGGGCGATGAGCTTGTCGGCGTCCATGCCGTTCTTGCTCATGATCGCTCCCTTGGAGTCGCTCGCTGCCATCAGCTTAGGCCCGTAGGTCTGAAGGATCTGCGAGTAGAAGGCGCCGGCGTTCCCGTAGCCTTCGACTGCGAAGGTCGCCTTCTTCAGGTCGATCTTCTTCACTCTTGCTGCCTCCACGGTGCAGAACACTGCTCCCCTTCCGGTTGCCTTGTCCCTTCCAAGTGAACCTCCCAGAGAGATTGGTTTCCCTGTGACGACTCCCGGCGACATGAAACCCTGAATGGTGCTGAACGTGTCCAGGATCCAGGCCATAATCTGGGCATTCGTGTACACGTCAGGGGCAGGGATGTCCTTGTAGGGGCCGATGATTGGGCTGATAGCTGCCGCGTAGCGGCGCGTCATGCGCTCCAATTCCGGCTGGGACATGTTCTTCGGGTCGCAGATGATGCCTCCCTTCGCCCCTCCGTAGGGGATGTTGACGACACTGGTCTTCCAAGTCATCCAGGCGGCCAGGGCCTTTACCTCGTCCAGCGTCACGCCCGGGTGGTACCTGATTCCTCCCTTGAAGGGTCCTCTCGCATCGTTGTACTGAACTCTGTACCCTGTGAAGACTTTCGTCTTCCCGTTGTCCATCCTCACCGGGAGCGACACTGTCAGCTCCCGCTTCGGATGGGCTAGAATTTGGTGAATGCCTTCGTCGAGCTTTAAATACTCTGCAGCGATCCGCAGCTGCTCGAGTGAATTCTCGAATGGGTTTGGCTTAGCCTGACTCATAAGTCGGCCGCCTTTTCGGATTCTATTTAGGCATTTCGAGGATTCTCATTTCAGAGAACGAAGGCAGGACGTGAAACAGCGACCAATCCCGCCGGGCTGACAACCAAACTGGAATTCTTCTGCACAGACCAGAGGCAGAACGAATTCCTTGATTCTCGCCGCCCGATCCTTCGTCCTAGTGACGCTGCTAGAGACGAGTATCCCTCCCAGCGTTCCGTCGCCTGTGCTGTTCCTGAACCTGAACTGTCCGGGTCCGGGCTAGCCGAATTCGCGAGCTATTCTAAGCAGCGCCGGCTCCACAGTCTTCGACTTGAGGGCCTTGTCGACTGGGACTGAAACGATGTCGTTTCCCCTCAGCGCGACCATGACGTCAGACCTCCCCTCCTTGATGAGGTCCACAGCGGCGAATCCCAGCCTTGTAGCGTACACGCGGTCGAAGGCTGAGGGAGGGCCCCCCCTCAGGAGATGACCCAGGACGACATCTCTAGCTTCGTTGCCAGTCCTCTTCGCAATCTCCTCGGTCAGGAGAGATGAAATCCCGCCGAGTCGTGGGTGACCAAACTCGTCCACTTTCTGGCTCAGGGTTTCCTGTGACAGATTGCCGAGTCTTGCGCCCTCGGCGACGACAACCAGCGAGAACTTCTTACCAGCCTTTCGGCGTGCCTCCAGAGTCCTACAGACCACGTCCAAGTCGATGGTCTCCTCGGGGACGAGTACAACGTGGGCCCCGGTGGCAATCCCCGCATGTGTGGCAACCCAGCCGGAGTCACGCCCCATCACCTCCACTATCATGACTCGCTCATGGGATTCGCCGGTGGTCCGTATCCTGTCGATTGCCTCCACGGCGACGTTGACGGCGGAGTCGAAGCCGAAAGTGACGTCCGTTTCCGAAAGGTCGTTGTCCATGGTCTTTGGTGCGCCGATGAACTTTAGCCCTCTCGCTGCCAGCTTGTGCGCCACCCCCTGGGTGTCCTCCCCTCCGATGACTATGATTGCGTCGAGACCGAGCTTCCTAACATTCTGAAGAACAAGGTCAGGGCCCCCTTCCTTCTTGTAGGGATTCGTCCTCGAAGTGAGAAGGATGGTGCCTCCCTTTGATACGATGTCGGCCACCTCGTCATAGCTCAACGGGACTACGTCTGGCTCGAGAAGCCCAGCCCATCCTCTTCGGATGCCCACTACTTCGTAACCGTAGCTGTTGGCCCGTCGGACAGCTGCTCGGATAAGGGCGTTTATTCCGCCGCAGTCTCCGCCTCCGCTGAGGATCCCGATTCTCATGGTTGCGCGCTAAGCGAACCGCCTTTTATAAGAAGACCTCCGGCTTGGCGGAAAGGCTTTACCCACCTCGCCTTCCGTTAGGATATCGTGAGAGAGGAATACGGGGTAGGAGTGGACTTGGGCGCGACTCGGGCTAGGGTCTGCGTCGGGAACCGGAGGGGAAAGCTCCTCTGGCGGGCGTCGAAGGTCATGCCCCTGCCTGGCGAGGTTGAGGACTACGTAGGTAACCTCGTCGATTTTGTCGGAGGAGCATTTCGTCACCTCCCCAACAAGGGACTGAAGGCGGCAATCGGGGTCGCCAGTATCGGGCCCCTCGACCTGAGGAAGGGGAGGGTGGCCAGACCTGCCAACTTGCCATACGAGTCCGTCTCCTTGGTTCGCCCACTGGAGGAGGCGTTCGGCTCTAGAGTGGTCCTCATGAACGACGCCAACGCAGCCGCCCTAGGCGAAAGAGCCTTCGGCGCGGGCAAGAACCACGAGAATCTGGTCTACGTGACTATAAGCACGGGAATCGGGGGCGGAGCAATCGTCGACGGGCATCTACTCACAGGCAAGGACGGGAACGCGGCGGAAATCGGGCACGTGGTCGTCGACCCCAGCGGGAGGTTGACATGTGGGTGCGGCAGGAAGGGGCACTGGGAGGCGTACTGCTCAGGCAAGGGCATACCGAGGTTGGCGAATCTGCTCGTGAGCGAGGAATCAACGACGGGGGGCGAGACTAGGCTCAGCCGCCTCTTGAAGACGAGCACAGGCCCCATCGATGCAGCCGCGATTCTGAAAGCCGCGGCCAGAGGGGACAGGTTCGGAGGTCGCGTTGCCAGGGAGATGGGAATGCTCAATGCTTTGGGGGTCGCCAACGTGGTCAACATGTTTGACCCTTCGCTCATCACATTCGGAGGAGGCGTGGCACTCAACAATCAAGCCATGGTCCTTGATCCCATACGAGAACTCATCACGAAGTATTCCATCAACCGCGTCCCCCAGCTCATGATTACCCCATTGGGTGACGACGCGGGCCTGCTGGGTGCCCTGTCGGTGGCCTTCAGTGATTGAATGTTGTGCCGAGGGAATCCTGCGCGTCCTGGGAGTGGACGACGCGGCGGGGACAAGGCTCATATAGCCATAAACTGGGTAAAACCTCTGACGACGTACGTGAGAAAAGACTTAGGAAAGAAAACTCTTCTAAAGAGAGGTATTAGTACAACAATCGCCGCCATAATCGTCGTAATCCTCGTCATAGCAACCGGAGCTGCTGCCTACTACTATGCCGCTTCAACGGTCACAGGGACCACGTCAACTAGCATCCACACGAGTGTTCAGACCAGCACACAGGTTTCCACCGTGGTCTCTACGGTGAAGTCTACTCCGAAACCGGTTACCATAACCATTTGGGAAACCTATGCGCCTTCATCCAGCGTCGATTCAGAGTTCGGCGCGTTCAATCAGAGTTTGACCGCCTTCAAGGCTGCATACCCCTACATCACCGTCAATGTCCAGACTCACCCCTCCAGCTCGGCCCAGGCAGATTTCACCACCGCGTCCCTTGCCAATCAGGCTCCTGACGTCATCAGGATAGCCAACGACTGGACCGGGGCGTTCGTGGCAGAGGGCTTCCTGACGCCGATCGACCAGTTCACGAATTCGACCTTCCTCGGACAGTACTACCCGGCCTCCATACAGGACTACCAGTATAGGGGGCACACGTGGGGTCTGCCGGAGAACATTAACCACATAGCCCTGATCTACAACAAGGCGCTGGTGCCCAATCCGCCAACGACGACCGATCAACTGATCACAATGGCACAGAGCATCACCAAAGTCGACGCCACATGCAAGATAACAACCGCAGGCATCGTATTCAACGCCGCAGGCGGCTTCGGTAGCGGATATTGGTGGTGGCCATTTCTCGATGGGTTCGGAGGCTCAGCGTTCAGTGCCACGAACCCCACACAGCCAGCGATAAACAGCAGCGCTGCAGTGGCCTCCGTTCAATTCCTCAATGGCCTTGTCACAGATCCAAATCCAGTCACCCATTGCAACGGCGTAATGCCACCTGGAGTCGACTACAGTACAGCGGACACATTATTCATTTCAGGACATGCCGGAATGATAATCAACGGTCCATGGGACATCAGCACCTACAAAGGTAACACATCATTGAACTTCGGCGTGGCTGCGCTCCCGACGGTCAGCTCGACGGGCAAGCCACTGGCACCCTTCATCGGCTCGCAGGGATGGGCGATCGCTTCGGACAAGTCAGCAGATGAGACAGCTGCGGCATTCAAGTTCATCGCATGGATGACGAACTTCAACTCAGAGAAGAACATGGTCACGCTGGCAGGCGACCTTCCGGCTATCCAGGCACTCGCGAGTGACCCATCCGTAACGGGCAACCCCGATTCCGTCGGATTCCTCGCCCAAGCAGCAAACGGAGCTCCGGCAGTCAACATTCCCGAGATGGGCGTCGTGTATTCCAACATAGGCGGACCGCTCGGTACGGTTGAACCATCGTCTTCGACCAGCACGATAACAGCAGCCCAGATTCAAACCGCGCTGAACACTGCGGAAGCTGCAATGCTCAGAGCGATCGGAAGCATAGGCTAACCTCTCCTTCTTCTTTTTTTCTCTCGACGTTAATCAACGTGCAATTGGTCTTCGGTTTCTTCGAGTGCAACATGAATTAGAGCGCAGGCTTAAAGCAAGGACGGTAGGTTACCAGGGGCCGTGGGTTTGTCCTCAAACGCGTCACCCGCGCGAAGAGACGAATCATGACCGGCAAGGGCAGCCTCCGGAAAGTCCCTAGCCGCATCCGTGGGTCTGCCTATCTGTTCATACTTCCGGCTTTAGTCGGGCTGATCTTCATTGTGCTCTATCCTTTCGCGTTCAACATCTTCATTTCGTTCACGAACATGAACGTTTACCACATTAGGCCTTGTAGCAACCTTTTCGACCGAACGGCAAACATCAATTGTTACACCCTAAACCCGAACCTTGGCAAGAACTACGCCTTCGTGTTCTCTGACCCCGTTTTCTTGCAGATAGTCGAGAACACACTGATCTGGACCTTCGCAAACGTGATCCCCCATGTCAGCATCGGCCTGGTCCTCGCTTTCGTCTTGAATTCCAAGGTGCGGGGAAAGACGATTTACAGACTATTCATGATTGTCCCGTGGGCGATGCCGTCATTCATCACGCTATTGATCTGGAGGGGGATGTTCAACTATCAGTACGGCGTAATCAACGCGCTCCTAGCGAATATAGGCATTAGCTCGATCAACTGGCTCAACGGTAACTGTACGTCGGCCTTCCTGGCAATGGTGATAGCCAACATTTGGCTCGGCTACCCTTTCATGATGATCATCTTTTCAGGTGCCCTCCAGAGCATCCCTAACGAGCTTTACGAGGCTGCCTCAATCGACGGGGCAGTTGGATTCAGACAGATGCGGCACGTCACGATTCCACTGATTCAGCCGACGATAGTGATAGCGCTTCTTCTTGGGTGCATCTGGACGTTCAACAACTTCAACGCAGCATACCTGATTACTGGGGGTGGTCCCGGTACCTGCACAACAATCTTCATCACACAGGCGTACAGTCAGGCCTTCAGCTACTTCAATTTCGCTCTAGCAGCGACGTATGCGTTCATCGCTTTCGCGATGCTGTTTGTTCCCGGAATATTCTGGACACGGTACACCGGACTCACCAGGAGAGCGGCATGATCAGACAATCGAGCGCAATCAGGAAGGCACGCAAGGCAATCACCGTAATTCTTAAGCACGCATTCCTTATCGTAATGTCTCTCATCTCCGTCTACCCGGTCCTCTGGGTAATCGCGATCGCATTCAGTCCAGGCGAGAGCCTTTCTGCTCCGAACCTGGTTCTGGGCTTCATCCCCATACCAACCAGCTTCACTCTCGCACACTTCACATCAATCCTAAAGCTTCAGGTTGTTACGGGGTCCACTTTCCCGGTGTGGGTACGTAATAGCACTCTGATCACCGTCAGTACTGTAATCGGGTCGGTGGCGCTCACTCTGCCAGCAGGGTACGCGTTTTCGAGGCGAAGCTTCAGGGGTCATGAGGCCTCGATGTTCTCTTTCCTGCTACCTACCATGTTCCCGGGAGTTGTGACGATAATCCCACAGTTCATTCTTTTCGCAAGTCTGGGGCTAGTGAACACCTACTTTGGGGTCATCATCCCATACATGGTTGGTTCGCTCTCCCTGTCGATATTCATCATGAAAAGTGCCTTCGATTCGATTCCGAGGGAAATAGATGAGGCGGCGTCCATTGATGGGGCTGGGGAGTTCAGAATATTCTGGCGAATGCTTGTGCCGCTCACCCTGCCGAGCATTGCAACTGTGTCTCTCTGGGCGTTCATGGGTTCCTGGCTGGACTGGGCCCTGGCGCACGTGATGCTCGGGAACAACTCCCTGTGGACGCTGCCCCTTGCACTCTATGACTTTCTCCAGCCAAACTACACTTATTATGGATCCTTCTCCGCTCTCTCTCTGATAATGGCCATTCCTGTGTTCGTGGTGTTCATCGTGTTTCAGAAGTATCTTGTCTCAGGCCTGACGGCAGGTTCGGTGAAGGGATAGGCCAGGATGGCAAAAGTCCGGCTTCAGAACATAACGAAGGTGTTCAAGGGCGCTCCCGCAGTCAAGGATGTGAACCTAGAAGTTGAGGAGGGGGAATTCCTCGTCCTACTTGGGCCTAGCGGATGTGGGAAGACGACCACCCTTAGGATAGTGGCAGGGCTAGAGAAACCTACCGGCGGGGAAGTCTACATCGGGGACAGGCCCGTGAACGAGGTCCAGCCCAAGGACAGGGACATCGCGATGGTATTTCAGAGCTACGCGTTGTACCCTCACATGACAGTGCACGATAACCTAGCCTTCCCCCTCAAGATGCGAAAATACTCCAAACAGCAGATCGAGGAACAGGTCAAGAAGACTGCAGACACGCTTGAGATAACTGACCTGCTGCGAAGGCGGCCGAAGGAACTTAGTGGAGGTCAGCGTCAGAGAGTTGCACTTGGAAGAGCAATCGTAAGGAACCCGAAAGTCTTCCTGATGGACGAGCCCCTGTCGAACCTGGACGCGAAGCTTAGGGTCCAGACGAGAGTCGA
Source organism: Nitrososphaerales archaeon (assembly GCA_050012055.1). GTDB lineage: Archaea > Thermoproteota > Nitrososphaeria > Nitrososphaerales > Gagatemarchaeaceae > UBA183. The sequence continues at coordinate 15,566 of JBEKHX010000012.1, forward strand.
ATTGAAGAACCTGCAGAAGAGAATCGGGACTACCACCATCTATGTTACTCACGACCAGGCGGAGGCTATGACGCTGGCCGACCGGGTTGCAGTGATGAAAGAGGGGGTGATTCAGCAGGTTGGGCCGCCGACGGAGATTTATGCGCACCCCGCCAACAAGTTCGTTGCCGGATTTATCGGAAGCCCTGCGATGAACTTCGTAGATGGCACGGTCGTCTCGCGCGACGCCAAGCTTGTGTTTGATGCTGGCAAGTTCACCTTCCCTCTCGATGGATTGTTGTCTCAGACCCTTTCACGGGCCGTGGGGAAGAGCGTGACCTACGGTATCCGCGCCGAAGATGTCGAAGTCAGCCAGACACCACAGGAGGGGTTCGTCGAAGTCTCGGTCTATGGAAGCGAATTGATGGGAGCAGAGCAGTTCGTTCACGGCAAAAAGGGGGAGCTCCCGATTGTGGCCCGTGCGCCAATGGACTTCAAAGCGGTCATAGGGACCAACGTGTGGATGAACCTTTCGAGCCGCAGGGCTCATGTGTTCGATGCGAAGACCGAGGAAACCCTGGTCTAGCGCCTTCTTCTCCGCCAAACCACGAGGAGCGACAGGATGACTACGGTTGCCGCGGCCGCGCCTGCGAGAGGCAGAGCGTAGTCGGACCACCCCGATGTGGCAAAGCCTGATGTCTGCGATGTAGTGGTCGTGGTCTGTGCCTGGTATGTTGCCGCCGCATCTGCGTACCTATAACCCTGCATCGCGAACCAGGCGGGTCCGGACGGCGTCTGCCACTCCCAGTCGCTTCCTTCCGCAACGTAGAGGTAGTTCCAGAGCTTCCGGATCTCTGGATTGCTGCTTCCGTACTGCTTCGTCAGGTTGACCAGAGTGCCCCTCGACTGGATTATCGCATGCCAGATGGCATCCTTTGGAAGGGACCCAATCCAGAGTCCGAACCCACCTGACCATGAACCGTCAGGTACGTACGTCAGCTTTGCGGTCACATTTCTTTGGGCCAAAATCGAGCCGAGGGTCGACGTCTGCAGCCAGCTCTGTGATTCTATCGCCCCGTAGATGGAGTCGAAGTCAAGAGCGCTGACTACCCCGTCGGCGAGCGCTATCGGGTTCTCTCCGTCAGAGGCTATGGTCAGAACGCCGCCCGGGGCCTTCCTGTACACGTTTGCCACCGAAGCCATGAAGTCGCTGGCCGCGACCCTGGGATTGACTTGGCTGTTCCAGTTGGAAACCAAGTCGTCCGATATCTGAGTGTCTCTGAAGAGAACTATCACATGGCTCCCGTTTGCCCCGTCTAGCTCGAAGGGCTGGAACATGGAAGAAGCCGATGGTCCCGTGGCGTGAAGGAAATGATTATCGCCATCCAGCACTGTATACTTGATTCCGGAGTTCTCGAGTATCGGCACCATGCCCATGGTAAAGCCCATCTCCGGCGTCCACATTCCCTGCGCATCAACGCCCATGAAGGCCTTCGTGTAGTTCTTGCCGAGGCCGATTTGGGCCTGGAGGTCGCTCGACCAGCCGAGGTTGACGAGAATCGCAGACAGAGGATGATAGAACGGCGACGTCAGAATCTCTATCCTTCCAGCTGCAGCGAGGCTTCGATATCCCTGGACAGTCGCGTTGACTGCCACCAGGTCCCTAGAGAGAGCCGCCTCCCCTCCGGGGTAGGTGCCATCGTACCTGAAGTCATACATGCTGGCGTTCCACTGATAGAGGAGAGAAGGTTGAAGGTTGAACGTGACTTTGATTCCAGGGTGCCTTTCGAGCATCACGACGTGCCATAGGTACGCGCCGTACCAGCTCCCGTTGTATACGAAGTCACTCCCCGAGTGAACCTGAACCCAGGGCTGTTCGAACTGTCCTTGCAGACTCAAGTAAATCGGTTGATGCATGTGAAAGACTAAGGCGAGGGTCAGGGGAGCCCTCCCTGCTGTGTCAAGCACAACCAAAGGCACGTTTGCCGTGCCAACCTGAGTCAGGTTCATGGAAGCAGTGCTCACGATAACATAGTTGGCGTCCGCGAGGGAAATGTCAGCGGATAGGTTGAACTTCTCCGATGCCAACGACCCCAGTTTGGCATCGGTGATCACGGGCAACTGGAGGACCCTGACGCTGTTTGAGTCATAGATTGTACTGTTGATAGTGAGACCGTCAAGTTCTTGGGCTTGGAGGTCGGTGACCTGGACGGTTACACCGAGAAGGTCGCGCGGCGAATAGGTGTACTTGTCCGTGTAGACGGACATCCGCACCAGCTCCCTTCCTGGAATCGGGGTGCCCACCTTGTAGGACCAGTTGCCGTATGCCTTGCTGTTGAGGTTGTACCAATGACCCGACGTCACATCATAGAAGACCCACTCGATTGTTGTTCCCTTTGAAAAGGGACCGATGGTGACCGAGAAGTTGCCGTTCTGTGGACTGTAGACCATGGGTGTGTCAGTTGTGTTGAGCCAGTGACCAGGCTTGTCTACGACCGACCAGTGCAGGTTTACGCTGTCATTTGCTACCCCTTGGAAGAAGATGGTGACCGAGTCGTCAGGGTTAGGACGCCAAGTGCTTTCGCCGACGTAAGCGTTCGCAATCCCGACTGGTACCACCAGCATATTGAAGGCGAGCAGAAGGGTTGCAACGGCGACGCCGAGCGACCGCTTCAACGGCTATCCCTTACAACAGGTCAGCTGTTCCTGCTATTAAGCCGTAAGTTGCATCCCGACAGGGCTACAGGTCACACGGATGCATGGCCACCAGTATGGAGGCACAAGTCAGGTCATTCAGGAGTCTCGTCGTAGTAGCGAGTAGACCTTGGTCACGTAGTCTCCCACCATCCTGTACGAGTTGAAGAGGGGCCCTACAGTCGCGATACTCATTCTAGACATGTTCCACCACCGCGCTCTGTCGTTGTAGTATGTCGGAACGATTTCGTCCGTGAGCTTCCTGAACATATCGCCAGCATCTTCCCCGTCGATCGAGGCACTCAGGTCATTCCATTCCAGCCTCCGACCGATTCCCCATCCGTTAACACCCTCAATTCCGCCTTCGAGCCACCAGCCGTCGTAGACGCTGAAGTTCAGGACCCCGTTTATGGCCGCCTTGATTCCGCTGGTGCCGCAGGCCTCCAGGGGCCTCCTGGGATTGTTAAGCCAGACGTCTGACCCTGCGACGAGAAGCTTAGCCATCTCGATGCCGTAGTTCTCCAAAATCGCGATCTTCACCTTCTGTGAACCCCGATTTAGTTGGTCTGCCTCGTGGATTGCGTCGGCGAGCATGCTCTTCGCCACATCGTCCCTCGGGTGAGCCTTCCCGGCTATGATGACCTGTATGCCCCCCTTCTCACCCGCGATTCGTTCGAGTCGCTCCGGGTCGCTTAGTATCATGTTGTTGCGCTTGTAGCTCGTTATTCTCTTTGCGACGCTGATGGTCAGGGCGCCTTCGTCAAAGTGCAGCCCGGTGCGCTCGTTCACCATTGTGACCAAAGTTCTTTTTACTGCCTTCCGGGCTTCAGCTAGCTCTACGGAAGGGATTCCCAATGCCCTAACCAAGAGGGAAGGCGAGTCCTGCCAGCCTGGCAGGTGACGGTCGTACACCCTCTTCAGCTCGTCGTGGACCCACCTCTTGTGATAGACTCCGTTAGTCACGTAGCTGATGTTGTCGAAGCCCAACACACTCCCTGCTACATATTTGTGCTTCAATGACACGGCGTTCGTTACGCCGCTGTACTTCGCTGCCAGTCTGGAGAGGTTGATGGAGCCGTCAACCGACTCTTTGGTCCAATCGACCCACGGGTACTTCGAGAGCGCTTCTTCGACCATAGCAAGGGGGAAGACATCATTCCCGGCCGCGATTGGAGTGTGCGTAGTAAAGGCACAGCGTCGGCGCGCGGCCTCGGGGCTCCCCGCATCCCTCAGCAGCTCAATAGTCGCGAAGGCTGCATGGCTCTCGTTTAGATGGTAGACGTCCACGTTTCTTCCGAGGGCCTTGAGGATCCGGTAACCTCCAATCCCCAAGATGATGTCTTGGAGCATACGTTGCCAGATTTCCCCCTCATACAGGCGCTCTGTCGCGTCACGGACCTTCTTGTCGTTCTCTGGGAAGTCGGTGTCCAGGAACAGCACACTGGTCTCTGCCTTTCCGCGTATCTTGTATTCCCAGACCCCCACCCTCTGAACAGTCCCCCCAACTTCAACGTTGGCCCGAGCGTCGGTGGGCGAAAGGATCCGAGCATAATCCCACGGGTGGGGAGCATCAAGCTGCCCTCTCTCACGGTCCAGCCTCTGAGACGCGTATCCATTCCTCGAGAGGAGCGTTATGAACGTGGCCGGTAGCCCAAAATCCGAGAACGAGAAGGCGAGGTCCCCCGCCAGGACCCCCAGGCCTCCGCTGTAGGTCGGAATCTGATCGTCGATTCCAACCTCCATTACGAAAACCGCTATCTTCAAGGAAGCATCAAAACGAGTTTGCCACCGCAGCCCCTGCGGGCTGGCTTTAAACGATTCCACGGCTGTGAGAGGCGAAGGTTCGCCGCGGTCTGCTGGCATCGGGAAGGCGGTGCAAGGCTAATTACCGCTCTTCAGTCTCAGTTCGCCACAGGAATGTTCTCAGACTCGAAGCACGTAGAATCGAGGAGACCAACGCGGTGAGGATCTTCATGCTCAGTTGGGAGTACCCCCCGAGAGTAATCGGCGGCCTTGCCAGGCATGCCGAGGGGCTCTCCAAGGCGCTGGCGTCACTCGGGCACGAAGTCCACGTTGTCACTCTCGATTTTCCTGGGGCACCCTACGAAGAGGCAGAAGCTCCCCTGTACGTCCACAGGGTGGCGGTCGAGCTGCCTGCGCCGACCTTCCACACTTGGGTCCTGCTCTTCAACCACTTTTTCGAGAAACGAGTGGGTCAGCTGGCGGAGAAGTACGGGCCCCCTGACATCGTCCATGTGCACGATTGGCTCACCGCTCCCGCAGGGGTGGCTTCGAAGCACCTCCTGAGGATCCCCCTCGTGATGACCTTCCACAGCACGGAGTCTCTGCGTACTTCCTCCTCCCGTTCCCCGGAATCCGCGATGGTGGGAGGGCTGGAGTGGTGGGGTTCCTACGAGGCAGCGAAGGTGATAGCCGTGAGCGAGTGGATGAGGTCGGAGGTGGTCTCCCAGTTCAAGGTGCCGCCGAGCAAGGTGGTGGAGATCCCAAACGCAGTGGACATGGCCAAGTTCGAGAAGCACGTGGAAGTCGAGGCTACGAGGACGAAGTGGAAGGTGCAGCCCGGAGAGAAGTTGATCACGGCCGTGGGCAGGCTTACCTCCCAGAAGGGGTTCGACTACCTGATAAGGGCGCTCGCCGTCGTCCAGAAGTCCATCCCTGGCTCGAAGCTCCTCGTGATGGGAGACGGATACATGCGGGGGGAGCTCGAGGCGCTGGCGAAGGGCGAGGGGGTCGCGACGAGGACCACATTCGCTGGATTTGTAAGCGACGGTGACTTGGTCGACGCCATCAAGTCATCTGACATGGTGGCGGTCCCCTCTCGATTCGAACCCTTCGGCATCATCGCGCTCGAGGCCATGGCGGCCGGGGTCCCGGTCGTAGTGTCACGCGTCGGAGGGCTGGCGGAGATAGTCGAGGACGACGTGGACGGCTTGGAGGTGGACCCAGACAGCCCCTCCTCGATCGCGAAGGCGACAATCAGGTTGCTCTCTGACCGGGCGCTGGCGTCTCGGTTGGCTGCGAGAGCGAGGGAAAAGGTCAAGGCCTATAATTGGGAGCGCTCAGCTGCAAAGACGCTGGAAGTCTACGAGGCTGCGATTGGTGAGGCCAGGTATGAGTGAATTCCCGAAGAGGATCCTTTCCTCGCTGATGTTTATGGGGGCGCAATCGCCGGACGGAGCCATGAGCATCGACGAGCTGGCCGGCAAGCTCGGGATGGAAAGGAGCGCCGTCGAATCGGAATTGAAATCGCTCGTCGACGCAGGATATGCAAAGCTCACAGACAAATCAGGAACCAGCGCCGTGTATCTGACGGCGACGGGCATCATCACAGCGTCATCGACCTATTCGTGACCTGATTCAATCGATTCTGATAACTTCTCTGGTCATGCCTTCTCTCCGATAACTGCGGGGTTTGTCCTTCTGCTCGTCAAGAGTGAATACGCAACAAGCACCAACCCGATTGCTATCATAGGTTAAACGAAGAAGTCCAAGACTAACTCTGGATTGGGGCCGCATGTGCTTGGGATCGAGAAGTGAGCGCAATTCCAGCCACTGACATAGATGGCCGAGTCCCAGACAACGCCGAATGCGGTAAGGAAAGCCCCTGCCACTAACGCGAGTCTATTCATTCGCCCTTCTCTTCATTCGCACTGCCCGACGAGTACCCCGCGAGCAATCGGGATACTTGAACACCCCGAGGAGTTATCAGAACCATTCGATCAAGTCCCTGCATCCGATGGTAGCGCAAGAATATTAGGCTCCACCGGACCACTCTACTCCTTGTCCCCGACGGACATCTCCGAGTTGAGAGTGATCATCCCGGTGGGGGGGGAAGCGAAGCGGCTCAGGCCGCTCACCGCAGAGTCGTCGAAGGCGGTCGTCAGGATCTTCAACAGGCCACTGGTCGAGTACGCCATGGTCGAGCTCGCTCGCCAGGGAGTGAGGAATTTTGTCTTTGGGGCCAAGGGGTACGTCAACTACCGGAGCCTCTTCGACTACTTCGGGGAGGGGATGGGGTTCACGTACCAGTACAGAGTGAGGCCCCGCGTCCACATCAAGTACCAGCCAAGGATAGACGACGTGGGCAGCGCCGATTCGGTCAGGATCCTGATGGACTACTACAACATTCAGAAGACATTCCTGGTCGTCCAGGGGGACAATCTGTTCGAGCTCGACCTGGCCGACCTCCTGTACTTCCAGAAAAGGACCAACGCATTCATGGTCGTAGTCTTGACACCGGTCGACGACGTCGAGGCCTACGGAATCGCCGAAATGGACGAGACGAGAAGGATCAGGCGATTCGTGGAGAAGCCGGCCAGGGGCGAGGCGCCGTCCAAGATGGCAAACACCGGCATCTACCTCATCTCGCCTGAGATAGCGATGGTCTTCGAGGAACCGGAGGTCCAGCAGATGATCAAGGCCAGGAAGCGGCTCGATTTCGGGCTTGACCTGATTCCCTACCTAGTCGACAGGTACCCTGTGTACGGATACTACATGCAGGGAGACTGGCTGGACGTGGGGACGCCCAGGGGGTACCTGAAGGCGGTGACCAACCTCTTGAACAAGAAAGAGAGGCTGAGGCTGTACCTGGGCGACCCTGTTCCACAGCTCACCAACGTGTGGATTCAGGGACGTAGTCCAGAATCGATCAGTCGCAGGGAGCAGATAGTTCAGAATGCGCTCTCAGGCAGGATACGTCTCGAAGGGAGTGCCTTCATTGGACGCCACTGTCAGATCGAGGAAGGGTCGATCATCAGGGACTCGTGCATAGACAACTTCTGCATCTTTGGCAGGGACGTAACAATCGAGCGCTCGGCCATAATGGACCGTACGGTGATAGAGGACGGGGCGTCGATACAGGACAGCATCGTCGGTCGCCATGTGCGGGTGGCTTCCTCTGTGAAAAGGCCGACGTGGATCACGGGGTTGAGCGTAATCGGGGACGACGTGGACATTGGGGAGGGGGCGACGCTCGCCTCGACCAGGGTCAACCCGCACAAGACTATTCCACAGGGCGCGAACATTCAGGGGCAGTTCCTTGAGTAAGACTTACTAACGCCGCATATTCAGTGGGACCCATGTCAGTGGCGAAAGGCGTAGCAAAGGTGATACTCGCTCGGGTGCCTGCCGACAAGGCATTCTACTTCTACGGCGAAATAGGGAAGCCGCTGGGAATCTTCGCTTCCAGTCTAGAGGAGTTCGGCGAGAAGCTGAAGAGCGTTGAGGCGAAGTCGCTCGAGTTCCACACGCGCAGAGGGGACTTTGAGAAGTGGGTCTACATGCTGGGAGATGGAGAGCTGGCGAAGAGCCTGATCAAGGTCAGGGATGCCAACTATTCCGGGGAGAAGCTCCGGACCGAGCTCGTGAAGACCGTCCAGACAAGGATCCATCAGCTGAAGAGACCAGCTCCGAAGTAGAGGGCTGACGGAGACAGCCAGGCAGCGGGTCTCTCTCTGTCTCTCACTCAGGCACGGCCGTTTGCCGCGGTCACGTCGGCCAGTCGTGGGAGATTGCCCTCGCTAAGCTGGCTCGGGAGGACACGCCACCGCCAGTTCCCCTCGGCAGCAGACGGGTCATTCATCCTGGCCTCGCTTCCCAGGCCGATGAGGTCCTGGAGGGGTACGACGCAGAGTTCGGCAGCTGACCCCATCGCCATGCCGAGGAACTCGTCGCACACGCTCCGTTCAGTGACTGCCCGGCCCAGGTAACTCGAAAGCGCTTCTTTCTCGCGCGGTCCAGCCTCATCACTGAACCAGCCGAGCGTGGTGTTTGTGTCGTGGGTGCCCGTGTAGACGAGGGAATTCCGTGGATGGTTAGGCGGCAGATAGGGATTAGTCGGGGAACCGTCGAAAGCGAACAACAGGACCTTCATGCCTGGAATCCTCAGCCTGCTGATGGTGTCCCTCACGTCGTCCGTGATCACCCCTAGATCCTCTGCCAGGAAGGGAAGGCTGGGGAAGTTTTGCCTGAGAGCCCTAAGGAACGACTTCGGTGTCTTTACCCACGTCCCGTTGACTGCCGTCTCCTCTGCAGCAGGGATCTCCCAGTAGGCGACGTAGCCCCGGAAATGATCAAGTCTGACAAGGTCGAATAGCTCCAGGCTCCTCTTCATCCTTTCCGTCCACCATCGATAGTCCGTCTCTTCCATCCTGTTCCAGTCATAGACGGGGTTTCCCCATCTTTGCCCCGTCCTGCTAAAGTAGTCGGGGGGGACACCTCCGACGTAGATTGGTCTCCCGTGGGGGCCGAGCTTGAATAGTTCAGGGTGCGCCCACACATCCGCGCTGTCGTGCAGGACGTAGAAGGGGATGTCCCCGATGATTTGGACGCCCTTTGATTTCGAGTACGCGTGTAACTCGGACCATTGTCTGTGGAACAGGTATTGTTCGAAAACTGCCCTCTCTACCGCCGTCTTCAGAAGCTGCCTCTTTTCATCGAGTGCGGCCGGGTTCCTTCCTCTGATGTCCTCTGGCCATAAGAACCATCCCCCTCCGTTTTCTCGACTCAGGGCGTCGTAAAGGGCGAAGTCTTCAAGCCAAACAGCGTTCCGGGCGCGAAAGTCCAGGAATTCGGTTTCGTTCCTGACACGGGAATAGCTGAACCGATAGGCGTTTTCAAGCAGGCGGTCCTTGAACGAAAGCGCGGGCTCATAGTCCACCATAGACGAGTGGTTCTGGGGAGCGTCGTCCGGGAGACTCTGGAGGAGTTGCTCTTCTACCAGTCTCTCAGGGCTTACTAGGAGTGGATTCCCAGCAAAAAGTGAACGTGGACTGTATGGCGACCCATGGCCGGCGACTGGCGTCAACGGCAGGACCTGCCAGTAAGACTGACGGGCGGCCTGCAGTTGGTCGACGAACCTGAAGGCTGACTGACCTAGGTCGCCCACTCCCCACCGAGAGGGGAGCGAAGTCGGATGAAGGAGAACGCCGCTGCTCCTCTTCACGGGAGGGTTCCTTCTCTTGCGCGAGCTTCGGAGACGTCCGTCATTCCTCAGTCGCCGTCCACCACGGTTTCGCCTTCGGTGCCTTCGCCAGAGCAACGTATACCCGGCTGCCCGTCTTGAACTTGGTATCGTTGGATGGCGCGGCCTCTAGCATTCGTATGAACTCCGGCTCCAGGCTTACGCCCGTCACTTCCTCAGCCAACTCCATACTAATGGCGGCGTACCTAAGCCCTTGCACGCTCTCGATGCGTGAGATATCCTCCCAGAACCAGCCGCAGCTGGCGTACATCAAGGCCGAGAATCCAAACATCTTGAGGAGTCTGATTGCTTTCTTCATCTCCTCTGGGGAAAGTTTCGACCTCTGATGACGGATGATGTACTTCTGAAGTGCGGCGTCGTCATCATCAGCAACAGACGCAAGCTCGTTGGCTGCGACCCGAGGGTCAATGAAGACCTTGCTGCCCTCTTGGTTGTAGATGCCGACCAGCCGATCTCTCAGCCAGTCCATAGACACACGAAGAGGGGCACGCCATTCTTGGCCGTAGCCGGGTCGGATATCCGCGCCGCAGCCGCAGTTGCTCTTCCAGCGCTCAACGCCGTGGGCGCAGCTCCATGAAGTACGTTCGATTATCCGGACCTCGTGGGTCGGATGCGCCAGGGAGAGGAAGAGTCCGTAGTTGGCAATGGAGGCCAGCCCGCTCCCGTCGATACGCGAAAGGCAGTGCGAGAGGACCACGTTGCCGTTCTTGTGATGGTGGCCGTAGGTCTCTCCATCCGAGACGACATTCACGAGCTGTAGGTCGCCCGTGCCCGAGAAACCTTGGAGAAGAGCATCGGCGAACGCATCTCCGCTTTGTAGGAGGTTCCCGAAGGCGATGTTCGTAGAAAGTGGCCGGTCATAGAAGAATAGGTCAATCGACCTCCCTGACGGGAGGTTGCAGGAATAGGCCCGCCTGGGGTCGACCCTCCCCCCCGAAACGTCAACCCAATCCTCGGCCCCAGCTTTCCTCACCGCCGAAGCCTGATCGGGGGAAAGCAAAGTGAATTTGATCTCCGCTTCGGCGAGCGCCTCGAGTGTGTCTAAATCGACAGCAGTCTCAGGGAGCCACATGCCTTCTGGATAGCGGCCGAACCTCCTTTCGAAGTCCTCCACCCCCCACCGGACCTGGGTGCGTTTGTCTGTCGGGTCGGCAAGCGGCATGATCATGTGGTTGTACACTTGCGCCATGGCTGACCCGTGGCCTCCGAACCGCTTCATGCTGGACCGTTCGGCGTCGATTATCGACTCGTAGAGTTCCGAGTAGTGCGACTCGAGCCATCGGAGCAGGGTCGGGCCGAAATCGAAGCTTATCCAGCTGTAGTTATTCACAAGCTGTGCGATTCTTCCCCGTTCGTCCAGAAGGGGGGAGGCAGCATTGGGGGCATAGCAATCTGAGGTGATTCGTTCATTCCAGTCGTGAAACGGACGAGCTGATTCCTCCTCTTCGATTTTCCCCGTCCAGGGATTCTCCCTTGGTGGCTGATAGAAATGACCGTGGATGCAGACGAACCTACGCAATCGGGGGTGCGAACAGAGAATCGGAATTAAGCTTTGTCTGCTTGCAAAGGATCCTGTGCCGCCCTTTCGGTCGGCTGGGAGACCGGCTTGAGGAAGAGGACCCCCAAGGGTGGGAGGGAAAGGGAGACGGAATGGGGACGGCCGTGGGAGTGGATGTCTTTGGCAGCCACGCGGTTGAATATCCCGTGACCCGAACCGCCATATTCCCTTGCATCGCTGTTAAGGAGCTCTTCCCACTCCCCCGGATTTGGAACCCCGACGACGTAGTCGTGCCTAGGGACCGGTGTGCAGTTGCAGACCACGAGAATTGGGGTCTGGCCCCTTTTGTCAATTCTGAGGAACGAGATCACGCTGTTTTTCGAGTCTGAGAAGTCGATCCATTCGAAACCCTTCGGCTCGAAATCAATGTCGTGAAGGGCTGGTTCAGTCCGGTAGAGCCGGTTCAGGTCCCTGACCCAACGATGAACGCCTTCGTGCAGATCTTCGCCGAGTAAATGCCAATCGAGGCTCCGCTCGTGGTCCCACTCGGCCCACTCCCCTAGGTCGGTCCCCATGAAGATCAATTTCTTCCCCGGGTGCCCATACATGTAACCCAACAGGAGCCGCAGGTTTGCGAACTTCTGCCAGTCATCTCCAGGCATCTTGGAGAGCAAGGAGCCTTTCCCGTGGACCACTTCGTCGTGTGAGAGAGAGAGCATGAAGTTCTCTGTGAAGGCATACCAGAGGCTGAAGGTGAGCTCGTCGTGATGATACCTTCTGTGCACCGGATTCTTCGAAAAGTAGGACAGCGTGTCGTGCATCCAACCCATGTTCCATTTCATGCCGAACCCGAGACCCCCCGACACCGTCGGCCTGCTGACCATGGGCCATGCTGTCGACTCCTCGGCAATCATTTGACGGTCGGGGAAATTCGAGTATACCGCCTCGTTGAGCGCTCGCAGGAACGAGATGGCCTCAAGGTTCTCTCTGCCTCCGTAGATGTTCGGCACCCATTCTCCAGGTTTGCGGGAGTAGTCCAGGTAGAGCATGGACGAAACGGCGTCCACTCGCAAACCGTCCGCGTGATATTTGTCGAGCCAGAAAATCGCGCTGCTCATCAGGAACGACCTGACCTCGTTCCTACCGTAGTCGAAAACGTAGCTCTTCCAGTCGGGGTTGAACCCCTTCCTTGGGTCGTCGTATTCGTAGAGGTGTGTCCCGTCGAAGAAGCCGAGCGCATAGTCGTCGGTGGGAAAGTGGGAGGGCACCCAGTCGAGGATCACCCCCACGCCGGCTGCGTGAATTCTGTCTACCAAGGACATGAACTCCTGTGGGGTTCCATATCGGCTGGTTGGGGCGAAGTAGCCGGCAACCTGGTAGCCCCAGGAGCCATAGAACGGGTGCTCCATGACGGGAAGAAACTCGACGTGGGTGTACCCCATGTCCTTCAGGTACTCAGGAAGGTAGCTGCCTGCTTCAGAGTACAAGAGGGGCCGGTTGTGCTCTTCGGGGACTCTCTTCCAGGAACCCAGGTGGCATTCGTAGACTGAAAAGGGAGAGTCGAGAGAGTTCAGTTTGGCTCTGTTGGAGACCCATGGGTCATCCTTCCACAGGTAAGCGAGGTCGCGTACGACGGAGGCTGTCCGCGGGGGGGTTTCCCAGAGGAAGGCGAAGGGGTCCCCCTTTTGAACTGAGTAGCCGTTGTACTTTGAGACGACATTGTACTTGTAGAGTACACCTTCCCCCAGGCCGGGGACGAAGCCCTCCCAGACCCCTGAGCCGTCGTCGTTTTCGAGTAGCGGATGGAGATTCGGCCTCCAGCCGTTGAAATCCCCGATGACGCTCACCTTCTTCGCGTTTGGAGCCCAGACTGCAAAGTGAGTCCCCATGGTCCCGTCGACGGACATCTCGTGAGCTCCCAGTTTCTCGAACAACTTCGAGTGCCTGCCCTCTTTGAAGAGGTAGACATCGTAGTCTGTCATGAGCCGGTGCTGGATGACCTCCCGGGCTCTGACCCCCGTCTTGGTAGCACCACCAGGAGATGCGTGGTCGCTCAACGGTCTGTCTGGCCATCCCCGCCGGGGGACTATACAATCTTTCCAAGGGGGGAGAACAGCTTTATCTTCGGCCCCCCGGTCTGAACGTATATGTTCGAGGGACAACAGACCAAGCTGAAACTGTCGCGCATGTTCGCCGAGTGTTGCAGCGAACGGGAGGGAGTACCTGAGTTCAAGTTGTTCATTGGAGGGAAGTGGGTCCAGTCTGCAGGCGGAGAAACCTCGGATGTTGACTCACCAATAGACGACAGGGTCATCGCGAGGGTCCAGGCAGCAACAATCGCCGACGTTGAAGAGGCTGTGGGGGCCGCGTATCGAGCAAGGAAGTCGATCAGGGACATCCCAGCCATAGACAGGATTGAAGTTCTGAACCGGGCAAGACACATCATAAGAGACCACAGGGAGGATTTCGTGAACACCCTGGTGACGGAGGCGGGCAAACCGATGAATAGCGCCGTGGGCGAGGTAATGGCTTCCCTCAACAGGATAAAGATGACTATGGAGGAAGCCAGGAGCATCTTCGGCGCGTACGTCCCCGGGGACTGGTCAGAAGACACAATGGCGAAGTTCGCCTTGGTAATCCATGAGCCGTTGGGGGTTATCGCTTGCATTTCTCCCTTCAACTATCCTCTCTTTTCAGTCATAGCGAAGGTGGTCCCCGCCATCGTTTCCGGGAACACGGTCGTCGTGAAGCCGGCGAGCGACGACCCCGTGGTCGCGCTCCTCCTGGGAAGGGTGCTGCAGGAGGCGGGGGTCCCCGACGGGGTGGTCAACGTCATCACTGGTTCGGGGAAGAAAGTGGGCGATGCTCTGGTGAGCCACGAGTACGTGAGTATGGTAACCTTGACAGGGAGCACAGAGGTTGGAAAACATGTTGCCAGCCTAGTCGGGATGAAGAAGAGGCACCTGGAGCTGGGGGGCAAGGGAGCGGCAATCGTGGCCGCCGATGCTGACCTGCCCCTTGCAGCGAAGAAGGTCCTGGAGGGGTGTTTGAAATACTCGGGGCAAAGATGCGACGCGATAAGCAGGGTCTTCGTCGAAGAAAAAGTGGCCGATCAATTCATGGGGTTGCTAATCAAAGACCTAGACACCTGGAAGCTTGGGGACCCCCGCGACACGTCGAATAGCATGGGGCCTCTGATCAATCCCATGGCGGCGGAGAGAGTCCAGTCGCTCGTTGATGACGCTGTTTCCAAGGGGGGATTGCTCATGAAGGGCGGAAAGCACAGTCAATCCTACTTCGAACCGACGGTTCTCGACCGTGTCCCCCTCGAGGCAAGGATAGCCTCGGAGGAGACCTTCGGCCCTGTGGTGACCGTAGTGAGGGTCAAGAGCATCGAAGAAGCGATTGGGCGAACCAACGAGTCTAGGTACGGTTTGGATTCGTGTGTCTTCACTAACAACCTCTATACCGCCTGGAGGGTGGCGAAGGCTCTCGAGGAAGGGACCGTCAGCATCAATGACGCCCCGGCTCATGGGGTAGGATACTTCCCCTTCGGCGGGAACAAGGATTCGGGTATAGGGAGAGAGGGCGTAGGGTACAGCATCGACGAGATGACGCGCATCAAGACCATACAATTCAACTTGGCACCTGCAGGACTGGGAAAGACTCGCCAGACGCCCAAGATGTAGTCCGGAAACGCGGGTCGGAAAGCAACGCTCTGTCCAAGGTTCCGAGATAGGCTTAAACCCGGTGGGAGTCCGTCGTCGGGACAGCTCGGCAGATGTCCTCCCTCCTCTCTAAGATCCCCCAGTTTGAATTCCCACCGAGGTATGGACCCGAGTGGGGATCCGGGGGAATCTTCGGTTTGAAGTATCACCGAGGGGTGCTGGCCTATACTCTGGCCTTCGAAGCCGAGACCCACTTCCAGAAGCAGGACGGCGAGTATGTATACAGATTCGACCTCATCGGGAAGGCTCCGCGGTCTGGTGGCGACACCTACAACGCCATGGAAGCAATGGACGACGAAATCTTCTTCGGCGGATGGGTACACGCTCCCGCGTCCTACAGAGGAAGGACGGGAAAGGGAGGGAAGATTCTATTCAACAACAAGTTCAGCCACCTTCATTCTTACGATTCGAAGGAGGACAGGGTCCGCCTTCTTTGGAGCGACACCCTGGCGCACGAGTGGAAGTGGGCTGGCGAGGTGTCACAGATCGTCTACGACCCGGTGGGAGACCGACTCTTGGTCGCAAGGGCAGACGGTCACGAACACTTGGGCGTGTTCGCTGTGAACAGGCGCACCGGAGAGGCCGCAAGAATCAGCGAGACCCCCGCCCTCAAGGGGACTCCACACCTCGACTACGTGTGCTTCGACGTCAGAAGAGACTGGACGAAGGGGCTGGAGGCGATTCAGACACTCGACCTTGTTACAGGAAATTGGTCGGTCAGAGAGGTCAACTTCGCGAGGGACTCAGTCGACGGCGGTGGGGCTTACTGGCCGGGCGCGGGCTGCGCGCTGTCGGCATATTCCAGACTGTTCTTCTTCGTGAGGGGAGGGGTGCTTGTCGGGGACCCGCTCGGCGACCTGGAGGAGATGCGGTTCGTAAGGCTCTTCGACTTCGGCACGGACTACTCGCCGTCAAGGACAGTCTGCAAGGCTGTGGGAGGAGGAATCCTGGTGGCCTTCAACGCGTACTCGCAGAGTTTCCTTCATCCGAGGAATGAGTTCGAGACGTCTATGAAGAAAAGGGCGAATTTCGTCAACGGACCCTCCGTCCTGCTCTACATCACCCCTCCGCAGGTCCGTGTGGTCGCGGCGCTCGGCGCGAGAATCACGAGCTTTGAGAAGGTGGGCGACTCGCTGATCATAGCCGCTTCGACCGCCCCAAACTTGAGCGCCGACGACGCCACGCCAGTCGACACTGGCCACAGAGACCTGTCGATAGTGCGTCTGGATTCAGCCCTTGCAAGCAACCCGCCGTTGACATTCGACATCCATGGCGAGCACGTCGCAGACGCAACCTGGGGTGGACTCCCGGTCGACGGGCGCAGGAGAGCTGAACTGCATGTCGCTTCCGCGAAGCAGAACCGACTTACCGTCTACGAATATGACTTGGGTCTCCCTGTGCAGATGGCCCGCTCCGAGTCCCTGGCGGTCGGGCAAGGGAGGCAGTCCTTCGACCTCACGGGCTACCGGGGAATCCTCTCGTTCAAGCTCGAAACCGCGGACCCAGAAATGAAGGCCAGAATATATCTGGAATGAGAGGCCCCCGGGTCCACTTGTACGCTTCTTGGATGTGCTGGCTGTCGTCCAATCCCGCTTCTTCTGGAATGACCCTCGCTGTGCTGAACCCTGTAACTCGTGCCAAACCCTGTAACTTGTGCTGAACCCTGTAACTTGTGAGTACGTGGGTTCTTCCGTCGTCGGCCTTCGCGAGGTTCCTCACCTTAGAGATTGAGCAAGTTCCTCGATCTTCGATGGCCAGTCCCTCGCCTTGACGACGCTGCTTGAAACGAGGACACCGTTCGCTCCCAGTTCGACCGCCCTTCCCACGTCTTCTCCGCTGACGATTCCGGCCCCACATAGTATCTTGCCCCTGTACCCGGTCTCCCTGACCTTCGAAACGGTTCGGCTCACAAGCTCGGGCTTTGCCTTCGATACGGCGATGCCTGAGCCTATCAGCCCTGGTGGCTCTACCGCGATGTAGTCTGGCTCCAGCCGGGCGAGGGTCACGGCTTGCGAAGTCGTTCCTGCGCAGAGACAGACAGCGAGCGAAAGCCCTCTGAGCCGAGGCACAAGCCGCTTCAGCTCGCTGAGAGGGCGGGAGGACTCACTGTGGTTGAGAAGCGTCCCCTTTGCTCCTGCGGCCTTCACGGCCTCCGGGAGGAAGGCCCCCGTCGTCTTGTCGCCTGTCTCGCTCCCCACCGTCTGGCTGAAGACGGGGACCGTCACTCTGGACGCAACAAGTGCGACCATCGGACCCGGCGGGGCGACGATGACCTCGGCGCCCGTCTTCGACGATGCCCGCTGCGCAGCTTCGGCGATTCGCAGCGAACCCTCCCCTAGTACCTCGGGATAGTTCTTCAGGTTAAGGATTATCGTCAAGTCGATGCCGCCATGTAGGTGGGAGTCAGGTCTTAAAGTATGGTCTGATTTCTCGGTCAGAGTACCGGATCGGGAGTCTTCTCAGAACCCGTCCTCGTCCGAGTCCTCTTCCCATCCATCCTCGTCCGAGTCCTCGTCGAAGTCTTCTTCCAGTTCCTGGTCCTCTTCGGACATTTTGACGGTCAGCGCGATTTCAATTAGTCTATTAAACCTCTCGGTGAATCGGTCACGCGAGAATTGGCTCGGGTCATCATCCGCTTTAACAGAGACTCGATAGATCGCGCCAAATCGGTGGTCATTCAAGGAGGATTGATAGTTTACCCCACCGACACCGTATATGGGCTCGGCTGCGATCCCACCAACGAGGATGCTGTTCGGCGGCTCTTGGATGCCAAGAAGCGGGATCAAAGGCCCATCCCCGTCCTCTGTTCCTCGAACGATGCTGCGATGGAGTTGGTCCAGATGAACCAGGGGGCCCTTGAGCTCGTGAGGCGGTTTTGGCCTGGCGCCTTGACCATTGTCGCGCCCCTGAAACGAAGCCTTCCCTTCCTCCTTCATCAGGGAACCGGGACCCTGGGGGTTCGGGTTCCCGCTATGCCCCTCTGCGTGGCTTTGATCGAGGCCTGCGGGGGATGGCTTACCGGGACGAGCGCGAACCTTTCGGGGTCGCCTTCTGCTCGGACGGCTGCGGAGGCCGCGTGTCAGCTCGGCGACCACGTAGACCTGATACTCGACGGAGGCAAGCTTGAGGGCTCCGAGTCGACCGTCGTTCGGGTGGTGGACGACGGTATCCAAGTTTTAAGGGCGGGTCCAGTCGGGGTGACGGACGAGACTCGAGAACGATGAACCTGATTGTGACATCGGCCAAGGGCCTTGAAGCGCGGGCCTCAGCTGAGTTCAAGGAGGTGGCATTGCTCTCAGGCATCAGGAGGGTGACCATTGAGAGGTCGGCCTACGAGGGGATCCTAGAGGTCGAGGTTGAGAACCCGAAGGCCCTGCTTTCGTTCATCAGCGAGTTCGTCCGCTCGGAGCCGTTCAAGGTGAGGTTCATCATGCGGGTCATACCAGTCGGCAGAGTCGTCGACACCAAGATCGAGGAGATAGTCGCGGCTGTCACCGAGCTGGCGCCGAGCATAGGAGCTGCAGAAAGCTTCAGGGTCACAATCGAGGCGAGAGATTCTCCCTATTCCGACAAGCAGCTCATCGACGCGATAGCCGGCGCGGTTGACAGGAAGGTGAGTCTGGACTCGCCGGACAAGATCGTCTTAATTCAGATCTTCGGCGAGTACACTGGCGTCTCGGTTCTCGCCCCGAACGAGATCCTCAGCATTACGAAGCTGAAACGTGCGACCTAGGCCTTCAGGGCATTCAGGAGTGCAGCCTGCTCTATTCTGTCCAGCTCATCGGAAGACAGCTCCCGTTTCTCAAGCTCCGCTCCACCGAGTTCTTTCACGCTCAGGCTGGCGAGTCCTCTCCTTGGTCCCGCTATCACCAGAAGGAACGGCTTCCCTTTCTTGGCCCCCATCTGCTCGATGGCTCTGGAGATCTGGGTCGTGCCAGCCAGGCGCAGAAGGAGGTCGACCTCCGGCTTCTTCGCCAACAGGTTCTGGGTCTCGTTCGCACGGAGGGTCTGTGCCGCTATCATCTCGACGAAGAACCCGTTTGTAGCTGCGTCTGCCCGGACCGTTTGCACGATTGATCCCGGGACCTTGGCCTCGACAATCTTCCTGACGGAGTCGGGGTCTGCTTCTCCCCCCACGATGATGGAGACCACTTTGGCTTCCACGGCCTCACCCCCCGTGCGAGAATGGGATCAGGACGACCTTCTGGCCGCTCTTCACGACCCTCTTCACCGATGCAGGCACGAACGCCTCACCGTCCTCCACCATCACCAGGGTGTTGTACTTCGTGAATCCCGGGTCCGCTTCGGTCGAGAGTGCCCTCAGCCGCGCCACGATCTCTTCGGCATCGAGCGCCTCGTCTGTCAGCTGGACCTCCTTCGCCCCGACGCTCGTCCCGATGTGGCCGAGGCACCTGACTGTGATCATTCAGGATTAAGGATGAAGAGCCTTTCCTTATACCTTCTTCCTCGGTATTGGGTGCCTGAGGGAAACAGTTTCCCTCCCGAGAACTGAAGTTGTTTTCGGAGTTCGGCGCCTGTCAGCGACCCAAGCCTCTCGATAGGGACGTTGACCGCAACCGGTCTGGGGTCGACGGTGTGCATCGATGTCTTGCACGGGAAGAGCCTCCCGCTTCTCGCCGCTGCAACCACGTCGTCCTTCCCCAGCCTCTGGACCAGGACCACGATGTTCCTTTCGTCTTGGAGGGCAGAGTCGACCTCGTCTTCGGAGACAAACTCCCTCTTCCAGCCCGACTCGTACGCGATTACGTCCAGTCCGCGCACGACCGCGAAGGCGCCTTGCAGGTCGGTGGGAGCCGCCGGCAGGAAAACGCGTTGCGAGCTCAATGCCGCAAGTCCGCACTTGCGCGCGTCAAGAGAAGCGAACGCCTCCGTCAGAGTGCTACTTCTCGAGATTCCAGCATCGAGAAGCGCCTTGCTCAAGTCTCCCCGTTCGTCGGAGGAGTACACCCTCGCCCACCTGTGGAGGCTCACATTCTTCGAGCTGTAGTCCAGCGGACAGCAGACCGCGCTCTCCAGCCCCAGCCTTGCGAAGGCAGCCAGCCTGTGCATCCCGTCGAGGACTGCGCCGCTCTCAGAGTCGACGATAATCGGGTCTCTCTGAATCCCTTCTTGCTTGATCTCTAATGCGATCCTCTCGACGTGAGAGGGAATGGTATCCTCGTGTGGCAATAGTGAGGAGACCGGCCTCACGTCCACCCTGACCCCCGCTCCTTCTAGAGCCAAGGTCTACTCCGCCTTCACTTCAACCGGCGCTTCTTCTTCGACCTTGTCTTCCTTCAGCGACTTCGCGATGTACCCCGCGATGTGGTTCCTGAGCTGCTTTGAGGGGATCAAAGCGAGTTCCTTGAGGGCCGTCTTGTTCTTCTCATAGTCTGCACTGAAAGCCTCCGGGTGTCTCTCTAGGATCATCTCGGAAAGCCTTCTCGTCCTGTCCAAACTTGTACCTCCCCGGACATGTGGGGTGATTAAGTCTTCCCGCTGATGTCCAGGTAGCCGAGGCTGTTCCGCAGAAGGCGTTGTTCCGCTTCTGAGAAGGCCAGCTTCCAGAGCTCGGCGAGTTTGAAGACAACAGTCGGGATCAGGGAGGATCCCCCTGCCCCGCCCAGACCCGCGAAGGTGACAGGCCCGTCTGATTCGGCAAGGAGGTGCGCGGGGTCGAGGTTGGATGCCATCCTCTGGAGCTTCTTGGACTGCAAAAGGGCTGGTCCGAAGGAGACGAAGTACCCCCTGTCGTCGGCTTCTTTCAGCTCGGCCTCACCCTGGAACCAATGTAGGAGGACCGGTTTCGCGCCGTAGCTCGAGAGGACATCAAGGCACTCCTTCTCAGCCCCGCGCGAGTGCACTTGGACTGGTTTCCCCGTCCCTTCGACTGTCTCCAGCTGCTTCAGGAAGGTGGTCATCTGCATGCTCTTCGGGGATACCTCTGAGTACTTCGGGTCCAACCCGAGCTCACCCGCGCCTGTCGCTTCATGAAGGGCTTCTTCGAACCATTCGAGGTCGTCTCCGGCCTCGGCCTCAGAGGGGTGGACTCCTAGGAACGCCTTCACCAGGCTTGGTTCGCTCCTGGCAATCTCGAGCGTTGCCATGGAGCTCGCCCGACTGACGCCAGATGAGAGAAACATGGTTCCTGAGGAGCGGGCCATATTCAGGCTCGGCAGGTGATCCCGATACTCACACAGGTGGACGTGCGAATCGATGAAACGCACGCCAAGCCCTGCCTCCGGTGGTATTTCAGACCATTCCTCGCGCTCATGACGCAAACCTGAACGCAGTGGTTGGTAAGTGCCCTTTCCTACCTCAAATCACCAAGAGACGCCGAAAAATCCGTCTAATCGCCCAAAGGTTCTTAAAGACCCCTTACTTCTGGTTAAACCATGTCCAATTCGGAGTTCGGCCTTGCGGCTGTCTACAGGGTCATAAAGAAGGCCGGCGCGGATAGGGTGGGAGACGACGCGGCAATAGAGCTGAGGACGGAACTGGAGGCCGTGGGTCTCCAGATCTCAAAGGCCGCTGTGGAACTGGCCGCTCATGCCGGCCGGAAGACGGTGAAGCCTTCGGACATTAAGCTGGCCGCGAAGTCGGTCCTGAAACAGAACATCTAGCGGTCGGGCAGCGATCTAGTCACAGCGCTGCCGGGCCCGGGGGTCTTCGGAGGAGCAATCCTTTTCCTACACTGTCAAAGCTTAATTCGGGATTTGAAACGCCGAGTGCCAACGCCCCGGTGGTGTAGCCCGGTCAAGCATGTTACCCTCTCGAGGTAGCGACGGGGGTTCAAATCCCCCCCGGGGCAGATTCAAGCTTCTTTGGTGAATCGGGGAAGATTCGAGCTCTCTTGGGTAAGCCATTGAATCGGGTCAAAGGATAAGGATAAACTGAAGCATGCGGCCCTCGAATGGTATGTCCACAAAGCAGCCTGCTGAGATTGATGGACCAAATCGCCCCGTTCGAGATGCTCTGTTGGAAAGACTGGTTGGGAAGTGGAGAGTCAAGGGAAAGATTGCTGGTCGGCCGATACGACATATCTGCGACGCGGAGTGGGTCCTGAACCATCAGTTCCTGAGGGTTCACTTCGTTGACGTCGGCACAGCTGAAAGAGGAAGTAGCAAGGATGTGGAGCAGAGGTCCGAGTATGAAGCCGAGGTGTTCATTGGCTATGACAACATGAGTGAGAGATACGTGGCCCACTGGCTTGACAGATTCAGTGGCCGTCTTTCAGAGTCCCTGGGATACGGCAGACGGGAGGGAGTCAATGCGGTGATGTTCGTGTTCGAGTATCCGGACGGGCCTCACCTACTACTGGGACAAGGAGACGGGTGTCATAGTGGAGGCTGATGTCACCTCCGGGACGATGAGCGGCACTGCCAAGGTCACGGAGACCAACATATGGGCGGCATCGAGTGGAGGGGGGCTTGGTGGGTTTTCGGCCACGACCTGGACTATGATCGCCGTCGTCGCGGTGGTAGTCGTCGTGGGTGTGCTCGCTATGGTGCTGATGCGCAGCAGGCGCGCAACATTGCAACCGGCTGCAGCCATTGCAATCGCTTTCGTGGTTGTTGTGGGAGTCGGTGCAGGAGCTTACTACTACGTCGCAACGGCAGGTTCCAGTGCGAGTACCTCGAGCTCATCCCGATCTTCAACGAGCTCTTCAACGAGCTCTTCAACGAGCTCTTCAACGAGCTCTTCAACCGGGTATGCATTGGACCATTTCATAGGTAAGCCCGTCTCCCAACCAATCTACTCCTCGCTGTATCAGACTTCGAAGGCGCCGTACGGTGCGTCAGGTTCCTCCTATCTCAAGGACGTGCACAATTATACTGGCCCCTTCTTCTCTACGAACGGAAGACCCATTCTTGTCTATGTCGGGACAGAGTACTGCCCCTACTGCGCCGTCCAGACATGGCCCTTGACTATAGCGCTGATGCGCTTCGGCAACTTCTCGAACCTCGAATACATGACATCCAGCATTACGGAAGGGGACTACGCCACATTCACCTTCGTTTCGAGCAGCTATCGAAGCAACTACATGGTCTTCCAACCCTACGAGGTCGAGGACAGGGAAGGGAACCCGCTTGCGACGCTGCCCCTAAACTACACGTCCGCCTTCGAGCAAGCTGGCCAGTCAGCCTTTCCGTTCCTCAATTTCGCCGATGAATACGTCATCTCGGGGTCTATTCTAAATCCAGCCATACTCGGAACAAAGAACTGGACTCAGATAATCTCCTCGATTCAGGCTGGGGACTCGTTGGGAAGCCAGATCAAACAGGCTGCGAACTTGATGACCGCAGTCATCTGCAAGACTACGGGTAACGAGCCTATCTCAGTCTGCGGTCAGGACAGCATCACCGCGCTCACGGGCTCGCTGGTTTCATACACTCCTTCGTCTACGAGCTCGAGTTCCGAGCTCGTTCTGACCGACCCAGTTGTCGAATCGGCGAGCAAACCCTAGTCAGGCGTGCAAACCCTCGTGTTTGGGGGTGCCCACATCAGATGCAAAGTCCCGGCCAAGAGCTTTCGCCTTCCAGTCAGTACTTGAGCCTCGTCTTCCATGTCCGAATCGTGAAATCCTACGTCTTGGCCAGACGCGTCGCGCTTCCCCGACTCCCAAAATGATGAGGAGGCCGTCCCCAGACTGACCAGGACGCAGTCTTAAATCAGTGACCCATCATGTTGGTAGGGACATGAGTTTCTTCAAGCGGCTTATACCGTTAAAGGCCCAGATGAGCGTGAACCTGGAGAACGTTTCCGTCATAGAAGGGACACCTTTCAAGGGGAGCGCAATCTTGGCTTCCGACGACAACTTCCAGGTGGAACACGTGCGAATGGAGATCCGCGTGTGGGAGAAATACAAGGAGGATCGCTGGGTGATGGAGAATAACCAGAGCGTTCACAGGACTGATGACAAGACAGACACCCGCTACTCGCAGGATGTCACCATATCTCAGCCCTTCACAGCAGCGAAGGGGGACAGGATGGAATACCCGTTTGAAGTGACCATGCCTAGATACATGCCGGCCAGGAACAACGGCGCGATCATCTACAGCCTGAAGGCGGTTGCCAGCGTGAAGGGACGGCCGGACGTCACGAAAGAGGTCAACCCCATGATCATCCCGGCACCGCCGGAACTCGTCGTAGCGCGCACGCTCAACCCGGTAGTTACCGTGAAGTGCGGCTACTGCGGCAACAGCGTCACCCTGACGTCCGGAATGGCAAAATGCCCAAGTTGCGGCGCAGGACTCACGATGCCGGGTAAATGAGTCGGGTGCAGGCAACCTAGTGTGGGCAAAGCGTCACGACACACACACGCGCGCCACGGGACAGCGGTATCGTCAAGCGCCTGACCTGCTGGAAAGCTAACCTGTACTCGGCTATTCGACAGGGCTAGGTTTGCGTAACACATAAATGGTCATGCATCGACTGGACCGTTGGGCAAACGAGGATTTCCTTTGGCAGCAGGAGTTGAGCGTTGGTCGCGGAGGAGGCTTCGTGAGGGAGTTGTAAAGGGTCGTTCGATATTCGCGCTCGCACTTCTTGGTTTGGTATTGCTTGTCGGCGTTTCTCATCCTGTGAACGCTCAGTCTTCGTTTTCCACTCCCGACATCAGCGCCAGTCCCGCAACGATTGATAGTGGCCAGAGTTCTGCTCTCACGTTCACCACTAGCAGTCTCCCTGGTACCAGTGTCACCGTGTCGTGTTCCCTTTCTTCTGTGGTCGTGGGTAAAGCAACCACCTGCAAGGCGGTGGTCGTTGGCTCCGGCTCTGCGCCGACGGGCAGTGTCGCTTGGTCAAGCAACAGCTCGGGTACCTTCTCACGAGGTTCGTGCGCACTCTTACGGTATATGACCTACAGTAAGTGCTCGGTGAAGTTCAGGCCGACCGCTGCTGGCTCTTTGGTGGTTCTCAATGCGAGCTACGGAGGAGACACCAAGAACTCTCCATCTTCTGGAACGTACAACCTGGCTGTGACGACGGAAGCCACGAAGACAACGGTCTCTTGCAGTCCGAGCTCCGTGGTCGCCGGCTCATCGACGGTCGTCGTCTGCAGGGCCAAGGTGATTGGTTACCTTCCGACGGGAACGGTTGGCTGGTCCCAGAGCGGCACAGGCTCCGTTTCCCTTAACTCGACAATATGCACTCTCAGCAGTCTAGAGAATCCTAACCACGCGATGTGCTATGTGGCAATTACGGGGTCCACGGGTGGACATGTCACCCTAACCGCGAACTACACGGGAGACTCCAACAATCAAGGTAGTTTCCGAACAGCCAAATTGACAATCAAGAGGGCGCCCACAGTCACTACAATGTCATGTACACCATACCCCTTCGCCATCAACACCCCAATCACCTGCACGGCTACTGTGACCGGCGGATACCCGTCGCAGACTGGGACCCTCACTTTCTCTGCTTCGGGGAAGAGAAGCATCATATCTCCCTCGAACGCCTGTACACTGACATCAGGAGGCTGCTCAGTGACAGTCACGACGCCTGCAAGCAAGGTCACGATACGGGCGAGATACAGCGGAGACACCAACAACAAGGCAAGCCACGGAGGGGCTAAGCTTACCACTGGCTTTTCTATAGTCGCATGTGGCGCTAAGATCAATGTAAACACGATCTTGGGTAACAGCATCGGCCCTTGCTCAGGGAATGGACTCGTCATAGGTCACAGTGGCGTAACCCTCGACTGCAACGGGCACACCATAGCCGGCAAGAGCACAAACACCACGCTCGCAGGAATCTATCTCAATGGGAAAACAGAAGTCACGGTCGAGAACTGCAAGGTCACGGGATTTGAGTATGGCTTCCTCCTTAACAGATCCTCCACCAGCAACACCCTCACCGGGAACACGGCGTACAACAACACCGTCAATGGCTTCGAACTTTCCTTCTCTTCCAACAGCAACACCCTCACCGGGAACACGGCGTACAACAACACCGTCAATGGCTTCGAACTTTCCTTCTCTTCCAACAGCAACACCCTCACCGGGAACACGGCGAATAGCAACCGTCACGATGGGTTCCTCCTCAACGGCACTTCCAACAGCAACAAACTCACTATGAACACCGCGGACAGCAACGCCTACGATGGCTTCTACCTTTACAACTCTTCCAACTTCAACACCCTCACCGGGAACACGGCGAATAGCAACCGCCACGATGGGTTCCTCCTCAACGGCGCTTCCAAAGGCAACAAACTCACTATGAACACCGCGGACAGCAACGCCTACGGTGGCTTCTACCTTTACAGCTCTTCCGGCAACACCCTCACCGGGAACACAGCGAACAACAACATCAACGATGGCTTCAACCTTACCAGCTCTTCCGGCAACACCCTCACCGGGAACACAGCGAACAACAACGCCTACGATGGCTTCTATCTTTCGGACTCTAACAGCAGCACTCTCAGCGGGAGCATTGCGAGCAAGAACGGCCACGATGGCTTCAACTTTACCAGCATTTCCAGTAGCATTCTCAGCGGGAACACGGCGTACAACAACACCGTCAATGGCTTCTACCTTACCAGCTCTTCCGGCAACACCCTCACCGGTAACACGGCGTACAGCAACAGCTATGGCTTCTACCTCGCCCTCTCTTCCAACAGCAACACATTCACCGTGAACACGGCGAACAACAACGCCTACGATGGCTTCATGGTTTCCAACTCTTCCTACAACTTCCTCGGCACGCGCACGGCACTCACCGGGAACACGGCGAGCAACAACCACTACGATGGCTTCTACCTTTCCGGCTCTTCCAACAACACTCTCGCTAGGAACACCGCAGGAAGCAACGCTCATGATGGCTTCGAGGTTTACAGCTCTTCCTACCACAACACCCTCACCATGAACACTGCGAACAACAACAACAACGATGGCTTCATGGTTTTCAGCTCTTTCAACAACACTCTCGCCAGGAACACCGCAGGAAGCAACGCTCATGATGGCTTCGAGGTTTACAGCTCTTCCTACAACAACACCCTCACCATGAACACTGCGAACAACAACAACAACGATGGCTTCCACCTTTACAGGTCTTACAACAACACCCTCACCAAGAACACCGCGGACAGCAACGCCTATGATGGTTTCGACCTTTCCAACTCCTCCAACTACAACACCGTCTCCGGGAACACTGCGAACAGCAGCGGCTATGATGGTTTCATGGTTTACAGCTCTTCCTACAACATTCTCAGCGCGGGCACGGCACCCGCTGGGAACACGGCGAACAACAACATCAACGATGGCTTCTGCCTTTACAACTCTTCCAGCAACACCCTCAGCGGAAACACTGCGAACAGCAACAGCTATGGCTTCTACCTTACCAGGTCTTCCTACAACATTCTCGCTGGGAACGCGGCGAACAACAACATCAACGATGGCTTCTACCTTTCCCTCTCTTCCTACAACACCCTCGGCGGGAACACTGCGAACAGCAACAGCTATGGCTTCTACCTCGCCCTCTCTTCCAACTACAACACCATCAGCGGGAACACGGCGAACAACAACACCAACGATGGCTTCAACCTTTCCGGTTCTTCCTACAACAATCTCAGTGGGAACACCGCGAACAACAACGGCGCTGATGGCTTCCACCTTTCCAGCTCTCTCAACAATCTCTACGGGAACTTAGCGAGCAACAACAAAGGGTATGGCTACTACGACGGCTCGAAAGGCTCGGGCACAAAAGGGACAGGGAACTTGTACGCAGGCGATTATTGCAGTGGCAACTTGAAAGGAGGTTCGAGCCCGTCTGGGCTCGGCTCCCCACAGCCCTAGGCCGTTCACACTCGCACCCTACAGCTAACGGCACGGTCATTCTCCCCTCAGTCAAGGGGCTAGATTCTCGTTGTCTAGCACAGCCCGTGCTACGCCATCTTCACGCTCGGCCCACAGCAAGGGCTGGCTCTCCTTTTGATCCGCTGGGAACGGTCTCTCCAGTGACACAGAGATGGGCCGCAATCCGGAAAGTCTAAGGGGCATTGAACCGAAAAGTTGGGGGTTTGGACCTGAGGCGTGATGCTGCGACCCACCCGAACTGACAAGGCCCGGCCAAGATGCATGCGTTTACCAACCGCCGTCTCATTACCTCCTTTGATGTCGATGCCTTCCCGGAGAATTCATCACAACGACGTCGAACAATATGCGTCTGTAGTTTATCATCAGAGTTCTTGCAAAGAACGGACCTTCGACGATCATTTGGTGCAGATTGTGTTCGTTCCTTTCGTCTAGGTCGAACCTTTCGAACGACAGACAATCTTCAAGGTATGGCTTCAGCCTGAAGACATCAGTGTCTACCACGACTTCCCTCGGTATGGGCTTCTTCTTCGATGAGAGGAGCAGGTCATTCAACGCTTCTCTGGCTGCTTCATAGTTCTTCCATGCTTCCTCAACAAATCCTGTAAAGAGTCCGTTCGCAACCAGCTTTGAGGTGAATGAACCCTTGCTATCCTCCGCGTACCCTTTGAGAAGATGCGCCTTGATGTTGAGCTCGTTCGACCGGTCGAAGCCATACAGTAGCCTGAGAGCAACGCCTTCCGCGTCCGATTTGTAGGCGTGGTTGAGCGAATCGCCGAAGGCGCCGCAGGCTAGTAGGAATCGAGCCATTTCGTAATCTCCTGAAATCAGGGCGCTGGAGACCATGTGCGAAAAGTCTGGCTCGTACGGGATTTCGCTCATCAAGAGTCCCTTCCAAGTGATTGTGAGAGCGCGGCGGTCAATTGCTCCAATCTCGATGAGCCAGTTCTCTGCGAAGGCAACCTCGCGATGGTCTACCCTCGACATGAACTCCAGCTCTGAGAGTTTGAGGCCATACTTTGACATGAGGAGAACCAAGTCAAACGGGGTCTCGGTTTCGAGAGCCTTACGCACAGGTATCGGGTTGACCTTCTTTGGTATTGGCGTGTCAGTAAGGATGACGGCCCGACCTGGCTTGAAGCGACCGATTCTCCCTACCATCTGCAGGAGAGAGTTGTTGTCTATCTTCTCGTAGTGGAGCGTCTTCTGACCCAGCTTGTCCTTGCTATCAATCACGTCATTGAAGATCAACACATTGTCAACGTAGATGTTCACTGAAGAAGCGATCACATTTGTTGCAAATATCCTCAGATTCCTGTCGAGTTCGGCTCTCTGCTGGATCTTGTTGATTTCTGAACCTTCAAGGCCTCCGTGAATGTAGACACCGCCGTAGATGCTGGCATACCTTTCGACCAGACGCCTTGTGGGGAGAAAGACCAGCCATGATTCATTCCGTGGTTGCGTGTAGAGATACTGCGATAGGGTCTTGAACATTTCATCGAGGTCCTCTGCCAGCTCCACCTCGAGCGCGACTGGATACCTCCGACCGCTCATTGAATAGAGCTTTGAGATTCCCAGGAACGATTGGAACTCTCTTGGATCAATCGTGGCGCTCATGATCCGAAACAGATTCCTGGCGCTGGCCTCCTCCCTCTTTGCGAGTGACATGCACAGCTCTAGCTGGGAAGACATCTGGTGGCTTTCATCGAAATAGATTGAAGAGTTGGAAATCGAGTTCTCGGCTAGCATCCTCAGCAGGACGCCATCCGTGACTACCTTGATCTTGCCGCCCACATTGATCTTGGTGTCCTTTGTGATGACTGCCAGTTCATCCTTCAGCTCTGGATGAAGCGCCTGAAGCGAATAGAACAGAGCGTTGCACGAGGCTCTTGAGGGCTCACGGATGACGATTTGTCTGCTCCTGTTGCACGATTCAAACTCGTAAATCGGGGTTATGGTACTCTTTCCTGTCCCGACATCGCCGACGACTACGAAGTGGTCAGAGAAGTCTATCGAGCCAAGGATTGAGAAGATTGGAAGCCCTCGCTTCGCTCCTTCGTCAGTCGCTTCTTGGGCTTGCCCCTTCCGTCTATTCTCCCAGGCGACCGGCGCAAGGGAACCATGATCGACACTGGGTCCGTTGTCAGCCAAGCGAAGCTCGAGCCCTCCAAAGCATCAATGCCTGAATGGCAGAGATAAACCAGCCTATGACAGATAGGATTTGAACGTCGTTTCCCATCCCCCAATCCCCCCGAGGCAGGCCCAGAATCGAGCATCTTGGAGGAATCGGGGCGAGATTCGAGCTCTTCTGGATGAGCCGTTAGACTGGGCCAAGAATTCGAATCCCACCGGACCCGGCCATTCCTTTAGGGGGTGTAGGTCATGTTCTCCGGCCTCAGCAGTCTTCCCAGCCAATAACTGACAAGAGGAAGATACCAAACGTAGATCCTCACTGGTATGCTGAACAACGCGAATTGCCAAAACTGAGGCGCGACCGAGATAGCCATTACGACGGCGATCACAGCCATCCTGTTTCTTCCGTTCCTGAAGATCGCCGCCAGGGCAGGCTCGACCAGATTCTTCTCCTCTATGCTGATGATGTGCGCGAAGGCCGCCAGTATGAAGAGTATCCCCGTGAGGTCGATCGCAAAGAGGCTAGACGAGAAGTCCCTCAGCGCCGAAGCCTGAATCGGCGTCAAGCTGGGGTTGACCACCTCGACGCTGTTGAGTAGATAGGGAACTATGGCGACGAGCAGCAGCAGCCCCACATTCAGGAAAGTTATCGACTTCGTCTCGACCGGCAGTACCGACATGTCGGTCGTGTAAATGATCCAAGCGGTAATCAGTATGAAGAAGGTGAACGCGAACGCAGCTATGTGGCTTCCTATCTCGCCCGTAGACGAAGGAGGGGTCGAAATCAAGGCAATCGACCCAATGGAGAGCGAGAGCCCGAAGACCAGGTCGGCGAGCGCCTCGATTCTCGGACGAGGGCGCCTTTCGCTCGGCTCCAACAGCCGTCAGGACGGCTTCCTGCGTATTTGGTCTTTTGTGACGGGAAGGTTCTTTGCAGAAGGTGGTCTGTTCGCTTCTCCTTCACCCCCTGGCGCGAAAATTACCGTTGTCGACCCGAACTATGTCTTCGCACCTTCTTTGGCGTCACCGAGACTCTTGCCCATCAGGACCAAGTCACTCTGCTTCGTGTATCCCAGACTTTCGAAGAGATTCAGTGAAGGAGCGTTCCAAAGGAACACCTGTGCGTTCACTTTCGGGACGCCTTTCTTTCTCATTCGGCGCTCCACCTCCAGGAGCATCTTCCTCGCGATGCGCTTTCGGCGGAATCCGGGGTCGACGGCGAGGTGGTAGATCCAACCCCTACGACCGTCCCATGCCCCAATAACGGCGCCGACAATCTTGGAGTCATCCTCCGCTACGAGGAAGAGCTCGGAATCTCGCTCAAGCTTTTGCCTGAGCTCTTCTTTGTTGTCGCCTGGACGAATCTCAAATCCTGATCGACGCCAGAGCTGAGACACGGCTGCGAAATCTTCTATCGAGAATGCCCTTATCTTCATAGCGAACCATTCGCAAGCTTCATGTCGGATGCCAATGGATCGCATCGCGCCATCATCAATACCAAAAACCCTTCGGTCTAGCCGATCGGACCATGGCGCCATTCATTGTGATTGGGGCAATGCAATGTATACCACAGTTCAGGGGCAGAGTCAGAGAGCGCCGGATTCCATGGTCCCAGTGTTTCTACAGCAGCGGGGATTCGCCTGATTCATTCAGCGACTCCCACTGGGCCATCTACATGCTGCGTCGGGCACCCTCCACAAGACCACCCTGTCGTGAGGTAGATGGCCACGCCTGTCTACGGATAAATAGGGAAACGGTGCTCTCACAGGGGCTCGACTTGACAAAGGAACCACTTCTGCAGGAGGATGCACCCTGGAAGAAAAGATTCAGGCTTCCCAGAATCTACGTCCAAATTGCGCCTGGCAATCCAGACCACATACTCGTCATCAGCAACGAGTCAGGCACTTACGAGCTGTATGCGTACGATTTGCCGTCGAACACCCTCAAGCAGGCAACTCAGAGGCCCTCAGGCACGATATACGGAACGATTTCTCCCGACGGTCGGCACATCTACTACATGGACGACAGGAAAGGAAACGAAACAGGACACATCGTTCGCGTTCCTTTCGGTGGGAACCACGGGGTCCAAGATATGACGCCGAGTCTGCCTGAGTACACGCTTGTTGATCCTTATGTCGACGCGACGAGCTCCCATTTGGGAATCACGCTCCCAGGCCCAGATGGGTTCGACTCCTACGTTGTGGACACCATCGGCGATTCAACAGGGGAACCTCGCATGATTAACAGAAGCAAGAAAGCTTCCTTTGGGCCGGTGTTCTCTCATGACGGGAAGGTAGCTGTCGTCGTATCTTCAGAACGGTTCGGCGGACTCGATTTCACCTTTGCTGCGTTTGATTCGCATAGCGGCAAGAGGCTCTTGGAGCTCGCCGATGAGTCAAGCAGGGTCGAGCCGTCTGATTTCTCACCGATTGCAGGCGACCAGCGAATCCTGGCCATGAGTAACAGAAGCGGAGTGATGCGTCCTTTGATTTGGGACGCTGTGAACGGGGAAAGAAAGGACCTAGACGTCGGAGTCCTCGAGGGCGACGTCGTAGGGATGGGCTGGTCCCCCGACGCGAAGAGAATACTGCTCTGCCAGACCAACAAAGCTACCACCAGACTTTGGCTCTACGACCTTGGATCCTCGAAACTGACGAAGGTTGCGCATCCGGAGGGGATGGTCGCTACAGCCTGCTTTCAGACCACTGACAGCATTCTACTGGCTTGGCAGGACTCAACAAGCCCGACTCAGCTGCTGATCGTCGACCTGCGTAACCCTTCCCTGGCCCCCAGACGTTACCTGGCGCCGAAGGACGTACCCGCGTGTAGGCAGTGGCAAAGTGCAACCTGCCGGTCTTCCGACGGCCAGGAGATTCAGTTTTGGTTCGCCACCCCGAGCGGGAACGGGCCGTTCCCCCTCATCCTCGATACCCATGGAGGTCCGACCGGGGCACAGTTCAACGTCTTCTCGCCTAGAGGCCAGATATGGCTTGACCACGGGTTTGCCTTTGCGAGCGTCAATTACAGAGGCTCTACAACATTTGGGAAGGCGTTCGAGAAGAAGATCAATGGCGACCTGGGACACTGGGAAGTGGAGGACATGGTCGCAGCCCGGCAGCAGCTCGTTCAGGCCGGAATCGCACACCCTGACGGGATCTTCCTAACTGGATGGTCGTACGGAGGATACCTGACTCTGCAGGCCATGAGCCTCTATCCTGAGCTTTGGGCGGGAGGGATGGGAGGGGTGGTGGTCGCCGACTGGGTGACGGAGTTCGAAGACGAGCCCGAAGCGATGCGGGGGTACGATGTTGCCCTTCACGGTGGAACGCCCGCCGAGAAACCCGAGGCGTACGCCAGGAGTTCACCCATCAACTACTTGGAACGACTCGCTGCCCCGCTTCTCATAATACAAGGGAAGAATGACGTCCGCGACCCCCCCCGACAGGTCGAACTGTACGAAGCCAAGGCCAAGTCTTTGGGAAAGGAGGTGGAGGTGGTGTGGTTTGACACTGGCCACGCAGGCTCCGGAGTGGACGTTGAACTTACTATCGCGCATCATGAAATCATGCTTCGTTGGATCTACAGAGTGCTCGCGCGAAGGCGGTCCCGGCAGCTCTAGAATGAGAGCGCTTCGGGCGTAAAGGGGAATTGTACCATCTGGCGGGAATCCCTCGGCGGCGGACTGAACACTGCTTCCCTGGGTCTCTACGCGAGTAGAAATCCGTATTGGGGCTTCATCATGCTTACAAAGAGTTCATGCAATCGGTACCATTGACTTGAGGACCATTGAAGTGCAGTCGCAACCCCAACCCAAGATTGACACAAGCGACGAAGTCTTGGCTATGGATGCTGACACTTCTCAAGTGATTTCGATGCGCTGTGCGATCCACGGGACAGAAATGGACTATCAGCGGGGGAACACCTACTTCTGCGCTGTCTGCTTGGGATTGTCAGGCAAGAAAAACCCCAGGTATCGCAACGCGCGAAGTTCACGGTGAGAGCGGCGCGCGCGCCCCGAAGCGATTTCAAGGCATTACAGCTGAATCCGTACCCAGGATGAACACGGCGGCCGCCACGACGGAAGTCCAGATACCCTTGTCTCCGACTGCCGACTGGGTGTTGTTCATCGTCTTGATGATCTTGCCGGAAGCCTTGAAGACCTGTTCCTTCTCGTTCCATGCCGCGTTGATGTCGAAAGGTATCCCAGTCGTGGTCGCGAGCATGGAAGCCGCTAGGTCTTCCGAGTATTCTCCTGCCACTTCGTCGGACTCGCCAAACGAATGATGCTCCGAGAGGTAGCCGACCTCGTCCGGGTCTGATGGTATCGCCAGACCGATCGACGCAGCGATCAGACGGTGGTCTTCGTTTGTGGAGTTGCGCGCCAGCACGAGGAAGAGTATCTCCCCTGGCTTCAGCATGGATATACCCTGCTCCCGGGTGATCTTGACGCATTTTGGCGGTATTATGCTTGAGATGGTGACCAGGTTGTGCCGGCTGATGCCAGCGTCTCTGAGTGCCGCCTCGAAGGAAGCGAGGTTCTCCTTGTCCCTCCCCACACCCTTAGTCAGGAAGAAGCACTTCGGGACCAGGCTCATGCCGCGAGGCCTCTTGCTTGACCCTTCTAAACATCATCTCTTCGTCTTTGAAAACGAACGCCGTTTTTTCGTTTGCCCACAGGGGGCCATGCGTTGGCAGGTCTGTTCCGACCACGACGCCTTTGCTGCACCTAAGCATCTGGTAAGCAAGCTTCTAAAACAACCCACAGCGGGGCAAAGAAGGCATGGCGAAGACCCTGGAGCTCTTGTGCGAGAATCTGACCAAGGTGTATCCTGGCTCCAGAGGAAGAAGAGCTCTCGATTCAGTCAGTCTGCGAATCCCATCCAGAGGGATTTTTTCTCTTATTGGCATGAACGGGGCAGGAAAGACGACCCTCGTGAGGATCCTAGCCACTCAGCTCGAACCGACTTCTGGGAACGCCTCGATTAATGGAATCGACGTCGTGAAGGGGGCCAAGGCCTTGAGGCAGCGAATCGCATGTGTCCCCCAGGAAGCCAGGACTGTCCCGTGGATGACGTCGAAGCAGACCGTCCTTTCATACCTCATGTGGAGGGGCATCGCCTACGGAGAGGCAAGTGCCAAGGCCACGGAGGTGCTTGCGAGGGTCGGGCTGGGGGAGCAGGAGAACACTCTGACCAGGCGCATCTCTGGAGGCATGAAGCGAAAGGTCTTGGTCGCCACCGTGCTCGCTTCGGACGCAGACATCGTCTTCCTCGATGAACCGACGACCGGGCTCGACCCCATATCACGCAAGGAACTGTGGAGCTTCCTGGAAGGTCTGGCGAAAGACCGCTTCCTGATCCTCACTACTCACTATTTGGAAGAGGCGGAACAGCTGGCAACGACTATCGGGGTCATGCACATGGGGAGAATGGTCGGCCTGGGGTCCCTCGACGAGCTTCGCTCAGCGGTCAAGCACCAGTACAGCGTCATGGTCGCCGCGGGCTCTGAGCTTCCCAAGGTGTCCGGCGGTTCCGCGACCCGGGGGCGCTCAGGAGAGACCCAGATTCTGACCGACGAGGAAGAGGCTTACAGCGTCTCAAGACAACTCCTGGAGAAGGGGGCGAAGTTCTCCATTAGCAAGATCTCCCTCGAAGACATCTTCTTCCATCTAGTGAACAGAAGCGATCAGGAGGCGAAGGCCAGCTGAGGTCCTGGGGGAGGCAGGTCCTTGCCTCAGTGCTGGTCAACTCCGTATACGAAATGAAGAACTACCCCGTGGTTCTTCTCAATACCGTCCTCTCCCCGCTTTCCTTTCTCCTGGTGATCTACTTCGTGAGCAGCGGCAGGCTGATCGGGGATGCGATCGAAGGGGGCTTCATAATGAGCATGTTCAACAGCGGCATGTCGCTCCAGGGAGATTTGGCGCACCTGAAGAACGACTTCAAGCTCCAGGACATGGTGGTCAGCTCGCCCACCTCTCCCGCCGCCTACGTGACCGGGATGGCCCTGGCAGAAATCATCTACTCTGTACCGGCGTTAGCCGTCCTGATGGTCCTAGCTGCGGTCTACCTCCATCCCGGGATGGTCCAGGCGCTGGAGCTGCTGGGAGTCTTCCTGCTCATGTTCCTCATCTCCATCGCCATCGGGTATACACTGTCGACCTTCTCAAGCGACATAGTCCAGAGTTTTGCCTTCTCGAGGCTGATCTCGACGCTGTTCTCCACACTGCCTCCGGTCTACTATCCAATAACGCTCATCCCGCTTCCATACCGGTACGTGGCTTATCTGTCTCCGACCACATACGCCGCCGAAATCTCCCAGCACGCCACAGGTTTCCTATCGCTCTCAGCCCCCGCTGTCGCCTTTGCTTGGGGCATCCTGTGTGCCACGACTGGGCTCCTGGCGCTGGTCGCTGTGAAGAAGGCAAGATGGAGGGAAGTGTGAGTTCCAAGCCTTGATGGAAGACCAAGCGGCTGCGCTGGCGGTAGGCAGTTCGGCGTTCTTCGCTCAACCATCATAGTCTGGTTCAATCGAGTCAATGATAGGATACGAGTTCGTCGTTTAGGCTGAGAGTCTGGTTTCCCGTATCCAAATCCCCCCCGGGGCAAGCCGTTTCATGAGACGAATTTCAAATCAGGGATTTGGACCCCAAAAAGCCGGGGAGTTGAACCTAAAGTGCGATGCCCCTTCTATGATTCGTCGCTGTGAGAATCAGCAAGCAATGCCCAAACTGCGGAGAGCCAACAATGCTGCTTGGGCAGTGGGATTCTTTCGAGTTTAGGCGTGGTCCAAGGCAGTACCCGCTACCGTGGGGTCACCCTGGGACAGTCGAGCTGTGTGCCCAAACCAGCTGTAATTGGAATCTGAGTCCGAATCCCTCTTGGTGCGCGTCCGTGTCAGACTCTCGCTACTTCACTGTCAGAGTTCTTTCTAATCTAAGAAATAGTTCTTCTGTCGGTCTTTGAGCTGCCCAAGTTGTTTGTGTCGCCGGCGTAGACGGCCTCGATTCTGGCCTTCCCGGGTGATGTCCCGGTCACTGTGACGGAGCAGAATCCGGACGAGAGGGTGCAGGCTGGTGACGAGAAGGAGACGGTTCCGGTGCCCGCTGTCTGGGTCCAGGTGACGGCCTCGCCTGCGACCGAGCCGTAGTAGCCCTTCAGGGTCGCGGTGCAAGTCCAGACGTCCTTTGAGATCGATTTGCAGGTCAGAGTAAGGCTTGTCTTGGCTTGTTTGATCGTCAGCCCAGCTGCTCCGGAGCTGGCTGTGGTGCTCCCGTCCCCGCCGTAGGCAGCCTTTATGGTGACTGTCCCCGCCTCAGTCCCTGTCATGGTCACTGCGCAGCGTCCCTTGGCGTTTAGACTGCAGGCGACCGGGGATTGGCTGGAGGTGAATGAGATTGAGCCGGTGTCAGTGGTCGACTGGGACCATGTCACTGTCCCGCTCGGCTTATAGCCAGTCACGTGGGCAGTGCACTTGATCGTCTTAGACGAACCGACGACAACCGAAGTCGGCGAGCAAGAGACTGTCGTCGTCGAAGTCGTCGGAGTCACAGAAAGGCTGAATTCCCCTGAGGAGGTGGGGTTGTACTTGTCACCGGCGTAGCTGGCCGTTATGTTGATGGGGCCTGCAGAGGCCGGGGTGTACTTCACATCACACGAACCCCCTGAAAGCTTGCAGGTGAGCGCGGAGAACTTTCCCGAGCCGCTCGTGGACCACGTGAGCTTGCCCGTAGGTACGGGCGTCGATGGGTGCACGACCTTGGCCGTGCAGGTGGTGCGTGTTCCTACGACCACTGGTGAGGGTGTGCAATCGATTGTGACTGTGCCCACCGTGATGACCAAGGTTCCGCCGCCAGGGGAGTTGTTCGAATCACCACCGTAAGCCACTTCTAGGGTGACCGGACCCGACGATTCTCCTATGACAGTGACTTGGCATTCGCTGGCGGAGGAGTTGACAGAGGAGAGCGTGCATGATGCGGGTGAGATTGTGACTGAGCCGGTTCCTGCCACTTGAACTTGAGACCAAGATACTGTTCCTGAAGGATAGTATCCAGATACCGTTGCGGTGCAAGTCGCGGCAACACCCACTATGCCAGTGGATGGAGAGCATTCGACGGCCGTAAGAGTGCGGCTGATCTGGATGGTCAGGGGGTAATTGTAGTGGGTGCTGGAGACGTGTGCCGAGTCACCGGAGTAAGTTGCGTTGATCGAGTAGCCCCCTTCTGTGTCTGACGCAGGAGTCCAAGTGACGCTGCAGGAGTTTGTGTAGCCTGTGCCGGCCGTGAGAGAACAGCTGGTAGGCATTCCTGGAGGCAGGGTGACTATCCAAGGATACAAGTAGTAGCTCCAAAACGTGACAGTCCCGGTTGCCTCGGTGTCATACCCTGTATCCCCGTTGGCGACGGTCGCGGTGCAAGTCGCGGCAACACCCACTGTGTCAGGGGACGGAGAGCATCCGACAGAAAGCGAAGTAGCGGTCTGCATCTCCAGGACCAAGGGAGAACTGGTGGAGCTAGGAAAGTGAATCGAGTCACCGGAGTAGGAGGCGGAGATCGAGTAGTTCCCTTCCGTGTCTGACGCAGGAGTCCACGTAGCAGTGCAGGAGGACATTTCTGTGTATGGGCCGGCGGCAAGAGTACAGCTGGTCGGCATTCCTGGAGGTAGGGTGCCGTTGAAAGTGACAGTCCCAGATGGTACGGTGCCAACTGCCTCATCCACGTTGCCGACGTATGCGGTGCAAGTCTCGGCAACACCCACTGTGCCAATGGATGGAACGGCGGAGCTCTTCCCACATGCGACCCACGTCCCAGTAGTAGTATCTATGACGGAGGGATAGAAGACAGAAGTGGTTAAGGTGTAGGAACTGGTTTCACCCCCCACGCAGATGGTCGAGAACTCCGCGCAAGACAGCCCCATTACGCCATTCGGATACGGTGCAGTAGACAGCCATCCGCCTACTATGCCATATTCACTCAGTTCGGCATAGTATACGGCATTAGTAACACCTGAACTTGTGACTCCCCCCGCGCAGTAGATGTAATCCGCGAGTACGAAGCAAGATTGCATACGTATGCCAATCGGATAGCTAGTCGTGGAAATCCATTGACCTAATGCATAGTTGCCAGCACCCACCCCTGCTACAGAATCAAAGTATACGGCGTTGGAAAGACCTGAGCTTGTAAGCCCTCCTACGCAGTAGATGTTACCAATGTATAAGACGCAAGATTGTTGTTCTACGCTAAGCGGATAACTCGTCGTGGAAGTCCAAGCTGTCCCTGTATAAGTTTCATAGTATACGGCGTTAGTAAAACCTGAGCTCGTATAGCCTCCTATGCAGTAGGGGGATCCTGACATGTCTACGCAATATAGCCCGAGTACGCTAATCGGATACGGTGACCCCGAACTCCAACCGTTATCGCCTGACGTTCCGCCATCAGTGTACCAAACCTCGTTGGTAGAACTAGGAATTACAGATCCTCCCACGCATTCAATCGTATCAGTGTCTACGGAACAAGCCGGCAGGGCTACGCTAAGCGGATAACTCGTCGTGGAACTCCATGCCCCTACCCCTGACGATGAGACTGGAGCGTAGTATACATGGTTAGAATAACCTGGCGTATAGCCTCCTACGCAGTAGATGTCATTGCGAAAGGTGGCGACGCAAGATTGGGCTTCCACCCCAATCGGATAACTCGTACCGGAACCCCATGCGCCTATTGACTCAGCCTTGACCGGTCGAGAGGCGAACATTGCCTCAAAGGCGAGCGAAGAGACTAGGACAATCAAGAGTAGCAGGACAGGAAGCGGGGACTTCCGGGACTCTCTATCCCTCAAGGCTATTCACTTGTATTACAGTGTGTTATTTACGAGTTAGGGTGCAGTTCCACCGTCTCGTCAAAGGCATCCCTTAGTGCCGACTCAACTGGAAACAGTGTCGAAAGACAGTCGGGGCTCGAACTCCAATTCCGACCCCCCGCTGGTTTGGGCACAAGCCGCAATGGTCCCACGGTGACCCCACGGTAGCGGGTACTGACTTGGACCATGCCTAAACTCGAAGGAATCCCCATGTCCAGCCGCCAGTTTACGGGCTTCGTAGTTTGGGCGTTTGTCTGTGTCGAACGCGCAGGGCACATCCTTCCTGCAGAGCTGCGCGCGCGCTCCGCTCATGCGAATGACTTGTCTACGAGGCACTCAGCACTGCTACGCAGAGGGTCGTTCTACCGTAGGGAACTGAGGTGTCATTGGACGCGTGCGCTCCGCTTATTCCCAGTGCCAAGACACCGCTCGAAGAATCAAGCTTCTCCGCCACGACACATAGAGTCAACCCGTCTGCGGGAGAGCCGGGGAGGGGAACCATCTTCTCCGTGTAGCCTGATCCTCCGAGCGTTCCTCCTGTGTAATTCCCCCACAGATTGTAGAAGGTCGATGGTGCTTCAGTGCCGTGATATCCATAGTACTCGGCTCGCCAAGGTCCGGAGTAGTTTATGGTAATCCTGAACGCGAAGCTGGAACTAAACAGTTGGAGGTGGTCGGGGGGGCAACCCAAGTGAAACGTAGAACCCCAGTAGCCAGTACCGATGCCCAGTGAAGCGCAGCTAAGGGATTCGTACCCAGAGTAGTACTGAGGAAGATGAAACTGGCCGCACTCCTTCGACACTGCAGGG
Source organism: Nitrososphaerales archaeon (assembly GCA_050012055.1). Taxonomy (GTDB): domain Archaea; phylum Thermoproteota; class Nitrososphaeria; order Nitrososphaerales; family Gagatemarchaeaceae; genus UBA183. The sequence goes on from JBEKHX010000012.1 coordinate 56,076, forward strand.
CATGGTATCGGTGAACTATACACTGGCAGCAGGAAGAAGACTGTGGAGGCCACCGCTAGTAATGCGACAATGACTCCCAAGAGTTTGTGCTTCATCCTGAGGTATCAGAATAGGGAAGAAGCTTCGGCAGCAAAAAACGATTCGGTGGACCGGCGACCGCAAGTAAGTGCGCGCGCCGAGAAGCTAGGAAGGAGATGATACCACACGTGGGCCGTTTGAGGCGGACCTACTGCTGACCAACAGGATAACGGCCAACCCGGTAACGGTCAGAGCTGCTAGACATGTCAACGTAGAATCCTTCGCCTTCGCTCGCCATGTTCTTGGTGAGAGTGTCGTTGGAGGAGTATAGGAGCCAGAAACCCCAGGCGCCATTCTTGCCCGCCATGTTCCCGCTGAGAGTGTTGCTGTTAGACTTGTAGAGGTAGAAGCCGTTGTAGAAGTTGCCGTTCGCCGTGTTCCCTGAGAGGGTGTCGCCTGAGGACTCGACAAGGTAGAATCCATCGTCGGCATTTGTCGAGGCAGCGCGATTGTCGTTCGCCGTGTTCCCCACGAGGGTGTTGTTGGAAGACATGCCGAGGCCGAAGCCCCACCCGTTGCCGTTCGCCGTGTTCGCGGTGAGAGTGTTCTTGTCGGACGTGTCATTGAGGTCGAACCCATACCAACGGTTGTCATTCGCCGTATTCCCGGCGAAAGCGTTGCTGGAAGAGTTGTAAAGATCGAAGCCATCGTTGATGTTGCTGTCCACCGTGTTCGTGGTGAAAGTGTTGTTGGGAGAGCCGGAGAGCCAGAAGCCGTCGTGGGTGTTGTTGTCCGCCGTGTTTCTTGTGAAGGCGTTGCTGGAAGAGGGGCCAAGGACGCTAGGCCGCTTCGGTTCGAGGACCCTGTTGGAAAGGGCGAAGCCATCATAGTTGTTGTCCGCCGTGTTCTTGGTGATGACGTTCTTGGAGGAGTTGAGAAGATAGAACCCATATCCGGCGCTGTCGGTCGCCGTGTTTTCGGTGAGAGTGCTGCTGTCAGACGAGGAAATGAAGAAGCCCGTGTTGATGCTATTGCTAGCTGTGTTCCTGTTCAGAGTGTTGTTATCAGCAGCGCCGTAGAGCATGAAGCCAATGATAGAACCGTCCGCCTTGTTCCCTATGAGGGTGTTGCCGGAAGAGCCATCAAGGGTGAAACCGTTACTTCCGGTTGCCGTGTTCTTGGTGAGGGTGTTGTCGGAGGAGCCGACCAGGTCAAAGGCCCAGTAGCCGTTCACCACATTCTCTGCGATGGCGTTGCTGGAAGAGCCATTAAGGACTAGGCCGTACCCGAATCCAATTACGTCGCAGTTCTTGACCGTGACTCTCTTCATCGCAGTGAGATCGATTCCTATGCCTGTGTTGTTTGCGTAGCCGTTTGTCGTGTATTCAGCGCTTATCGTGTATCCGGCGCAGTCAAGGGTTATGCCGTCGTGACCTATCACGAGCCCGTTCCCTGAGCAAGGGCCGATGTTCTTGCTCAGAGTCGTGTCTGTCGTGATCGTGCTGCCACATACGACAGGGGCAGGCGGAGGCTCTAGAGAGTCTAGCGCCACGAGAGCCACGACAGCCAAGAGGACGAGCGCCACCACCACAGCGACGGCCAGAGCCCTCAACCTTCAGAACTCCATCGCGTCCAGAGTAGCCTGAGTGAAGATTAACTGTTGTTACCAGACGAGACCGGGGACGTCTCGTCGGAATCCCTAGAACCCACTCAGACTGGATTTGGACATCGTTTCCGATGCCCCAATCCCCCCCCGGGGCAGGCCCATATCGAGCTTATTCGGGGGGGTCAGGGCTAGATTCGAGCTCTTTCAAGCAAGCTACTGAACCGAGTCAAGTGTGAATACCACCAGGCCCGCCTCATTTCGCAGCACCCTTCGTGAAAACGAAACCGCCCATTCTCCATCTCCGGTTCTGCAAGAACGGGTCTTTCCAGACTTCCTTGTGGACCAGCTGCCAGCCAAACCCGGCCATCAGGCTTTCGATAAGCGATGGGCTCATCCCCCAAAGCCAGTGGTCTCTGTTGATGTTCGAGGGATTTCTGAAGTTGCGCCAGTAATCAATCTCCTTCGTCCATCGTTCATGAAAGGGAATCAACTCTTCGAACCGATTTGAGGGCGGTCCCCACCGGGCCCGCTTAGCATTTGTCACGCTCAGCTTAGTTCTTAGGTGTTAGAAACGTGTCCTATGCTTAAATAACTTCAATGGAGGCTCCAGAGCCCAATAACATGCAGCAGATGCAGGGAAAGTGGGCTTCCAGGTTCATCTGGGCATCGATTCTCCAAGGCCTCATCGCCGTCATTGCGACAGTCCTTATCGCCGAACCACTCACCCATTTCGGCATCAACTGGTACTATGCTCCATCGAAAGTAATCGCTGGGGGCGGGGGCGGGACGTGGATGTTTACAGGCTACGTCTTGTTCCTTATCGTAGGCGTCGTCGCGACCGCAGTCACCGCAATCTTCTACTCCTACATCGAGGGCACGATGGGTAAGGTGTACACCGGGCTGACGAACTACCTCGCATGGGGGCATCTCATCTTCATGAATGTTGGGGTCGCCGGCAGCATGCTCCTGATGATGTGGGGGGGTTACTTGGCAGGCTGGTCGGGTGCCGCCGTTTCCTCGGGAGGTCTAGGATACACGAATCAACAGATTCACGTCAATTACCTCAGTCATTTTGTAGACCCCATTGGTGCATTGGTTATGCTGGCGGCTCTTGGCGCGGTTCTCGGAGGCCTTGGATTCGTGGTCAGAAGCAGAATGAAGTAATGCCTGCCTCTGGCCTCCATTTTCTTGTGTCTCTCACGGACCAAATCTGTCCTAACTTGGATTTGCGCACTAGACTGTGCGAGTCCGGGTGGGCCCACAGAGAATAAGCTCATTTTGGACTGGAATCCACTTTCAGAACCTGTTTGGGGGCGGACCCCACCGGGCCCGCTCAAGATAAGCTCAGAATGGCCTTTGCTTGTCTGGATTAGCTAGATTCGTGCTGTTCTTGCGACTGGTTGCAAAGTCCGAATCCCACCCCCGTCCGTTTCCGGGGCGCATTCGTTTACGCAACACATTCTTTATGATAGTTCTTCTTCGTCAGGAAGCCTTTCTTCACTTCTTGCCCCGCGGCTATTTCCTTTCCACACTTTGCACATGCGACCAATGAAATCGCCTTGAACGATGGGGATTGGATGTATTAAGACTGCCTGTCAAAGGAATCAACAAGCAGAGAGACGACGTAGGAACCCTAGCTCTTCGATCTATTACTCTCTCGTTGAACGGACTTGTGGAGTCGGTGTAGCTCGGCAATCTTTTCCTTGTATTCTTTCTTCTTCTTCTTGTTTCCTTGCACGCGCGCTTGGTCGTATAACTTCCTCAGTTTCTCTTCTTCTGACGCGTAATCGGACAACTTCGGAAATGAAGTCGTAGCGCCATAGTTATGTCTTTCAGATGTGGGTCGCAAAACTACCCGCGGAAGCAGTCTCGTGTGAAGATCGTGAACAGTTGCCCTTTGAAGACAGCTACTCGAAGCTGAAACTCAAACTCAAATGCCGAGTGCCGACCTGAGACCCTTGTACCTGTTTCTTATGGTTACTTCGGTCACCCCAGCAGCTTCAGCCACGTCCTTCTGTGTCTTAGTTTCGCCTTCCAACGTGCAGGCAACGTATAGCGCCGAAGCTGCAAATCCCATCGGGTCTTTGCCAGCTGTTATCCTTATCTCCTTGGCCCTGGCCAGTAT
>JBEKHX010000013.1:0-55487 GCA_050012055.1 Nitrososphaerales archaeon
CCATTGCCTTCGTTTGGGGCATTACGGAGGCGTGAAGAGTCGGCAGCATATATAGCATGTCAATGTGGTTGGGAATGGGACGATAACGTCGGGTCATGCAAGGCTTGATCGGTATATGAGACGAGAAAAGGAAGGCTGAACTGATTCGCATCGAAATCAGATGTGGAGTACATGAGTTACCGCTTCGCCGCGGAGGGGGAACACCTAACTTCCGAGGGTTACCTCGAGTATATCGATCATAGACTGGGTTTTTCGAGAGGAACCATCTACGATCTCTGTCTGGCAGCCATGAAGTCGAAGACCGAATCCAAGCCGGGGGTCAAGGTGACATACAGAGGAGAGACCGAACGCCAGATACGTATGGCTCCTCGCCATTCGGTTCAGGTGCGTAAAGCTGTATTCTTGATAGAGTTCAAGATGACCAAGGCGGGAAAGCAGATCGACCGCGTGGTTCAGGTCCATCTGGAGATATAGCGGATTCCACCACTTCTCTGACCCGAGCATGCCTCAGAATCGCGATGACAGACAGCGTTTCCCCAAGATATCCTGAGTGTGGCAGGTATGCTGTACAACAAGGAGGACTGCTTCAGCGGATAGTTCTGCGAACCATATCTGAAAGGCATAATTATGGCGCTACGACTTCATTTCCGAAGTTGTCCGATTACGCGTCAGAAGAAGAGAAACTGAGGAAGCTATACGACCAAGCGCGCACACAAGGAAACAAGAAGAAGAAGAAGGAATACAAGGAAAAGATTGCCGAGCTACACCGACTCCACAAGTCCGTTCAACGAGAGAGTAATAGATCGAAGAGCTAGGGATTCCCAGTACTTTTCTTCTTTAAGAATCAAGGTGCTGTAGAATATACGGTTGACGTATGCATTAAGGAGGCGTTCGACTTCGAAATTGTACCCAGACATTCCCAAATCGCTGTCCACGTTGGTGGCATTATGTCAGCTCCGGCATCAATCCTGAAACAATGAGCGTAACATGCCTGGTCGTTGAGCATATAGCCATCCCCGCCACTTTGTTCTACACGCTCGATTAGAGTAGTAACGTCTACCCAAGCTACTACTGGTCCTTCTGCGGTCTGCTGATGTAGGCCCTGGTCGAATGACTAGTCGGTGGCTTTTGACATACCTAGTAGCTTAGGCAGTCAGCTTCTTCACAGGGACCTGCACCTGAGTATGGGCCCATGCCCGCCTATTGCTCCAGGGGTTGCCGACGTAGACCTCCCGATACGTCCCCGACTCCTTGTACTCCCCTGCCTTTTCGCGCCACCTCAACCAATCTGCCATGCCGTGGTAGACCACCCTCGGTGAGACCTGGTCGGGGTTGAACGCCACTGTGGCCACCGTGCAGGCAGGCAGCGTCAATACTGAGATTCCCTTCCCGCCCCGAATCGGCCCTTTGCCAAGCACCTGAATCCCGACCTCCCAGCGCCTCATCGCAGGCGGGGTGTCATAATCGTCGAACTCCCTGAAGAACCACTTCCCCGTCCTCATCCCCTTTCCCTTTGTCCACTCCAGGACTTTCTCATATTCTGAGCGGAGAGCCCTGTCCCCCGGCCACGGCCCCTTCAGCGTTCGGGTGGCCAGTTTGTACTCAGGAGCCTTCCTCAACTCGAAGTCCACGACCATGACCTGCCCAGGAGCGGCTGATGCTTTTAACGTTCATGGCACGGTTCGACCGTGCTCACAGGGCCCAGGGGCATTGCACCATATCTCTGAAATCCCCCCGGTCCACACTGGTTACTGTTCCATAATCGGATTCGAACTCCTTCGGTGAGCGTGTCCCCGAATACCCTCCCCGGCGTCTCTCTCCCGCAGCATCAGAATCAAGTGCGGCAGCTCCTGGCCTAGCCTTAAATGGCCACCTAAGCAACCGACGCCGTGTCCTCAAACGAGGATATGCTGGCTGAACTCAAGAGAATCAGAGAGCTCCTTACGCCCGCTCCCAAACCGCCGGCACCCCCTGCTCCAAAGGGAATCTCCCAGGAATTCAAGGCCTTCCTCTCCCAGTACAAAGTACTTGGGCTCGCAGTTGCGTTCATCCTCGGTGTCTACCTTGGTATCCTAATCCAAGCCTTGGTCAAAGACCTGATCCTTCCGGTCATAGGCATCCCACTAAGCAGCGTGGGGAACCTTAGCACACTAACGGAGAGCTTCGCAGGTCAAACCTTCAGCATAGGCGACTTCCTGATCGCCGTGATCACATTCATAATCGTCGCCCTCGTCATCTTCCTCATCGTCAAGCTCGCAAAGCGCTACAAGATAGACTGATCCAAAGGAACTCCTTCCGTTTTTTCAGAGGCCTTCTCTTATCTATGGATGCTCGGTTGTTGGTCTACTTCTTGCATCAAGCACGCATTATGACTTGGTTTGGCTTTGCGGTCGCCTCCACTGTCTGACTGGACACCAAGTAATGTTGGGGCGCCTACATGAGCTGACAAGTCCCGGCCAGGGCGCCTATTCCACCCGAACATATCACTGAGCGTAGAAACCCCAAAACGGGCGCGAACCAAGGCCGGGCCATCTCTTCCGACTCTTAGAGCCGGGCATTCGCATCCTTTCGTTGTCGGTCGTGAGGTTGTCGGTCAGAAGCGCTAGAGCAAGGGTGCCAGAATGACGGCCATCAGCCCAGTCAAGAAGACGCCGTCGAACGTCCCCGCTCCGCCTATGCTCGCCATCGGGGCGCCGAGCTTGGTTATGCCGCGGAGGTTCGTCAGGTCGGCCCCTACCAGGGCGCCAATCGACCCGGAGACGTAGGCCACCACCGCCGGAGACCCAGGCACGAGGACGTAAGATATCAGTGCGGCGGCGAACGGAGGCAGGAGAGCGGGAGTCACTATCCCGACCCCTCGCACTTTCTTCGCCATGAGGTGAACCAAGAAGGCCGTGACGGTCGTGCCGACCATGGCGTAGGGGAGCGCTCCAGGGTGTGACCAGAGGATGTAGGCAGAGACGAGGACAGGTATTATGGCTCCTCCGACGTTCACCGCCACCATGGTCGAGACCCGTCGATACCTGACATGCGGGATCCTGTAGCGCATCCAGAACACCCTGACTTCGCGTACCTCCACGAGTGGTTCGACGCTCTTGACCTCGAGCACGGGGATGTTGACGGCGCTTCCTGCGAGCGTCCCTACCATTATCAGGATGAACTGGAAGGAGCTGAATCCGATTCGCTCGAACGCCACCTCGCCTAGACCCAGGAAGAGTACGCCCACGATGCAGGCAAGGAGGAGGGCAAAGATGCCCGTGAGCAAGTTCCCGTGGTGCTAATGGATTACAAAGCCGTCGCTCAACAGGATGACGGGAGAGCTGAGGGTCGCTGCGCTATTAATGTGCTCGGCGCCAGTGTGTGCACCGGACACCTGCATCAGGCACATCTCGTCTTTGTGGTCTCTTATGTTGGGCGGCCCAGTGCAACCTTTGGCCGCCTGCAATCGACAGCCATTAAAGCGACCGAATTGTGCTGCAAAGAGACCAGCCTTTGTTGCGGACCCGTGGTTATGCTGCAAAAGGTCCTTCTCTTCCGCTGAAGCCGTTCGGCTTCGAGTGGCGCGTAGACGAACGCATGCGCGCCGTTGTTCTATTCAAGTTGCAGACGAATCGAACTCCTGAACTGCAACACGAAGGCAACGAGCGCTCCGGCGCATATTACGCTGCACAGGGCGAATAACGAAGCAAACCCGAGCTGCTTAGCGACGAATCCACCGAGGAAGCCACCCCCAGCTGCACCCAGTCCGATGAGCGCCCCGTAAAACCCTGCCTGGCCATCTGGCGCAGTCTCCAGAAAGGCGAACATGCTCGAAATGTCAAAGAGCGTCCAGAGCACCTCCAATATAGCGAGTATCGCCGCACCCAGGGCAAGTCCGGGAGTTGCGCCAAGGGCTGACAGGAGCAAGAGTGGGATCACGACCATCCTCGCCCCCGAAGACAGCACTAGGCTCTTCCTGGCGCTCAGAGCTAGACGACCCACAATTGGATAGCAGAGGGTTCCCGCCAGTGAGCCTCCGAAGAAGAGGAAGAACACTGCTGACGAAGAATAGAGCTGGAGGAAATATGCCGGAAGGGGAGAGAAAAGCGTGGCCCCTCCAAGGGAGAAGGCGAAGATTCCAACCATGAGGAACTTCGTCGAGGATTTCAGCTGGCTCAGGATTCTAATGGAAGTGCGATCTCGGGGTAGCCTCCCTGAATACCCAACGAGATTCGAGACAGCGATTAGAGCAGATGTGGAGCGCTCCAGCCTCACAAGCCTCCTTTGAATCATGAAGCCTGGCTCTCGAGTTAGCACTCCAGACGCAGTCGCTGAGAGCATACAGAGGACTCCGCACATAAGGAACAACTGCGCGAAACCCATGCTGGTCACCGTCGCCGCACCAATCCCCATCCCCAGGGTTTCGCCCAGTCCATTCAGGAACTGCATGTTCGCCAGTCCCCGCTGCCACCCTTCTGGCTGCTCTGACTCGACCGTGAGCAGTTGGCGAGCAGGAAGAGTCGCCGAGCATAGAATTGACTTCAGAGAAACCAGAGCGATGAGCTGAGATACGCTCCCCACGTATGGGATTGATATGAGGGAGACACCCATCCCCATGAAGCCGAAAACAAGGAATGGTTTGCACCTCCCGGTGCCGTCTATCAGCCATCCCCACAGCATCTGCGAGGGTATCAGGGCCAGGGCCGAGACCCCGGCGACGAGGCCTATGTCCAGAAGGCCTCCGTGCAGGTTTGAGAGAAGAAAGAACAGCACGAGTATGCTTGAAAGCCCGTTGGCGATCGCCTGAGGGATCAGGCTATATTTCCAGAAATCGCCAGAAGGAGGGAACACTAGCTTCCGAGAAAGCACCGCGCAGAATAGAGACCGAATCTAAAACAATTGTCCTAGACGTGAAGACAGCGAGACCGGCCCCGCTACTCGATCCACGCCGAACGGTTTTGAGAAATCTTCAGGCTACGATAATGTGCGACCTCCGGGACGAACTCGGCGTAATCACGTGATTGGCTCGAATCTCAGCGGGCCCGCTCCTCTTGAGGTGTTTCCTTGCGCCGTATTTTGCCCAGTCTTGACCGTGGTTTCTGCCGCCGGCCGCGAAGGCCGCTGTCCAGTGGCTGAGGTGGGGTCCGCCCCCAAACAGGTCAGAAGATTGGATTCCGGACGGAGTACTTGGAAGAGCTTCTCTCTTTCTGGTTCATCAGGCGCGGCGCGTAGTTTGATACTGCGACTACGCAAAGTACGATATTACTAGTAGGACTACTGTAATGGCAAGGACTACTGCCGCTATCGTTAGGTTTCTATTGATCCTCTCCAATCTGCGCGCATTACTGTCCGTCGTATCTTCCATTTTTGTTCTCTTCACCTCTCATTCAAAGAAACAGCAAGAGCACGATTACGGATAGAATGACGATGACAGTTGCCAGTCGTTCTGTTCTCTTCAGTGCTCTTTCGTAGCGGTCTGAGACATCAGAGGTATTGGTCATTTCAAGTACCGCTTATATCAGAGCAAAAAGGCGAAATGCTCGATTATAAAACCGTAACTGGGGAGCGGACGTGGTAGGGCCCGCCCCTGATGGGTCCGAAAAGTGCATTCTTGGACGTTGGACGCTATCACGCGATTAGCTTCTCTGTTTCGTTGATTTGGCCCAGGTACACTTTCCTGTCTTCAGCCCTCAAGTCCAAGGTCTCAAGCTGATCCCGGGCCAATTTGAGATACTTGCTTGCAGCCGCATGGTCTTCGGCGACGGCGTATGCCCGGGCAACGGCCTCGTATGCGGTTGCCAGCACTTCAGATAGTTTCTCTCTCCTGCAGATTTCCAGCGAAGACTTTGCGAACAGAAGTGAAAGACGAGGCTGCCTGAGATCTGCGTACACGCGGGAGATCTGCCAGTCTCCCACAGCAACGTTTTGAGGAGTCCCCACTAGACCCCAGTGATACCTGGAGGTATGTGCAAGCTGAAGCACCTTCTGAACGTCTTGTACGGTTCTCTCCTTCTTTTCCAGGTAGTCCCAGGTTTCGTTGAAACAGCGGATCGCGGCCTTCCTGTGGAATTCGCGTTCGCTCTTCGACAGCACGACACTTCAACTTGTCGATTTCCCTCTGTTAAGGGTTGCAGACATCTGACGGAGCCTGTATCCCTATGCCCCCCACTTCCGATTCTGACTGTCGTTTTGGCTGGTCGAAGGGCTGATAAGTGCAACTGTCTTCAATTGGCCGATGACGGTGCGGGTTCGAGTCCGAGGGGTCGACATGCTGTGTTTGGAAGAAGGCGTATAAGATTGCAACACCGATTTGAAAATGATTCGAGATGGAGAAAAGACTTCTCGGGAGAACAGGACACAAGAGCACACTGATAACCCTGGGCGGTGCAAGCGCACGCCCGACAACCAGCAAAGAATCAAACGCGCTGATCAGACTGGCTCTGGAACACGGTGTCAATCACGTTGATGTGGCACCGACGTATGGCAGTGGCAAGGCGGAGCGCATACTCGGCAGATGGGTCAAGGAATACCGTAAGAATCTGTTCGTCGCTTGCAAGACGGAGAAGAGGACGAGAAAAGAGGCTGCGAATGAGCTCAGAAGGAGTCTGAAGAACCTCCAGACCGACTACGTCGACCTGTACCAGCTCCATGCCTTGGACGACAAAGAAGAGCTCAGAATCGCTCTGAGCGAGGACGGCGCGGTCAGAGCCATCCTCGACGCCAAGAAGCAGGGTTTAGTCAGGTACATCGGCATAACTAGCCACAATCCCGTTAACATTGTGAAGGCGCTTGGGAGCTTCGACTTCGACACCGTTCTTTTGCCCGTCAACTACGTCCTGCATGCCCATCGTGAACCGAAGAACGACTATGAACCGGTACTCGCCCTCGCCAAGAAGAGAAACATTGGAGTGATAGCCATGAAATCGGTTGCTAAGGGGCCGTGGCCCGCCGGTACGCGAACCCATAACTGTTGGTATCAACCATTTGATACCCAAGAAGAAATCGACGATGCCTTACGATTCACTCTATCGCAGCACGTGACCACGGTGGCATCTTCCTCTGACACACGAATAGCCGAGATGATGATAGACGCGGCCGAACGCTTCACCCCTATGAACGAGAGAGAACAGGAGGAGCTGTTACTGGGCGCCTCCACGTACACTCCTCTCTTCCCACCTTTTCCTTAGTGTGGGAGGCAGGAGGAAAGTCACTGGCTATTGTGTCCACGAAAAGAAAACCATTGAATTGAGCCGGGGGGGTCGAATCCCACTGGGCCCGCTACTCTGGGCAGTCCGGGCACCCTCTTGCAAGACCCATGGATACTGGTTCGACGACAGTCGCAGAAGGGAATCCCAACTCGGATGCTCGAACAGGAGTCTTGTCGGGACATTCCCTTCGGCATTCACACCGCGCGGAGTCATCATGACCCAGGAGGTCCCAAAGTCGAGGGCGATTGATGTCACCAACCAGAACAGGCCGTGCATGAGCAACGCCCTGGAAGACAGTCTGCCGACGAATGAATCAAGCCGGCGGAATCCCGCTGTGAGTACGCTTCCTCTTTGAGACTGGTGCTATGTCAACGCGCACCTAGCTGCCCTCTTGCTGTTCTGATCCTCTCGCTTTTTCGGGCAGCTCTGAATAGGTCCCGTCCTTCGTTCTGTACAGTGCCAGCCTAGCTATCGTCTTCCAGCTCCCGTCGAACTTCCTTAGCTGGACGGTCAGTACCTCGTCCTCGGGATTGGACTTCCCTGGCCACACAGCTACATTCAGGAACTCGCCGCCCTCGAGCCTCTTGGAGAAGCTGTGCCTGGGACGGCTCTTCTCGCTCATTGGCCAAGCTTCCTCTTCTCTCTCATTTATCAGCTTGGGCCTACCTTAGGAGGCAGTGCCACCAGGGCGACGATTGTCCACCCCTCGAGGGCGTGGGGCTTCACGAAGCTTCTTACAGAGAAACTGACAGAGAGAGCCTACTAAGCTCTCTCGCTCCCCTTTTGTCGCTCGTTCACACTTCGGCTCCCTAACTCACTTGCACTTCCCGCCCTTGCAGGACGTGCCTGATCTGAAGGAAGGATGGAAGACAGGGAGCTCTGTGACGGGATGATTGACTCCACTCGGAAGAGTCTCTACAAAGTGGGCGGAACAGCCGCCCTGATCAAAGGAGTGTTGCACATCATCGAGATGTTGTTGTTCACTGCATTGTGCTAAATAGGCCCATTCAGCTGACCTGAAGACCGCGGACATGTCTTCGTTCAGGAGATGGCTGACTGCCTCCAGGGCCCTGTTCTCGGTCACGGTGGTGCTGCCCTGTCTTCTCGGGGGCGTCATCGCCTACCACGACGGTTACGTCGACGTCCCGATCTTCCTGCTGGCTCTCGTGGGCCTGTTCTTCAGCAACATCGGCGCGAACTTCACCAACGACTACTACGACTACAAGAGCGGCGTGGACGCTCTGGACAAGGGCGGAAGGCAGTTCAAGCAGGGCAGCGAAGTACTGCTCAAGGACGGCCTCACCTACGACGTGGCAAGGAATTCGATGGCCGGGAGCTTCCTGGTCGCCGGGGGGATAGGACTGTACCTCATCGTGTTCGACGACTGGCGCATCGTCTTCTTTGCTCTCGCCGGACTTGCCATCGCCTACTTCTACACAGCCCCGCCGGTCAAGCTGGGGTACAGGGGCCTGGGAGAAATCGCGTCGGGACTGGGTTCCGGGCCACTCCCCGTGATGGGGACTTATTTCGTCCTGGCTCACACCGTTAGGGCGGATGCCGTGATGGCGTCCGTGTGCGCCGGTCTGCTGGTCGCTTCGATACTCTACATCGGGAACGTGATCGATGACGACGCCGACAGGCAGGTAGGAAAGAAGACCCTCACCGTCAGGCTGGGCAGGAAGGCCGTGAGGATCATAGGCCCAGCGTTCTACGGCGCTGCCTACCTCGTGCTGGTGGCCGGCGTGCTGACGGGGTGGCTTCCTCCTCTGTCGTTGCTCGGTCTGCTGACCCTTCCATTTGCTGCGAGGCTCCTGCGACTGACATCGAAGAACTTCCAGAGCATACCGGCGTACGCTCCCTCAATCATGATGACTGTGCAGGTCTTCGCTGCCACGACTCTTCTCGTTGCAGCCGGCTTCGTCGCGGACGCCCTCCTGGGGTAGCGTTGCTCGTGCCCCGGTCACTATTGAAGAGCTGGCTCGGGCTGTCTAGGACAAGACTCTTCGTCGCCGTGACGGTCCCAGCGTTCTTGGGTGGGGCCGTCGCAGAGAGGAACGACTCATTCTCGACGGGCACATTTCTGCTCATCTTGGCAGGCCTGATCCTCGTAGAATCCTCGAATCTGTTCTTCGGGGACTGGACCGCCCGCGAGGGAAAGAGCCTCGTGTACGGCTCCAACCCTCCGCCGGCGATAGAGGGAAGCCCCATAATCGCGGAGAGGATACTTCCTTCTAAGCACACCCTTCGCGCCTCAGTGCTATGCCTTCTTTCGGCGGCGGTCGTCCTTGTGTATTTTGCTCTGATGCGCGGCTGGCCCATCCTCCTGCTCGGATTCCTAGCCGTGCTGATCGGCTACTTCTACGCCCTGTCTCCTGTAAAGTACGGCTTCTTCTCGACCGCGCTCCTCCCTCCGCTGCTGACGTTGAGCGTCGACTTCGTCTTCACCGGCAGATTCACTCTGGTCGCCTTTCTCGCAGGCCTCCCCCTCCTGTTCTCTTCGGCGGGAGTGATCTACACCTACCGAGTCCTGTACGTCCACTCGGCGAACACCGGCAGCTTCTCCGTCCGGTTGAGGCTCCTGGTGCTGCTCTACTGCCTCACTTTTCTGTCGGTCATCCTGCTAGACGTCTTCGGATTGCTCCCAGCCACGACCGCACTAGCTGTCCTGGCGCTGCCGATCTTGCTCTATCTCGTTGCCAGGTCAGAGAAAGAGAGGCTCGATTATGTTCCCGTGACGTCGTTGGGAGTGCTTCTCCACACGGTGACAGGGCTGCTTCTTGCCCTCGGTTTCATCCTGAATTAGTAGGACCTGGAGCGACTCCCACCGGGCCCGCCAAGTCCCTCCATCAGCTTGCATGTCGGAGGCGCCTGAACATCGAAGGTAAACACAGTGTATCGAAAGACCGTAAACCCTTTTATCGAAATCATCGTCAGGCCACGCATTCCGTAACCGGGAAGATGGAAACCAATGGAGAGCCTCCAAGACAAGTACTCGCCCAATGCAGTCTGCTTCGGATGTGGCCCCGCGAACCCCAAGGGCCTGCACATCAAGAGCAGGCCTGATGGCGACCGTCTGGTCGCTGACTGGCTGCCTGGGCCCCAGCACTTGGCGTTCGCCAGCTTCACGAACGGCGGCATAATCGCAACTCTCTTGGATTGCCACGGGAACATGACCGCGGCCTACTCCTTGATGAAGGCCAGGGGTCTTGGGGTTCCCCCGGGGACCGTGACTGCAGAACTGGCAATCAGGTTTCTGAGACCCTCCCCCCTAAAGAAAGAACTGCATCTCAGTGCGTGGTGCACCGGAATAGAAGGAGACAGAGTGCGTGTGGAGGGGAGCTTGGAGGTCGATGGCATGAAGACTGCGTCGATGTCAGGACTATATGTCGCAGTGAAAGAAGGCCACCCTGCTTTCCACAAGTGGGAGTAGAGCGACGGTTTCGGTAGGCGAATGCTTCATTCTCGAGTCCCGTCGCAATCTGGGACTTAAGAAAGAGCGTGGAGAGAGTCTAGGCTCAGGTGCATGGCGCTTGCGAGCAAGAATGAAGAGGAGGAGAACCAGTGTGTAAGGCGTGTGTCTTGCGAGAAAGGATCGACGCCGCCAGGGCAACCCCAGGAATGCGGTGATTACAATCTCGACTGAAGACAACGGCCGACCATTGCCTCTCGAAAGCTTGACTCTTGAGGCTGCAGCCAGCTATTCGTCGTCATGCCGCGGCGGGACCCTCTTGCAATGGCGGCGATTAGTTCGCGGTTGAAGCTGGCAGGGTCGGGCGGCCGCAACACATACCTAGCGGCGCGATGTCACGCTTCCGCGATGATTGTCAGGCAAATAGGAGTGGGCACCATGCAGAACTTCGTGTATCTGCTCGCTGACAGGCCCGGCGGCGAGGCGCTGGCGATTGACTCAGGATGGGAGACAGAACCCATCGTCAACGCAGTCAGAGAGGTGAGCGCGAAGGTCAAGTTCGCCGTCGCCACCCACAACCATTTCGACCACACCTCGACCCTGAGGGAGTTGGCTGGGGCGCTCGGGGCGAAGGTGGTAGCGCACGAACGCTCACCCATAGACTATGACATGCCAGTGAAAGGAGGCGACGTCCTGATGGTCAGACAGAACGAGATCAAGGTCATCTACACGCCGGGACACACCGCGGACAGCATCTGCCTCTACGACGGCGAGAACCTCTTCACCGGCGACACCCTTTTCATCGGTAACTGTGGCAGGACCGACCTCCCTGGAGGGTCGACGGAGGAGATGTTCAGGAGCCTGCACGACGTCATCCTCAAACTGCCGCCTTCGACGACCATCTACCCAGGCCATGACTACGGCGACGTGCCCTTCAGAAAGCTGGGGGAGGAAGCCCAGTCCAACCCGGCCCTCTCGGCAAGGACCTACGCGGAGTTCCTCCGCGTCCCGTGACTAGCCCTACTTCTTCTGCTCGATCAACTCGATCCAGATGCTGTTGGGGTCCTTGATGAAGGCGATCTGGCCTGAGCCTGACCCCGGCCCCAGCGAATAGGACTCCTTGGCTATCTCGACACCCATGCCCCTCAAGTTCTCGACCAATGGGGACAGCTCTTCCACCCCGAAGGCAATGTGGTCGAGCTGGTCCCCCTCTGTGTAGTCCGTCTTCCCCCTCCACCAGGTCAGCTCAATCCTGTGGTCGGTCCCCTCCATCCCCAGGAAAGCTATTTCCGCGTTGTTCTGCTTGATCTCCCGCCTGTTCAGGAGCGACATCCCCAGCTTCATGGTGTAGAACCCTATGCTCTCGTCCATGTCCTTCACGGTTATGGATGTGTGGAGCAGCTCCATGCTCTCGTCGAGGGTTTCGAGTGGAACTCTTAAAGCTGGCTTGGCCCACCAACACCTAACGATGTCAGTAAAGCCAGCGGGAAAGGCAACCCCACAGAAGGTCGAGAACGCCGTTGAGGCTGAAATCGAGTGGTTGGTGGACAGGCACGACGGAGCGCCCAACTTCGAAATGCGCAAGTTCACCATCAAACCTGGCGGAAGCATCCCTAAGCACTACCATCCCGACATAGAGCACGAGCAGTATGTCCTGAAAGGGAGATACAGGGTGGGCGTCGGAGACAGGGTTTACGAGGTGCGGGAAGGGGGTTCGATATACATCCCATCCGGCACGGCTCACTGGTACGAGAATACTGGCAACGAGAACGCAGAGTTCCTCTGCATCGTGCCGAAGAAGGAGAAGTACGACTCGGTTTACGTGGAAGCAAATATCCAGCCGAAGTAGCTCCTCACTGGAGAGATCGGGCGCTGCCTCTCCGCGCTCCTGCCCAAACCTTTTGTAGAAATGGGAGATCGCGTGCCCTGTTGATACCCGCTCTGCTGCTCCTTTTCGCCGTCACACTGACACTCGCGGGCTCGGTCCTGTGGACGCAGGCGATAGGTGCGGGGTGGGAGCCGACTCCTATGAAGACGGTCAGGAAGATGCTCGAACTCGCGGAGGTGAAGGAGGATGACACGCTCTACGACCACGGCTCCGGAGACGGGAGGATAGTGATCGAAGCGGCGAGGAGGTACAGGGCGAGGGGGGTTGGGATCGAAGCAGACCCTCTGCGGGTGGCGGTGTCACGCCTGATCGTGAGGTTGAAGGGCGCGCGTGGATTGGTCAAGATTGTCCATGGCAAGTTCTTCAGGGAGAGCATTGCCGAGGCCAGCGTGGTCACGCTCTTCCTGAGACAGAAGACCAATAGGAGGCTGAAATAGAAGCTCCTCGAGCTCCGGGACGGGGCGAGGATAGTCACGTACACCTGGACGTTCGAAGGATGGACGCCGGTGCTGTCGGACGAGACAGAGAAGGTATACCTGTACGTGGTGCATCGTTCAGGCTGACGCGAGCACGACCGGCTCGTGGATGTTTCCAAGAGTGAAAACGATGGGTTCCGTAGAAACCCAAAGAGTGGGCGCCTATACGAGCTGACAAGGCCCGATCATGACACACCACTTCGCTATCCTGCGTCCCACTCCCCCAAAATGGCTTTATCATCCTGCTCTCTGATTCACCGAAAGAAAGCATTGTCCCAGAGCGAACGGAGACTTGCGGCGATCATGTTCACTGACATCGTCGGATACACCGCGCTAGGTCAGGAGAACGAGTCTGCCGCGCTTGAGTTGCTTGAGAGGCATAGGCAGCTGCTGCGCCCTCTCTTTTCCAAGCATGCAGGTCGCGAAATCAAGACAATGGGGGATGCCTTCCTGGTGGAATTCTCCAGTGCATTGGAGGCTACCCTCTGCGCCATCGACATCCAGAGCACTGTCCACAGTCGCAACCTCGAGCGAGGTGAGAAACTGCAGGTCAGAATCGGAATCCATGTCGGGGATGTCATGCATCAGGGAAATGACGTACTGGGCGACGCAGTGAACATCGCCTCCAGAATCTATCCTCTGGCTGCGCCCGGCGGAATATGCATCTCGGAACAGGTGCAGGATCACATCAAGAACAAGATCTCATATCCGCTGACCAAGATACGAGTCGGGCAACTGAAGAATGTCAGAGAGCCGATCGACGTCTACAAGGTTGTGCTGCCCTGGGACAGAAGGGAGACTGAAGCGGAAATGGCTCCGAAACTTGACAGGCACCGCTTGGCAGTGTTGCCCCTTGACAACATCAGCCCTGACCCGAACGATGAGTACTTTGCCGACGGCCTGACCGACGAGCTGATCACCGCTCTTTCACGAATCAATGGTCTGGAGGTCATAGCGAGGACTTCCGTGTTGCGATACAAGGGCGGAGCCAAACAGATCGCCACAATCGGCGACGAGTTGGGCGTCGGCTCAATACTCGAGGGAAGTGTGAGGAAGGCGGGGAACAGAATACGGGTCACGGCGCAGCTGGTCAGCGCCTCCAACCAAGCCCACATCTGGGCCGACACCTACGATAGGCAGCTGGATGACATATTCGCGGTGCAAAGTGACATAGCCGAAAAGGTTGCGGAGGCGCTTCGTCTAGAGTTCTCATCGTCCAGGAGTGCGGGACAAAGACCTGCCCCCAATCTCGAAGCCTACACGTTATGCCTCAAAGGGAGATTCGCTGCAAGCAAGCTGAGCAAGGAATCCCTCTTGAAGGGGATCGAATTCTACGAGAAGGCCGTAGCCCTGGCGCCTGAGTTTGCTTCGTGCTACGCTGACCTCGCTCAAGCCTGGCTCATGCTTGGCTTCTTTGAGCTCCTGCCCTCGAGAGATGCCCTCGCCAAGTCGAAATCCTACGCTGAGAAAGCCCTGGACATCGATGACTCCCTAGCCGCCGGACACGTGGCGATGGGGAGACTGCTACGATTGTATGATTGGAGACTCGCAGACGCAGATGAAGAGCTGAAGCGGGCGACGGAACTGGAACCCAGCCTGGCCATTGCTCATGCGTTTCGCGCCCAGGGTCTCCAGGCGCTTGGAAGGAGGGAAGACGCCTTGGCTGAAGCTAGAAGAGCCCTGGAATTGGACCCCTTCTCGGCGATGACCTGTCAGATTCTTGGGACCGTCTACTTGTACGACGGACGCTACGATGATGCGATAGAGCAGTACGAACGAGCCCTTGAGATTGACCCGAACTCGCCCTTCCCACTTGGCAACCTGGGACTGGCATACGTTCAGAAAGGTCTGTACGAAAAGGGGATACCGATGATTGAGAGGGCGAATAGAATGATTGGGTCAAACCCTTCAGGAATGAACGACCTGGCTTATGCCTATGCTAGAGCGGGCCGGAAGGAAGACACGAGGAGGCTCCTCGCGGAGTTGCTGGAAATCCACAAAGACAGCCAGAGGGCGGCACCGGCGATCGCCGGGGTCTACACAACCCTGGGCGAGTACGACAAGGCATTTGAATGGCTGGACGAGGCCCTGAAGCAGCACAGCCCATACTTGTTCTCGATATCGCAGGACTTCATCTTCGACCCACTCCGCTCCGATCCCCGTTACAAGGGACTAATGCAGCGAGTTGGCCTAAGCGATTCCTGAACGCCGCTGGGAAGCTCCGAAGCCGGGGGCGCCGCTCTCGACGCTTGAACTCCACCGGTCCGTTCCCATTTCTCCGGCTCGCACGATGGGGCGCCTACATCAAATGACAAGGCCCGGCCAGCGCGCCACACCACCACAAGACCAATAGGAACCACTTCCGTGGTCCTGTGCCGACCCTCGGATTGTTGCGCCGGAACACCGTATCTCTTGAGATTCTCGAGAGCTGAGAAGAGACCATCGGTGCTCGAGAAGCAAAAGAGATGGGACTCGCATTCACAGTCAGAGCAACCGAAACCATCCACTCGCATATGGGCCCTGCTCGAGAGTGCCGCTGCGATTCTGCACTCAAGACTGGTCAGCATTGTGCTGGCCACGGCGATTGGGACCACCCCTGGCTGCGTCGTGAGCCAGTCGATGTGCCACCTCTTCCTCTTCTCTCTGGCGAGGTGCCTGGCGACCCTGGACCTCATACCCCTTCTTGCGGAACCGACGTATGCGTAGTATCCTCTCACGAATCGAATCCTTCCGAGAGAACCGACCTTTATGATCCTACGATGGGTCAGCTGCAAGACCAACACGTACGTGCCGCGCTCGAATGATACGATCTGACGGTCTTCCTTCGGTTCCCTATGTGGTTTTTCCCTTCGTTGGATGGACAGATTGTCGTCCCCGCCTGAAGTGCTTCTGGTTCTACCTAACTGAGTTAATCATTGTTGCCCGGCACGCATGCAACACTGCCATCGTTGCGATGGATGCCACGCTGACTTTGGCCGAGTTTCGGCCTCTTTCTTCGAACAAGTTGCCCGGACCCAGCAGATGTCAAATTCAAAGACTCTTAACGAGCGTTCAAGATACTGAACTTCAATTGCAAATCGACTTGCGATGCGAGAAATGCAAGAGCGAACTCAGAACCGCTCAATCAAAGCGCAGTGTTGTCACCTGCCGGTGTCCAGTGTGCAAGTACAAATTCAGAATGAGGATATCGGGAGCCGACGAGCTCGACATCTCTCTTTGACAGAATTGAGGATTGAGGCTCGTGGGACGGCAGTTCCAGATATAAGTCACTGCCACAGATCATGGGCCTTCAACGATTTTGGGCAATGATATCCAGTAGAATCTGTGTGAACGTGGGCCCTAACATCAACCCATTCGTTCATGCGGTTAGTTTCCTAGGAGATACTTCTCAGTCCATGTCTTTAGGTGAATCCATCAGCTGCCGTCTGCCGAGAGGAATCGGCATGGAAACTGAAGAGAAGGCCACTAGAAGGCCTAGGAACGATTTTAACCGAGTAGAACCGAGAGGAATTTGATTTGAGTGCGCCTTCCGAGAAGAAAAGGGTCAGCGTGAAGAAGAAGGAAGAGGAATCGAAGCGCGTCGTGAAGGAGAAGGCCTCGAAGCCCACCAGCGCTCCTCCATCCGCCGTTGTGGAAGCGAGGCACGGCGGGCGCATGATGCAGAGGCAAGCAAGGGGATACTCGCTAGGGGAGGTCACACAGGCCGGCCTGAACTTCGGACCGGGTACGAGGGGGGGCCCCCTCGTTGACGGCAGGAGGAGGAGCGGTCTCGAGGGTAACGTTCCGTCACCTGAGGGGTCGAACGTCCAGACTCTCAGCGAGGTGGCCGGGCCTACAGCCTCTCAACCGCAGCCCTCGAAGGTACCGGAGGAGGGACTTCCGGAAAACGCGGAGCCGACGATGATAAACGTCAGAAGCGAGGGACTCAAACTCGACCTGGTTCTCCTCCAGAACAAGGTCTCGGGTCTCGCGATAGATTATCAGGGCATCTCGAAGAGCGGTGAGCTGCAAAGGTGGCTCAGGATTATCGACGGCATGCTCTCGGACTCCGCTCCGTCACCTGAGGGGTCGAACGTCCAGACTCTCAGCGAGGTGGCCGGGCCTACAGCCTCTCAACCGCAGCCCTCGAAGGAAGAACAGGAGGTACCTCTGAAGGAGAAGGAGGAGCAGGAGGAGCCTCCGAGGGAAATCGACTACCGGAAGATCGTCCTTCGTGCAGTAGACGTCGGTCTGGATACGCTGGGCAACGACCAGAAGCACGCCGTACTCACCCTCCTGGAGGACGAGTATGGTTTTCGCGAGAATGACATACCCGATCATCCCAGGGGCTTCGTCGAGGTTCTTGATGAGCTACTGGGCCCGTCCGCCCGGGCTGTTGAGAGGGAGATCATAAGCAACATCAGGCTGGTCTGGGCGACTCCCGGAGAGAACTTGGAAACTGTCATGAAGTCACTCAAAGAACAGACTTGTGAGCCCTCTAGCACGACTGGAAACGAGCTCTCTAAGACGACTGGAAGTTAGCGAAGCCGTCTGGACGGGTTCGTCTACTAAGGCGACACTTTCGGCGATTGCAGGGTTGCTTTACCCAGAGCAAGTGATTCGTACACCTTCTCATTCACCCGAAGCCTTCCCAGAGTCTAGTCATCGCGACAGGTGCCCACATGGGAAGTCTTCCGCGCAGGGTTCGCTGGAAGGATGACGCATGTTGAAAGCTTAAACTCCAATCGCCTACACTAACCAAGTTAGTTGTCGAACTCCGACGATTCTGGGCTCGAAAATCGTACGATAAGGGAGGTGGAGGCGTCGACGCGGTTCCTCCTGCGTTCGTTTAAGGAGAAGATAGCTGAACTGAAAGAATGCGGCGACGAAATCGCTCAGATACTTCGATTTGGAATCGACGCGCCTTCCGCCTCTCTGACTGGGAAGAAGTTCTTCGGAAGCGACGAGGTCGGGTTCATGGCCATCGATGGGACAGATTCCGCAGACCAGCAGCTTGACCTTCTGGTCTTCTACGTCGGCGCCTTCGCCTATTCTGGAAGGATCCGGTTCCTAGATGGGCAGGTCGAAGTCGGCGGCGCGCAGCCCCTGGGCGGCGACCTGTCAGTCTCAGCCGCTATCCCTCTGTCTGAGGAGGACGCTGCCCTGGTCTTCGGTCAGAGGACCCAGTCCGGGATAGAGGTCGACTCGGAGCGGCTCCCGACCGCGATAATGCACCTGGCCGAGTACTACCTCGCGTTCAAGGCGACGGCAAGGGACGGACATTGCAGGGTAGTCCTTCTCGACCGGACCCTCGCCGGAGACGTCGCCCACCTCGTCTGGAGCACCAGGGATCTCGTCCACGACCACCTGTGCATCCTGGAAGGAATGGAAACCCCCCACGGCAGGGTGAGCAACTTCGACCTCGAACTGGCGAGGATGCTGCTACCCAACGACGAGCTGAGCATCCCCGCCCCGAGGAGCCAGCTGCTGAAGTATGCAGCGCTTTGGCAGCTCTTCGAAGGGAAGGAGTATGATTTGCCACAGTTGGTGGGCAGGACTGGGGCGAACCAGAACCGCCTGTCGAGCCTGCAGAAGGACTTCGGCGAGCTGGAATCCGAGTACCATCCCTTCGAAAGGACGCTGGGCGCCTTCAAGCTGAAACCAGGGGTGTCAGAGTATTGGGACAGGGTGCTGAGCGCAGCTTTGACGACGGCAGACCACATCTTCAATCCTGGCGGCGGGCATCCCCTGCGGTTCAGGAAGGGCGACAAGGAGCTCTGGATAACGGCCGACGACCTCGACTTCCTAGTCCTTGTCTTCATCTACGCCCTCACCAGAAAGGCTTGGAAGGACAGCATCATCCCCATAGGCCTGATCAAGGACACTGAGGCGGCGGAGCTCACGAGGACGCTGCTCCCTCTCCTGCAGGACTCGGCAAGACTGAAGCTCCCTCACGGCCTTCCCAACTTCAACACCGACAAGATGCTGCTCCAGACCAACAGCGTCGTGAACGCCGGCGGTGTCCCGACCCCATGGCACACGGCGGAGATGGACGCAGCCTTCAGGACCATGGTGCCCGTAAAAGACACGCGCCTGCCCAAGGGCGAGGCGCGAGTTAAGGGCGCCTACAGAAACGTAATCTTGCCGGAGAAGACCTACCTCAAGACGTACATCCAGCTCTGGAGCAGCGAGAACGATTCGGCCGTGAGGAGCCACGTCTTCTCGTTTGATAGGCCCATATACGCAGGGTACGACCACTGGGACGAGATGCTCCTTCACAACGAGGACAACAGGGTCGACGAGAAGATACGGCCGGCATTGCATTTCGACAGGGGGTCTGAGATCACAAACCTCGTCATGGCGATCCTGAAGAGCATGAGCACGGAGGTCGTCCCCGAGGCCCTGGGGTATAATTATCCCCTGTTCCTAGCTGACAAGAAGGCGAAGTACGTGTTGGAGCAGAACCGCGAGGCGTATCTCGGCGCAGTAGCCATCGAGATGGCCAGGTCAGGCCTGGACCAGCAAGTGCTATTCTCCCGGAAGTTCAGGGACTATCGAAGTAAGGTCGAAGCGAAAAGGAGGAAGAGCTGACCTTGCAACCGTTCGACGACCTCGGCGGCGAGTTCCAGGCTCGTCTCAGGGAAATCGTGTCCACCACCCGCCAGACGGCTGACGGAAGCTCCACGGTGACGTTCAGCACAGCCCGAATCGAGTGCGACTACACCCCAGGGGTGGTCAAGAAGCTCGGCCTTGGACAGCTCGTCGCCGTCCCCAACGTCCAGACCCTCGGTACCAACAACGTCTTCTCCCTCTACGAGATTGCCGACGTCTATCCGATGCACTACTCCATGCTGACGCTCGACAAGTCGCAGCCGGCGGCGATCAGGAAGGAGTTCATGGACCTAATCGAAAAGGAATGGGAAAAGGGCTCCAAGAGCACCTGGATCGAGATAGTAGCTGCTCCCATCGGATACATCATGAAGGTGAACGGCAGCTCCGTGTCCTTCGAAAGGAAGCCCTTCGCCGCGCTGACCGGCAGCACGGTGAAGCTGCTAAGCAAGGAATCGGTCGAGCAGCTGATCTGTTACAAGCCGGAGCGCCAGAAGGAGGACTACAGGTTCGGGAACCTCCTCAGCGTGGTGGACGAGACGATCCCGTTCCTAGTGAACATCGAGAACCTAATCCATTATCACGTGGGTCTGTTCGCCTTCACCGGTTCGGGCAAGTCGAACATGACCGCGGCCGTGATTCGCAAGGCCCTGAGAGTGATCCCGGACCTGAAGGTCGTGATTTTCGATGTCTCCTCCGAGTACGGGGTCCACGTCCTCGACGTCCTGAACGATTACCCCAGCCGGGTCCTGTTCACGGACTCTTTTGCTGAAAGCAAGAACATGGAGGTAGAGTACTTCAAGCGACACGCGACCCCTGAGAGTCTGGTAAGGCTGGAGAAGCAGTTTGAGAAGAAGATCGCAAAGCTCTTCTCTGATGAAAAGGTCAAGTTCGTCAAGGTGCCGCTAGCTGGAGAGGAGGAGATAGCGAGATTCAGCACCTACGGCGGGCTCGTTGAGGTGCTCTCAAACACTCTGAACGACCGTTACGGGGCGGTCCAGCAGAAGATCTTCGTCCCCCAGGTGATCAAGATGATAGAGAGGTTCAGGGTCGAGAACAGACTCGAACCCGAGAGCTCCTTTGACTCGAGGACTGGCAAACTAATCGCAAAGGTCCAGCCTCTCCTTGCGGACCTTCCCGCAAACAGCTCTCTGAAGAAGACCTTCGACAACCTGGCCAAGGTTGTGGAGATAATCTCCGAGGAAGGCGAGGAAGAAGTGGAACGTAATGAATATACCTGGGATGACCTCGTAGAGGAGATTCTGTCTCCGAAAGAGGACTCACCGAGAGTCTTCGTCGTGAACCTGCCAGAGGCTGAAGACGCGAGACTGCAGACGGCCGTAGTAATCGCTGATGTCTTCAGGAAGAGGAAGAAGAGCTTCACTCTGACGCCCAGGGTCCTCTTCATCATAGACGAGGCTCAGGAGTTCATACCACAGGAGACCAGGAAGGAAGACGGGACCTACCAAGCAAGCAGAGCGGTCGAGAGACTACTGAGACATGGAAGGAAGTATCACCTGCATTGCTGGATTTGCACCCAGAGAATAGCCCACCTCAATACCAATGCCTTGCAACAGCTGCACAGTTACTTCGTTTCCACAATGCCTAGGCCATATGACAGGCAGCTTATCTCAGACACTTTCGCGATCGACGACGCGTTCATAGACCGGACCCTTGCATTTCAGAACGGGGACTGGCTGCTGACCAGCTTCAAAGCCACGGCGACGCAGAACATACCCGTGTTCTTCCACGCCGAGAACAATGAAGACATACTCGAGAAGTATGTTTCGTGAAAGGAAGACGACCCAAATTCAATCCGAGTTCAAGGTTCAATTCGCAATTCCTCACCAACGGCATTGAACGTTCTTTCCCCAAGCTGATTGCATTCGGCCCAGAGTGTCCTTCGGGCTTCGAGTTTTCTTTGCCTTGCACGGCCCAGTCCCACCAGAGGACCGCAACACTCGGAGGAATATGGTTTTATTGAACGGTCTTGAAACTTGAAGGGAAGCAACATGTCAGGGCTTGATAGACTTGATTTCCTCGTCGGTCGGTGGAAGGGACGCTCGACAGATCAGTTCGGAGAAAAGGGGGTCATAGAATCGACCCTGGAGTGCACCAAGGAGCTGGATGGTCGGTTTCTGCAGCTGCGGAGAGAGAGCACAAGAGACGGGGCAACCCTCGACCGAGCAATCGAATTCATCGCATTCGACCCCAGAGCTGGGAGATATATCTGCAAGAGAATGTGGTCGTACGGTTTCATCGAAAACGAGGAAGGGAGGCGGGAGGACGATAGC
This sequence comes from Nitrososphaerales archaeon, assembly GCA_050012055.1. Taxonomy (GTDB): domain Archaea; phylum Thermoproteota; class Nitrososphaeria; order Nitrososphaerales; family Gagatemarchaeaceae; genus UBA183. The sequence goes on from JBEKHX010000013.1 coordinate 21,843, forward strand.
ACGCTGATGTTCCAAATCAAATTCGATAACCAACCCCCAGACTTTGCAGGAACCCTCTGGAGGAGTTTCATACGCAGATACAGCGACAACGAGATAGGCCACGGTCTCTATACGGCGAAGGAAGGCGAACAGTATCATCTCTATGGCGAGACCCGCCAGTTCCGAGTCCAGACATAGCAGGTCGAACTCGCCCTGGTCAAATCCGCACCTACCTCCAGCGTTTGCTCTCCCGTTGAAACCATGGAAGAGTAGGCGCGCGGCTCCCTTGCTATTCCACGGGCACCTATATGGAAGACAAGGCCCGGTCAGGACCGATTCACAGGAGTAATGTGCGGTCGACGGGACTACCACCCAGCAAGATGGGTAGCAAGACCACTGTAATCAGAGCCCTGCCAATCCATGCCCAATGACGCGAGTCAACGACTGAGGACCTCGAACGGACGGTTGCGTGTCGGTCTGTCAACGACTGAGGTATTAAATCGAGGTATCCCTGATTCCTCCCTGGGGTGACCACTGTGGCCGAAGACAACTCCGGCAGCGAATTCAACTCCGATAACGCAGAGCTGTACGAGACGCTGGCGCATCCGACTAGGATTCTGATTCTGCAAACTTTGGCCGACCATCCGCTGAGATTTGCTGAACTCAAGCGATTGACCAACATCGAAAGCAGTGGAAATCTTTCCTTCCATCTGAACAAACTGGGTTCTCTCGTCAAAGCCGACCCTGAGGGCAACTACTGCTTGACAGACGAGGGGAAAGAGGCCATCAGAGTCGTCGAGGCAACAGAACGACTCAGTCGGCAGACTCGGTCAGAGTCAAGGCTCTTGAAGAGTTCGAGAATCGGGAGGAGAGAGTCTGCGATTCTGTTGACACTCGCCATCCTACTAGGCGTCTCGATGATCACGACTGGTTCTTTCCTTGCTTCCCAGTCGCAGGTAATGAACGCAGGAAGTGGCGTCTCTCCCACCAACTTCACCCTACCCCCTGGAGGTACGAAATTCTGGTTCGGAGAAGGAGGAGGTGTGAGCTCCACTCCTGTTACGATGCATTTCGTCTATGTCATGATCAGCTCTCCGTACTCGCCAATGAGCATCCCAGAGTTTCGAATCTCTACGGTCGGCGCAGTCAACGGAACCATATTTAGCGCCCAATCGGATTATGTGGACGCTTCCTACACAATTCCAAAGGGAACCACGTTCGTGAATTACACGATTTCTAACCCGACGGACTCACCCATCACCGTCGTGGCTGCCTACATTCAACGGTCTGTGATTGACCACCCCAACCAAGGCACAGGAGACTTGCTCCTGTACCTGGGCGCCGCGGTCGTAATCACAGGCGTTGGAATCATTGGGACCATAGCGCTCCTTGGACAGACCCGCAAAGCGAATGCTTGAGATTGCGACCCGTACTTCCTGGTCATCAGGCAAGATAGCCGAACCCATAACTGGCCCATGCATAATGGTCTTTGAACCCGACTTGCTTTGCGGTCGCCCGGACTTGGACCCGGGTTCTTCGTTTGTCGGGGCGCCTACGTGGAACTACGTCCCTGCCAGGGAGTCTCGTCGCTAGATTGCGACCTGGTCCAAGGATTTGAAATCGGCCCCGGCCTGATTGATTGCCAATCTTTTGAAGGAAGCAGTGTTGAGGGATTAGGGAGGAGAGACCTCGAATCTTTACGTCAAGGCGCTGCTTGGTGGTTTGGGGACGGTGGTCCCGCCTTATCTCATCGAGCTCACGACCGAGTACTTCTACTTCACGCCTGGGACTCCCTACTTCTTCTTCTCCAGTCTTCGACTCTACTTCTTCGTCATCTACATCGGGATTGCCTCGGTGTTTGTAGGCCGCCGTTCGAGCAACCTCCGCCTCACTTGGCTGTCTTGCGCCACGAGCATCCTAGGGCTCTTCTTGCTGCTCTACATCGGCTGCAACCCCAGGGTCTGCTACAACACAGGCATCGACGGCCTGGAACCGCTCCGTTCATACTCGTTCTTCCTCGCTGAAGGCGTGGTCCTTTCGGCCGCAGGATTCCCGGCCAAGAACAGACTGACACGGATTGAAACCGCGCTGAGGAATAGCGCGGCCTTCTATTCGATCGCGTACTATCCGGTGATTTTCACAGTAGCGGGAGTCAAGCTGGTTGCCCCGGTCTCACCCCTTCCCGTTCTTGGTCTCGTGGCTCTGCTCTCCTTTGTCACATCTGCGAGGGTCTTCGAAGAGGGCCATGACCGGAGGGCAGGCCTGGCCGTCCCGATAATCACATTCTTGGTCCTTTCGAGTGTTTCGGTCGGGATAGCGGCGCAGTACACCCAGCAGGCGATTCCGCTCATGGGCATCCTGCTTGCCTGTGTCGTAGCTGCAAGTCTTCTAGGCGTTCTTGGTCCTGTGGGTGGGAGGGAAGCAGTCCGTCGAGTGGCGAGGTCGAAAGTACTGACGGCTGGGCTGGTCGGAGTCCTCTTGCTTTCGATGGTGGTCATCCAGCCAGATGCGGTGAACGGGACTGCGCCAAACCTGGTCGCCAATTCGTACCACTTTCAGACCCCGGTGGTGGTAGGCGGGTTCATGTCGGATCCCTACGTCGGGACGAAGGGAGTGTCCGCGAATTTCAGCTTCCAGGGAACAGACGCCTCGAGCATCCAACCGAACAATTTCCTCGCGGCCGGAATCGGAATACACTCCCCAAATTGCTGCGTGGACGGGATTGACTACGGCTACAGGGCGGACGTCTTCCTGTATCATAACGCAAGCGAGGTCTTCGCCGCCAGCGCCTGGGAGGTGTGCGACACCATCCTCGCCTGTGGAGGGCACACCTGGAAACATCTGATGTACTTCTCGTGGGCACATGTCAATTCGTCCCTCGAAAGTAGTTTTCAGCTTTCTGTGGAATGGGAGGGCCACACGGTCTCCTGGCTCTACAGCGCAGGCAGCGAGACCCGGCTCGTCGCGTCCTTCGCGGCCCAGAGCCAAGAGAATCCTGCCTTCGACGCCGGATGGTTGGGGCCGTCTTCCACGCCTTCGCCCGGGGGATGGCCCTTCTTCCAGTTTGGGGTCATGAGCGCCTTCCCAATTGACCATCCAGGATGGAGGGTTACGGTCGCCTGCCCCTCGATCGTGTTGAATTCGACATGGGTGTGCATCGACCACGCGGAATTCTTTCAGGGCGACAGCTCTTTCTGGAAGGCCCTCTGGAGGTGGGGTGAGAACTACCCCAGCGCAGGAGCGACGGTCAACCCCGGATCCAAGACGATGACCTTCCAGTATTCTCAGGTACCGGCCCAGGACTTCCAGACCGCGTGGTGATGGGTATGTCTACCTCATTCGTCGGAACAAGCCAATTCAGACCCATTCTACTCATTCCCGTTCAGGTTGAGAGAATCCCCTTCGTTCGGGTGCATACATAGACTGACAAGTCCCGGCCAGGGACTCTCAGCCCGGAGGGGGATTCAGACCCTCGACGAATGCTTGTTCGGGCCTACCGGCATATGTGAACCCCGGGTCTCGTCAAGAACCAAGTCAGATCGGGCTTCGGTGAGCATTCACGGCTTGTACTTGGAATGTTGCCTTAGCAGGTCTGCCAGGGCGACAAAGTTGGGATTGGCGCTTGCATTGATCAGCCTCAGGGTGCCCAACGGCGACCTGACTTCAGGCTCGAATTTCTCCTTCAGTGCGAAGCTCACAGAATTGTAATGGATGGTCCCTTCCAGTTGTTGTTCGATGACCGCTTCGCTATTGAGGTTGAATGGAACAACCTGGAACACAATCCCGTTACACCACTGGACGAGAGGAATTGTCGTGCCCCCCGCCGCCCGCGCTCCTGTCAGCACGAGTTCCACGTAGTCGTTGAACTGATACTCGATAACCTCATGAATCACTATCTTCTTGTAAGGTTCGATGATGATCTCCGGCATGCCCTTGCCTTGCATAACCTGAAGGGGATGGTCTCCGATATTAGAAGCTTGGTAGGCGCGCGCTGTCGAGTGTGAGCCTCACTCGACACCTCTCTTCCTCAATACGATCAAATCACCTGATGTATCTGTGAGGTCAGTTGGAACGAAAAGGCGGCCCCCGAAGTAGTCCATGCTGCTGATTTTGGGCAGGTTGACGTTGAGGGGGTCGATCTCGGAAGTCGTGTTGCCCGTTTCGTCGTCGACTTCATGCCTGCCTGCAATCGTCTCAATCAGGCCCGTTGAACGATGTATCATCCGCACGACATGGTTGAACCTGTCTCCGATGAAGATGTTCGCATCCTGGTCGAGCGAAAGTGATATTGGTCCGTCGAAGTGCGCCCCCGGGTCGGTCCCAAAAGTAGCCATTCTTGCTTCGCCTCCGTCTCCATCGTAGCCTCCCCTTCCCGTCCCTGCCAGAGTCATGACGCGGCTCTTGGCCAAGTCTATCATCCTCACGGCGAAGTTCTTGCTGTCGAGCACGTAGATGTTGCCGTCCGGTCCCTTGCGAATGTCGTAGATCCAACTGAACCTAACTTCGTCGAACTTCGAGACTCCCGCTTGGAAGCCGGGTGTTCCATCTCCGAGGGTCAGCACCGGCTTTCCACTCGCCTCGAATCTCCATATCTTGCACCCGTCAACCTCGTTCACCCAAACGTAGCCTCGGTCGTCGACCACGCAGTTCCCAGCGTGCTGCATCCCTAGGGATTTGCCATCGACCAACAGCTTGGCCTCCATCTTGTTCGTGTCAATACAATAGAGCTGGCTATTACCAAAGCATGAAACCACCATTGTGCCATCAGTCAATCTGTCGATGTAGATCGGGTAGCTGATGTCTGCTTCGATATTCGGAACCCCTTCGAACACGGTTGAGCGGGCAACGGTCCATTCCAGAGCGTCATTACTGCCCACAAGACCCAGGTAATGCTTCTGATGTTGCAGAACATACTGCCTGCCACCCTTGTCGTGGAAGCCGAAGTGCACGAACCCACCCTTGACTAGGTCCCCCGATTCGAAGTGGACTATCCTTTCAACTACCCAACCTGTCATTAAGTCAGGGGGTTTCTCAACGTGTGATAAAGGGACAACCTACACTAGAATCAACTTGTGGGCAAACTCGAACCTAGGATCGGTCTGGGCCCCCGGGGGCCTGCCATTTGGCCTAGGTCAGGGCATTGCAGAGAGTTCGAATCTCCGCGAGGCCTGCCCTATTCTTGGGTCGGTCGGTCAAGAACAACCTCTCGTATGCGGCCTGCGGGCCGCGGTTGACGGTTCTTCGTCCGTTCAGTCAATAGACTGAGTGACTTTCCTCTCTGTCTTCTCCAACAGCAGATGCACGTTGACGCGGAATTCCTCGACTATGGCATCTCTGAGAATCTGAGAGCCTCCATGGAGAATCGAATCGAGTGCCCCAAAGACGCTGTATGGGCTCTCAAAGTCCGTCCCTGCAATTTGCTTCACCAAGGCTCTCGCTTCGTTCTGGCCCAGAATGCTCGCAAGAGAGTCGGTCACCGCTTCTTTGAATAGGGAGTGAAGGTCCTCAGCCATGTCAGGTGTGAGGGCTTGAAGAGAGAGCAGATCCTCTTCGATTGTTTGCCTCTTGGGGAAACGGCATTCCCAGATCTCTTCGTAGAGCGTCCTTGCTTTCCTCAAGTTCCCAGTCCCTCAGCATCCTGTCATCCCAGCTTCAAGATACGCAGTTTCAGTATTTTCACAAGAATAACGCCCCAAGTCACGTGGGAAAGGAAACTTCCACACGCGTCCTTCTCCTGCCAACTAGCGGCCTATGTTTGAAAGGTTTGAAGTGGGCGTGCGGTCACTTTCCCATCAGCGCCGATGGGCAGGTGGGATTGGCACCCCCCACACACCCGCTGAATGAAAAACTGGGCTCCAGATAAAAGCTTGATGAAGCTGAAAATCACATACGTGAGTATCGGATTCTTCTGTTGTGCGTCCCGAACTTATTGAGATAGTCATCGCCTAACTCCCCATTTCTTCGCTTTTTCGGGCGTTTTGAATGGAAGTCATCCGCTTCTTCTCCCCTCGACCTTGACTCCCACGACCTCGGCGGTGTCTCGGAAGGCTCTGCTCTTGATTGTATCGGCCGCTGAGCGCGTGCAACATCGTCACATCCCATATCCGTGCCAAGCCCTTTACGCCTGCCAGACTGTGAGTTCTTACTAAGCCAGCCGCTCTTTCCCGACATAGACGCCCCGCCCCCTTCCGATCGTGCCGATGGCCGAGGCCTCGAACCCGTTTCTTCTGCAGACCCTGATCGCCTCCTCTGCCTGGGACGGTGAAAGGATGACGCAGAATCCGACCCCCATGTTGAATGTCGAGTACATATCCTCCGTGGACAGCCTGCCTTCTTCGGCGAGCATGCCGAAGACCGGCAGTGGTTTGACTTGCTCCAACCTGAACGAGAGGTCTCGCCTTCCCGTGAGCCTTGCCAGTTTTGTGAACGCCCCGCCTGTGATGTGGGCTAGGCCGTGGACTTCGACTCTACTCAGAAGCCGGAGCACAGGCCTGACGTAGATCTTGGTCGGAGTCAGGAGCTCGTCTCCCAATGTCCGGTCGAGCCTAGGAATGAACTCCTTCAGTGAATGTCTCTTGGTGAGGACCTTCCTAGCCAAGGTGTAGCCGTTCGAATGCAGCCCTGAGCTCCTGAGACCGACGATTGCATCGCCTGCTCTAATCGCGGAACCGTCTACCACCATGTCCTTCTCGACGATCCCGACGCCCATCGAGGCGAGGTCGAAACCATGCCCTTCGATCCCCCTAATCATCTCTCCCAGAATCGCCGTCTCTCCTCCTACAATCGGGACCGATGCCTCTTCCGCGCCTGCGATCAGGCCGTTCATGATTTCTTTGACAATGCGGTCGTCCTCCCTTTCGAGGGCCAAGTAATCCAAGAGTGCGATTGGCTCTGACCCGAGACAGATCAAATCGTTGACCGTCATGGCCACGCAATCAATCCCCACAGTGTCATACCTCCCCATCGACTGTGCCACCAAGACCTTGGTCCCCACGCCATCCGTGTGCAGAGTCAGGGCCATGTTGCCTCCAAGGTCGACCATCCCGGAGTAGTGCCCAATTTCGATCAGTGGAGCGCCGGCTCCGGTCTTCCTGGTGTGGAAGGTCCCCCCGAGTGCCGAAACCATGAACCGCTGGAGGTCTCTGACCTTTCCGACGTCCACGCCAGCCCTCGCATACGCACTCTTGGCCGTTTTCAGACACCGCCTGTCAGAACTTGCGGCCCGTCAGCTTCTCGTATGCGCTGACATACCGGTCGCTGACTTCTGAGACGAGGTCCCCGGGGAGCTCAGGCGGCGCCGGGAGCTTGGCCCCACTCTTCCTCGCATCGTCGAGGCTCTGCTTGTACCCGACTGTCGTCAGCCAGTCGCGGATGACCTGCTTGTCGTAACTCTCCTGCACCCTCCCTACCCTGTAGGACTCGGCGGGCCAGAGCCTGAACTCGTCGGGTCCTATCGAGTCTCCCAGCACGACCTCGCCCTTGTCATCCCTTCCGAACTCGAGCTTGACGTCAGCAAGTATGAACCCTGCCCGCTCGGCGGCCGCAGACAGTTTCCGGTAGATCGAAACGGAGGCCTCTTTTACCTGAAGAAGCTCGGATGAGGTCATCCTCTTCTGCTCGAGTATCTCGGATTCTGTTATCGGGACGTCCTTGACGTCCGACTTTGTAGTGGGGTCGAAGTAGGGCTCAGGCAGCTCTGCAGCCATCTGATTCGCCGAGCGGATGAAGACCTCCCTTGCGCTGACCCGCTCGTAGAGACTGCCGTACAGGTACCCCCTGACGACGCTCTCGACCGGGATCATTTGCAGCTTCCTCACGACCATCTTGTCGGTGCCTTCGAGTCTGACCATGTGGTTCCTCACTCCGAGTGTCTCGAACCAGTAGGCCCCCAACCTGCAGAGGACCTCACCCTTCCGAGGGATCAGCGAGGGAAGAATCATATCGAAGGCTGAGACGCGGTCTGTGAAATGGAAGAGGAGGTGTCCTGCGTCCATGTCGTATATGTCCTTCACCTTTCCGGAACGGACGAACTTCCCCGGGAGAGTCAACTCCAGTTCCTTCTCATCGAATCCAGCTTCGCTGAGACTTTCTTGTCACGAACCGCAAGGATCTCGGCAGCCAAGATTGCGGCGTTCTTTCCGTTGTCCACCCCGACCGTCGCCACTGGCACTCCCGGGGGCATCTGGACCACAGAGAGGAGAGAGTCAAGGCCTCCGAGCTTCACCCCCACAGGCACCCCGATTACCGGCCTGGTGGTCTGGGAGGCTATCGCGCCCGGCAGGTGAGCGGCGAGCCCCGCAATCCCGATGAAGACCTCGGCCCCACATCCTGCAAGATACTCGCGGAGCGCAGTGGGGTTCCTGTGCGCCGAGATGTATTTCACTTCGAAGGAGACCCCGAGTTCCTGCAACATCTTCGTCGTGTCTTCGACGACCGACTGGTCGCTCTTGCTCCCAGCGAGCACTGCCACTTCGACGCCATGAACCAATTCAGACCTTCCCCTCCCTGCCGATTCGGACAATCCTCCGCTCAGTCGCAAGCGCCTTGAGCGGAACGTCGTGCTTCTCCTCCGGAATCTTCCGCACGCGCTGAGATTCGAGGCCGAGTCCCATCGTAATCGCAGACACTCTGGCCCCTGCCAAGGCGCTGTCGAAATATCCTTTCCCGTACCCGAGTCGGTAGCCTCTGTCATCCCACGCAATCAGCGGAATCAGTATCAGGTCAGCGTCATCCAACGGAACTGGTCTCAGATACCGGCTGATGGGCTCAGGAACCCCAAAGTGACCGGGGGCGAGCTCTCTCTCGTAGTCGCGTATCTCGGAGAAGACCAAGCTTGTGCTCTCCGGGTGGCTCACCGGCACGAGCACGCGTTTTCCCAGACTCAGCGAGTGCCTGATGATCCCCTCGGTCTTCACTTCGTTTCTCTTTGCCACGTAGGTCGCGACGACCTTGGAGTTCGTGTACTCCGGGGATGAAATCACGTTTTTCATGACTGCGTTGCTCAGCTCCAGAAGTTCTTCGCGAGAGAGCCCCTTCCTGACCTTCAGGGCGGCATCGCGCATCTCACCCTTGCTCGCTGGCGTCATCTCCTATCCTACCGCCATCATGACCTGGGTCGACCTTGTCTGGCTGAGAGTGGCGATGACCGTGTTCTCGAGGAGCATCGCCACTGTCATGGGACCGACCCCGCCCGGGACCTTCGTGATGTAAGACGCCTTTTGGGAGACGGGCGAGAAGTCCACGTCACCGACAACCTTGCCGTCGACCCTGTTCATCCCAACGTCCACTACGACTGCCCCTTCCTTCACCATATCGGCTCCCAACACGAAGTCGGGCCTCCTTCCCACGGCCGAGACCACAATGTCCGCCCTCCTTGTCAACTCGGCGAGGCCCCGCGTCTTCGAATGGCACATGGTTACCGTCGCGTCTTCTCCAATCAGCAAGTGATATAGCGGCTTGCCGACCAGCATGCTTCTGTTGATTATTACAGCGTGAGATCCGCGGAGCTCGACTCCGTAGTGCTTCAAGAGCATCATGATGCCCTTGGGGGTGCATGGGAGCAGAGACTCTTGGCGGTAGACCAACCTGCTTACGTTCTCAGGGGTGAGCCCATCTGCGTCCTTCTCTGGTGAGATCATTGCCAGGATAACCGGGGCAGGCAAGTGCGCCGGAAGGGGCATCTGCACGAGGATGGCATGAACGTCGTTTCTTATGTTGAGCTCCGAGATTAGCGAACCGACGCTCTCCTGAGTCGAATCGGCGCTCAGGGAATGGTTGACCGTGGCAATTCCAATCTCGTTTGCCGCCCTGTGTTTGGCGGTCAGGTAAATCTTAGAGGGACCGTCATCCCCTACCAGTACTGTCTCGAGCTTCGGCTCTATTCCCCTGGCCCTTAGCAGCTCGACCTGGCCCTTGAGGCGCTCTCTCACTTGGTGGGACAGCGCCCTCCCGTCCATGATGGTCGCCGTCAACTAACGACCACCCTACGTCCGTCGATTCTGAGTTTGCCACTCACGAAAAGCTGGATTGCCTTAGGAAGGAGCTGGTGTTCTTCCCTGAGAATCCTTTCCGAGAGTGATTCTTCGTCGTCGTCCTCCTTCACTTCGACTGCCTTCTGAACGATTATCGGCCCGGAATCGACTTCAGGGACGACGAAATGGACCGTGCATCCAGAGACCTTGACTCCGTGATCGAGCGCCTGCTTCTGCGCATGCAGTCCTTTGAAAGCAGGAAGAAGGGCGGGATGAATGTTCATCAGTCTTCCTGAGAATTCCTTGACGAATTCTGCGGTCAGTATCCTGTCGAATCCTGCGAGGACCACAAGTCCTGTCGATGACGTGATGCCGTGCCTCCTGAGGCTCTCGATAAGGAGCCTGTCATACTCCGGCCTGCGCAGTTTCAGGCTGACGACGTCAAAGACCTCGGTCTCGACGCCGAACTTCCTGGCTATCTCGAGGGCCCTAGCGCCTGCTGCGCTGCTAATCACGATAGATACGCGAACATCCTTGAGGCGCCCCTCCTGTATCGAATCCAGAATTGCTTCGAGGTTAGACCCTCTTCCGGAGACGAGTATGCCTAGGTCACAGGCCAACTTTTCTCCTCTCCTCGGTCTGAAGCGGAAGGATGGCCTCGAGCTTCGAATAGTCCCCGTCCACGCAGGCGAAGCAGAGCTTCTCCTTTGGGATTCCTATCGCCTCTGACATCCCGTCAACATCGTTGTAGTAGAACCCCTCGGCGTCCAGCGCGGAGCCCACTTTGGCGGCCAGTTCCTCTGGATCGGCTTCGTCCTCGGCGACCTGATGCGCGAGGAGCTCCTCCCGTGTCGGGAAGTCTATACCCATCCTGCACGGGTGCCTTATCGGCGGGAACGTCACAGCCATCCTCACCTTCTTGGCGCCCGAACGCTTGAGCGACCTGATCAGCGTTCTCGCGCTCGTGCCCCTGACGACGCTGTCGTCGATTACGATGACATCCTTCCCGTCTACCACTTCCCTAATCGGGATTATCTGCTTGACAATCTCCTCCCTGCTCTCCTGCTTGGGTTCGATGAAGCTCCTGATGCTTCCCCTGCGCCTGTACCTATCCTTCATGAGCCCCTCGTCCATAGGGATTCCACTGACGAGCGAGAATCCGAGCGCAGCGGGGCGCGCGGAGTCCGGAACGGGGACTATCACGTCTCCCTGCGCCCGAAGTCTCTTGGCGAGTATCTTCCCGACCCTCTTCCTGGTCTCGTAAACGCTCACCCCATTCACCCTCGACGAAGGATGCGCGAAGTAAGCATATTCAAATGAGCAGAAGGCAGAGTCCATCTTGGGTGCGAACCTGAACGACTCCAGCTTGCCCCCGCGCCCCATCATCACCATCTCCCCTGGCTCGATGTCGCGCACGAACTCGGCCCCTACAGAGGAGAGCGCGCAGCTTTCGGACGCGACGATGTGGGTGGAAGACCTTTCATGCCATCCGAGAGAGAGCGGCCTGTATCCTCTGGGATCTCTGACCGCGAAGGCCTCTCCTTGCCGATTCAAAATGGCGAAGCAGTATGCCCCTATGAGCTCCTTGCCGAGCCTCTCGAACGAGGAAAACCAATCGTTCCCATCCTTGAGGAGCTGCAGTAGTCTCAGCCCAACGACCCTGGTATCCGACTCACAGGAGACGGAGCCTGGTTCCCTTGACACGGAATTGGCTATCCCTTCAACGTTGACGATCGTCCCGTTGTGGGCAATCGAGAATTCCTGGCCTATCTGAATCGGGTGTGCGTTGTTCGTGCTCGTCCTGCCCTTCGTGGAGTACCTAACATGCCCGATGCCCGTCTTCCCGCTGTATCCTGAGACCTCGTCCTCGTATTCTCTCCATTCAGCAACAAGACCCAAGCGCTTGAAAACCGGTCTGTTCGGAACTGCAAACCCCCACGACTCCTGCCCTCTGTGCTGCAGAGCCTCGAGGGTCCTGAGGATCTTAGGCACGACGTCGACTCCCCGCTCGGAGTGGGCAGTGACGATCCCACAGGCCTCCCTCAAACGCCCTCCCCCATGGCGCGCGGGATGCTGGATTCCCAGGCCCTTGCCATCTCACGAACGCCGAGCACGACCAACCTCTTCCGTCTGAGCCTGACCACTAGGCTTCGGCCCCCGACCTTGCCTATTCTCGCATGGGGGACCTTGCTTTCGGCCAGCATCCTTTCCGCTTTGCGGACCCTGCTGGGCCTCACCGAGGCCAGGAAACGCCCATGGGTTTCGGAGAACAATAGGCTATCGGCGCCCATGGGGTCCCTCGGTGCCTCCTGGAGGTCTACGTCGGCCCCCGTTCTGGTCGGAATGCACATCTCTGCAAGGGCGAGCCCAATTCCTCCCTTCGAGCAGTCATGAACGCTCGTGGTGACGCCCGCGCGTATCAATCTGAGAACCAACGAGTTGGTCTCCCTGTCCTCTTCAGGTCTCGCCTTTGGCGGCGTGCCTACATCGCGCCCCAGAATCCGGTCATAGTACGCTGAGCCTCCCAGCTCGAGGCGGGTCCTGCCCACGATGAAGAGGGCGTCCCCATCGTTCTTCAGAGCAGAACTCGTTATGTGCTTCTGATCACGGATGAGCCCAGTCACCAGCGCGACCGGGCTCGGCTTTATCGGGGTCCCCGTGTGTTCGTCCTGGTTGTAGAAGCTGACCTTCCCGCCCACGACAGGCACACCAACCTCCCTGCAGTAGTCGCTGATCCCCCTGACGGATTCTGCGAAGCCCCAGTAGACTTCTGTATCGCCAGGGTCGCCGAACTGCAGGTGATCCACGAGCGCCAGGGGCTCCGCTCCCACCGCGACCACGTTCCTGCACGCCTCTGCAACGCATCCGGCCGCACCATTGTAGGGGTCCAGGCTGCTCATCCTGCTATTCCCGTCGGCCTTCACCGCCAGGAACCTGCCGTTCGGGAGCCTCAGTACCGAGGAGTCGGCCTGTCCCGGCTTCAGTACAGTCCTGACTCCGACCTCGTGGTCGTACTGCTCGTAGATCCACCGCCTGCTCCCGATGTTGGGGGATGACAGCAGGGTGAGTAAAGCTCGGGAAAGGTCAGCCGTTCCTCTCGGTTCCGCTGCGGTCGTCTGTCTCGGCATCGGTGCGCTCTGGTCTCGGGCAATAAGCGGGGCGTTCGCGAGGAAGTCGGCGGGGAGCCTCGCTACCACCTTCCCTCCGTTCTTGACTGTAATCAAACCGTCGTCCGTGACTCTCCCTATGATAGCGGTGGGAACCTCGTACTTGCGGAGGATTCTCAGGGTCTTCTCCGACTTCTCCTTCCCCAGCACTAGCAGCATCCTCTCCTGCGACTCCGAAATCATCGCCTCTGTCGGGGTGACGTCGGGCTCTCGGAGATTGAGCTGCTTCAGCTCAACTTCGATTCCGGCTCCTCCCTTCGACGCCATTTCCGAGAGCGCCGAGCTGAGACCCCCTCCTCCCAAGTCCTTCATCCCCTTGATCTCGCCGGTTGCGAGTGCCTCAAAGATCGAGTCGAGCAGGAGCTTTTTCATGAACGGGTCTGGCACCTGCACTGAAGAGCGATCTGAGTCCGCGTTCTTTGCCAGGTTCTTCGACGCGAAGGTAGCTCCGCGGATTCCATCCCTTCCGGTGCTCCCTCCGGCGATTACGACTATGTCGCCGGGGTTCTTCGCCTCCGCGAGGACCAGATCCTCCTTCCTGCCGACTCCGACACACGCCACGTCGACCAAGCAGTTCCTTTCAAACGACTCATCGAACTCGACCTCCCCTGCAACCGTAGGGACTCCCACACAGTTCCCGTAGTCGGCTATCCCACGAATTACGTTTCTGAAGAGCCATTGTGAGTGGACGCTCTTGTCGATGTTACCGAATCGGAGGACGTCGATCAGCGCGACTGGGCGGGTCCCGATGGAGAGGATGTCCCTGAGAACCCCGCCAATGCCCGTCGCTGCGCCGCCGTAGGGGTCGACTGCGGACGGGTGATTGTGGCTCTCTATGTGCATCGAAATGACGAACCCATCCCCGACATCGACGACGCCTGCATCGTATCCGGGTCCGACAAGCACGTTCTTCCCGGAGGTCGGCAGGGACTTCAGTAGCTTCTTCGACGACTTGTAGCTACAGTGCTCTGACCACTCGGCGTCTATGATGGCCCACTCGACCTCCGTCGGTTCACGACCGAGGAACCTCATCGCATACTTGATTTCATCCTGTGTCAGTCCGAGAATCGCTTGCTCGGTCTCTGCCATCTCAGCTACTGCTCCCGCCCAGGCCGGCGAGCGACCCGAAGATCGCCATCCCATCAGACCTCCCCGCTGGGCACAGAACGGGGTCTGAGGCCCTCTCCGGGTGGGGCATCATCCCGAGGACGTTCCCGTCTTCGTTGCAGATTCCCGCGATGTTTTCCTGTGAACCGTTCGGGTTCCCCCGAGCGGTGGGCTTTCCCTCTTCGTCCGTGTACCTGAAGACTACCCTCCCTTCCCTGCTCAAGGCGGCGAGTTCGTCCTTGGGGAGAAAAAACCGTCCCTCGTTGTGCGCTATCGGCAGCCGCAGAACCTCTCCCCGCCTTGATGTGTGCGTGAATGGCGTCCTGTTGCTCTCGACTCGAAGGGTCACCCACTTGCAGACGAACTTCAGCCCCGAGTTCCTCAAGAGGCTGCCCGGAAGCAGGCCTGCCTCCACCAGGATCTGGAACCCGTTGCAGATGCCCAGGATTGGGACTCCTGTCTCTGACAGCCTTCTGACCCTGGCGATCGAAGGGCTCCTGGCCGCGATGGCTCCTGCCCTCAGGTAGTCCCCGAAGCTGAAACCTCCGGGAAGGACGAGAGCGTCGAACCCTCCCAGGTCATCGTTTTCATGCCACACGAGCTTCGGCTTAAGGCCCTTGGTTGCACGAAGGGCGGCGACCACGTCCAAGTCACAGTTGCTGCCCGGGAACCGGATAACGGCTACGTTCATTCAACCAAACGCCCTGGGGCTATCTGACAATCGTGGGCTGCGGGGTTGTAGATTCGGAGCTCGTCGCACATCCGCCGGACGAGCTTCTGGGCATCTAGAGAATTCGTTGCCTCAACTCTGAACCTGAGAAGCTTGCCAACCCTTACCGACATTACTTGCGGAAAATGAGATTTCACCAAGTCGCGATGGATCACGTCACCCTCGGGGTCTCTGGCGGCGGCCTTGTTGGAAATCACAACTTCGACCACAAAGACTGGACGGGCTTTCGTGGCTCGCGGCAACTGACTCTGGGTATTGACAGGTCGGAGTAATAACAGATGGGTACTTGTATTAACAGGGCTAGAGTGTTTTAACAGGTCGATGTAGATGAGCCGTGTGTGTGGTAGATGTGTTTGAAGGGCGCGTCCCTATTGAGCCTAAGAATAGTCTGCGACTCTGTTGGCTCGAAGTACCTTCATGTGGTCGCAGCTGCTGAGTATGTCCTCCTCGCTCGCAATGTCCATCCGGTGTCGTAGGTCTCCGCTGATTTGCTTGACCGCTTTCAAGGAGAAGCTGCGAGCTTCATCCATGTCGTCGCCAATCCCGACGGCTGCGACGCAACGAGAGGTGCCGTGTATGGTCTTCCCGCCTTCGACCCTGACATCCATGGGGAAGACTCTCATGTTCTGATCGTGTTCCCTCTGCAATGCCATGGCGCGGGCGAGGTTAATCTCTCCGTCTGAGCTACGCAAACTCTCAGAAGTGCCGTAGTTTTTCGGGACCACACAAGTGACGACCGAGGCCTGTTTCCGGAAGCGAAGCCCGCGTAGTGTCCCCTCGATTATGCGGTAGCACACGTCGGCCAGGTCGTCTTCAAGCGTCGTGTACAGATTGATGGACTCCGTGTTTCCGCCCCTGCTATTCCTCTCAAGGATCTTGAATCCGGCCCCAGTGTGCATCAGCGCGTCGTACTCGACTATTCCTTTGAGCCCGGGATTGGACCCCCTTCCCTTCCACTTCCTGAAGGCCCTATCCTCAGCGCTCACGATTTCTGACCATTCGGCCTCTGTGAGGAATGGAAGGTGCTCCGTCGCGTCCCTGTAGCTGCCCATGCCGCCCGTCAGGCATCCGCGGTTGCCATCTAGCGCTCTCTTGTAGTCGCGGGTGAGTGGAGCCACGCATATGTGACGGCCGTCGCTGAAGGCGTGGAAGCTGGACTCCTCTCCCTCTATCCTCTCTTCCACGACCACACGACCTTTGGAGTACGCGTTCAGAAAGAATCGTTCGGTTTCTTCCTCTGTCCTGAAATCGCTCCCCCAGACCCCGACTCCGGCCCCTCTCGCGGGCGCGTCTGGCTTGATTACGGGCCGATTCATCTCCTTGATCGCAGTTTTCAGGTCTTGGACAGCATCCCTCCTGCTCTTGTACTGATTTGGGTCAAAGATCCTGTATCTTGGGTTGGCTGTTGGACAAATCTTGTCGAAGAGCAGCCTTTGCGCGGCCTTGCTCATCTCCACTGCGTATTTCTTGGTCACGCAGACCATCGGAATCCCGGCCTGTTTCCCCAACAGGTCTCGCCCGCCAGCGACAACGAAGTCTTCAGTGTCGCAGAGCCCGAACGCTACCTTCCCCGCGAACCTCTTGGCGAACTTCGCAATTTCGGTAATCCCCAAGTCAGGAATCACCCTGTGCTCCTTCGCCCTCCGCACGTTGAAGGGATTGGCCTGCCTCTCTGCGATGTAGAACTCGGGGTTGTACTTCTCGCTCCGCAAGAACGTGTCGACTATGGCAGCAGAGCTGAGGCATTTCGAAACGACTAGGACTCCGACCCTGTCCATCGGCTGAACCTTCCTCGCTCGATAATTAGGCCTTGGGTCAGGCCGGCCGTGGCCCTTCAGACAACTGACAAGACTACAGAAGCGGCCGGCTCGACCAGCGCCAGGTTCCTGATTCCACGGGAAGAGCTCAGAACGCCGGTGGATACCTATGACAGAGACAAGATAACGATATGCGCCCTCGGCAGCCATTCCGCATTGGGCATCCTCGACGGATCTAAGGACGAAGGGTTCCGCGCGCGGGGGAGGAGGAATGCCGTGGAGGTCAAGGAGGCGGATGCGATGGGCTCGCTCTCCAAAGTGGCAACCTGGGGCGCTAGGACCGTCGGCGAGAACCTTATTGTCATCATGGATTTCATAGGTGTGGTTGAAAGACCGCTGGCATCTGATTAGCCTTGATTCATCAAGGAGTCGTACTCCCTCTTGGTAATCAGGCCTTTTTCGAGTGCGCTCTTCAGGTTTTCTGGCGTCGCTTTGCTACCGACCCTCCCCGTTGATTTTGTCGCTGTGGGTTGACTGCTTTTGGGGGGCGGAGGAGGCGTGGGAGGAGGCGTGTCTTGACCACTCTGAGGAGGTTCGACGAAAAACTCGAAGCTGAAGTTGATTCCATTCTCGATTAGTAGCGAGGAGAAGCCTTTCGCGTTTGCCACGTCAGCGTCATAGTCCTCTAGTGGTGAGACGCGAACTTTGACCGATTCCAAGTCTCGTTCTGCGTTTTCAATCCCTATCCAGTAGGCGGCATGGACGAAGTTGTCGAACTTCTTGGTGAGTGCAGTTGAACCCCCGGAGTAAACGGTGATTATCGGTTTCATCCTATGGCCGCCTCGTGTTTTCGGGTCTCGGGCCGGACCATCCGGAGTCTGAGTCTATAATAAACTGCCATATAGGTTCTGCACAACTTGGAATGTAGAAACAAAACGGGTTTCTCGCTGAATCATCACCTATGGTCCAAGTCACCGAGCCCTCCCCTGGCCGTCGACAGCATGAGTGGGATACCGAGTAAGTGGATGCCTTGGCCGGGAATTCGCTCAAGTGGATTCTGCAGCGATACCTCTCCGGCACAACTCTCATTCCTAGCGGATCATGTCCCCGTTCCATAATAGCATGCAGGTTCTGCCAAGCAGAATGTTATGGAGCATCTCGCGAATTAGTCAATTCGCATCAAGGAGTCTGGGCCCAGCGGAGCAGGCAGGCCCTGCGGAATGACGAGTCCCGGCTGAGTGCCCGATTTCACGCAGAGAGCACCATCCCAAACGGATTCGTCACACAATGGGAACATTCTGTAGACTAGAAGATGCAGACGAAGTTCCCGTTCGTGTCCCCGTCGACTCCGCCTTTCATTCCTTTGTCGATGAAATATGCTTCCACGCTCCTCGCGTCCGTTTCACTATCTGCCTCCCATTGTTTCCACAGCCGAGTGTCCCTCCCCTCATCCTGATGCCGTTTCCTCCTGCTTAGCGGGTCGTCTGTTATTCCAATCCTCCAGTCTGAGTAAGTGCTATGGGATTCTCTGACAGTGTAATCTATTGCGTAAACAATATCCCTGGAGTTCAATTTCATGTGTAGACCACCATCGATGCGCTTCTGACTTATAGTTAATCTGGGCCCGTCTATACACCAGTCACGGGTCGAACCCCTCCTGGTCAGAACTTGGAACGTTCGACCAAGGAACAAGGATTACAAGGTTGAAAGCAAGGGCGGCTCAGGTTTTTAGCATACGCATGTGTAACGAAAGGCGATGGCTCTATCAAACGCCGCGAAATCTGGCGTTGCCATTTTCGTTGGAGCCGTTCAGTTCGGAGTCCTCCTAATCATCTCTGAAATAGTCTATTCTGCGAATGGCACGAACAGCTTTGGGTACGTCAACGGGTACGCTTACAGCGTGTCCACAAACTACGTGAGTGACCTGGGCGCGAACTGTCCGAGCAATGGCGCCTGCTACATTCCGCCATCAGCGCTACTTTTTGATTCGTCCATCGCGCTTCTCGGCCTCTTCATACTCTTGAGCGCATATTTCCTGCACAGGGCCTTCAAATGGATGCCTGCCACTGTGCTCATCGCGCTGGCAGGGGTCGGTGCGCTGGGAGTGGGATTGGCGCCTGAAACAACTGGAATCTGGCACAGTATCTTCTCGCTCATGGTCTTCCTCTTTGCCGGGCTGTCCGCAATCGTGACCTACAGGCTCCAGAAGAAACCCATGTCATACTTCTCAGTTCTTCTTGGCGTGACAACGCTCATTGCACTAATCCTCTACGTGCCCAGTATCTACTTGGGCCTGGGACCGGGTGGAATGGAGAGGATGATCGTCTACCCAACCCTCCTGTGGGCAGTCGGCTTCGGCGGGCATCTCATGGCTTTGGAAGACACGGCCCGGATGTAGGCAAGGCAACAGCGATCAGCGGCCTCCGACGGAGTCTTCCGACCCGGCTAGCGAAGCTCACCACGAGGAAACGATATTCGTGGATGGTTCGGAGATCGTCATATCCTCGGTAACTGGGATAGGATCCTTCAAGCGTTCTACGGTTTGGCCCACTGCCTCTTTCCACTCTTCAAAATCGATGCCCAGCTGTCGCAGAGCTCTTTCTGGTCTACAGGCAGCTGATGCTTGACGCAGAACCCCCAGTTCGATAAGTGCTCATAGGTTTCGCATTTTAAGTCGAGCTCCGAAGCCTTCCGGAAGCGCGGCGGATTCCCCATTTCAGTCGTCGCAGTTCTTGCACCTCCTCGGAGGTAGGAAGTGGGTGACGCCTATGCTGTCATGGACCATCTCGCAATCAACAGACATCCCCTCGTCCTCGGATTCTTCCTGGCTCATGGACGGCAAGACTGTTTTCCAGCATATTAGCTCAGTCTCAAATTGCAGGGTCGTTCTGACGGAGAGAGTAGAGTGAAGGTGGGTATTTCTTGGAGCAGTTGACATTGGCCCACGGTGTCGGAAATACAAGGAGGAAGGGATGCCGGGCGATTCTCGACCACCCTGCGATGTGTTTTCTCTACGCCAAAAGTCTCTGTTTCTCTCTCGAACGGCTCATCGAGGGGGTGGGACTTCGGCCTAGCATGTTGGGTGGAAACGGTCTTATCTCCCCGGGTTCCCCACGTGATATTGGACAGTTATGCGACTTATCGAACTTGACGAGAGTGACAAATCTCTAGTCGAGAAGACTAAACTTCACCTGAAGAAACACGCGTCTGAGATTTCTGGTGTAGCTGCTGGGTTGCGCACCAGTAGGGGGAGGGAGTTCTTCGGGCTTTGCATTGATTTGGAGACTACACCTATCGGCGCATGCGCCGAGTATTCTGCAATCGGGACAATGGTTTCCAGCGGCGAAAGGAAGGTCAAGACCATTGTGGCAATTACGGACAAGGGGAAGAACGGATACGCTATCCTACCACCATGCGGGAAGTGCAGGGATTTTGTTAGAGCGTTTGGGAATCCTTACGTGATTCTTCAGGTCGGAAAAGGCCTGGGAGAATCGAAGAAGGTCAAGCTTTCTGAATTGGTCCCGTTTCCTTGGAACGAAGCTCCCCGAATCTGACTATGGAAGGAATCGACTCCTGGAGCTGTGTGAGACCTCAAAAACCTCACCAACGGCCTTGTCAAACCTGAGACCCAATCATTGCCTTGGATGTCCTCGAAAGAAACAACCCTGCGACCCCCAGATCTTCGAGTCGTATAATAACAAGTCAAAGGCGAAGACGGCGTCAGCCTTTCGTATACTCGGGCGGTCAGTTTGAATGATATGTTAAGCCCCGCTGTGAAGGATGGATAGTCTGCTTTTTTAGAGTCCTTCACGAAAGGTGGCCTGACTTACTTGGTGCTTCTTCTCAATGACCAAGCTGTCGAGATGGCTGTAGACATGAAGGCCTCGATCTCGATCATTGAAGACGCCTTTCGCAGACATGCGAATGGAGAGACCCTGATGCCCAAGAGGCTGCACTTGGCCGTAGAAGGGATGAAGGGCGGATTGCGTATCATGCCAGCTGCGCTGCTTGGCAAGCGCGCTGTGGGGTTCAAAACAATCTCCGGCCAACCTGGTTCGAGACGGCCCGGCTCAACGTACTTTCTCATGGTGCTCTTCGACCCCGATGACGGGAGTCTGTTGTCCATCATGGCCGCGGACATCATCACACGGCTTCGTACTGGAGCAGCCAGCGGGGTCGCCACCAAGTACTTGGCCAGGGAGGACTCTCAGACGCTTGGGCTCTACGGTGCGGGAGTGCAGGCTCGGACACAGCTGGAAGGGGTCGCAAGCGTGCGCTCGATAAGGAAAGTGAAGGCATACGACGTTTCAAAGGAACGACTCGAAGCCTTTCGAAAGCAGATGTCCGCGAAATTCGGCATTGACATTACAACTGCCAATGACGCTTCAGAGCCCGCATCGGCCGATATCGTGGTCACTGCTACGACCTCTGACAAGCCATTCTTGATGAGCCGATGGGTACGCGCTGGTACTCATATTAACGCAATGGGGGCGAATGCTCCTACGAAGAGCGAGATTGACCCCAGCCTCATGAAACGCGCAAAGATATTCGTGGACTTCAAAGAACAAGTCCTGGCCGAGGCTGGCGACATCATTAATGTGATTAAGAGCGGAGAACTGAAAGAATCAGAAATCTCTGCAGAGCTGGGTGAGCTGGTCATTGGCGCCAAAGCAGGGCGGAGCGATGCAGAAGAAATAACGCTTTTCAAATCCGTTGGTGTTGCCATAGAAGACCTGGCGCTGGCCCTCGAAGTCTACGAGAGGGCAAGGAAGCAGGGCATCGGTAAAGAGATTACTCTTTAGTCAAGAACTAATCCTCAGGGAACTCTCAGGAAGTTTAGAGGAGCAACGCCAGAGGACGACAGGACTGTTTTCTGGACCCAGTGCAGAACATCTGTCAGTTCTCTCTTCTGACTATCAACCAGCTCCCTCTCTGGTAGCTTCATGTTGCTGGTTCGAATTACGCCTCTCTTCACTAGAATCTCTTTTCTTACTGCCAAGCCCAATTCACTGCAGTAATAGACCAGTGGTAGCGTGTTGAGGTAGATGTCGAACGCCTTCTTCAAGTCATTCGCAACGTATGCGTCATACATCGCGACCAAATATTCAGGGGTGGGAGACGAGGTCATTATGCCAACTGCGCCGTGCATCAAATCCCAGAAGGAGTCTCTTCCGTACAATGCGCTGAAGATCTTCAGCTTATCACCTGTGATCTCGCGGATCCTCGTCAACTTCACGGGCGTGGGCGGGTCCTCAAGTTTCAGGTATTTCGCGTTTGATATCTCTCGATTCAATCGACTTATCAGCATCGGCGACATCTTCGGACGGTCGGTCTGAGGGAAGTCTTGTACGACTATGGGAATCTCGATTGCATCCCCGATGGATGAGAAGTAATCGAATATTTCATCTTCATTCGGGACTCCCAGCCGAGTCTTCAGACCTCTGGGTGGGGGAATCATGACTGCCGAGGCGCCCAAACCCTGGGCAGAGATGCTGGACTGAACGGTCAATTGAAGGTCCTCGCTTCCGGTACCCACGACTATTGGCAGCTTGCCGCCCGTTATCTCGAATGTCATCGTCAAGACTCTCTGTCTTTCCTCTTCGGACAACAGATCCCGCTCAGCAGATTCCCCCAAGATGGTCAGGCCTTTGACTCCCGCCCTAGAGTAGTATTCGATGAGACAGCGATAGCTATCCTCGTCTTGATTTCGTTGGTCATCAAGTGGAGTGACAGCGACCGGGAAGGTTCCGGCTAGCGGTTCTGGCATTGACGGTTTGGAAAGCCGATTGGTATTAAGTTCTCTGCCGATACGGAGGCCGTCTCAGGTGCAGTGAAGCAGTATGGAGAAACTCACTTTCCAGAAGACCCATTAGGATGGTCGGGCACCTCGGTATGGACGCTATGGTGCGAAGGTTTTGCCCGCCCTCTCCCAGGGGGGTTCGATAGTTGACGGGCCGATACGACGTTGTGATCGTTGGAGCCGGCATCATGGGCGTGGCCTCAGCGTTCCATCTGAAGAGGAACAACCCGGATAAACAGATCCTGTTGATTGACAGGTTCGGTGCCCCTGGCCAGGGAAACACTGGAAGGAGTAACGCGATGTTCAGGAACACGTTCTCCTCGGCCGACAATCAGGTCCTTTCCGACAGCACGATCGACTTCTATCTGCACGTGCAAGACGAGTTGAAGGTCGACCTAGGGCTGCAGCAGATCGGCTACCTCTGGTTGATGAGCGACGAACAGTTGTCGGCGAGCGAGGTATTCCTGAAGGGGATGGAGAGAAATGGAATTGATATCCGCAGGCTCTCAAAAGAGGAACTCGAACATCGAATGCCAAGCATGGTGACAGATTTCGATTCCAATGAAGAAGCGCGGCTGATGGCTCTTCCGAACATCGAGGGGGGGGTATTCGGACCGAAGTGTGGACGACTAGACCCAGACAAGCTCGTAAGATACTACACCCATGAGTTCTTGCGGATGGGAGGCCGAGTTGCCTTCAATACGAACGCTGAGAAGTTGCTGATCGGTCCATCCAACAGACTGGGAATCGATGGCGAACCATTCGTGTGGCAGGACTTCAGAATCGAGGGGATTCAGGCGAGTGGCGCCTTCAATGAAACAATCAGCTCTGACTCTTTTGTGTTGGCCTGCGGCGCATGGGGCAACGAGCTGCTGGGACCCGCGGGCATCGACGGTCACGTGAATGCCAAGAAGAGGCAACTCTTCAGCGTTTCAGCAAAGGAGGCCAAAGGGTTGGAAGAGCTGCTTCGTACGAAGGACTTCAACCCTTTGGGCCTTCTCCCCTTGGTGATCCTGCCGAAAGCTGGGGTTCACTTCAGACCAGTCAGTGAAGAAGACGATTTCTGGATAGCCTGCGAGGACGAGGTGAACAGGCCGTTCATCTACCTGCCTGACCACGACCTTGCGAGGTACGCCGCCGAGCAGGAGTACTTTGAACGGAACGTCAACCCGATTCTATCCGCATATTTCCCCAAGTTCCGAAACGTGAGGGTGAAAGCCATGTGGGCGGGGTTGTACTCTTACAACACCTTGGACTGCCTGCCATTCGTATTCAAGCAGAACAACCTGATAGTCGTCGGGGGCGACAGCGGGAGTGGGATCATGAAAGGTGATTCTCTCGGGCGGCTAGTGGATGCCGTCTATAGAGACGAAGAAGAAGCTTCACTTTACGGGGACGTTCGGTATAGAACATCGAAGATTGGCTTTGGAAGGAGAAGCGTCGAACGAGAAGAATGGGTCATATGATTGCTTGAGCACGTGGCAAAGCATGCCGTACACGTGCGGCATTACACAGGCAAGCCTTGGTCCGACCTGTGACAGATCTCTCCTAGATCGGCTATTAGCCGAAGGTTCCTAAATCGTAGACTCCGCGCTCTCATGGTCCTCTTGCAAATCCTGTAAACGCCTATAGCACAGCGAATCGAAATACATGGCTCTCTTGCTGACGAACGACCAGTCCGGAGGACGGCAAAAGACAAGTTCAGCGAATACGATACTCACCGTGGTCATGGTTCTTGTCTTGTTGGTCTTTGCCCTCGGGGTTCTCGAGATCTACGCTCTCGACAGCGATGTCGCCACGCTCAAGCAGGAGAACTCGAATCAGCAGCTTCAGCTTCAGGAGCTTCAGAGCCAGCTAAACTCTCTGTGGCTTAGGATTCTGTCGACACAGACAACGACTACGCAAAGGCCTGCGTACGGCCTCGAAGCGATAGGACCTGCATGCCTGAGCTTGACGCGCGACTGCGGCGGTTATGGCAGTCCTGGTTATGTCTACTTCATCGAAGTCGAGAACACCGGGAGCCAGCCGTTCCCGGTCGGTTCTTCGGTCTTCTTCTTTTTCAATGACACCTCCAGGTTGACCAATTTTGGCTTCAACTCGACTCTCAGTCGGGCACTGGCGCCGAACTACATTCTGTCGCTGAATTCCACGTCGTGGCCCCAGAACGCAGACTCCAAGCTGGCCCAAGGAGACGTTGTCGCAATTGGGATAACGATAGCGAATGTAAATACGGGCACAATAGCGACGGTGTTGACCTGTTCCACAACTACGACGACCTTCCTCAACGTTACTCAGACGATGACCGGAACATCTCACCACTGCAGTTGAGATGTTGACAGTCCTGCCGTTGTGCGCAGTGACGCCTCAGAGGCGGGGCTACCAATTCAGTCAGCTTGTTCTCTCAACACTGAAGCCGAAGACCACCCGGCCCACCCCAGCCATCGAGCCCCGAATTCGCATACGTGGAACACAGGAGGCCACGGCATGCGTGAAACAGAAGTCCGAGGTTCATGGTTGACTCCTTAAAACAAAGCCCTGGAACCATGAGGCATTGAAGAACGCCAAGAAGAGAATCCCCTTCGACCGGCTGATGTCAAGATCCTATTGGATTTGGAGAGGGAGCCCCGCCCTGACAGTCCCGACGATGTTCTCGACAGGCCTCACAGCACTGACAGAGTCCATAGTGGGAATCTTCGTGGTGGCACTCCTGGTCCGCCTTGAGGGGACGAGCTGGCTTGCCCAGATCGCCAGCGACATAAACAGTCAGAACTTCACCGACCTGTCGAGCCTGATCTCCTCTCCAGCATTTGTCGCCTTGGTGCTGGAATACCTCCTGCCTGCAGCTGCAGTCTCGATAACTGTACTGGCGGTGGCGAGCGGGTTCGTCTATTCTGCGGAGTACGGGTCCTACTGGCAGGCACGAGAGGGAGCACATGTCGGTGTCTCCGAGGTGATGTCGAGATTCGTGGAAAAGTGGCGGCCGATGGCATGGACCATGTTTCTCTCCAACCTGATGACCTTCCTCCCGATGCTGACTGGCTTCGGCCTTCTGGTCTTCCTTGGATACACCTCGGCAGGTTTGACCGCAGTGCTCTTGGCGACTGTGGTACTCCTCGCGGGGAGCATACTCACTGCGGTACTGGCTCTCTTCTTCATCTACACCCCTGTGGCGGTCGCCGCCGACAACCTGTCCGGGCTCGCCGCAATACGAAGGAGCTGGTATCAGGTCAGGCAGAACGATAGAACAGCCTTCGCCTACGGCATCGTCTACATCGTCTTGATAGGCGTGATTTCGTACGGGTCGTCGTTCATCCCATATGTCAACCTGCCGATCTCATCTCTGGCTTCAGTGGGAATACTGATACTCGTAGTCCCGGTGTTGCACCTTACCAAGACAGAAATCTATTCCGAGATGCTGAAACCGGAGCCAGTCGAGTTCGAAGTGTATAAGCCGCTATTCCCTGACCTGGCGGGGCCGGTCCCGAGACTGCTCTGGCGGAAGCTCGTCGAAGGGCTGAAAGAACTGAAGGATTTCACTTTCGCTCTGCAGAACCTCAAGTATCATCTTCTCTCTGCAGCGGGTCTCGGCTTGGGCTGGCTTCTGGGGCTCTGGATTGGGAACAACGGCCTGACCGGGGTAATCTATGCCTTCGGGTATGTTCCTGGGAAGATCAACCCCCTCGTCGCCGGGAGCGCCCCCCTCACTGTGGGAGTGTACATCTTCTTTCATAACTGGCAGGCGTCCCTTGCGACCGCGCTGTCCGGAATTTGGTTCCCTGTTATGCCGTTCGTGGATCTGTTGCTGAACGGGATTCTTGTGGGTGTGGTATCCGACCTGACCCCCAACACAACCATGCTTGCCGCGGCGCTCTTGCCGCACGGAATAATCGAGCTCCCGGCGTTTGTGCTTGCGGGTTCCGCAGGGATCAAGCTAGGCGTGGTCTTCCTCAGGTCGTTCCGGAACCCGGCTCCTGAGAAGATTAAGGAGTTTCACAAAGTCGCGCAGCAGACACTGTATCTGGTCATAGGGCTGGCTTTGCTCTTCTTCATAGCCGGGTTCATCGAGGGGAACATAACCCCCACAATAATGAGAATGGCCGGTTGGACCTAGCCCGCGAGGGGGGTTACCAGTTGGATGATTTGCGGCTCGTAGACAGCGTGGTTGACGAAGTGATTGTTGGGGTCTTTGATCAAAACATATTCCCAATAGAGACCGAATATCCCGAGGGTGATTATCGTTAGTATGATGTAGAGGACGAAGCTTCTGGACGGAATCGGATTGTTTCTGTGGAATATGAACTGGACTCCCATTGCACCCAGCGCCCTCTCGGTGTCCGAGAGCATCCCGTCCTCCCATCTTTCATGCTTTTGGAAGTCGCCTGTGAGGAAGTAGAGAACGTAGAGTATCGCGATGGTACTTATGAAAGGCACCAGCATGAGGATGACCCACAGAACTGCGCTCTTTTCGGTCTCCTCAGCCTGCGACTGCCTCACTGTGTTCTCCATCGAACCAAGGAGGGCGTCTGCGTTGACGTTCCTCTTGGAGGCTGCTCCCCTCAGGACCGTTACCAGGTCGGTGAAGAACCTCTGCTGCCTGGGGAAGTGCTGGTTTCTCCTTCGTATCAACATGTAGAAGAAGTACAAGTAGAGAATTTCCGCGAGAAACCCAATCCCCGCCACCAAGGCAAAACCCCCGAAGATTGGTACCACATTGGCTGTGGCACCAGTTGAGGAAGAAGTCCAGCTGGAGAAGGTGTCAACAATCGCCAGAACATAAAGCACCGCCACCACAACTGCAAGGATTACTGCGATGATTGGCAGAAGAACCCAGGCGACAGAAATCTGTCTGTCCGTCTGCGCCCTCAGCTCAGAGTCCTTGCGAAGGTTCTCCAGGGCTACCGATGACACGATTCATATTTGAACGGTCGTGATATAAACGTGGCCTCTCGCTCGCAGCATGAAGCGAAGTCGCGCAGGCCCTGGCCTCACAGAAGTCGATGATTAGGAACTTCTTCCATGGACACTAATACGGACCCGCGGCATTCCAAATAGTAGGGAATTAAAGCAGTCTAACAGGAATAGTCGGTAGTGGCACGAGATTGATCGTCATTTTCGACCTTGACGACACGCTGATCAGGAACCCCTTTGCAAATGGTGTGCTTCCACACATCCAACGAATCATGTCACAAGAAGGAAGGAAGACAGACTGCGTTAGAGAATTCCGACAGGAGACGGTAAGACTGCGCCGTGAGGGAAGGCTCGTAGAGTCATTCAATTGGGACCTCATAGCACGCAATGTCGCCCGGGCAAATCGCGTTCGCGTCGAAATCGATGTCGCCGAGCTGGTCCGAACGTACAGCAAGGCTCCGTTCGCTAGCCTGGAGCCGGGAGCGAGCAGGCTGCTGAAGTCCCTTCAAGATAGAGGCCACAGAGTAGTGATTCTGACGAACGGCTACGAGAAATACCAGCTACCAGTTATCGAGTCTCTCGGGCTAGTGAACTACGACCTTCTTGTTAGCCCAGATAAGACTGGTTACATCAAGCCGCAGCCCGAAGCCTTCAAGCTGGCCGCCAAACCCTTCCCCGCGAAAGATTCGCAAGAACCCGTAGTCGTAGGAGACTCGATACTGTTCGATATTTGGGGTGCATCACTAGCCGGATTTCGAGCCATCTGGCTCAGGAAAGGCCGAGAGGCAAAGACCGAATCGGTCAGGCTCTCTGACCTTGGAGGTCTGATTCGACGAACAGCCAGAAGGGAGGGACTCGAGAGTCTTGTCAGAATCGTAACGGACTTGACTGTACCTGCGGTGGTCGACCTACGCGGAGTGGGCAAGTTGGTACGAGGCATCGAATCTCACAGTCATTATGAATCTTGACTCATACGAGAGAGTCAGGCTCGCAGGTCCCAAGGATGGCCTGGCAAGACACTCTGATGTTAAATCAGTCGACCAGACATAGCCTGGTATGCGATACGTACTGAAGTGCCTTGCATGCGGGAAGCAGTATTCCATGTTCTTCCCGAGGCAGCTCTGCGACAAGTGTGGCGGCATCCTCGAGGTCGTCTATTCCGGTGACGCGGAGATAGGAGCTCTGAGAAAGGATTTCTGGAGCTATGAGGCGCTTCTTCCCCAGGGTGAATACAAACACTACAAGCTTGGAAACACGACCCTGCTTTCTGCAGCTCAGCAGGACCTCTTCCTGAAGCTCGAGACGGAGAACCCGACCAAGTCATTCAAAGACAGGGGTTCAGTAGTTGAGATAGCGAAGGCGCTCGAGTACGGGTACGACGAAGTCGTCTGTGCGTCCACCGGCAACATGGCCTATTCAGTAGCCTACTACGCAAAGCTGGGTGGGATACGCGCAACGATCTTCGTAAGCAAGAACGCCAACTGGCTGAAAATCAGAGACATCCGGGACACTGGGGACGCCAACATCATAAGGATCGATGGCGATTTCACCGAAGCGCAAAGAAGGGCAATCGGCTACTCGAAGAGAAAGGAAGCCTTTCTGACGGGAGACTACGGCTACAGGAAGGAGGGTCAGAAGACGCTGCTCTACGAGATAATGGCGGAGCTTCCGAGCGTCAGGAGTATCCTCATCCCGGTAGGCAACGCCACCTTGTTCAGCGCATCATACAAGGCTCTGATGGAGCTCAAAAAGCTCGGGCTGGTGCACAGACTACCGCGCCTGATAGCGGTACAAGCGTCGCTGACAGACCCGCTCGTCGCCGCCTTCAGAAGAAACGAGAAGGTGAAGTATCAAAAGCCGCTCACAGACGCAGGCGCAATAGCCGTCGGCTACCCGACATATGGCGACCAGGCTATCGAGGGGATAAGAGCGACGCGTGGCGAGGCCGTGGACGTAACGGACAAGGAAATGGAAGACGAGCGGAAAGCATTCTACAGAGAATATGGCCTCCAAGTCGAAATGGCCGGGGTCGCGTCGCTGGCAGCTTTCAGGAAGATCGACCTCAGAGGACAGAGCGCAGCGGTGGTCAGCGGAGGAAACACGCTGAAGCCATAAGAGAAGCAATTCTAGATAATGGCGTAAGCGCCACCCCATTCCACGCGATACCAAGGGAGAGCATCCCGCGTCTTCAGACTTCTCTTTGCCGATGGATTGCAGGACTGACTGTCAGCACCTCAGCCCAGCCTCCGACTGCAATGTCGCTTCGGCGGAGAGGGCAGAGTGAGGCTGGGCGCCGCAATGATTGGGAAGGAGGTCGTCCACGGCCGAGGAACGCACAGGTGAAATATCGCGCCGCCGAAAACCCGTGCATGGCCGTGGTCACCAGACATGTGGAAGTGAGGAGCAGAGCCGAGAACGACGTGGTCGACATTACGAAAGATGTCCAAAAGGCCGTCCGGGAGAGCGGTCTGAAGGATGGAATCGCGACGGTCTTCGTATCCGGTTCGACTGCGACCGTGACGACCATGGAATTCGAACCCGGGCTGATCGAGGACTTTCCCAAGATGCTCGAACGCGTGTCTCCGAGAGGCATCTCCTACGAGCACCAGAAGACGTGGCGGGACGACAACGGGCGGTCACA
This sequence comes from Nitrososphaerales archaeon, assembly GCA_050012055.1. Taxonomy (GTDB): domain Archaea; phylum Thermoproteota; class Nitrososphaeria; order Nitrososphaerales; family Gagatemarchaeaceae; genus UBA183. The sequence continues at coordinate 51,903 of JBEKHX010000013.1, forward strand.
TGTCAAGGCGTCGCTGGTGGGACCCAGCCTCTCGGTTCCCTTCGTCGATGGAATCCTCGCTTTGGGAACATGGCAACAGATAGTCTTCGTCGAACTGGACATCAGGCCAAGAACTAGGAAAATCGTGGTTCAGATAGTCGGAGAATGAAGATTCTCAAGACTCAAACAGGCCCGGCACGTCATGAAGGATGCGCCTTCAGGTCTCTTTACAAGGCAGGAAACTACGCGACCGAAGGACCTGTGAAGAGCTCGTTCCCGAGCTGGCGAATCTCTGATGCCTTTCGTGTCCACCTTCATACTCATTTGTTATGTCTCTAACCCACCTTCCTCCGCCAGACGGGCAACCTCGAGACCCATACTAAGGATGTTCATGCGGGCTTCCGTCCTCTTTCACTTGCATCCATTTGGCCGCATCGTTCCTCTCGAGCCTAACCAGCCTCCCGCACTTGGGGCAGGGCTTCAGAGCGTTCCCTCTGAGCTCCCTCCTAAGGCGCTCGAATTCCCTGAAGAAGTCTCTCGCGACCTTGTCTCTGTCGTCCTCCATCATCATTGTGGCTGCCGCGTAGGATTCGACCTCAAGAGGCTCATGGTCTGCCCGCAGATGTTCAACGAGAGCAGTCTTGTCGTAGAAGCCCCTGAGACATATCCTGCAATGGTACGTCTCTGGCATTTCATTCATGCCTGTAAGGCGAATACCATTCCAGCTTTATTTGCTTGCAGGAACTGAAAGGTCGGATAGTATGGAGCATCTCGCAAACTAATCTGTTTGCAATAGAGCCTGCGTTGGGAAGCTGGCCCTGAGAGATGACTACTCTGGCTTGGCTGGTAAGGCACCCCTAGTTGCTGGGTCGATTCCGGCCCTTCCTTCATGTTCTGGTAACAATTCTAATATAAAAGCGGACTGCCTTATAATAGACGGGATGTCGCTGAACGGATTCGGGCGGGTCGTCTCGTTCGTCTCCAGGAGTGAAGTCCGGAGTCGAGTTCTAGAGGACGTTTTGAGAGGCCCGAAGACGCCATCTGAACTTGCCTCTATCGAGAACAGGCACGTGAGTCACGTCAGTCGCGCCCTCGCTGAGCTTCACGCGCAGGGGCTGGTGGAGCCAATCTCAAGCGAAAGGAGACAAAGGTACTATAGGGCCACCGACCTAGGCTTCTTGATGGCGGCCACGTTCACGAAGACGGCGAGATGAAATCCATTCAGCCGGCGCCTAAACCGACTGGTTGGACGTCGCCCAAGAACCTGGCACGCTACTCCATCATCTGTGCGGTAGGGACTCTGATATCACCCCTTCCCTTGATGCTCTTGGGTTCGGTCTTTGGAATACTGGCAATCAGGAGGGGTGAAGCCAAGCTGGGCGCGGTAGGTGTTGCGCTGTCAATTCTTCTCGGCATCATTAGTTGGGCCGCTGCAGTCCACATGGTCTCCGCATAGACTCATTGATGGTTTCCAGCATGCAAGCGAAAGCGAGATTCCCGACTTCCTCAAAGGGTTAGTTTCAGAATCCTGTTCTTCTATGGAAGATTCGGTTTGGGTTCGAAGGGGCGCCTATATGGAATGACAAGACCAAAATCCGTTCTTCAGGACTGAACCATTGAAACCGTACGTTCAAATACTGTTTAAACCTGCTTGCCCTTCATGCAGACTTACTGTGAAGCACTGCCTGTCCTGCCGGGAAAGAGGGATGTGCTGATGCAATTCATTAAGGACATCTCAGGTCCAATGAAGAAGGATTTCGAAAGGTCAGAGAAGCACCTTGGGATAAAGAAGGAGGCATTGTACTTGCGGTCTTCGACTCAGGGCGATTGGCTTCTTGTCTACATGGAAACCAACGATGTGGCGAGAACGTTCGGCGACTTCGCTGTTTCAAAGGACCCATTCGAGGTGCTGGCAAGGAACACGATGAAAGAGTTCACAGGCATAGACTTCTCGATCCCACCGCAGGGGACTCCGCCGGCGCAGCTGTTCAGCTACGGATACTGACCAGACGCGCCACCGGTCAGAAACTCTCCACCCCCCGACTAGTGAAGCCCTTCCATTGACATCTACTTTCAGAACTTTCTCGAATTTGGGACCCTTCAACTCCGACTGCTTTCACAAATCGGGTGCCTGCATCAGATGATGATGTCAGGCCAGTGATCTTTACTGACGTCCACTCAAGGTCTGAATCTAGCACGGTAAACCTTCAGGTCCGACCGGCGCCACCAGAGATGTTTAATCTGACTTGGGCTTATTCTGCCGGATGAGGCTCAGATTGAGGTGATTGGCGTGGAAGTTGTACAGCGCGTCCATTTGTCATTGTGAGAACTCTGGTTTTGGCAGAGGAGCCCCGCAGTTTGAGCATAGTTCCCTGAAAGGCTGGGCAGTGCCGCAGTACTGGCACTTGACCAGCACCGAGTCCGGCGGTGGCGGGGGCGGGAAGGCCGTCGATTCCGAGGTCGGCCGCTGAATCGGCCGGGACCTGCTCCTCATTGCCCTTGCAATGATTCCCACGACTATCACCAAGAAGACGACCAAGAAGACTGCAAACCATAGAAAGAGGATTACTACCATGTCAGGGTGACCCCTGTCTCGTCATGAGGATGCTCTAGGAACCCCGAGTCTCCGGTGAGCGTCACATTGTACTCCATCGACGGGCCGTCGCATAGCACGAAATCGCCTTGCATCGTCCCTCCGTCCAAGAAACCAGATGAAACAGAGGCCCCCAGCCCGCGCATGAGATCCACGAAATGCGACTCAGTCATCGTCGCGTGCGTGACCAAGCAGAGGTCGAAGCTTCGCATGATGGGGTCCCAGGTGTAAGTCTGTTCTCCTGTCTGCACCTCTCCGATCAGCTCGTCAGAAGTGAACTGGCCGATGGTCCTCCTGATTGTGATGGAGGCCTTCTTGAACGAAGTTCCTGACACTGACAGCTCAGCCGAGATCCCCCCTGTCCCTGACGGGCTTATCGAAGCGACGGCACGCCCCGAGTCGTGCTCGACTAACAGCGTGGTTCTGTCAATTCGGGGCCTGAGCTGGAACCAAGGCGAACGAATCAGAAACATCCAGATGTCATAACCCCATGGGACGTCTATGTGGACCGCCGGCGCCGCAATGATTCCCTGCATGCGGCCCTTGATGATCCCCGTGGCCGGGAGGATCTCGTCGAGCGTCATTGTGAGGAGCTGAGCTCCGCCCTCGTTGGTCTCCTCGGCCTGGACCGACCTTGGTTCGGGCACCGATGGTTCGAACTTCCAGACCTGGGTCTTTCCTTCCTGGACCCAGTGGAAGAGGAGCTGCGCTGTGCCGCCGTAGATCGCCCTGTGCTTGAGGTGACCGCCCGACTTCAGCCTCACCACCGGCTTTCCTGCCGCTATGATGTATTCGACCTCGACATCCTTCACCAGGCTGTAGACCGCCAAGTGACAGTCGGAACCGCTTGGGCCTGATTTATCCGTTCATTACCTAGGTGAAAACCACAGATAGAACACACGCTGTGGGTTTAAACGGCACCGTCTTTCCGAGACTCCCTGTGCACTAGTCGCCGTAGACCGTGTAGTACCAGGGCTTCCGAACCGCGTCGGTAGTGTCGATGTATACGAACT
>JBEKHX010000014.1:0-105797 GCA_050012055.1 Nitrososphaerales archaeon
TCGACCCGACCAACGGGTACCTCTACGTGGCGAACAAAGGTTCAGGCACGGTCTCGGTCATCGACGGCTCGACAAACACTGTGGTCACTGCGGTGACTGTGGGCAGTGAACCCTACGCAGTCACCTTCGACTCTGCCAACGGGGACGTCTACGTGACCAACTCGTTTTCAAGATCCGTCTCGGTCATATCCGGGTCGACAAACACTGTGGTAGCTACGGTGGCTGTGGGCATCGGCCCTGATGGAGTAGCCTTCGACTCGACCAACGGGTGCGTCTACGTGGCGAACTACAGTTCGAACTCGGTTTCCGTTATTACCCCCTCATCATCGACCTCGACCTCGTCCACGACCTCCACCACTTCAACAACGCCATTGACCTCCTCCAAGAGCTCCACGACTTCGACCACGCCACATACAACAGGGACATCATCGACGTCGTCCTCAGAATCGAGTGGATCCTCCGGGATTCCTGAATTTCCGACGCAACTCGCTTTCACTCTTCTGGTCACGGTCGTCATCGTGATGTCGTATGTATTTGCCAGAAGCGGCGCCAGAGTCGGCAAGCGACCTCAAGTCTAGCATACGGCTCTCCGAGTTGGGGCGCCTACCTGAGCTGTGAGGTCTCGGCCAGGGCGCCTACATAGACCGGATGTTGGTGTTCATGACCGGAATCCACTTTCAGAACCTGTTTGGGTGCGGGCCCCACCGGACTCGAACCTATCTAGCGGGGCTCCCCGGATGACTTCAACCCCTAGCCGATTCGAACCTTAGTTCGATTCCTATTCTGGACACCCATAGGTTACGATTCCCGTCGGGCTCGAACCCATCCCAGCCGGGATAGCGCGCGCGTAAAAGGCCGTCTTGGGACAGCTCTTTATAGGAGGAAAAGGTATTTTATGACACTCTCCCGCTCGGCACCCCATGGCTCACAGCCATAGGTCCCTGCATCGATGAAGGCGATAATTCTTGCCGGCGGGCAAGGAATGCGGCTGAGGCCGCTGACCGACGACAGACCCAAGGCGCTGATAGAAGTCGGCGGTCGCCCAATCTCTGAATACCAATTGGACTGGCTCACAAAGGAGGCGAACGTCGAGCAGATCGTCTTCGCCTGCGGCTACAAGTGGGAGAAGCTCCAGGAGCACTTCGGCAAGAGCTACAAGGGCGTCTCCGTTGCCTACTCCGTCGAGGATGCGCCCCTGGGAACTGGCGGGGCGATAAAGAAGGCGCTTTCTACTGGCCCGCTCGAAGGTTCTCACATAGTGGCGAACGGTGACGTCATAACCGACCTTCCGCTGGGAAGAATGGTGGAAGCCCACAGGCAGGCGGGGGAGATCACTGCGTCAATGCTCGTCGTGCCCTATCGCTCCAGGTTCGGGGTTGTCAAGGTCGACAAACTCCGGATGGTCCGGGGCTTTGAGGAGAAACCCGTCTTCCCAGACGTGTGGATCAACGGAGGAGTCTACATCCTCAACGCCAAGAAGATGGCGAAGTCGCTGCCGGACACAGGAGATATCGAAAGAGAGACCTTTCCCAAACTTGTGAGCCGCGGAGAACTCCTCTCGTACCCCCACTACGGTGAATGGTGGTTCGTCGACTCTCTCAAGGACCTGAAGGAGCTTGAGAAATCGCTGCAGACTGCCGCGTAGCCGAAGGATTTAACCAGAACTGGGCTTTCAATCTGCGCATGAGCGAGTTTTCGAAGGCCATCGAGGCTTCCAAGATTCCGCCAGACACGATGATGACCGTAGAGGTCGGCGGTGAAGAGATCCTTATCGCCAACGTCGACGGCAAGTACTACGCAATGGGCGCCTTCTGCACCCACGAGCAGTGGGACCTGTCCGAAGGGATCCTCGAAGGCACCACTGTCACGTGCGCGGGGCACGGCACGGTCTGGGACCTGAGGACCGGAAAGGGTGTCTTCGACGAGCCTCTCGAAGACGAGCCGCTCTACGAGGTCAAGGTTGAAGACGGCTTCATCCACGTGAAGAAGCGCTGAGCCAACCCGACCTCCGATTTCATTTCTTTCCCGCATTCTTCTTATAGGTTGCATAGAGGGCCCGGATATTGAAAACGCCGCCCAGCGCGACCAGCTCGACTCCCTTCAGGAGACTGGGGAGCCTGGTCTACAGAAGGAGGAAGTACGTCATCGTCGCCTGGGTCATTGCCCTGGTGGCTGTCCTGCCCGTGGTCGTGAACACAGGGAAATCGACTTCTCTGCAGCTGGGCTCCGCTGGTGGAAGCCAGCTCGAATCCGTGAAGGCTGACGAAATAATCTCGAGCCAGTTCGGGAAGACCGTCGCGAACAGCACCCTTCTGGTCGTGATCACTGGACAGAACGTCTCCTCGCTGGCGACCCAAGCATTGATCCGAAACATTCTGGACTCGGTGAAATCCGACAAGGGCATCAGCGGCCTGACACAGACTGCAGACGTCTACTCACTCCTCTACCCCACGATTGTCTCCGTCAACAGGGCGGTCTACGTGGCGCTCGAGAGCGCCAACTCCACTAGCCACGGCCTGCTAACCGCCTCCCAGCTGGACAGGTTCGCGGTCGAATATGTCGCGAACGCCACGTCCTTCTCCGTCCGGTTCGTCAACGCGACCTTCTCTCTAGGGCAAGCCTACGACAACATATCCCTCTACACCCTCGCCGGCGAGATGGTGTGGAATCCGAGCGGATTCGGAGTGGGCCCGGGTCTGTCGACACTCATCAGCTCCTTCGTCTCGCCTTCACGCAATGTGGCCATCGTCTCCCTCGGGCTGAGCCAGTCCTCAAACCAGAACCTCCTTGCCATCAGAGCGATTAGCCGATCCGTACTTTCGTCGGCCGGTCCCGCGTCGGGGGTCCAATCGGTGCTCGTGACGGGCCAGGACGCCATCTCGTACGACTTCGGCAACTCCATTCAGGGAGACATAACGATCATCTTTGTGGCTGCAATCGTCCTCCTCCTTGTTGCGACCGGGCTCTTCTTCCGCTCCGTCCTCACGCCTTTCATCACGCTCGGGACCATAGGGGTGGCCTTGGGAATCTCCCAGGTGTTCATCGTCGTCGTGTCGACTTTTGTGGCCAAGGTCGACTTCACTGCCCCCACCATCCTTCTCACGATCTTGATCGGAGTAGGGACCGACTACAGCATCTTCGTGATCGCAAGGTACAGAGAGGAGAGGGTCAAGGGGAGCTCGGTTCAGGACGCAATCGAGACCTCGATCACTTGGGCAGGCGAGAGCATAACGACCAGCGGCGCCACAGTGATAATCTCGTTCCTGGCCCTCGCCCTGACCTCGATTGTCCTGCTGAGGTCCATGGGTATCGTGGTCGGGCTGGGCGTCCTCGTCGCGCTTGCAGTCGCCCTCACGTTGGTCCCTGCGATTATTGGAGTCTTGGGAGGGCGGGCCTTCTGGCCCATATCCGGAGACAGGTTCTCACGCTACTCGGCCTCAGTGCTGTCGAAGCTAAAGAGCAAGCGGGGCTACTTCTCCCGAAGCGGCGCCTTCGCAGTGAAGAGGGCGAAGGTCCTGATCATCCTGGCGATCTTGGTTACGGTCCCTGCGTTGTACGTGTATTCGACGACCACCCCAACGTACGACTTCCTCTCTGCTTCTCCCAGCAGCCTCGAATCAATCTCGGCGTCGAACAGCCTGGCGGCAGCCTTCGGGAGCGGGAGGCTCTACCCGACGTATGTGGTCGTCACCTTCGACCACCCGCTGGTGACAGGGTATTCGTTCAACTCAACCGAGATGGGAACCATCAGCGCCATCTCCAACTACGTGGCCACGTATCAGGACGTCCGCAACGTCACTGGGCCGACCCGGCCCTTCGGGAACCCTGTCGACGTCTCCAGCGCCTCTGGCGCCCTGGCCTTCTCTGCGATCATGCAGCAGATCGGGCGCGACAACAAGACGGCACTGATCACCGTCAACCTCAGAGTCAACCCCTTTCAGACAGCCGCGATTTCAGACGCCCAGGCAATGCGGCAGCATCTCGACGCTAGCTACGGCCCCGCCACCGATGTGACTGGCATCTACGTGGGAGGTTCGTCGGGTTCCATCCTCGACACGAAGAACACCTTCGACTCCGAGTTCGACTCGGTCGTCCCGATCGTCGCCGTAGGTGTGGCGCTCGTCCTCCTTGTGGTCCTCGGATCTCTCTTCCTTCCCATCTTTGCGGTCCTATCGGTACTGATGAGCGTAGTCTGGACGCTCGTCACCACCAAACTGGTCTTCCAGACGTACTTCAACTTCCCAATTCTGTTCATCCTCCCGTTCTTCCTCTTCGTGACGCTCCTGGGCCTTGGTATGGACTACAACATATTCATCCTGACGAGAATCAGGGAGGAGGCCACGAAGGGAGGCAGCCTCAACGATGCGATTATCAAGGCCATCGAGCAGACCGGCGGCATCATTACCGCGGCCGCGATTATCCTCGCCGGCTCGCTGGGGGCTCTAGTGCTTTCTAGCGACCTGCTGCTGAGACAGATGGGCTTCGCATTCGCCTTCTCAATCCTCGTCGACGCTCTGATAGTCAGGACCTACCTCGTCCCTGCTGTCATGTCGACAGTCGGCAGATGGAACTGGTTCAGCCCAATCCCGCATCTGAACAGGTCGCATTCCCTGTTCAAGCGGGGCAACCAGAAGTCTCCCTAGTCTCTTAACGAGAAGGTTCGGAAGGCTGTAGGAATTCTAGGAGAGTTCCTCGAAGCCAAGTGGAAGGACACGAAGTCTCAGAAAAGATGAGGAACCCGCCCACACTTAAGTAGGGCCAGATACGGCACAGGTTCGAAAAAGAATGCCGCTGGAGATGGTCAACAAGGAGAACCTCGCGAAGCTCCTGCGGCTGTTCCAGGGACGGAAGGTCCTCGTCATCGGCGACTTGATGGTCAGCAGGTTCGTCGAGGTCGCGGCACGGAAGCTCGCACGGGAAGCCCCAGTTCCTGCGGGCGATTATGTGGGGGAGACATTCCTGCCGGGCGGGGCCGCCAACCTCTCACGTGAGCTCGTCTCCCTCGGCGCCTCGGTCAGCCTGGTCGGCCTGGTCGGGTCTGACGAATACGGGGCCTGGCTGAAGGCCGAGTTCTCGAGGAACGGCGTCTCCCACGCCGGCGTTGTCACGGACACGACGCGCCCCACGTCGCTCAGGACGTGGATCATGGTCAACAGGTTCCATTCGCTGAGGATCGACAGGGAGGACAGGCGCGACGCCCCGCCGGCGTTGTCGAAGAAGCTCCTTGCAGAGGCCGAGCCGCTCATCAAGGACACTGATTGCATCATACTCTCGGACTACGACCGCGGTGCAATCACAAGCAACCTAATCATCGGGGTGGTCAACGCCGCCCACGCCGCCGAGAAGATCGTGGTGGCCCAGCCGAAGATGCACCACTACCTCGACTTCTCAGGTGTGACCTACGTGAAGTCGAACATGGAGGAGGCGGTGCACGCCACCGGAATGGCGATCGTCAACGAGACGAGCCTTAGGAACATGGGCGTCAACCTGCTCAGCCGCCTCGAGTGCAGGGCGATTCTTCTCACGAGAGGCGAACAGGGCGTCACCCTCTTCGACACTGAGAATGTCACGCTATTCCCACCGATAAGCGGAAAGAAGAATCTCTTCAGCAAGGTCGGAGTTCGGGACGCTATGACAGGGGTCTTCGCGATGACCGTCGCGTCCGGGGGCAACGCCTACCAGGCGACCGTCCTGAGCGACGTCGCAGGTGGGGCGCGGAGCGAGCTGCAGAGGAACGTTTCGCTCTCGCTTCACGACCTCGAAGTGAAGGCGCAGGACGCGGACGACTTCGTACAAAGGATAGTTCAGGCACCGGTGAGGAGATAATGGAGGCAGCGCAGGAGGTCATCAGGCTGAAAGAGGTCGCGAGGAACACCAGGAAGCTGATCCTCGAAAGCCTGGCAGAAGCCGGCTCGGGCCACCCGGGGGGTTCGCTTTCCGCAGTGGAGCTTCTCGTCACACTCTTCTTCCACACGATGAAGTACGACCCGAAGAACCCATCATGGTCAGACAGAGACAGGTTCTTCCTAAGCAAGGGTCACGCGGCGCCGCTCCTCTATTCGATCCTCGCCCAAGCAGGCTACTTCCCGGTCGAGGAGCTGATGACGCTGAGGAAGATGGGCTCCAGGCTCCAGGGGCATCCTTCGATGGGGATTCCCGGGGTCGAGGCGCCGGCAGGTTCTGAAGGAATCGGACTCTCGCTCGGCGTCGGTGCCTCGCTAGCGGCGAGGATGGACAGGAGGCCAAGCCGCACCTACGTCCTGATGGGAGACGGAGAGCAGCAGGAAGGGGAGGTGTGGGAGGCCGCGATGGCAGCTTCGAAGTACCGGCTGGACAACCTCACTGCGATCATAGACCGGAACGGGATCCAGCAGGACGGCCTTACGGAGCAGATCATGCCACTTGAGCCCCTTGCCGCAAAATGGAGGGCTTTCAACTGGAACGTCATCGAAGTGGACGGCTACGAGTTCCTCCAGCTCATCGACGGCTTCGACCTCGCTGCGAGCACCAGGAATCGTCCAACCGTGGTCATAGCTCACACTGTCAAGGGGAAGGGAATCTCCTTCATGGAGTGGTCTCCCCACTACCACGGGACCCCGCCCGCGAAGGACACGCTGTCGGAAGTCCTCAGCGAACTGAAGTGATTGATTGAAGCCCATACGAATCGCTCCCTCCATACTCGCCTGGGACTTGGGCGACCTCAAAGAGGCCATCGAAATCTCTGTAAGGGGAGGTGCAGACCAGGTCCATCTTGACGTGATAGACGGCCACTTCGCCCCCAACATAACCTTCGGCCCCGGGACTGTGAAGGCGCTCAGGAGTCTGTGCGATCTCAAATTCGACACCCACCTGATGATCGACCAGCCTCGGCTCTACGTCGAGAAGTTCCTCGACGCGGGCTCGGACATCCTCACATTCCACGCCGAGGTACTCGACGGGAAGGGGTTCGACGAGCTCCACGGCGCAGTCGCGCGCAGGGGCAAGGAGGTGGGGCTTGCGGTCAAACCCTCAACCGAACTCCCTGACTGGGCGGTGGCGCGCCTCGACAAGGTAAGCGTGCTTACCGTCATGACGGTCAACCCCGGCTTCAGCGGCCAGACGATGGACATGTCGACGATGCCCAAGCTCGAAAGAATCAGTGCCCTCCTCAAGGAGAAGGGCTCGGGGGCAGATATCGAGATAGACGGTGGGGTCGAACCAGAAAACGCCCACGAAGTGGTTAAGAGAGGGGGGAACGTCCTCGTCGCAGGTGCAGGCGTCTACGGAAAGAGCGACCCGGTCAAGGCGATTGGGGCGCTCAGGGAACGCGCGGAGCGCGCGGCGAGGGAGAAATGACGGTCGCTAGACAGGCGGCCATGAGGGACGCTTATGGTGAGGCGCTCTTGGAGCTGGGTGCCTCAAACCCGAGGGTCGTCGTGCTGGGCGCAGATACGACCGGCTCGATGAAGTCAGGCGTCTTCGCGACCAAGTTCCCGAACCGGTTCTTCAATGTAGGGATAGCTGAACAGAACCTGATGGGAATGGCGGCTGGCTTCGCGCTCGCCGGCAAGATCCCCTACGCCGGGACGTATGCGATCTTCGTGCCTGGCAAGTGCGTCGACCAGATCCGCAACAACATCGCATACCCGAACCTGAACGTGAAGATCGTCTGCTCGCACGGGGGCATCTCGGTCGGACCCGACGGCGCGTCTCACCAGCAGGTGGAGGACATAGCCATCATGAGGTCGATACCGAAGATGAGTGTGATCGTTCCGTCCGACGCTATCTCGACCAAGGCGGTCGTCAAGGCGATCGCCGACATCAACGGGCCGTTCTACGTGAGGCTGACCAGGCCTTCGACACCGGTAGTCTATGAGAGTGGTTTCGAGTACAGGCATGGGAAAGCTACCGTGGTCCTGGAAGGGTCGGACGTCGCGATTGTCGCCTGCGGGATCATGGTCCCGGAGGCAATCAAGGCGGCCGCGTCCCTCAAAACGAAGGGGGTGGCCGCTGCCGTGGTGGACCTCCACACGATAAAGCCGATAGATGCGGAAACGATAGTCAGGTTCGCACAGAAGTGCGGGAGGGTCGTTACTGCCGAAGAGCACAATGTGATGGGCGGCATGGGCTCCGCGGTGGCTGAAATCTTGGGTGAGTCGCGACCGACTCCGATGAAGAGGGTCGGCGTGATGGACACCTTCGGTGAAAGCGGGCAGACGGGCGAGCTACTGAGGAAGTATGGCCTGACCTCCTCCAACATCGAAGATGCTGCCGCGCTTCTCATGCGGGCAGGGCGCTAGGCTTTAGTAGCGTTAAGGTAATTACACCAATAACCTTTCAGTAAAATTAACTGGATTGGGTCGGCACCACGGCTAGCCTTGGCGGGAGTGACTTTCCCAGTTACGCTAACTGGTCGCTTCACCACTCAGAATAGACAAGCCGAATGGCCTGTGTCTGCGCGCGCGCTTAACTGCAGACGGATCCTTGACTTCAAATGAGCCCTTATATCTGGCGAACGCATAAAACTATCATAGGAGCTTGCGAGATTGTCAGATTGGAAGAAAGACTTGGACGAGTTCATGGTGAAAAAGGAGTCCGAAGAGGCCAAGAAGAAAAAATCGGCCGAAGAGAAGCAGGCCAAAGACAAGGCGTTTGTTGCTGAGACGCTGGTTCTGGCTTTGGAAGAAGTCAAGGCCGAGTTGGAGAAACACGGGAGAGAAGTTGGCGTCTCTGCATCGGATGACCGCGCCAGTATCAGAGTCAATTTCAAGGGGATACGCGAACTCGACCTTACCATCGATGCCTCGCTCGGAACTGATGAGGTTTTCACTGACAGGGTGAGGGGTGGAACCTTTAGTGCCAAGAGTTCTCTAATGACAGGAATCTTCAATGCGAATGCACAGACAATTACAAAGGACCAGATTATCAAAGCCGTAGTCTCAAGATACAAGGACAAACTTTGACTCTGTCAACCGAGCCTTAGCAGGAAGACGAATCAACGGACACTCATTTCACAATAGTAACGCGCTGTATACAGAACTTTAATGGAATCCCGTTCGTTTCATTGCTTTCTAGGCTCGAAATTCACCCACAGGGAGGCGCCCTGGCCGGGACTTGTCAGTTCAGGTAGGCGCCCCAACGGACCAAAGCGCAAAGAAACGAGCCTCTTGCTGTTCTTTCCTGTGCCTGACAAAAAGAGGGCAGTGGGCTGAACTCAGCCCACGATGGATTGGATTTGTTTGGCCAGCTCTCCTTCCACATGCGTCGTCCAGAGCATCTCTGGGACGTCTACCGCAAGGAAGAGGACTGACAGGAGCAGCGCCTCTACGGCCGCGACGCCGATGTTCTGTATCCACTTCCCGATGCCAATATGGACCGTGAAGTCGTTGGGCTGCCCGCTCACCACTAGGGTGAAGCACCTGTCCGCGGCGACGAGGTCGCGCAGTATGCCAGCCTTTTGTGCCTGGATGATGTTACCGAGCGGCGCGACCTTGGACTGGGTCTTGTAGCCGTCTGCCTTGAGCTGCTGTTCGATTTGCTGGGCCACCTGGGCCAGATCCTTCCCCTTGTTTTGGAATCGGAGTATCTTTTCGGAGACCAATTTTCTCGATTTCGCGCCTTCGGGGGGTCATAAAAACACAGCGGTGCCCGTAGGAACTTTTCTATTCCGCAAGGCTTCGATAGAATCCGTGTTTGAGATGAATGTGCCGGCAGAAGAAGCGCCCCTGGCCGGGACTTTACAGTTCAGGTAGGCGCCCCAACAGCGGAGGCAAGTGGGTCCGGTGGGATTCGATTCTCCCGTTGGAGCAGGAACGCGGGTGGAAGTCCCGGCGACCGCACGCTCTTCGCCCCGTGTGGCGGTCGTTGTCGGTGGACATACCTTGTTTCAAATAGACGAACCTCAATTCAATTCGGACAAAGCTTATTGCGACGAAGGCAGCGACTCGGGGTTAAACTCTCGCCCCAAACCCAAACCCAACGATCAATCACATACAATGGGGATGTGACAATCAAAACAAAAATACTAAGCTATCATTCCTTTTTTCGTTTTCTTCTCGCTTCTAATTCTTTTTGCGTTTTTTCGCAACGCCTATACCAAAGTGTCTCGTAGTCCTTTTGAGGCACGACTCTGTTTTTGAGGTCAGCTATCGTGTGAATTCCCTCTTTCCTGCACCATTCTACACAGATTTTGTATTCTTCCCAGTCAAGTTCCTCGTCTTCCCAATATACAGGAACTTCAGAAAGATCATGCAATAATGCAGCAAAAGCCCTGGTGTGACCGTCCACAAAAATAATCCTGTTTCCAAGTCTCTTAATGGGTATAGGCTCAATGGACTCGGGTTTTTCAGGGTCAAACATTTTCATTACTTCCGATAGTTTTTCAGAACTTATGTATGATTGACTGGGTTGTATCTTATTCAGTTTCATCATCAGCGTTTTGGCCAATAAGTGCGCACCTTGTCAAAATACACAAAAATCTAGCATATATGATTGACTTCAGAGAAGAAAGGGCGCGCGCGAAGGCTAGTCTACCTTCACTCGACCCTCCCTGTCAGACAGATGCTAATCGAGGAGGCGCGTTATTAGGAAACTGGTCACCTAATCTGACATGGACCCTCCTCACTTCAGGAAAGCGCCGGGCGAGACGCCGAACTGCGGCGTGAAATCTATTTATAGCGAAAAGCGTCGGTCGTTCTGGATTGAAGCTCTTCCTCGACACTGCCAACCTTGAATGGATCAAGAAGCTGAACCAGATGGGCTTGGTAGATGGCGTCACCACCAACCCGTCCCTCGTCGCCAAGGAGCCCGGCGAGTTCGAGGAAATCATAGTCGGAATCTGCAAGGAGGTCAAGGGGGACGTCAGTGCCGAGGTCGTAAGCACAGTCCACGACGGGATGGTCACCGAGGCGAAGCGCCTCTCATCTCTTGCCTCGAACGTCGTCGTGAAGATTCCCATCACACCCGAGGGTCTCCGGGCGACCAAGACCGTCAGCTCGACGGGAATCAGGGTCAACATGACCCTGGTCTTCTCGGCCAATCAGGGTCTCCTCGCGGCGAAGGCGGGAGCCTCCTTCATCAGCCCGTTCATCGGCCGGCTCGACGACATAGGCCAGCGTGGGATGGAGGTGGTCGAGGACTTGGTCAAGATTCGCGACAACTACGGGCTGAAGGCCCAAGTCCTCGTAGGGAGCATCAGGCATCCCCAGCACGTCCTTGAGGCGGCGAAGGTAGGCGCCGACATCGCGACGATGCCGCCAGAGGTGATGGAGAAGATGATGCAGCACCCTCTCACCGACTCCGGGCTGAAGCGCTTCCTGGACGACTGGCAGAAGGCCAAGAAAGCCAAGCCGTCGATTACCGCATAGGCTGGGGCAAGTTTTTTACGAGGGGCCATATCGAACCTTCCCATGGCTAAGACATATTCGCTACCACCACTTCCATACAAGTACTCGGATCTCCAGCCCTACATCTCGGAGAAGACGATGACCCTCCATCACACAAAGAATCACCAGGCGTACGTCAATGGCGCGAACGCGGCGCTTGAGAAACTCGACAAGTCCCGGAAAGGCGAACTGCAGATCGACGTCAGGGCAGTCCTAAGAGACTACAGCTTCAATGTCGACGGGCACATCCTGCATTCCTTCTTCTGGCCGAACATGGCTCCTCCAGGAAAGGGAGGGGGAAGTCCGGGAGGAAAGCTGGCCGACAAGATCAACCAGGACTTCGGCGGGTTCGACAAGTTCAAGTCTCAATTCTCCGAAGCTGCCAAGACAGTCGAGGGAGCAGGTTGGGCGCTGATGCTCTACGACTCAGAGACAGACCAGCTAGTACTGACCCAAGTCGAGAAGCAGAACAACATGCACCTCGCCCAGATGCCACTCATTCTCGGAATCGACCTTTGGGAACATGCTTGGGTGCATGATTACCTCACCGATCGGCCAAAGTACATCGAGGCTTGGTGGAACGTCGCGAATTGGTCCGACGCTGACGCAAGGTTGGCGAAGGTCACAAGGTGACCTTCGCGTCCCTGTTTTGCCATCCTTGAACTAATCAGGCCGCCGAACTCCCTGCTCTTCTGGACCAGCGTTTCAATGTCATCCTCGGTGTGGCGGGTGGATATCCCTCCCACATGGGAGGGCAAGAGGAAGATCCCCTTTGACATCAGGAAGAGCGCATAGCTTCTTGTAAGGTCCCTCCTTTCTCTGAGGGCGTCCTCCGCGTTCCTCGGGCTGATGCCGAAGTGTGTGAGAAAGAGGGAGCCCAGGCCGGTGGTGTGGGCTTCGACCCCGCTCTCTGCAAAGGCTGCGTCGACTCCCGCCCGGAGTTTCCTGCCCATCTCGTCGAGCCGTGGGTAGATGGTTCCCGCGTTCCTTCTCAGGTGCCTTATGGTCGAAAGCCCAGCGGTCATGGTGAGGGGGTTCTCAGAGAAAGTCCCTCCTCCTATCGACACGAACCTCTGTTTTCTGGAAGGGTCAGCGAGCGAGAGGATTTCCTTCCTTCCGCAGACCAAGCCGATAGGAAGGCCTCCCCCCACGATCTTGCCGAACGATGCAATGTCGGGAGTCACGCCGTAGAGCTCCTGGGCCCCTCCGAGCGCGACTCTGAAACCGGTGATTATCTCGTCGAAAGCGAGAAGCGCCCCGCTTCCGTCTGCAATTTCCCGCAGGCCCTTTAGGTAATCTTTGTCTGCTGGGATGCAGCCTCCGGCGCCGAGGACCGGCTCCAGGAAGATAGCGGCGACGTCGTCCTTCAGCGAGTTGACTGCCTTGCTCGCCGCGTCGAGGTCGTTGAACCCTACCGTCATGACGTGAGCCTGTTCTTCGCCCAGGATTCCAGCGCCTTCAGACTTGTCGAAGGGGGCATGGACCCCCTTGTTCAGCTCAGTGTTGTATCCGTGCCAGCCTCCCGCAATCTTGATCACCGTCTTCCTCCCCGTGTATCCCCTCGCAAGCCTGACCAGGTACATGGTGGCCTCGGCGCCCGTGTTACAGAACCGGAGCATCTCCGAACAGGGGACGGAGCGCTGAAACTCCTCGCCCAGCTCGACGGAGAGTCGGCTGCCCATGCCGTAGTGCGTGCCTCTGCTGGCCTGCCTTCTCAGTGGCCCGGTGACCACCGACGGGGAGTGCCCCAGCAGGAGGGCCACGTGCCCCATCCAGTAGTCTGTGTACCTGTTGCCGTCAAGGTCCCAGATGTGCCTGCCCTTCGCCTTGCTTACGAAGATGGGGTACGGTTCGTAGAACCTGGCGTTATGGTTGACTCCGCCAGCGAATACTTTCCTGGCCCTGCCGAACATCTTCCTTGAGCGTGCCGTCCTCGCCTCGTATCCCGATCCCAACGACACTGTCGGGCACGGCGTGCCTATTTCAAACCTGCCCTGAAGCGAAGAGTCAATTAACGAGCCCTTCACCTTGTCCTCCAGGCCATGGAGTTCACGATAGGCCTAGAATCACCATTCAGCCTAGAATACACGCTGGAGAGTGGTCAGGCCTTCCGATGGCAGAACCAAGGCGAATGGTGGTACGGCGTCGTCCCGGGGGGTGTCCTGAAGGTCAAGCAGGAAGGAGACTCGCTCAAGTGTGTTTCAGGCTCGGACCTCCTTGGCAGCGGATTCGTCAGGAGCTACTTCAGACTCGACGTGGAGCTGGAGAAGGTGCTGTCCTCGATAATGAAGGACGAGACGATCACTCTTGCGGTTCAGACCTTCTACGGGCTGCGCCTGATCAGACAGGAGCGCTGGGAGTGCCTGGCTTCATTCATTCTTGCTACGAACTCGAACATCCCCAGGATCAAGAAGATGGTCCAGGCCGTCTGCGCGAGGTTCGGCGAACCTCTCCAATTCGAAGGAATCGAATACCACACCTTTCCGAGGCCGGAGGTCCTTTCGGAGGCCCTCCTCCCCGACCTCAGGGCCTGCGGGCTCGGCTACAGGGCCCCCTTTCTGAAGCATGTTGCGGCGTCTGTCGAGGAGGGAAGGGTCGACTTCAGCGAGCTTTCGCTGCTCGACTATGAAGAGGCCAGGAAGACCCTCGTGAAGGAGCTACTGGGAGAGAAGCTGCTTCCCGGTGTGGGCCCGAAGGTCGCAGATTGCGTCCTCCTGTATTCCTACGACAAGGACGAGGCGTTCCCGATCGACGTCTGGATTGCAAGGGAAATTGTCAAGTCGTATCCGACACTTCTCGACCCAGGCCTCAGGATGAAGCTGGCACCCGAAAGAAAGGCGAAGATCGGCCGAGGCGACTACGACAGAATCTCCTCAATTGTAAGGTCGTACTTCGGACCCTACGCGGGCTACGCACAGCAGTACCTCTTCATGATGGCCCGGTCAGCGAGGTCCTGAGCTACTCTTGCGCTTTCTTCTTCCTGACTGTCCGCCTTCTTGCTGGTTCTTTCTTCCTGACTGTCCGCTTCTTTGCCGGCTCTTCCTTCCTGGCGACCTTGGGCTGAACCGGCTGCTCTTTGCGCTGCGGAGGGGTGAACCACTCTTTCAGCGCCTGGACGTTCCGTTCCAGCACGCTCCTGCGACGGGGATCGGTCGAAACGCGCCACCGTCTAGCCATCCTTAGAGGCAGGCTTGCGCCGGCCAGCTCGCCCATTGAGAAACCCTTACCTGCCCGCTCGACCATCAAGGTGTTATGCCTCGAGCTCACCTGAGCCGATGGCGTGTTCCCTTTCGGCTTGGTGAAAACACTGCGGACTCGCTTCGGTTCAGCCTTCTTGCTCTCCGGCTCAACCTTCTTGCTCTCCGGCTCAACCTTCTTGCTCTCCGGCTTCCCCTTCTTTCGCCTCTCGCTCAATCTACTTCCGACCCCTCATGAATCGCAATAAAACAGTTGCCCGCTACGGCGCCTTGCTACTCTGCTTCTGGTTTCCGCGGGCCCTCTGCCATCGCGAGTGCCCCCAGCCGTGATCATCGCGTCCGTCAGCTCGAACCAGACGTTCTTGTGGATGAGGTATATGGGAAACAGACGAGACATGCAGTAGCGGCTCAGTGTGCGCCATCCTTGGTTCACTACGTCATGAATGCCATGGACGGACCAGAATCGAGCAGAAGGGGCTCACGTTGGCGTTGCAAGCGTCCCGCAGGTCGGATTTGAGCCGACGACACTCCGGTAACTGTGGCCTGAGTAGGCTGACGGGTCAGCCAATAGCCGACCACTACAGCCGGAAGCTTTTGGCACCTTTTCAGGTCTACCAGGCTGAGCTACTGCGGGACGGGCGACCGAGACCCGAAGATTTCTTAAGTATTCCGCACCGAATGCAAAGCCCCCCAGTCCGCACTTGGCCGCCATCAACTTATCGTGATGGTCATCGTGATTCTGTAGGAGTCTCTCGTCAGGTCTCCCACGGGAAGCCTTTTCTGAACAGGACCCGGAGCTCATCCGAGAATGACGGATACCTACGTCGTTCACTATTCTGAAGTCGCGCTAAAGGGGAAGAACAGGCCCGAGTTCGTGAGGGTTCTGAGGCGGAACATAGCCAGGACGCTGGCCCCCCTCCACCCCGATGTCGAATCAAGAGATGGCAGGTTCTTCGTCACCTTGGATGCCGACCCGGCCGATGTCGCCCTGAGGCTTTCCAGGGTCTTCGGAGTCGCCTGGTTTGCAAGGGCCGATGTGGTGGACGCGGACTACGGAAAGATCGAAGATGCGGTCCTTGAAACGGCGCGCGCTTCAACGGCACAGACTTTCATGGTCGACCCAAGGCGCGCAGACAAGAAGTTTCCGATCAGCTCCATGGAGCTCGCCAGGAAGCTGGGTTCCGCTGTCGCCGACGAGACAGGAAAGGGGGTCGACCTGTCAGGCCCCGGCCTCAGGATTCACGTGGACATAATCAGAAGACAGGCCTTGATCTACGCTGCCAAGACCCAAGGCCCAGGAGGCCTCCCTGTCGGCACCGCAGGCAGAGTGATGCATCTGTTCTCAGGGGGAATAGATTCACCCGTCGCCGCCTGGCTGTTGCTGAAACGGGGCGTCCGCCCTGTCTACCTGCACTTCTACCTCGCACCGGCCTCGGAAGTGCCGATGCAGAGCAAAATCGCTAAGCTCGTCAAGGTCCTATCTGCGTGGGGCGGAAAGAGCACGCTGGTCATGGTCCCGTTCGCGGAGTACCAGTTGGCGACCGCCGAAGTCCCGGGGGAGCTGGAACCCTCACTCTTCAGAAGGTTCATGCGCATGACGGCCGAACACCTCGCCCCGCAGTTCGGAGCCTCCGCAGTCTCGACTGGTGACTCGCTATCCCAGGCTGCCTCTCAGACCCTCTGGAACATAGGGGTCTTCGACAGCGGGTCGTCTCTTCCGGTCCTGAGGCCCCTCCTCTCGTACGACAAGGAGGAGGTGGTTGGCCTAGCCAGGAGGATCGGGACCTACGAGCTGTCCCTGGAGGAGTACAAGGACTGCTGTGCGATCATCACGAGACACCCCCGGACCCGGGCGAAGGCCGCCAAGATCGCGGAGTACGTCGAGGGCCTGGGCTTCGGAAATCTGATCTCCCGGTCGCTTGAGTCGGCAAGTCTCGCCTCTTACAGCCCAAAGAACGACGAGACGAAGATCGCTCCCTTGTCCAAGGTGATCGACCTGGCCGCAAAGGGGCAGGCCCCTGCGAGGATGCAGAGTGCGACCCCCCGACTTGCCCCGGGTCAGGCAAAATTATAAGCAGGCGTCCTTCGGGCAATCCAAGGCGTCCAATAATGAATCAAGCAGTCCTTCACATCGACGGCAGCAAGTTCCAGGACGAGGTCGTGCGCTCCAGCCAGCCCGTGCTGGTGGATTTCTACGCTGACTGGTGCGGCCCGTGCAAGATCATCGAGCCCGTCATCGCCCAGCTCGCCAAGGAGTACGAGGGCAGGGTCAAGTTCGTCAAGATAGACACTGATGCCAACCAGGAGCTCGCGACGCAGTTCGGAATCATGAGCATCCCCACAGTGATGTTCTTCTCTAAGGGCAAGGTCGAAGACATGGTGATTGGAGCGGTGCCTGCATCCATCTTCAAGACCAAGCTCAACTCCCTGGTCAAGAAGGCCTAGAATCCTCCAGGGCGAGGCACGCCGCGGCTGTGACCCTAACAAAGTAGGGTCGTCCTTCTTCTACTCACCGTGTGCTCTCTCCTCTCGCTGACCGTCGTCCACCAGGCAATGCTCGTCCTGATTCTGGGTGTGACAGCCTCAACTCTCACCCCTGCTGCCGGAAAGCGACCGGCGTGAACGGTTTTAACGACCGAGTCGAATAGCGAGAGCCGGGCTTGGACCTAGAGACAAGGCTCGACCACATCAGGCGGGTGGGCGAGGAGATAATCACTGAAGGGGAACTCAGGGCCCTTCTCGAGACCAACGACCATCCGACGGCGTACGACGGGTTCGAACCGAGCGGTCTGGCGAACCTCGCCTTCGGAGTTCTTCGCCCGATACTGGTCGACGACATGCTCAAGGCGGGCGTCAAGATGAAGCTCTGGCTCGCCGACTGGTTCGGCTGGGTCAACAACAAGATGGGGGGCGACCTCGAGACAATCCAGATGGTCGGCAGGTACTTCATCGAAGTCTGGCGTGCGGCAGGGGTCGACATGAGCCGGGTGGACGTGCTCTGGACGAGCGACGCCGCCAAGGACGAGGAGTACTGGAGGAGGGTCATCACAGTCGCCCAGAACTCGACCCTCGCGAGGACGCAGCGGGCAATCACCATCATGGGGAGGACGACGAAGGATCTCATTCAGACCGCCCAGCTCTTCTACCCGATGATGCAGGTAGCCGACATCTTCTGGCTCGACGTGGACATCTGCCAGCTGGGGCTTGACCAGAGAAGGGCCAACATCCTCGCCAGGGAAATAGCGGACAAGATGAAGTGGAAGAAACCCGTCGCAGTCCACCACCACATGCTGATAGGGCTCCAAGGGAAGAAGGATGCGAAGGGTTTCGACGAGGACGGGGCAGTCGACAGCGAAATCGCGAGCAAGATGAGCAAGAGCATCCCTGAGACTTCGATCTTCGTCCATGACACCCGCGAACAGATAATGGCGAAGGTCAACTCTGCGTACTGTCCCGCCAAGGTCGTGGAAGGGAACGCGCTTATCGAGTACTCGAGATATATCATCTTCCGGAAGATGAAGTCGCTCAAGGTGGAGAGGCCCGAGAAGTACGGCGGCAACGCCGAGTTCTTCTCTTACGCCGAGCTTGAGGACGCCTTCAAGAAAGGGAGCCTGCACCCTGCCGACCTGAAGAAGGGCGTCGGCGAGTCTCTCGACCGGATCATAGCACCAATCCGCGACCACTTCGAGAAGAACCCGGCAGCAAGGAGGCTCTACCTGTCGGTCAGGTCGGCCGAGACGACCCGCTGACACGGGCGCGGCCAGAGACACAATGCCTCATCGCAGCGCTCGCCCGACGAGGTTCGTAGCCGATGCGATGCTCGGCTCGTTGGCCCGCAAGATGAGAGTCCTCGGCTTCGACACACTCTACTACTCCGAGGGCGACGACGAAGGAATCATGAGGATTGCAAGGTCTGAGGGCAGGATCGTCCTGACGGCTGACCGGTCGCTGGCCGAACGCGCGCGCACAGGGAGGCCCAGTGTGTTGCTCATCTCCGGGAAGAGCGACAGCAGGAGATTGGCCTCGCTCTTGGTTGCTGCGAAGTCATCCGGCGTCAGCCTCACAAGGGGCGGACCCCTCTGTTCTCTCTGCGGCGGGGGCCTCCAGACAATGAAGAGGGCGGACGTCACAGGTCAGGTCCCACCTTCAGTCGAGATGCGCCACCGCCTCTTCTTCAAGTGCGTGGAGTGCGGGCAGTACTACTGGAAGGGGAGCCATTGGAAAAAGTTAAGGTGGCTCAGTAGAATCCTCGGGGAGGTTCCCGTTGCCACTGTCTCTTGAGGATGGACGACTCGCGGTCGTGCTCGCGAGGGAGGCGCTCGAGTGTCACGTGAATGGCAGGAAGATGCCTACGAGGAATCTCGATTCAGGCCAGTTCTCCGAGGCGCGGGGCGTCTTCGTAACCCTCAACACCACCACCCCTACCAGGAACAATCTGAGAGGTTGCATCGGCTTTCCCTACCCTGTCAAGAGACTCGGCGATGCCATCCGAGAAGCATCGATCGCGGCGGCCTCTGAGGACCCACGCTTTCCGCCGGTCGGTAGGGAGGAGCTAGGTTCCATCATCGTCGAAGTGAGCGTCCTCACCCCCCCTCGGGACATCGACGTGCCCAGGCGGGAGATGCCTTCGCGCGTGAGAATTGGCAAGGATGGCCTGATGGTTTCACAATCCTATGCCAGCGGCCTCCTCCTTCCTCAGGTGGCGACTGAGTTCGGCATGGACCAGGTTGAGTTCCTTTCGCAGGCATGCATCAAGGCTGGCCTCCCGCCCGACGCTTGGCTCGACCCTGCCACGAGGGTCCAGGTCTTCCAGGCAGAGATCTTTGCCGAGAAGAGACCGAGGGGAGAAGTGGTTAGGGTGGCGGGCGAAGGGCCATAGGATGACAAGGGTCCACATCGGATGCTTCGGCTCTGGACTGGGCCATGCCACCAGGATGCTCGAAATCACGCGAGAGTATCCTTCAACGGTTGGCGGAGTCCGCATCATGCTTTTAGCACATAGCGAGCAAGCCTCCATGTCGTGACATCGACTCCGTTCGAGTTTGTCCGCGCTACGGACGTTCTTTCCGGGGGTACGAAGTCCAAAGTCGAGGTCAGGGGGTGGGCAGCGAGGAAGCACACGGTCGGAGGCCTCATCTTCATTCTCGTGAGGGACGGCTCCGGGTACGTCCAGGTCTCGGTGAAGAAGGGTCCGAAGGCTCCTGCAGCGTTCGAGGCTGCGAAGGGCGTTACGATGGAATCGGCCGTCACTGTAAAGGGCGAGGTCAGGGACGACAGGAGGGCTCCCGGCGGTAAGGAGATTGCCGCTGAGGAATTCGTCGTAGTCGCCAGGGCCGAAAGCTGGCCTATCACGAAGACGGCCGTGAAGTCCGCTTCATTCCTCTTCGACAAGAGGCACCTGAGCATCAGGGGACCCAAGGCGATAGCCACCATGAAGATCAGGGCCGAGGTGATAGGTGCTGCTTTCGACTACTTCCGCGAAAACGGGTTCCAGCTCATCAGTGCGCCGACGTTCGTCCAGGCGGCGGTCGAGGGGGGATCGACCCTATTCTCTGTCGACTATTTCGGTAAGAAAGCGAACCTCAGCCAGAGCGCCCAGTTCTACGAGGAGGCGGCTCTGCCTGCGCTGCAGAAGGTCTGGATCTTCCAACCTGCTTTCCGCGCGGAGAAGTCGAAGACCTCGAAGCACCTCACGGAATTCTGGATGATCGAGTCGGAGCAGGCCTTCGCTGACCAGAATGACAACATGAAGGTTCAGGAGGGGCTCCTTTCCAGGATGGTCGAGCGAGTCATCGAAAACAGGAGGGCCGAACTCAGGACCCTCGGGCGGACCATGAAGCAGCCGCCACTTCCTTTCCCGAGGATGACATACGATGAGGCAAGGGAGATCGCTGCGAAGAAGGGTTTCCCGTTCGAGTGGGGAGAGGACCTGCCGACCGAGGCGGAGCGAGCTATAAGCCTCACCCAGGAGTCTCCCTTCTTCATCACCGACTACCCCCTTTCCGCAAGGAGTTTTTACCACATGACCTACCCCGACAGGCCCAAGGTCACGAAGTCGGCCGACCTGCTTGCGCCGGAGGGGATCGGGGAACTCGCCACGGGCGGCCAGAGGATACACGACCACGCAGAGCTGATGGCGCGCATCGAAAGCCAGGACCTTCCGTCCGAGTCGTTCTCCTGGTACCTCGAACTGAGGAAGTTCGGCATGCCTCCTCACTCCGGTTTCGGGATCGGCGTCGAGAGGACGACGAGGTGGATCGCTGGACTCAAGCATATACGCTCGGCGAGCCTATTCCCGCGGACACTTTCACGGATCTCCCCCTAAGTCATGCTTATCTAGTGGAGAGAGGGTTTGCGTTTCATTGTCTGAGACTCACGAAGAGCTTGAGCTGGACACCCTGCCGGGGGTCGGTCCTGCCACCAAGCAGAAGCTCAATGACGCCGGAATCCTAACGATCCTCGACCTGGCCGTTGCCGCCCCGATGGACATCGCCGACGCCGTCGACATCGACATCTCGAAGGCCGTGGAGCTGAACAACAAGGCCAGGAAGAAGCTGGTCGAGATGGGACGACTCGAGCCGGACTTTATCAACGCAGCCGAGCTGCTCAAGAAGAGGAAGGCGATAGACAGGATAAGCACCGGTTCCAAGAACTTAGACGACCTCCTCGGCGGAGGGATAGAGACGTGGGCCATGACAGAATTCTACGGCGAATTCGGTTCAGGGAAGAGCCAGATCTGTCACACGCTCTGCGTGATGGTCCAGACGCCACACGGCCAGGGGGGCCTCGACGGGGGAGCCGTCTACATCGACACCGAGGGTACTTTCAGGCCTGAGAGGATTGCGGAGATCGCGGAGGCTCGGGGCCTCGATTCTGAGAAAATACTCTCGGGGATAACAGTGGCAAGAGCCTACAACAGCGCGCACCAAGAGCTGATCGTAAAGGACCTCGGCAAGGTGCTGGAAGAGAAGAAGGTGAAGCTGGTCATCCTCGATAGTGCGGTCGCCCACTACAGGGCCGAGTTCCTCGGGAGGGGGACGCTCGCCGAACGGCAGCAGAGACTCAACAAGTTCATGCACCAACTCCTCCGCACCGCGGAGATATACAACGTGGCGGTCGTGGTGACCAACCAAGTTCAGGCCGCCCCTGACAGCTTCTTCGGCGACCCGACCAGGCCAACAGGGGGTCACGTCGTCGCGCACACCAGCACCTACAGAATATACCTGAGGAAGGCGGCGAAGAACCGCATCGCCAGAATGGTCGACAGCCCGTACCACCCCGAGAGGGACGCGGTCTTCATGCTCGACGACAAGGGCGTCGACGACCCGGCGGAAGAGACGACCAGAAAGAGGTAGTGAGCCCGGCCGGAGTCGGGTCCGCGGATTTCTCCTTCCTGACGAAAGGAATTATCAGAACCACTCGAACCAACGGCTTTATAGGCCAAAATCGTCGGCCCTCGGAGTCTCACTTGAAGCGTTCTCAGGTTCTGGCTGTCTCGGTCCTGACGCTGATGCTGCTGACCGCCCTTCCGGTGCAGCAGTCGAGGGCCTCGAGCGCGTATTCAGAGAAGCTCAACGTCTTCATCGCAGGCTCGAGCGCCTACTGGTACTTCACGTTCAACGGGGTGAACGGCTCCAGCAAGCTAACCCAGTTCGAGGGTTCACCCGGCCTGAGCTGGTACAACGTAACAGCGATCAGGACGACCACCTGGCAGTCTGACTTCCAGGTATTCGGGCCGAAAGGCTACAACCTGCTTCCGGTCCCCTTCATTCCGCCACAGGGGCTCTTTCTTACGCTCGGTTCAGATTCGTACTCCGACGCTCTCGTTGCGGCCGGACGCCTCGACGCATACCTCGTGTCTTCCTTCGTCTCTCTGTCCAACGGGTCCGGATCATTCGAATTCTACAGTCCCGTCTCGTTCATCGACGTCGTGCCATCGACCCTGCTGAAGCTGGTCCCGTCCTCAATCAAAGGCTTCGGGGCCGCAATCGCCGCCTCAAGCTTCGACAGCTCTCTTTCTCCCTTTGTGATACTCGAGGGGACGAAAGGTTCCGCCGGGTTCTCCCACGGCCTCGTCGTCGGCTCGATCTCCAGCAAGGCGTTGAATTCCCAGAACGGGCCCAACCTGCTTGCCTACTTCGGGACGGGTGTCACTTCGCTGACCGCCGCAAACCAGAGTTCGTCCTCGACAATCCAGATTCGCGTCTTGGACGGGGTGCTGAGTTCCACGGATAGTGCAGTCGTGGTCAATGACAGGTCTCGCTTCACCGGATCGTACACTCTGACCGTCGCAGCCTCGAAGAAGGTATTCAAGATCAATGCGACCGTGCTTCAGCAGCCGCTTCAGCTGCTTGCGGCAAGGTACGTCGACGTGGGCGTCTTGCAGACGAACCAGAACATGTCCGTAACAATCTCACTCACGAACCTGTCGAACAAGACCGCACTGAAGAATGTGACTTTCACTGACAATTGGTGGAACCCGTCGGTCTTCAGACTCATCGAGAGCTATCCCCCGTCGCTCTTCCGACTCGTCGGGAGCTCCCTGACATTCGCCATGCCCATCCTGAATGCGAGCCAGAACACCACTCCGACATACGTTCTCCAGTACATTGGGAACGTAACTAAGAGAGTGACGATTCCCAGTGAAGCGGTCCAATTTGCTTACACGGTAGGTGGATCCACGTTCAAAGGCCGTTCGCGGACCAATCCGATCACCATTTCGCTGGGAAGGGACGACCCTGTCCTCTACGCATATGTCGCTCCGACCGGGAGCTTCTTGCAGCCTGTCGGCGCGAACCAGTCACTCAACTTGGTGGTCAAGAACGTCGGGACCTGGCCCGCATTATCCGTCGTCGTGGACGGCCAACAGACCAGCCCACTCTCGCCAGGGGGCACGAGGACAGTCAAGATCTTCCAGACCGCCAACGGACTCCTCGGCACAAACGTGACGAAGACATACCTCGTGACATACGTCGACAAGAACGGAGATTCGCTTAACGCAACTACCAACTTGTTGCCGTTCGAATTCGCCCATTCCGGGATGAAGCTGGGCTTCGCAACGGTTGTCGTCGGTGCGAATCTCGCCCCGGTGAAGGCCGGAAGTACAGTGATTACCTTGACTCTCAGTTTCACTGTGACCAACGCCGGTTCTGCCAATATTAGCCGCTTCATAGCCCAGGTCCATGTTCCCCCAGGACTTGGCTGCGGCGTCACCAACGGGACTGGAATCTCATGCGCCTCAAACCTCCTCTCTTTGAACTACCCCTTGCTCGCTGCACAGGCGGCCAAGACGACCAACATGAAGGTCAACGTGACCGACCCCGCAAACTACTTTATCCCTCCGCTTTCGTTCCAGGGAACGACCGCGGGGATCAATTTCACGGGCAAGTCCAACGCGTGCGCCGTGCCTACGGGCTTCGTCCTTACAAAGCAGTTCAGCCCAGCCCGGCTCTTCAGCGGGGTCGGCTCGACGGTGACTCTGTCTGCGGTGAACGTGGGGCCGTTCTACATATACAACGCCAGCATCAGTTCTACGGTCGACTCTTTCGACAAACTCTCGCCCCTCGCCGTACATTCCGCTAGTAACGGCTCAATCGTGCCGGGAGGCAATCTCAGCAGGTCGTACGAGGTGACAGCGTCGTCTACGTACGGCAACCGCACTTCTTCTCCCATTACTTCGAGCGTCTTCTTCGGTGGCACGAAGTTCTCGCTGAAGGGCCTGGGCCCGTACGTTTCCGTGTATCAGCCACTGAGCGTGACAATCAAGACGACGCCCTCGGCCCCCACAGAAGGGCGGGCCTTCAGTTTCAACTTGACCATTCACAACCCCACTGCGGTCGAAGTCTCAAGCGTCCTCTTTACTCTGCCTGTTCCATCCGGTCTGACGCTCTCGCGGCTGAACAACGCGGCCGTCTCCAACGGCGTCCTGAGGATCAGCACTCCATTGCTCTTACCGCATTCGGGCTACAACGCGACGGGCGTGGCGGTCGCCAGTTCTAGCACGACCGTGCCGTTCAACAAGGGCAACTTGACCTTCGTGTACGAAGGAGTGACGATCAAGGGAATGACTCCCAAGCAGGGGACACTCATCGCAGTGAACGCGACATCGAGATACCTGGTCCCGACGGCGATAGCCATCGTCGCCCTGCTCGCGACGGCGTTCTATGTGAGGCGGATGGCGGCCACTACCGTTCCAGCTTCCCCGAAGTGAAGTCCTCGAACGCGGCTTTGGCGGCCGGGTAAGGCATCTGGACGGGCGGGTGTTTGAAGCAGAATGCCGATAGGCTCGACAGCTGGCCTCCTACGCCCCTGTCGAGGGCGATCTTGGCCCCTCGGATGGCGTCCACCATGACGCCCCCGCTGTCGTAGGCGTCCACGACGTGGAGCTTGACGTCCATCTTCACAAGTGTGCCGCCGAAGTACCTCCCCTTCAGCCAGATGTAGCAGACCTTGTCGTTGTTGAGAAAAGGCACGTAGTCGCTCGGCCCGATTCTAGTGGGAACCTCATAGGGCGACATCGCGCGAACGGCGCTCGTCTTGCTCTCCCTTTTGTCCTTCAGTCTGCTCTCTTCGAGCATGTTCAGGAAGTCGGTGTCCCCGCCGATGTTGAGCTGATATGTCTCGTCGACCTTGACCCCCCTGTCGACGGCCATCTTGACCAGAGTCTTATGGAGTACGGTCGCGCCGATCTGACTCATGACGTCGTCCCCAGCGACGGGGACCTTCGCCTTTGCGAACCTGCTTGCCCACTTCTCATCCGACGCGATGAAAACGGGTATCGCGTTCACAAATGCGACCTCTGCCTCGAGGGCCGCTTCAGCGTACTTGTACGACGCGGCAGTGCTGCCCACGGGAAGGTAGTTGATCAGGACATCAGCACCGCTCCTCTTCAGTTCCCCGACTACATCGGAATCCTTCTGACCTGAAAGGGGCACGACGTCCTTAAGGTACTTGCCTATCCCGTCGAGGAGGGGCCCCTTCATGACCTGGACACCCAGCTTGGGTACGTCGCATATCTTGATGGTGTTATTGGGAGCTTGGAAGATGGCCTCAGAGAGGTCCTTTCCGACCTTCTTTGCCGAGACGTCGAAGGCGGCGACGAATTCAATGTCCCCTGGGGTGTATCTCCCAACCCTCCAGTAGGTCAGCCCTTCGTCTTGGCCCCTTCTCGAGTAGTATTGGACACCCTGAACGATCGCAGAGGCGCAGTTGCCCACGCCTGCGATCGCGACCTTGATCTTCGCCAATCCTAATTTATATGGCCAAAAAAGGTTCGCCTTAAAACGTTTGGGCCGGGTTCTGCAAAGTTGTCGTCGGAGTCTGAGGCCCGCCAATATTCGTCGGGCAAGATTCCTCCCTCCGTCCCTACCTACGCCCAAAGTCAATCGGAAGGCTTCACCCGACGGAACCCTACCGAGAAATCGCAGCTTCCTCGCATGCTCCGATATCTGGAGAGCGCCCACATGCTCACAAGGCAGGTGATGTGTTCCCGAACCTTGTTCCCGCGGCGGCAACTGAACCATTGGACTGGAACTGGAACCTCGATTCGGCGGAATCCTAATAATTCGTTTCTTTCGAGTTTCGGCCATGGAGGAGAGGTCCGCCGGCGCTGTTGTGTTCAGGACGACCAAGGAAGGGACCAGGCTCTATGTCCTCCTTCTGAACGCAAGCAAGTGGGACTTCCCGAAGGGCAACCTGGAGGACGGCGAGACCGAACTCCAGACTGTCATCCGGGAGGTGGGAGAGGAGACAGGGCTGAAGGGAATCACCATAGTGCCCGGGTTCAGGAAGGTGATTGAGTACTTCTATATGCGGAACAGCAAGAACATCCACAAGCAGGTGGTCTACCTGCTGGCCGAGACGGAAGACGACCAGGTCAAGGTATCATTCGAGCACCAAGGTTTCGGCTGGTTCCCATACTCGGAGGCAGTGGCCCGGGCGTCCTACGACAACTCGAAGATGCTCCTGGCTGAAGCGGAAAGATTCTTGGCGGGCGGTCGGGGAGAGCCGTCGAGGCCTCAGAACTGAACGAGGGGGTGTGGCTCGGCGAGCTTGACGACCTTGATGTAGTGGTACCCAGGCTCGTCGGTCCTCCTGACGAAGTTCGTCTCAGTGATTTTGTCATACGAGTACTTCACGAAGCCTGTCGGAGCATCCTTACTGCGGGTGTAGAAGAAGATCGATGCCTCCTCGTAGTCGTCTATTCTGGCGAAAGTCCCGATTACCCAAGCTGACTCTTCCTTGAATGCGAACAAAGGCAGCGGCGGTTCCTCGAACAGGGTCTTGTACGCCCCAACCTTTACGAGGCTCGGCATGTTCTCGACTTCTACCGACATGAACTTGTCCAGGAACTCTTTCTTGCCGGCCAGAGGTTCTGGCATCTTCTGGATTCTGATGACAGGCGCGTACAGATACGAGGCGTTGTTCGCTGTCGGGACCAGTTGGACCTCCTCGACCTCACCCGCAATCCGATATGCGAGGAACTCGTCGACCTTCCCGGAGTCGAAGAAGTAGAACACGGGCGTCCCCATGAAGAGGTCTGCCTGGGCTGCGATCCTGGTGGCTCGCCCTTGCCTGAACGCGAAGAGTGGAAACGGGGCCCGCTCGAGGAAGCAAGAGAGCCTCCCCAGTTCGATGAGCGAATCGAGCCCCACGTAACAGGCACCCCCGATCCTCTGTTCCTCCTTCTTGGGCAACGCGAGCGTGCCCGTCTCGTGCCCGTTATAAGGTTGAACGAGCACGAGGCCAGCTCCCACCCCAAATACCCGTGTCAATAGCGACATGAGCGTGAGCGGCTGGCGTGACGAGACTCGTGCAGACCTGAAGGATGCAGAAGACAGAATCGTCGCCCTTATTGCAGAAATATCGGGCGATCCGACGGAAGAGCAGGTCCGTTCGATCTGGCGAGCCTACCTTGACGTCGAGAAGAGCGTCGTGTTCATCAAGGTCGAGATTGACGAAGAGAACCCTGGGAGGTTCGTGAAGGTAAAGCAGTATTCGGTGCCGGACGAGAGGCAAGCGCTCCAATTCACTCTCAGGAATCTTAGGAAGGGCTCGGAGAGTTTCACCTTGGGCGATTACAGAAGGTCGCTTCGCGAGCTCCGTGAGGCCAGGAACTACCTGAGGCTGATTCTCAGGACAAAACGCAGAATCAAGACGAAGGAGGCTAAGGCCTCCCGAATCCGCTAGTCTCCGGACTCGGTCTTCTTCTTCTTGGCACGCGGCTTCTTCGGAGCGGCCTTCTCCGGTTTCGGCTCCTCTGGCGCCTTCTCAGGTGCAGGCTCTTCTTTCTCTTCGGGACCCTCCTCCTTGCTCGGCGCCTTTGCGGCTTCCTCTCTGCCCTTCTTCTTCTCCTTTTCCTCCTCCTCGCCGAGTTCTATCTCTTGGATTGTGAGCTCCTTTCCGGACACGAAGACGCGATAGTTCTTCTTGACCCCTTTCATGTACATGAACCGCTTGATGTATGTCTTGACATGTCTTGGTCTGACTCCATCCCTGATCGAACCGTCGTCCACTTCTAGGGCGTCGCCCGAGACCGACGGCTTAGCTCCCACTCTGGGCTCAAGGAATGCTGCCAGTTCCTCTCCCTGGTCCTTGAGGGTGCCCAGGCTTATCTTCAAGTCGGCCGACCTATTCGTTTCAGCGGTTATAACGGTTGTTGCTATTTTCCGCGTCTTCTGGTCCTTCTCTGGTACGTCCTGATTGCCCTCATCAGGTCGATTTTGCGGAAGGCCGGCCAGAAAACGTCCATGAAAACGAGTTCTGAATAGGCACCCTGCCAGAGCAGGAATCCGCTCATCCTCTCCTCGCCCGAGGTCCGGACTATCAGTTCGGGTTCCTGGTTCGGGAGGTATGATGTGTAGAGCCTCCTCCCGATTGTCTCTTCGGTTATCCCCTCCGGCGCGAGCTTGCCCGCTTTCACTTCCTGCGCCACAGCCCTCACCATGTCCGTAATCTCTGCCCTCCCCCCGTACGCAACCGCGATGTTGAGGTAGTGGTCTTCGAACTCTGCAGTCTTCGACTCTATCGCCGATAGCAGGTCACGAATCGACTTCGGGAGAAGGTTGAGCTGCCCGATGGCCCTCACCCTGACCTTGTATCTGATGATCCTCTCGTCTGAAAGGAGCCCCGCGAGCCTGGCCTCGAGAAGGACGAAGAGCTCTCCCAGCTCCTCGGGGGTCCTGTCGAGATTTTCGGTCGAGAGCACATAGAGCGTGACGGCCTTGATTCCCAGCTCGTGGCACCAGTCTAGGAGCTCCTCCGCCCTGTTGGCCCCCTCCTCGTGCCCGATTCCGCCGGCGAGGCCTTGGCTCGTCGCCCACCTCCTGTTTCCATCGAGTATGATCCCGATGTGCGAAGGGACCATCTGGGTTTCAATCTGGGCCTTGAGCCTCCCTTCGTAGAGCCTGTAGGCGCCGAGTGCACGGAGTACGGAGTCCAGCATGGGCTATTCCCTTTCACGGAAGCCCTTGCTCCTCACCTTGGGGTATATCGCGGTCGTAAGGGCGAAGATCGCTGCCAGGCCCAGAAGTATGTAGGAGACCAGGAAGGTCGATTCTGCGGTATTCCCGATTAGGAACTGCGAGAAGGTCCACACAGGGAGGTAGAAGAGTGCCAGCATCACCAGCACGAAACCATTCCGCCTCCAGCTGATGCTCTCCCTGGCCACGTGAGAAAGGAGCGCCCCGGTCGCGTAAATCGCGATTCCCACCCATACGAGGTTTAGGCTCCCGCTGATTAGGTACCCTGCGCTCTGCTGAGCGCAGGAGGGCGCGCCGCTGGCCGTCGAGCACACATGGCTGACCATCGAGCTGTACCCGGTGAAGACGCCGGCGACGACGACGAGGACGCTGGCTGCCATGGAGAAGAGCCTCATGTACCCCGTGGGCCCCCGATGCAGCATCAAAGCGACCGTCCTGTCTATGCTGAACCCTCTGATGAAGAACGCCCCCCCGAGTATCAGCAGAGTGGCGAGTTCCGCCTCGAAGACGTGACTCGACGCTATCAGAATCCCCGCGAGGATGAAGATCAGACCCGGCACCCCAAGGCTCCACCTCGAGTAGTGGGGGTCGAAGATGAGCATCCTCAGATATCGCCCGAGGATCTGATAGGTCTCTTCGACTCTCTGGCTGTGCTTGACTGTCACCCTCTGAACCGAGACGATTGGCTTAAAGCTCTGGATGATCGGAATCACCTGCTCGTCTTCCCCTCCGTCCGAGACTAGGACGATTCCAGTGTACTCTGAACCCTTTAAGACACTCTGAATCTCTCTCCCAATCCTTCTGTCGGCCTCGAAGCCTCTGTTGGCGTCACCGCAGACTATCGCCACCTCACACGCTGTGCCCTTGGCCGCCAACTCATCGTGTTTCTTGATGGCCGCGAAGATCGTGTTGGCGTCGGCCTCTTCGGGGTCTACCAGCACAAGCTTCATCGCTGCTGCGAGGGCCGCATCTCTTCCCACGACAGGGGTCTGGAGCCCTGTTTTAGCTCCGAGGTCGTCGTCCCTGTCGACGCAGAGTATCAAGAATCGCTCGGGTTGGCCTGACATCGTCGTCAATTCTCTAACAGCACGCGACGATACTTAAGTCTAGGCCCGAAAAGTCACGCGCGTTTCGCAGCTCAGATAGGCCTATGGAACATCCTCCTGCTCAAAAGACGGGCAGGCTCATGCAAACTGACAGACCCTGAACTTCCTAAGGCCCTGATGGGTAAGTTCCTCCGCAGGAGGCTTAGAGAGCCTACATCTGGATAATAATCGAAACGGCGTTGCCTCCGCCGAGGCAGGCGGTCGCCAGGCCTATCTTCTTCTGGCTCCTCCTAAGGTTGTAGATGAGGGTAGTGAGTATCCTGGCGCCGCTGCAGCCTAGGGGGTGACCCAGCGCTACTGCCCCGCCGTTGACGTTGAACTTCGCGTCTGGGATTCCGAGTTCCCTCCTGACGGCGATTGATGCTGTAGAGTATGCCTCATTGTGCTCGAACAGGTCGATGTCTGCGACGGTCATCCCAGCCTTCCTCAGCAGAGCCCTGGTCGTGGGGATGGGCGCCTCCATCACCCGAGCCGGCTCGACCCCGCCTGTCCCGTAGGCCACGATTCCTGCCAACGGCGCCAGCCCCAGCCTATCCACAGCCTCCTCCGAGGCCACGACGACAGCCGAGGCTCCGTCGCTCAGCTGGGATGAGTTGCCTGCAGTGCAAACGCCTCCCTCCTTGAAGACAGGCTTCAGCTTTCCGAGCTTCTCCACCGTCGTGTCCGTCCTAACGCACTCGTCGTTGTCGAACTCGATGACTTCGCCGTCCTCTCTCTGGATGCTGACCTTTACGATCTCCTCGTCGAAGAGCCTGGCCTTTAGCGCCCTCGCTGCCTTCATCTGGCTTTCGTATGCGAACTCGTCAGCCTCCTTCCTCGTGATTCCATACCGCTTAGCGACGTTCTCACCGGTCATCCCCATGTGGTAATCGTGGTACACCTCCCAGAGGCCGTCAAGAATCATCGCGTCGAGAACCCTTGCGTCACCGAGCCTCACTCCCCAGCGCTCGCCTCGGAGGATGTGAGGTGCGTTGCTCATGCTCTCCATCCCGCCAGCAACGATCAGGTCCCCGTCTCCCGCCTTGATTGCCTGGGCGGCCAGCATGACCGCCTTCAGCCCGGAACCGCACACCTTGTTGATTGTCACAGCCCCGACGCCGAAGGGGACCCCTCCACCTATCGCTGCCTGCCTGGCTGGGTTCTGGCCGAGTCCGGCGGAGATGACGTTGCCCATTATCACTTCCTCGACTTCGGAGGGGGAGACATTTGCCCTGCGGAGGGCCTCCCTGACAGCGATTGAACCTAACTTGGGAGCGCTGACTCCAACCAGGCTCTTCCCGAACTTCCCGGTGGCGGTCCTGCATGCGGAGATGATTACTGGTTTCCTCATTCTGGCTGGGGTCGTCACACGTCGATAATAAACGGAACGTTTGATAGAGAAGCTGTATCCCTAAATAGCTAGAGTTTTGGGGGCGACTTGCTGATCATGAAGCCCCTAAACAAGATCTGGATGAACGGTAGGTTCGTCGACTGGGATGATGCGAAGATACATGTCCTGACACACGGCCTGCACTACGGCTACGCGGTCTTCGAAGGGATACGGTGCTTCTCCACTCCAGAAGGTCCTGCAATCTTCAGGCTCCGAGAGCACATGGAGCGGTTCTTCAACAGCGCGAAGATTTACATGATGAAGATTGACTATTCTGTAAAGGAGTTGAGCGACGCTTGCGTCGAGCTGACCAGGAAGAACGGCATCCCAGAGTCATACATCAGACCAATCGCGTACTCGGCCTACGGCGAAATGGGGCTGAATCCGATGACGAGCAAGATATCCGTCGCGATCGCTTCATGGGAGTGGGGTCCGTACTTGGGCAAGGACGCCGTCGACAAAGGCGTTCGTGCGGCCATTTCAAGCTGGATCAGGGTCGACCCGCGAGCCCTCCCCATACAGGCCAAGTGTTCGGCCAACTACGCCAACTCTGGTCTCGCGAAGATGGAGGCGATGAAAGCGGGGTACGACGAGGCGATAATGTTGAACAGCAACGGGATGGTCGCCGAGGGGCCGGGGGAGAACATCTTCCGGGTCAAGGACGAGGTCCTCAGCACCCCTCCCGCGAGTTCGGGCATACTGAGAGGAATAACTAGGGACACGGTCATACAGTTTGCCCGCGACCTGAAGGTGAACTTCTACAGGAACGACATGACGAGAGAGGAACTCTATACGGCAGACGAGCTCTTCTTCACAGGAACTGCCGTCGGGGTTGCCAAGGTTCGGGAAGTCGACGGCCGGAAGATCGGGAACAGCGCCTTCCCGATGACTGAGAGGATTCGGAAACTGTATGAAGGAACGGTCCACGGGAAGGTCAAACGCTACTCGAAATGGCTGACTTCGGTCAAGCCCTGAGCTAGGCCTTCACGAACCCTTCGATGTCAAGGATCGTTCCCTGGCGTTTCGCAGGCGCCCTGAACTTCGGGACGACCTTGGACCCGATCTCCAGTCCGGTCCCTGTAGCGAAGTGAATCAGGCCTCCTGTGACCCCCTTGAAGACGATGAACGCGAAGGTCCTTGGCTTCGCGAGCCGGTCCCCCTCGAACCCGACCCTGCTCTCAGCCAGAGCAGCGACCACTCCTCCGGGGCCAGCCTGCTTGAAGCGCCTGATCTCGCGGTAACACTCGACGCAATAGACCTTTGGTGGAATGTACTTCTTCCCGCAACTCGTGCATTCGGAAGCGAGGATTCTGCCCTCTCGGAGACCTCGAAGGAACTTCTCCCCTGCCACCCCTGCTGTGTACTCGTAGTGGAGGGGGATCTGGTCGGTCCAGGACCTCAGCTTTTCGACGCTTGTGATCCTATCTTTCAGTGACATTGTCATCGCCTCGGCCTGAAGTACTTGATGTCGGTTATGGCCCCAGTTCTCTGCGACTTCGGCTTCCAAACCGCTTCCACCTTCATCCCGACCTCGATCTTCCTAGGTTCCACTTCGCCCAGAAGGTGGAGTATGCCCATGCCGGGGGACGCTCCGTCGATGTCGACCACCGAGATCAGTATCGGCTTCTTTCTTCTGCTCGCGTCATTGTTGACGTAACTTATCGAAAATGTGTTCACCGTCCCCGTGTCCCTTACCCTGACCCATTCGTCAGTGGGCACGAAGTCCTCCTCGCAGTAAGCCCGCGGCGGTATCAGCGTCCGGCCACACTTGTTGCACTTCCGCGCCCAGAGCTCCCCTTCCTTCAGCCCATCTAGGAACCGGCTGATCGCCACGCCGGAGGTCCAGGAGTATCTGAGCACCGTTTCGAAGTGCGTAATCAGGAACTTGCCAGCTTCGAGTTCCTTGATGTCTATCGCAGTCCCCGGGTAGGTTTCGATCTTCGAGCTCATCTGCGCTTCAGTCCTCCCGGGCAATCACATTTCAAACTTTCCTAAACACTCCCATTCGTCTTGCGAGCTCGATGTAGTACTGAAGCGACGCTGGGTCGGCAAGCGCGCCCGCACTGACTGACTTCGCCGGGTCGGCCCCCATGAATATCTTCTTTATCGGTACTTCGAGTTTCTTTCCGTTCAGGGTCTTGGGGACGGAAGGGAC
The DNA here is from genome assembly GCA_050012055.1 of Nitrososphaerales archaeon. GTDB lineage: Archaea > Thermoproteota > Nitrososphaeria > Nitrososphaerales > Gagatemarchaeaceae > UBA183. The sequence goes on from JBEKHX010000014.1 coordinate 33,671, forward strand.
CTGAATTACCTCGTCGGGCGCGTATCTCGGGGAGAGGTCGGTCCTCACCTTCGTCCTGATCTTTGAGATCAGGTCCTGGTCCAGCTCCTTTCCTCCCGAGGTCACCACAAAGAGCAGCAACCGGGGAGACCCCCCAGGACTCTCGAGGTCGATGGCCACGCAGTCAGCAACCTCTGGCATCGTCTCGACGGCCCGATAGATCTCGCTCGTCCCGATTCGGACCCCCATCCTCTTGATTGTCGCGTCGGAGCGCCCGTAGATGATGCAGGTCCCCCGGTCTGTCAGCTCGATCCAGTCGCCATGCCTCCAGACCCCAGGGAAGACTTCGAAGTAGCTCTCGCGGTACCTGCTCCCGTCTGAATCCCCCCACAGGTACAGAGGCATGCTGGGCATCGGCTTGGTGATTACAAGCTCGCCCACCTCCCCTGTGACGGGCTTCCCGTTTTCGCTGAACGCCTGCACGTCTGCTCCGAGGCACCTGCATTGGATCTCGCCGGCATACACAGGGAGGACGGGGCACCCACCCACGAACGCCGTACAGACGTCGGTCCCGCCGCTTATCGAGGCGAGCCAGAGGTCCTGCTTGACGCACGAGTACGTCCACCTGGATGCCTCTGGAGACAGGGGGGACCCGGTGGACCCGACTCCCCTGAGCGCCTCGAGCCTGTGGGTGGTGCGGGGCTCGATTCCAGCCTTCATACAGGCCCCGAGGTGGGCTGCGCTCGTGCCGAGGAAGGTTACGCCGCTCTTCTCCGCGAGCGTCCAGAGCGAGTTGGCGTCCGGGTACGAGGGGTTGCCGTCATAGAGGACTATCGTGGTGCCCAGCAGAAGCCCCCCCACGAGGTAGTTCCACATCATCCAGCCCGTAGTCGTGAACCAGAAAAATCGGTCGCCAGGTTTCAGATCGTTGTGGAGAGAGAGGACCTTCAAGTGCTCCAGAAGGATCCCGCCGTGCCCGTGCACGATTGGCTTTGGTAGTCCCGTGGTCCCCGACGAGTAGAGGATCCAGAGGGGGTGGCCGAATGGTACCCGTTCGAACTCCAGCCGCTCCTTCCCCCTGACCATCTCGTCCCAATCCACAGTCCTCCTCAAACCCTCGGGCCTCTCGGAGCCAGAGGCCAGCACTGTCGCCTCAAGCGTGGGGAGTGACTCGACGATGTCTTTGACCGACTCCGTCCTGTCGAAGCTCTTCCCTCCGTATTTGTAGCTGGTTGAAGCCACTAGCACCTTGGGCTGGATCTGCTTGAACCTGTCTTTCACGCTGGGCGCCCCGAAGTCGGGTGAGCAGCTCGACCACACGGCACCGAGGCTCGCGGCGGCCAACATCGACACGACGCTTTCGGGTACGTTGGAGATGTATGCTGCCACCCTGTCGCCCTTCTTGACGCCGAGCCGGCCAAGAGCCGCCGCTGCCGATGCCACCTGCCTCCTGAGCTCGACCCAGCTGATCTCCCGCCTTTCTTCCGATTCATCGAGGTGGACGATCGCGGGCCCGGCAGAGATGTTGGTCCTAAGCGCGTGCTCGGCGTAGTTTAGCGTTGCCCCTTCAAACCATTTCGCTCCTGGCATCCGGCTGTCGAGCAGCACGCCGGTGTACTCCGAGCCCGACAGGACACCGCCAGAATCCCAGACTGCCTCCCAGAACGGGCCAAGGTTCTCCACCGACCATCTCCAGACCTCTTCGTACGCGGCCTCCCGGGTGGACTTGCCTTCGAAGTACGAATCCACGAAGCGTGTGATGTTGGCTCGGCTTTTCCACTCCTCATCGGGCTCCCAAAGCGGGGTGGGGTGCTCCTGAGAAGCCATTGGTCGGCTACCTTTTCATTGTGATTACGGTACCGACCTGCAGCAGGTCGCCCCAGGCTTGGGCAAGTCCCCTGTTGACCTCCTTCTTCACCTGTCTCTTCCCTGCCTCGCCCCTGAGCTGCCAGAAGAGCTCGCAGGTCTTCATCGTTCCCGAGGCCGCGATTGGGTTTCCGACGCCGAGGAGCCCTCCCGAAGGGTTGATTGGAAGGTCGCCGTCCCTCTGAGTGACGCCCTCCCGAGTGAGCTTGGGCGCCTCGCCTTTGTCTGCGAGAAGGACCCCTTCCATGTGATGAAGCTCCTTGTAGTCAAAGGGGTCGTAGACTTCTGCGAAGTCGATCTGCTTTTTCGGGTTGTCTATCTTGGCCATCTTGTACGCCATCCTAGCCGCAGCCTCCACATAGCGTGGGTAGTACAGGTCCCTGTTCGTCCAGTACTGGGAGTCGACGTTCCATCCGACCCCGTCGATCCAGACGGGGTCGTCGGTGTATTTCCGCGCAACATCCTCTGAGACGAGCATGAGCGCCGCAGCTCCGTCCGATGTGGGCGAGACATCGAGCCTCTTCACGGGCAGGCAGATTGGCTCGCTCTTCATCACGTCGTCGACCGTGATTCTGGCAGGTAACTGGGCACAAGGGTGGTCCATCGCGTTGCCCTTGTTCTTCACGGATACGAGCGCAATGTCCTCCTCGCTGACCTTATGGACCGCCATGTAGCGCCTCATCTCGAGCGCGAAGATCCACAGAAGCGTCACTCCAAGGGGCCTCTCAAGGGTGTGGTCGAAGATGCTCCAGAACGCGTACTGAGGGTGAGGATGGAGCGGGGACATCTTCTCTTCTGCGACGACAAGGCAGGTGTCAAAGAGCCCTGATGCAACGTGCCACCAGCCAGCCACTGGCGCGAAGACCCCGGTCCCGCCGCCCACGTACACCCTGCTGTACGGCCTGTTCGTCCCTCCGGCCCCGTCCATGAGGTACTCTCCCTTCATGTGAATCCCGTCGAAGGCGTCTGGGGCCGTGCCCAGGACGACGGACTCTACATCCTTGATTTCCATCCCAGCCGAATCGAGGGCCATCCTGCTCGCTTCGAAAGAGAGCTCCCTCCCCGTCTCCAGCATCCTCCGTCTGAACTTCGTCATCCCGGCCCCGATGACTGCTACTCTTTTCATTGTGTCAGTTCACCATCGACAACGCGACCGTTGCTCCTGTTGCCGAGGGGTTCCCGCGCCAAGACACGGCCAGCGCCTTCTCCGCCCTCTTGACTTGGTTGCCGCCCGCTTGTCCTCTCATCTGCAGGACGCATTCGAGCACTTTGTGCGAGCCGTTCGCCTCAATCAGGTACCCTGTGCCCAAGGACCCTCCGCTGGGGTTAAGCCTGCGGGTCTTCTCCTCTAGCATCTTCATGGCAGACAACTTGCTGATGCCGAGAGACATCAGGTGCTGCACTAGCTTGTAGGAGTATGTGTCGTCCACCTCGAGGATGTCGAACGCGTCGACGCCCCTGAATCCGGTCTGCTTCCTCACCGATTCGAACGAATCCTTCGCGTACTTCGCAGACTCCACTCCGCCCCCCTCAAACCAGGGCGTCGACGAGCGCCAGGCCAGCCCGTCGATGAATACGGCCTCCTTCTTGTTCCTCCTTATCCAGCGCTCAGAAGCGAGCACCAGGACTATTCCTGCCTCCGCGTAATCTGACCTGTCGTACCTCCTCAGCGGCGCCGCAATTACTTCAGCCTCCCCGATTTCAGAAAGCTCCAGCCTGGCTCCGTAGCTTGCCCTGGTGTTCATCATCGCCTTCTCCTTCTCGGTCTTCACGGCCAAGCTCACGTCGTCTCTTCCCAGGCCAACGTTCTTCATGAAGGCGCTCATCTCGAGGCCCGCGAGAACTTCCCCGTTGGCGCCTGTGACTCTGTGGAATTGAGGGTCGAGCGCCATGTTCTCCACGCGCGCCTTGTCGAGGACATCCGCCACCTTACTGTGGGCCTCGACCGAAACGACTTCTGCGACCCCTGATCGGATATGCATCACTGCATGCCCGATGCCGATTATCCCGTCGGCCGGGACAGTGCAGAGAGGCCTCCTCGCCCCTCCCACCTGATCGGGGACCATCTCGTCTGCAATGCTCCAACCTTCCCAAAGATCCTCTGTACAGCAGATGAACGAGCCAATCTCCGTCCTCGGGTCTATCTCGGCATCCCCATAGGCCTTCGAGGCAGCTTGGTACATCAGTTCTCTCGTCGACAGGTCTGTAATCGCCGGCCGGAAACCCTCATAGCCGACGCCTATGATGCCGATCCTGTCTGTCACGGCGTTGCTCCCCCAGAGAGGCGATATTATTCGTTTGCTTGGCCTGGCGTATCGGACGGATCACGAAGATTGTGAGGCCCCAGACGAGATGACTGACAAGGTTGGCAGAGAGATCCTCACCACAGTGGTGAGTCAGACCCCAGAGGAGGTCGGCCCAGGACGTCGTCACGACTCGCAAAGGGTTGAACGTCGCCGGATGCAGGCCGGCATCAGTTAGAGCGACGGCACGGGCAGCTGCTTCGAGAAGTAGGTGTCATTGAGATCGAAGAACATAATCATCAACCCGTTGACGAGGGTCGCTACTGAGGCGACGTCTTCCTTTTCGTGCCAAGAAGGGTGCAAATCCCGCTAGAGGAGGTGGAGGATGCCACCCTGCGCGAAATCCGCACTAGGCTATCGTCGAAAGCGCCAAATGCGCTTTACAGCGCGCCCACGACTCACTTCTTTGTCTCTGAGACGACCTTTGCGTCCAGGTCCTCGTGTGAAAGTCCGTAAGCGCAGTCGGTCAGGCAATCCACCAGATTCAACCTTGCGACTGTCAGTCTCCCAGCGGTTCAGGCTTGATGCCTCACGAGAACCGTTAAATGCGTCTCACAGGGGGCGCAGAGATGGCTCTCGCCTTGCCCTTGTTCAGCGCCGAGCACAAGGTCCTGCTGGAGACCTTCTATCCGTCGAATCACAATGAATACTCGGAGATTCTGACTTCGCTGGGCGGGTTCATGGAGAAGGAGATCATGCCACTTTCTCCAAAGTTCGACGCCGGCCAGGAACCGATTGGGCCGTCTCGAAGGCGCCTGCTCGAGAACGGAATCTGCCAGATTCCATTCCCGCCGGAATACGGCGGGCTCGGTCTCCCTTTCTTGGTCTATGCAAACGCCATAGAACTCCTCGGTGCTGCCGACGCGTCGATTGCGCTGAGTGTGGAGATCCACAACGCGGTCGCGGAAGGCATCTTCAGGTTCGGCAGCGATGAGCAGAAGTCCAGACACCTCCCTTTTCTCACATCCGGTAAGAATCTCGCGTCGTTCAGCCTGACCGAGCCTGCTTCAGGTTCGGACGCAAGGAACGTCAGGACGACGGCGAAGCTCCTGAAGGACGAGTACGTCATCAACGGCTCGAAGACGTTCATCACAAACGCGGGAGAGGCCGACCTCTACATGGCGTTCGCCCGCACGGAGAAGGGGCCGTCCTGCTTCCTCGTGGAAGCCCCGAACCCAGGGATGAAGTTCGGAGGAGACATGAAGAAGCTTGGGATGAGGGGCTCTAGGACCTCGGAAGTCACTTTCGAGGACTGCCACGTCCCCAGGGAGAACCTCGTTGGGGTCGAAGGGCACGGGATTGACTACGCGACTCAGATTCTGCATGGAGCTAGGATAATCGTGGCCGCCCTCAACGTTGGGATATCTAGGCTCGCGTACGAGAAGGCGCTGGGTTACAGCAAACAGAGGAACGCCTTTGGTCGGCCGATCTCTGAGTTCCAGCTGACCAGAGAGAAGATCGCCGACATGAAGACCGGCATAAACGCCGGGAGGCTCCTCTACTTCTACGCATCTCGTCTAAAGGAATTGGGGGTGGACTACTCTTCAGAAGCCGCACAGGCAAAGGTCTTCGCGACTGAAATGTCGCTCAGGGTCTGCGATACAGCTATCCAAGTATACGGTGGGTACGGATATACGACCGACGAGCTCCACAGGCACTGGAGGGATGCACGCCTCCTTACTATAGGCGAGGGCACATCCGAAGTCCTGAGACTCCTCATCGCAAGTCGGGAACTGGCGAGGGCGCTATGAGGTTCGCTGTATGCGTGAAGCATGCGGTCGACGAGAGCGAGCTCAAGATCGACTCCGGCGGCAAGCCTCAGCTCGAGGGCGCTGCGGCGAGGATGGGGACCTTCGACAAGAACGCGGTCGAGGAGGCTCTGCGCCTCAGGACCGCGCTCGGCGGAGAGGTCGTTGCGATAACCGTCGGAAAGGCTGAGGCAAGGAAGTCCTTGAAGGAGGCACTCGCTATGGGGGCGGACAAGGGCGTTCATGTCTTGGCAGACCCCCGGGCTCTGGACTCTTCAAGGACCTCCGAGCTGCTCGCGGCCGCAATCGCCAAGACCGGGCCATTCGATCTGGTCATCTGCTCCGAGGGCTCGTCGGACACTTACACCGGGCTCGTCCCACCCATGGTCGCGGAGCGGCTAGGGATTCCTTACATCGGGTATGTGAGGAGGCTCGAAGTGGCAGCCCAGGCTGTCAAAGCCGAGCGGTCACTCGAGGAGAGTCTGGAATCGGTTGAGTCTTCCCTGCCTTCCGTAGTGTCGGTGGTGAGCGAGATAAACGAACCTCGGTATCCTACTCTCATCCAGATAATGCAGGCTTCCAAGAAACCTGTCGAGGAGCTGACCCTCCAGCAGTTGGGCGTCGGCGACGTTCAGGCCTCCGTCCGGATAGTCTCGATGACTGCCCAAGCCATGAACAGGAAACGCGTCGTCTTTGAAGGCTCCCCGGACGAGGCGGCCTCCAAGCTGATCGATGCGCTCGCATCCGAGGGAGTGATACCGAAATGAGCGAAGTCTGGGCTTTTTCTGAATCCGTTGCAGTCGCGAACGAAATCGTGTCTGCAGCGAAGGAGGTCGCGGTCGCGTGCTCAGGCCACGCCGTGGTCGTTGAAGTCGGTAGGATGAGGAGCTCCGTCTCCTCGCCGGGCGCTAAGCTCGTCATCAAGGGGCCAGGCCTCACGGACGAGTCCCCTGAAATGACGGCAGGGGCGCTCTACCTCGCAGCAAGAGAGACGAAACCTGTCGTCATACTCGTGGGTGCTACGAGAAACGGGAGAGAGGTGGCTTCCAGGCTGGCAGTCAAGTTGGGTATCGGTTGCCTCCCCGACCTCTCCAGGGTCTCCGCCGACTGCGAGATGCTGGTGGGCGAACGCAGTGAGTACGCTGGGAAGGTCCTGACGAAACTGGGCAGTCCCCTCCCTTGCGTGGCCGCAATCAAAGTGGGTGCTTACCCTGCTTTCAGCGGTTCGGGCGGCGAGGTCTTCGAGAAGGACGTAGGAGAGGTCACAAGAGGTTCAAAGATACTGACCGTGACAAAGAAGGAGGCGGGCACCGTGGACCTCCGGGCGGCCAAGGTGATAGTTTCGGCGGGGCGGGGTGTGAAGAAGAAGGAAGACCTGGAGATGGTGGGGGCGCTCGCCAAGGCCCTCGGGGGTGCGCTCGGCTGCACCAGGCCCCTCGCCTCAGACCTGGGATGGCTCCCCGAGGAGTGCCACATCGGTCTGACGGGGGTCAGCGTGAAGCCAGAGTTGTACCTCGCAGTCGGAATCTCAGGTCAGCTGCAGCACGTGGCAGGCATCAAGGACTCCAAGTTGATAGCCGCAATCAACACAGACAAGGACGCCCCGATTTTCCAAGCCGCAGACTACGGCATAGTGGGCGACCTCTACCAGGTGGTGCCAGCCATGCGGAAGGTGCTGTCCTTGAGGCACCGCTAGGCCGCGCTCATCTGGCACAGTCTACGGCAGCGGGTTCCAGTGCCTGATCTCCATTCTTGGCCGAGCCTGCACTCCCAATGGCTTCTCAGGCTGGGTTCTCAGCCTGAGCTTCCAGCGAGTCGGCGATCATCTCCGCTATGTCCCTTACCCTTAACCCGTCGGTCCCAATCGCGTTTGCGGCATCGTCGAACATCGTAATGCAGAAGGGGCACGCAACGGCGAGTGTCTTAGCTCCTGTCCCTCTTGCCTCCTCTAAGCGTATCACGCCCACCTTCTTCTTCTCTGGCACCTCGTACCACATGTTGGCTCCACCTCCCCCACAGCAGAAGCCCCCCATTTTCGACCTCTTCATTTCCGTCAGTTCGAGCCCCTTAAGGGACTCGAGGACGTTTCGCGGGGCGTCGAAGACGCCATTCATCCTGCCGAGGTTGCACGGGTCGTGATACGTCACCTCTCCCTCGAACCTGCCAGGCCTCAGCCTTCCTTCACTTATCAGCTGGGCTATCAACTGAGAGTGGGGGATAACCTCGAAATTAGCACCGAACTCCGGGTACTCGTTTCTGAACGTGTTGAAACAGTGGGCGCAGTGGACAATCACCTTCTTCACAGAGTACTTGTTGAGAGTCTCTACGTTGCGCATCACTAGCTCCTGGAACCTTCCCTCCTCGCCCAACCTGCGAACCGGTTCCCCAGTGCACGCCTCCTCGCCTCCCAGGACTGCGAAGTCCACCTTGGCCGCTTTCATGATCTTCACCATCGCCTTCGCCACGCCCCGCCCTCTGGGGTCGTAGCTTGACTGGCACCCGACCCAGTAGAGGTACTCCGCGCCGGGCTTCTGTACCAGAGTCGGAACGCCCAGGTCGGCAAGCCAAGTCTGCCTGTCTGACGCGGGGAGTCCGAAGGGATTCCCGTTGCGCCCGATGTTCTCGAGGAAAGCCCTCTTCTTTGGGTCCAGCTTGCTTTCGCTCACGAGCGTCCTGCGGAACTCAGTGATGTATCCTACCTGATCGATGAACACCGGGCACTCTGCAACGCAGGCGTTGCACATGGTGCAGGCCCACAGCTCGGCCTCCCTGATTACGCCCTTCGAGAGAACGTCCCCTCCGTCTCCCTGGCGCATCTCCCGAGACAGGTCCTGGACCACGAGCCTCGGGGAGAGATCGCGCCCGCTCGCGTAGGCGGGACAGGCTGCCTGACACCTCCCGCAGTTCGTGCAGGCGTCCAGAGCGAGTAGCTGCAGGGGGGTGAAGTCCGATGTCTTCCTGAAGTTAGAAGGGGTCTCCACCTGGCCGGTTTCCAGCATCTTCTGCAGGTTGAAAGGCGTGCTGAGCCTCCCCATGGGCTTGACCGGGGCCATCGCCACGTTTGCCCCGGACGTGAAGACGTGGACCAGCTTGGTGTATGGGACGGCGGCAATGAGGAACATCACGGAGGACATGTGCAGCCACCAAAATCCCTGGTACAGCTGCCAAGCCCCCACCGCCTGGAGCCCGGTCATCCCGAACAGCCTGCCGAGAGCCCCGCCCACAGGCGCGAAGGTCGCCCATGGCCAGAAGTTCTGGATGTCGTTCGGACCGCACGCCCCAGCCTGGCCAGAGCAAACGAACCGGAGCGCTTCCACGAGGAACCCCGAGACTCCTATCCAGATCAGCATCCCGAGGACGAACCTGTCGTCCCACCTCGTTTCAAGCCTATCAAGGCGCATCACATATCTTCGGTAGACCGCAATCAGCAGCCCCACCACGAATGCGATGCCCAGGACGTCCCCTAGGAACTCGAGGGCTAGGTAGAATCCTCCCTGCAGGTAGGTGATGCCGAAGACGAACTTGAGAAAGTCGTCCTGGACGAAGACTAGTGTCGTGTATGCAAGGAGCATGAGGAAGCCGAAGAAGAGGGCGCCGTGCATTATCCCCCCCGATTCCTCGTTGACGACCTTCCGCTGCCCTACGCCGAACTTCAGAAACCTCTTGACCTTGGCGCCGAAGTCGGTGAGGACCAGCCTGAAGAACTCCCTCAGCCCAATTCCGTACGTCTTCAGGTGGCGATAGAGGCCATGGAGCATGACCACTCCGCTCACGAGGAAGAGGCAGTACATCACATCGTACGCCAAGGGCGGCATCAGTAGTTCCCTGACGACAGGAACCGCCATGCGGGCAGTCCGACTTCTGGTTCTCTTTTACGCGTTTCTGGGTTCGGCGGATTCTGCCGGCGAGGAGTACTTCCGCAGAACCTTCCCTCCGCCCGCAGGAAGCATCCTGAGGACGTAGTCGACGGAGACCTTCGCCCATGTGCTCCCCCCCGCGAGGCTCTCCAGGTCTTTCGCGATCCTCTTTGCCGTCTCCGAACTCTTCTCCTTCTGGGGCCTGATCACCAGGTAGGCTGCAGCCACCCTCCTGACCGCGCTCTCGGGGCCGGACACGACCCTCCCGTCCCTCCCAATGCCTACCGCCAGCTCCACAAGGTTGTGCTGGACGAAGTTCTTCTTCCCCTTGATGAAGAAGCTGCCTCTGGGGAGGAACTCTCCACTCGGCGCGGCGGCGCTCACCTGCTCCTTACTGACCCAGTACGCGTCCGCAGAACCCAGCCCCGTCTTCCAGGCACTGCTGAAGGCAACGGTGGCCTGTGCCATTTCGCGGACCTCTGTTTCTGTCTGCCCCTTCCCCCCCTTAAGCACGAAGAAGGGGGAGCCGAAGAGGTCTGCGTGGTACACCACGTCGTCGTCCTGGAGATGCCTCCTCACAAGCAGCGCGTTTGAATGGGCGTCCCTTCCGCCGAGCGCGAGCCTTCCCTCACTGGTGAAGAACCATCTGAACTTCTCGTACCATTCCTGTTTCGTCCTCACGAGCCTCTTGGTCGCATGCCTACCTTCGACCTTGACCTTGGGGATCCTCCTAGAGAGGCGGGTCACAGTCTTCCTGACGTCCGCGACTCTGTCTTCCACCTCCTTCGCCCCGTCGTAGAGGAGCGAGGCCGCCGCGGCTGGGGAGGACGGATCAACCCTCGGCTTCAGTCCTCCGTTGAGTGCGATCTTCTTGGCATCGGCGGCCGAGGTAGCGCGGGCTGCGTCAGCAGCTAGAGAACGGAGCCTCAATGCCTCGCGAAGCAGGGACGCCTCCTCGGACCTCAGGTTCGATATGGTCGCCTCGAGTTCCCGGCGCTCCCTATCCTCTCGGTCGTCAGTCGGAGCGGCCTTTTCGATCGCGCCACGCAGGAGGATTTCATCGCAGAGGGCAGAGACCGCCTGCGATTCCTTCTTCACCTTCAGGCTCTTGGGGGTGACCACGAAGATCTCGTCTCCGTCTTGCGTCTCGCAGACGCAAGGGTGGGGTCTCTCCTGCACCTCTTCCAGCATCTCCCTGAGAACGCCCACGACCTCTGTCTCCCTCCCCTCGAGCTGCGAGGAGGCCGCCCCTTCGTCGAGAAAGAGCCTCGCCAGGGCTTCGGCGACGTATTTTCTGGGCAGCGACACATGCTTCCCGATTGCCTTGCCGACGGTCTTCTCGGCCTTCGCCATCTCGAGCACGTCCTTCGGTCCGACACTTGAAGGGCTCAGCCTCCTCTGAACCGGTGAGGAATAGACTCCTCCTCTGACGAGTCTGCGTGACGCTGACCTGACCTCCTCCTTCAACAGTAGAATCCTTCTGTTTCCGTCGGCGAGGATGATGTTCCCTGGAGGCATCAGCTCGACTATCAATATCCTGGTCGACTCACCTTCTCCGAAGGTGAGTTCAAAGACCCGATCGAGGTCAACCTGGGATGCCCCGGCAAAGCGCGCCCTTTCCAGCTCCCCCCTCAGTTTCGAAGTGAAATCTGTCGTCTCGGCTCTCTCGGATACCTCTTCCGAGATCCAGACCCCTAAACTGGGCGAGGCAACCAACCACACGTCTTCGCCTCCTGGCCTCCTGAAACGGAGCAGTTGGGCGTCCCCCAGCGTGTAAATGTTATTAACGTACGTACCTCGAAGCGTCGAACCAATTTCCTTGACAAGCGCCAAGACCTCGAAGCCTGAGAGTTCTGCCACAAAGGCTGCGGCCCAGCTGCCATTTGATAAGTTGTATTGGTTGAGAATCGGCTTGGGTGTGCTTGGCGGGCTGACGGCATTCCGAGTCTTCGGACCCGACTACACCAGCGGGGTGCTGGTGGGGGTCATCTTCTACCTTGCATCCTACTACGTGGCGAGGTATCTATGGTTCAAGGCGCTGGCGCGTGAGAACCTCGGGAAGATCTACAGCACCGGAATAGGAGGCTACGTTCTGACTTTCTTATTTACCTGGATTCTGTTCTCTACGCTGATCCCTGCATGAACTTCGCGTAGTCCAGCAGGGTCTCGGCGTACCCTCTGTCGAAATCGTCGGCCATCTGGCTCGATTCTACGGACTTCGCGGCCCTGATTATCCTGTCTTGATCCCACGACTGGAGCGTCCCCTCCCTGCCCTTCAACATGCTGGCATAGATTCCGGCAGCTGCCAACAGTCTGCCCCTTTCTCTTTCGCTCTTGACATCGGGCAAGAGAGCGTCGAGCTTCCTTTTCGCGCCATCCAAGTCGGAGTTCCTGAGAGATTCCAGGATCGATGAAACGCCTTCCTGCACGGTCTTACTCGTCAGCACGACTGTCAACGGTATTTAATCTTCCATATGGGCAATGGTTAAACAAAATCTGGCTTTTAGTGAACGAATGATGGCCGAAAAGAAGACCCAAAACGCCCTCGACGGGTTCCTGGCGGAGATGGGACCCAGCAAGGCGGTCGAAAGGTTCCTGTCGGGGTATGGGAACGTCCGAACCTGTGGCCTACGCCTTCGACAGGATTCACTTTTGCGTCAGGGTGGACCCCCTCCGCGTGGTCAGTGTGCCCGCGCGCGCTTCTGCTCCTCGCGTTCCTATTTTCATTCGTTATGATTGACCTTCTGCTGAATATCTCCTATTCAACAACCCTCTTGATTCTCGTTTTCACAGCGGGACCTTTGGCGTTACTGGTTGCACTAGCAGGATACAGGCTCTGAGGCCACCTCTCAGAGTTCCCGAAGGACGCCGCCCCCTGACTCGAGCGCCGCGATGGCCATGTCGTTGTTGCGATGACCTAAATGCCTGCTACTGTGAACCCGGGCATAACAGAGAACTGCTTCGTGACCGAAGTGAATTCGCATGAGTTTCGAAGATAACAGCGAGGGCGACCGGAGGGACCCTCTATTTGTGGCACACGGGGTGAACAGACCTGGAATCGCCAAGAGAGCGAGGAAGTTCATGGTGGACTTCGTAGAAGTTGATCTCAGAGAGGTCGGCGGGAACCTCGTTGTCGATCACGGACCGATGGTGGGTATGAATGGTTTCTGGGGCACGCCTATGGGTGCCTTCGTTGTGAAGCTCTTCTATGATAGGAGAGACTTGGGGAAACCAATCAAGGCGGAGGACTACTTCAACGCCTTCGGGAGATCCTTTCACTTCTGGATTGACATCAAAGATAGAAACATTGAAACGAAAGTCGTTGACTTGCTAAAGAAACATGACATTAGGTGCCCGCTATTCGCATCCTCCGGATACTACGATTCCCTAAAGCAGCTGAAGAAGATTGCGCCAGAGATTGCTACATTTCTTGGCAATGTGACCTATCGTCCCGTCGATCCAGTCTCGTTAATCAAATCTGCCGACGCCGATGGTATTTCGATTCATCACACGTTTGTCGACGGAGACTTGATCAACGCGGTGCACAAGGGCGGGTTGCAGGTCGCTGTATGGACTGTCAATACAAGGAAAGATTACCAAAGAGTCTGCGAAATCGGGGTCGATATTGTGCTCTCTGACAAATACAAACTCTTCAATGCTGCCCGAGCAACGACGAACTCATCATGACGCTCAAGCTGGCCTTTTCTCTCTCGGCTCATCCGTTCTCTAGCGCGCGGTTGAGACAATCGAAACGGGTGCCCCGAATCCAGGCCGGGCTACCAACCAACTACGCGAGGCGAATCTCGGTGGCACGACTGAATGAAGTTCGATCAGAGTAGCAACGTCTGCCCAAGCTACTACTGGCCCCTCTACGGTCTGCTGATGTAGAGCCAGGGCTGGCCCCCGTGCGCACACTTGTTAGGACACGCTGTTCATTCGTATTCCCCAGAGAACGTAGATGTGGTTGGGGTCGCAAGAACATCACCTAGAGACGCCGTTTGGCTCGATGGCAATCGCTGGAAGTTCGCAGCGGGTGACTTCCGGATCGAGCACCGCCGGCCGTGCTCAGGTTAAGATGTGTTGGCCTCCAGATGTAATTGAAAACACCTCAGCGCTATTATCGGGAGTGTTCCATGATGGGAAGAGAGGAGGTCATCGGGAACCATGAGTAGCGCTTCCGCGTCGGCGTCGAAGACTCTGCTCGCCAGCAGGGGAGCGACCACCCGGGTCCTCGCGGTCGCAAATCAGAAGGGCGGCGTGGGGAAGACGGACCTCACAGTGAACGTCTCGTGCCAGCTGGCGTCTGTTGGAAAGAGGGTGCTTCTCATCGACATGGACCCTCAGGCAAACGCGACAGATTATCTTCTTGCGCCGGATGCCCGCGCAGCGAGGACGACGACCGCGGACCTGCTTCTGGACGATTCTGTGACACTCGATGACGCGGTGATAGAGGGCTGCAGGGCAGGGCTCGACGTCGTCCCGTCCCATCCGGACCTGAGCTCCTGCCAGATCAGGCTCGCCAACGACATCAACATGCAGTTCAAGTTGAGGAGGAAACTGAAGGTCCTGGCTGAGGGCATGCATCATTACGACTTTGTTCTCATCGACACCCCTCCTTCGCTGGGCCTGCTGACCGTGAACAGCCTCACCGCTGCCACCGGGGTGATCGTTCCGGTCCAGACGCACTATTTCGCGATGGACGGCGTCGTCCAGCTCCAGGAGACGATTCAGAGAGTGAGCGAAGACATCAATCCAGGCCTGAAGATATTCGGGGTGGTCCTCACGATGTACGACCGGAGGACACTGATCTCGAGGGAGGTCGAGGCGAAGGTGAGAAGCGAGTTCGGCGGAAGGGTCTTTTCAACCGTGATTCCGGTGAACGTCAGGCTCGCTGAGGCACCGAGCCACCACAAGTCGATCTTCGAGTACGACTCGGATTGCAGCGGCGCGAGAGCCTACCAAGAGCTCGTGAAGGAGATCCTGAATTGCCCAGACGCCTAGGCGACGATCCGCTCAGCAGGGCGAGGAAGGGGACCGCCAGAGCCGCCGCAGCAGCCGAAGCCACAGCCTCGGCGCCTCTCCCTCCCGATTCCGAGGGGCAACTAGCCATGTGTCAGCCCGGAATGCGGTCCGAATCGACCGGTGAGGTGACTCCGTCGCCCAGATCGTACAACGACGTCTTCTTTCAGAGAAGGGCCGAAGGGGATGACCCGGTGCTGGCGAGTAAGCCTGGGCAGGATGCCGGGAAAGCCCCGGGGACCCGAGAGATATCAGAGATCTCTGAGATTCCAGAGATTCGAGAGACCGCGGCAGTGTCGAGAGTCGAGCCCGACCGAGGTGTGGCAACCATCGTGGATGCCGTTCCTGAGGTGAAAGAAGAGACGGCGCATCCTCCAGCTGCGTCTCAAGCTCCGAACAAGAGCGAAGACCAGCCCGAGCCTGTGCGCGAGAAGAACGGTGGATTCCTCAAGCGGCTCTTCGGCAAATTTGTGAAGTAACTCGAAACCCAGGTCAGGCTTCCCTGGCGACTGCAACGCAAACTGATCCAAGACGAAGCTGAGTTAGTGGTCTGTGCCCGCTCAAGATAAGCCCAGAATAGCCTTTGTTTGTCTAGATTAGCTAGATTCCTGCTGTTTACGCGACTGGTTGTAAGGTCCGAATCCCACAGGGCGCGCGCGCCAAAGCCACCGGAGCGCCGACAGTATACATTAGAAGACATTGGGAGACATTATAAGACAACTCACAAACACTATACGCAATGGGATCGCGTGTTGCGGGGCAATCGCCTCGGCCCACGAAATTCCATACAATACTTGTGCTTATCGCTCTGCTTCTCTTTCTGAGTCCACTGGAATCTGCCTCTCTGGCTCTACGTTCTGGAGTCCAGAGCGACGGCAGCGTGAGAACAACATCACAGACTGGGCCCACTGCGAGTAATGCCGGAGATCCTGCCCCGCCGTGTCTTCCATCTCCAAATGCCATTTCAACCGCCCAAATCCAAGCCAGTGAAACGAACGAATCGATACCCGGCACTGTCCTTCCTTCTGTGGCGGGCGGTACGGCGCTCATGGTCGGACTCCTCCCGTCCTCGATGACAATCAATTTGGAGCTGGTGTTCTCGATCAGGAATCCTCGGCAGTTCAGCGCCTGCCTGGCCTCCATAGAGATCCCCGGCTCTCCCAACTACCACCACTTCCTGAACGCGAGAACGCTGGCCCCGTACATCCCTTCGCCCGGGGACAAGGCGTCGGTCGCAGCGTTCCTCAGACATGAAGGGTTCACTGTTTCTGAGGGGCCTTCGCCTCTCGTAATCCGTTTTGCCGGAACTGCGAGCGCAGTTGAGAGTGTCTTTGGCGTGAAACTCAACATGTTCGAGCAGAACTCCAGACGCTTCTTTGCGGCTACGTCAGACCCAATTCTCCCCCTCAACTTCGCCGCCATGACCGTGGGGGTCGTGGGGTTGGACAACTACACGGTTGCGAAACCGGCGGAAACGCCGTGTGGGTACGGTGGGAGCCCAGACTGTCCGCAGGGAGTTCAGGTTGGGTACAATGTGACCGGGCTCTATACGGCCGGGTTCAATGGCTCCGGAGTGACCGTCGCCGTGGTCGACATGCCGGGAGACCCCGACCCCCAGGGGGCCATTAACACGTTTGATGCTCAGTATGGCTTGCCGTCTGTCACGCTGAACCTCCTCTATCCTGACGGCACACCTACTTACTACGACCCTGGATGGGGAATTGAGACAGCCTTGGACATCGAGGCCGTGCACAGTATGGCGCCGGGTGCAGGAATCACATTGCTCTACGATCAGGTCGATCCCGTAAACGCGATAGACTATGTCGCCACCAACCACATCGCGAGCGTTGTTACCGACAGCTGGGGCATTCCTTACCCGGACACTTGGTTGTCATCGTCTTACTTGAACTCTACTGATTCTCGGCTCATGGTAGACACAGCTCAGGGGCTGACAATTCTCTTCGCCTCAGGAGATAGAGGGTCCGGACTGTATGGTTTCGGAACCGAATTCCCGGCTTCTGACCCGAATGTCCTGTCAGTTGGGGGGACAAATCTCAATCTCACAGGCTGCACGGGCGTAACCTGCACTGGGTACGGCAGCGAGGAAGGGGCTGTCATAAGTGGTGGAGGGTACAGTGGCTACTTCTCCGAGCCTGTCTGGCAGACAGCCGCACTCGGAAGTCTCCCAGGCAGAGGCGTGCCTGATGTATCTGCCCTGGGGCTTTATCCATACTTCTGGGTGTACTCGACATATGAGGGTTGGGAAGGGGTCGCCGGTACGAGTCTGTCATCACCCCTCTGGGCCGGTTTCCTCGCTGTCGCCTTCCAATTCGCGGGCTGGAGCAGCGTGGGCAACATCGACCCTCTAATCTACACGCTCGGCTCGGGGACTTCCTATTCCTCAGTGTTCCATGACGTTGTCACAGGCTCCAATGACTACTACTATGGCAACTACTCGGCCGGACCAGGTTGGGACCCAGTGACAGGCTGGGGTTCTCCGATCGCAGACCAGCTGGCACACGCCCTGGCAACGATGCCAACGATCTCTCTCAGCCCTTCACTGGGGAACGTCGGTATATCAGTCACCATCTCTGGTTTTAACCTGCTCGCCTCTAGTGACTTGACGGTCACGTATGACAATTCGACCGCTGGCATGCCCACGACCTGCACCACAGACGCGTATGGCGACATAAACTCCGGCTGCACGTTCACGGTTCCGTCTTCTGCAGTTGGCCCTCACTACGTCACAGTCACCGACGGCACCAACAGCCCGATGGCGATCTTCTATGTTCCGGTTCCGTACATCTTTCTCTACCCTTCATGGGGTATCGTGGGTACCTCTGTCACCATAACTGGCATTGGCCTCGTCGCTTCACACAACCTGACGGTCAAGTATGACGGTTCGACCGCTGGCATGCCCACGACCTGCACCACGGACGCGTATGGCAGCATAACCTCTGGCTGCACATTCACTGTCCCTGCTTCTGCTTTCGGATATCATACAATCACAGTCACCGACGGCACCAACAGCCCGATGGCGATCTTCTATGTTCCGGCTCCTTACATCTACCTCTACCCTTCATCGGGTGTCGTGGGCACCTCTGTCACTATAGCTGGTTTTGATTTCCTCGTTTCGCACAGCCTGACGGTCATGTATGACAATTCGACCGCTGGCATGCCCACGACCTGCACCACAGACGCGTATGGCGACATAAACGCCGGCTGCACGTTCACGGTTCCGTCTTCTGCAGTTGGCGACCACTACGTCACAGTCACCGACGGGACTAACAGCGCGACGGAGACGTTCATAGTGGCCTCGGTCCCGCCTGCAATAGCAATTCCAGGCTCAATCTCGGTCGGAAGCGGTCCTTATGCCGTAGCAGTCAACCCGTCCACAAACAGAATCTACGTCGCTAACTACTGGGACAACACAGTCTCCGTGATCAACGGAAAGACGAACCTAGTCATGGAAACGATTGACGTTGGAGGCGGTCCTTCCGGCATTGCAGTCAACCCATCCACAAACAGAATCTACGTCGCTAACTACTGGGACTACACCGTCTCCGTAATCGGCGGAAAGACGAACCTGGTCACCGCGACGATTGACGTTGGAGGCGGTCCTTCCGGCATTGCAGTCAACCCATCCACGAACAGAATCTACGTCGTTAATTACTGGGACAACACAGTCTCCGTGATCAACGGAAAGACGAACCTGGTCACCGCGACGATTGGCGTTGGAATAGTTGGATACGGTCCTGATGCCGTAGCGGTCAACACAAAGACAAATACCGCGTATGTCACCAATACTTATGAAAACACAGTCTCCGTGATCAACGGAAAGACGAACCTGGTCACCGCGACGATTGACGTTGGATACGGTCCTTCTGGCATTGCGGTCAACACAAAGACAAGTACCATGTATGTCACTAATTCCTGGGACAACACCGTCTCCGTAATCAACGGAAAGACGAACGTGGTCATTGCGACCATATACGTTGGATACAATCCTTCTGGCATTGCGGTCAACACGAAGGCAAGTACCGTATATGGTACCGTGTATGTCACCAATGCCGATGACAACACAGTCTCCGTGATCAGCGGGGCGACGAACCTGGTCACTGAAACCATAGGTGTTGGGAACTATCCTTCTGGTATTGCGGTCAACACAAAGACAAACACCGTGTATGTTGCTAATGCTTATGACAACACAATCTCAATGATTACCGAGAACACAAACCTGGTCACTGAAACCATAGGTGTTGGGAACTATCCTTCTGGTATTGCGGTCAACACAAGGACAAACACTGTGTACGTCGCTAATTACTATGACAATACAGTCTCCGTGATCAACGGGATGACGAACGTGGTCACCGCGACGATTGACGTTGGATACGGTCCTGATGCCGTAGCGGTCAACCCATCCACGAACAGAATCTACGTCGTTAATTACTGGGACAACACAGTCTCCGTGATCAACGGGATGACGAACCTGGTCACCGCGACACGATTGGCGTTGGAGGCGGTCCTTCCGGCATTGCAGTCAACCCATCCACGAACAGAATCTACGTCACTAACACTTTAGACAACACAGTCTCCGTGATCAACGGAAAGACGAACCTGGTCATGGGAACGATAGGCGTTGGATACGGTCCTTATGCTGTAGCAGTCAACCCACCCGCAAACAGAATCTACGTCGCTAATACTTATGGCAACACCGTCTCCGTGATCAACGGAAAGACGAACCTGGTCACCGCGACGATTGACGTTGGAAACGGTACTTCTGGCATTGCGGTCAACACAAAGACGAATGCCGTGTATGTCGCTAATACTTATGGCAACACCGTCTCCGTGATCAACGGGAAGACTAACCTGGTCACTGAAACCGTATACGTTGGATACGGTCCTTATGCCGTAGCAGCCAACACAAAGACAAATACCGAGTATGTTACTAATCTTAATGACAGCACAGTCTCTGTGGTTTCGCTAGCAGCCTTGTGGTGACGAGAAGGTCCCTGAATTCTCTAGCAACACAGTCCTGAAGTGTTCTGAAACAGGAGAAGCACGTTTCCGTGCAGGGTTTGTTCACTTGAATAGAGCCCCTATTCTTCCAAGTCAACGCGCCAACTGGACTTGCACGGATTGTCAAATCCCTGTGATGGGCAGTCGCAGGAATAACAACTTGGCCAGAAGGATCTGCCAGGGTGCTAGGTCTATTCCAGACCTCTTTTGCTCATAGAGGCCAGCGTGCTCTCGCCCGTAGACATCTTGGTCGCCTTTACGGGCCCGCCGTCCCTCTCCAGCAGAATTGACGCGTGGACCATCTGCTCGACCGTCTTGCCTCCAATTGCGACATCATGCGACGGTCCGAATGTCACCCGGTTGGTCAGGAGGTACGCCCTCCCATTGAGGTAGGCGTCCCTCGCAATCTCGCTCAGATACACGTCGAGAACTCCCTGCCTTTCGGCGAGGTTCGACCTGCCTGGCAGCCCAATCGTGAAGTTCCTCGTCAGGGTGTCGACGACGACAAGCGAACAGGCTGCCGTCACCTTCCTAGCGTTCATCTTGGCGACGGCCTCCATCTGCTCGACGAACGAATCGGTCCTCAAGTAGACGATTCTCTCGAGGATGCCGGCCGGGTCCCATCCCCGAGCCTCCGCCATCCCTTCGAGCCTTTCAGGCCTGAAGGTGCCCTCGGTGTCGATGAAGAGCGCCTTCTTGCCCCTCCGTGAGGCACAGAGGACCGCCTGCATGGCCAACTGCGTCTTTCCTGTGTTGCTCCTGCCGTGTATTTCGACAACACGGCCCCCCCGATAGCCGCCCTCGAGGAGTCCGTCAAGGTTCACCGAACCTGAGCTGAAGGTCGGAAAGGAAGCTGTCTTCTTCACCGCATCCGTTCCTGTCAACTCTGGAGTCATCTGCCGTCCTACGACCTTTCTTCGCTGCCGTTTCGTTACCGATGTCTTTTTAACTCTGACACGGCGCCCTGAGAAAAAGCTCGAATGAGTTCTCAGCCCCCTCCGCAAGCCAAGCGTCCACTGAACGTGCTCCAGAAGGCGACCAGCAAACAGGTTTCGGTCAGGCTCAAGAACGAACTCGAGTACAGAGGGAAGATGTCCAACGTGGACTCGTTCATGAACGTCATCCTGACGGACGCGGAGGAGTCGGAGAACGGCTCAAAGAAGGCCAACTACGGAAAGGTCGTGATCAGGGGAAACAATGTCCTCTACATCAGGCTAGAAGACCGTCTATAGAGAGACCACGCCACTGCGCAGCGGTCCCTCCGTTCGGAGGAGATCCGAGGTTACCGAGTTCTTGACGAATCCGTCGACGAGATCGGGAGGGTGTCGAGGCTGGTCCTTCAGAAGAGGCTTGCACTATTCTAGGTTCTCTTCCTCGCCGGTCGCGAAGAGCAACGCCTTCTTCTCGTCCAGCTCGACCCCATAGGCCTTCCGGAAGAACTTGACGACGGCCGTCACGTCGTGCTCGAGCAGCTCTCTGCAGTTGGGATGACTCGCCCCGACCGCCTGCGGCCAGTCTATCAGCCACAGCGCAGCTCCGGTTGTGAGGATGTTGTACTCACTGAGGTCGGCGTTGACCAGCCCTGCTAGGAGGAACGCTTTCCTGATCGATTCGAGGACTGTTCGCGCCGCCGCCTCAGGGTCCTCGAGCTCCGGTCTTTGAGAAAGCCTGACCCCGGCGAGCTCCTCCAATAGGACGGTGCTCCTGCTGAAGGCGATCGCCCTTGGGAAGACCGGCGACAGGCCCTCGAGTTTCTTCAGCGCTGTGTACTCTCTCTTGGCGGCCTCGTAGTTGGCCGTCGTCCAGCTCCGCATTTCGGCCCCCTCCCTAAACCTCTTCTTCCTCACCCTCGTGAAGCTCGTCCTTCCGAGCTTGTAGAACTTCAGTGCAAGTGGCGAACCCTCTTCCGTGAGCGTCTCGTAGACGTCCGACTCCTTGCCCTTGGCGATGACCGCGCCCAAGGCGAAAATCAGGTCCCTCTTGACGTAGTCCCTGAGCGCCATGGCTTCGACTGCCTCCTTTGTCAGAGCATATCCCGATCCCCGGCGGCTTACCAGCTGCCTCTTCTCGAGCTGTCCGACTGCGAACCGCACCCGCTCGAGGGGAAGTCGGCTCATCCTGGCGAGTCTGCCGATGTCGGCCGTCCCGTGCCCGGTGGCTGCCTCTTCCAGACCAGCAAGAGTCCTCCACTCCTCGTCCTTCAGCGACTTCAGGATGCGAGCAGCCCGTTCAGTGGTCGACATCGTTCAACCTCCTGCTTTGTCCCGCGCAATGATAAACGAGACGTCGGGCCGGTTAGGTCCCGCCTGAGACCTTGAGGCCGGTCCCGCATGCCAAGTCGACACCAGCTGCATGGTTTCGAAACCCCGGTTCGCCCTGACAAAGACGCTCTGATGAATTCACTTACCGGGCTCGATTCCGCTACCTTAAGCCCGCGCCTATGGCATCCCCATAGGCGGCCCAGTATCCGTCCACTCTAGGCTTGATTCTCTTCGGGCGTCCATCACCCTTGGTAGTCCAGAGCCCCGCCCCAACTCTGACAGATCCAATCTCCCGGATTGGTATCCCTGATCCTGCGAACTCGTCTTTCACATCGTCGAGCCTGTTCGGGTTGCACGTCATTAGAAGCGTCCCTTCGCTGAGCGTACCGAGGGGGTCGAGGCCAAAGGCTCTACAGACCGCGCCCACCTCCTCTGAAACGTAGATCCTGCCCTCGTCCACATGGAATGCGGATTCCGATGCGTATGCCATCTCCTCGAGGCCTCCTAGGACGCCTCCTTCGGTCGCATCGTGCATCGAGGTTATTCCGCCCCTGCCCAGACCGATTCTCGCAGCCGTGAAGGCGTCGGTCACAGTCGAACACGATCTGATTAACTTCTTCGCGCGTGACGCTCTGAGGCGGCCCACCTTCGCTTCCACATGTCGCGGAAAGGAGAGTGCCAGCGAGGCGGTTGCCTCAATGCCCGCCTGTTTGGTCATCAGAATCGCATCGCCGGGCCTCGCCATCGAGGGATCGACGAAGCCTCCGAGGCGCCCGAACCCGAACATCGAGCCTGCTCCGACGACCGTGAACCCTGCCCCAGGATAGCTCCCGGTGTGCCCGGCGGCTATCGTGATCCCAAGCTTGCGGCACTCCTCCCCTGTCGACCGGACATACTCTTCGCGGTCAGCGTCGCTCAGTCCAGATGGGAAGTTGAAGCTGAAGGTCGCATACTCGGGCCTCAAGCCCGATGTGGTATAGTCAGACGCGATTAGATGGACGCTCAGCCAGCCGGACAGCTCCATCCCGAGCGACGGTATGATCGAAACTGGGTCGACTGTCAGGATCATGATTCTGCCCCCGCCAATCGCGATGACTGCGTTGTCCGAACCCTTTCTTGGCCTGATTACAAGCCTCCGAGACTTCTTGCCGAGGCTAGCATACACAACCTCCTTCATGAATTCGGGATCGGCCTTCCCCATAACCGAAAATCTGGTCAACCCGCTAGTTGAACCCGAGCCTTCTGAAGGATGGACGCGCCACTCGAACTAACACCAAGGCCAAGGGGATGTACAGGAGGTCGAGCAGAGTGAGGAAATCCGGCACTGCTGCATAGAATCCTGTGGTCACGCTGGAGGGACTTCCGTACCCGAAGAGGCCGTAGGTGTAGAAGAGCCAGTCAGGGAAGAAGAACGCCAACGTCTCGAAGACGGTCGCGAGGACCATCGAGGCGACCAGTGTCTTCGTGCCTCTCTTCCTCGCCCACCCCACGATCAGGGCCTCCGGGGCCCTGGCCCAGACGATGCCGGGGGCATAGATGGCGGGCCATCCGAGCCACGCTACGTTCAGCGATTCGCCGAGGAACGAACCGACCGCAATGGCCTCGAAGCCCGTCGACGGTCCTGCGAGGACGCTGAGGGCCATGTAGATCGGCGGGGCCCACGTGATCTCTCCTAGGGGCTCAGGAAGTTTGATCGACAGGAAGGTCGAGATTGCGATCAATGCCGAGAAGACAATGATTACTGCCAGTGCCACTGAAGGACTCGGCTTCTTCTTGCCAGTCTCTGCTCCCGTGGTACTACTCACACCGGGCTCGAATTCCTGAGCCTTATAAACGGGTGAATAAACGGTTTATAGCATGCAACCACCCGACGAGCTCATGGTCCAGGAACTTCTTCCAGCACTGAGGCATCTCGTCGCGAAGGAGCTTCGTGCACAGGGGTTCTCGCAGAATCGGATTTCGTCAATGCTCGGCGTGACGCAGGCATCAGTGAGCCTCTATCTGTCAACAGACAGCGATAAGTCGTACTCTGTGCTATCTGGTCTTTCACTCTCTGCCGAGGAGGCGAACAGGTACGCGGCGCTTCTGGCCGAAGATGCGAAGAGGAACGCAGTCGACGCGGTCGGGACCCTGAGCACAGTCTGGACCGGGCTCCTCGGGAGAGGGGTTGTCTGCGCCAGGCACAGGAGCCTCTATCCTGCGCTCGCAGACTGCGACGTGTGCATCAGGGAATACGGAAAGGACAGGTCGGCCTTCTCCGAGGCGGTCTCAGAGGTCGCCGAGGCTGTCCGGCGGCTCGAGGCCTCCCAGGGCTTTGTCTCGGTAATGCCCGAGGTCTCCGTGAACCTCGCGCTGGCAGTCGGAGACGCGGAGTCGGCCGCGGACGTCGTCGCCGTCCCAGGGAGAATCGTCAGAGTGAAGGGCAGGCCGAAAGCCATTCTTCCGCCCGAACCAGGTGCCTCTAGGCACCTGTCCAGGGTCCTCATCCTGATGAGGACAAGAAAACCTGAGCTCCGGGCCTGCGTCAACCTCAGATACGACCAGAAGATGGCGGCGGTCCTGAAGAAGCTCAGGCTGAGGACTCTCAAGATTGGAGGATACCCGCCCTCGGCTTCGGGGGATCCCACGGTCCAGGCCCTCGAGAAGCGTCTCTCCTCGGTTGACGAGAGCTTCGATGTCCTGGTTGACCTCGGAGGAAACGGCGTCGAGCCGAACGTCTATCTCTTCGCAGCAAGCGCAGCCCACGTGGCCGACCTCGCACTCAGGGTCTCGCAGGCCTATTCAGCGGGGTAGCGCTTTCATTCGCCTGCTTTTTCGGGCCGTCTCTTCTCCTCTTTTCGCGCACGCTGAGACGAAGGCCACGTAGATGGGCTCTGGGTTCTCCGGCCTGCTCACGTATTCGGGGTGGTACTGCGTTCCCATGTAGAAAGGATGCCCCTCCAGCTCCATGATCTCTGCCCTCCGTCCGTTGTCGCTAAAGGCGACATAGTGCATCCCGGCCTCCTCGAACCTCTTCAGATACTTCTGGTTGAGCTCGAACCTATGTCTGTGCCGTTCGCGGATCTTCGTCCGGCCGTAGATGTCGAAGGCCCTGCTTGGCCTCTTCAGGAAGACGTCGTGCCCTCCCAGCCTCATCGTGCCCCCTAGGTCGGAGATCGCCCGCTGTTCCGGCAGGAGGTCGATCACCGGGTGATGCGTCTCCGGGTCCACTTCGGTGGTGTTCGCCTTCTCGAGCCCAAGGACATGCCTGGCGAATGAGACGCTAGCCAGCTGGAAACCGAAGCAGAGGCCGAGGAAGGGTATTTCTGAGACGCGGGCATAGTTCGCCGCGGCTATCTTGCCCTCGACTCCCCTGCTTCCGAACCCCTGGGGAATGACGACCCCGTCGTAGCCGTCTAGAAGCCCGAGCTTTGCACTGCCTTCCTCAATCACCTCAGATTCGATCCAATCTATCTTGGATCTTGCCCCGTTGACTGCACAGGCGTGCATCAGCGCCTGGTTGACGCTCACGTAGCTGTCAGCTAGGCTGGCGTACTTGCCCACCATCGCGACCCTGACCGTCTTCGGCTGGTCGAGGAACCGGTCGGCTACCGCAATCCATCTGCTTATGCTCAGCCGTCTCCTGATCCCGAACTGCTGAAGGATCGGTCTGAGCACTCCTTGCTCCTCCAGAAGCCTAGGGACTTGGTAGATTGACTCCACGTCGGGGTTGGATATCACGCTCTCCAGGGGCACGCTCGTGAAGAGCGAGATCTTCTCCTTGGCCTCCTTCGGTAGGGCCCTCGAGCTTCTGACAACTATGATGTCGGGCTGGATCCCGATCCTGCGCATCTCCTGAACGCTGTGCTGGGTGGGCTTCGTCTTCATCTCGCCTACCACCGACAGCTCGGGAGCGAGGCTGACGTGCAGGAAGAGCGTCTTCGACGGCCCATCTTCCATCCGCATCT
Source organism: Nitrososphaerales archaeon (assembly GCA_050012055.1). Classification (GTDB taxonomy): domain Archaea; phylum Thermoproteota; class Nitrososphaeria; order Nitrososphaerales; family Gagatemarchaeaceae; genus UBA183. The sequence goes on from JBEKHX010000014.1 coordinate 59,670, forward strand.
CCCTGAACGCTTCGAGGAACGGGAGGCTCTCGATGTCTCCAACTGTTCCGCCGCACTCTACTACGAGAACGTCGACCTTGGAATCGACGGCCAGCTGCCTGATCCTTCGCTTGATCTCATCTGTGATGTGAGGGATTATCTGGACCGACTTGCCGAGGAACCTCCCCCTCCTCTCGTCGTCGATTACCTTCTTGTAGACCTGGCCTGTCGTTATGTTGTTGGCCTTCGACATGTTCCTGTTGAGGAACCTCTCGTAGGTCCCTAGGTCCATGTCCGTCTCGCCGCCGTCGTCCGTGACGTAGACTTCCCCGTGGGTGATGGGGTTCATGGTTCCGGCGTCGAAGTTCAGGTACGGGTCAATCTTAAGGCAGGTCACTTCGAGACCCGACATCTCCAGAAGCTTGGCTACCGATGACGCAGTGATGCCCTTGCCGAGGCCCGACATCACCCCGCCCGTGACAAAGAGATACTTCGGCATAGAGCAAGTGAAGGTTGTGCGTAATTAAGGGTTATGAGGATTGGCAGTCGCTGAGCAGACCTTCCTTCGTCCGACGCGCGCGCACGGACCCGGGCCGGACCGCGTCAGGATACAGGTTGTGTGATCACTGCGAGGTCGGAGACATCAACCAGCAGCTTGCTGACCCTCTCCAGGGAACTGAGCGTCTCTGCCACAGAAGCGCCCTGGGCGACGGGGAGCTGCGCAATCCTCCCTAGGTCCTGACTCATCTCCTGGGCCATGGTGTTGACGGTCATCTTGATGGAGCGGGGCCTGCCCGCCCTCCTGGAGATGAACGCCTGCGTGGCCAGGTCGTTCATCTGCTTCAGCCTCGACACGCACGCCGCAAATTCGCGGGAGAGTTGCCTGGAAGCCCGGGAATAGTGCAGCTTCTTCGAGAGCTCCGCGACCGCGTCTCCAACGCTCTCAAGGAAGCTGGCGAGCACCCGGTAGTCCAGAACATCAACTGGCGAGAGCCCGTAGCTCTCCGCAATCTCCGGCCGCATTATCGTGGCCCTAATTGTCCGCACCAGCAAGAAGTAGAGCCGGTCGACCTCGTCGTCGCGCTCCGCGACGAGCGCCAGGAGCTTGGCGTCTCCCTTGGTCAGTCCCTCTGCTATGTCTTTCAGCATGCCGTCGAGGATGCTGGACATCCGCCTGACTATCTTCTCCGGGATGATTGCGGATGACTCGAGCAGGAACTGAACCGTAACCCTCTTGGAGTCCTCGTCCATTATCTCCAACCCAACCAGGCGGGCCATCGTGGCCTTCAGCTTGGCCCTGTCCTCTCTGGAGATCACCTTCTTGCCAACGATCCTGATCACGTCGAACCCGAGGAGATAGGCTCCGGTGACGCCGTTCATGACCTCGCTTAGGTCCTCCCCCGGATACTCCACCTCGATCTCCCTCGGCTTGTCGACCACGTCCTCGATCGGCCTCACTATCAGCTTCCTGGCTGAGAGCTCGTCGACGGCCACTGTCGCCCCCTTCTTCACCCCGTTCCTCCTTGCCCAGTCCTTGGGCAGAGAGATCAGGAGGGTCCCGCCTCCCATCTCGAGGACTTTGCGCGCGTTCATGTCTCTATAGGAGAAACAGGTTCTCTATATTCCTTCGGGAGGGGCTGACGAATGATGACCCTGCCGCGAACTAGACTTGACATTCTCCCAAAAGGAGGGATCCCTCCTTCGCTCGGAGAAGCGCCGACGGTGGGCATTAGCCTATTCTACCGTTCGGCAGCCGTTGGGCGTCCATTCCTCCGTTCATTCATTCATTCGTTCGTTCGTTCGTTCATTCATTCGTTCATTCATTCATTCGTTCGTTCGTTCGTCCACCAGTCTGAGGGGTCACCCCTCTTAGGTACCATTGCCCGCATGGAGGGGTGGCCTGGTCCTCGAGATGGCAGAGTCGACTCCTAGTGGAGTCGAAGCATCCGTGCCTGACCAATCAAGAGACTTCGCTACGGGTTTGGAGCTTCGGCCATGTCCACCCGGGTCCCGGACATTTCTCTTCAAAACCTCCACAGAGTATTTATTGGCTTGGCGCCACCAAGGGACAGTCATGTCCCCATCCGATTCACTGGCGGGTTGCAGCACTGCAAAGATGCTTGGCAAAAGAGGTTGTTGAACCCTGGCCAGAACTGCTGTCAAGCTGAGGATTACCGGAGTCGTGCACGGGGTCTTCTTCAGGGCCTCAATGGCCGAGTTGGCCACGAACCGCGGGGTATCAGGCTGGGTCAGAAACATGACAGACGGCTCGGTCCAGGCCTTCCTCGAGGGCGATGACGAAAAGGTGATGCGCATCGTCGAATGGGCGAAACACGGCCCGCCCCGGGCCCGGGTCGACTCGGTCAAGGTGGAGAAGGTTAGGGTCAAGAACTCGAAAAGCTTCCGGATCGAAGGCTAGACCGATGAAAGTGTCTTAGGCGCCGCCGAGGGCGAGGCCATTCGGCATCCTAGAAGAAGATCGCGGTCCAGTAGTCTCCCGCGGTCCTGTACCCGAAGAAACAGCTGGAACTCATAATAGTTTCAGACGGCTCTTCCATCAGATTCGCAGCCCTCACTAATGTTTTTAGCGACAGTGGATGGACGTGTCCTGTTGGACTCCTTCGAGAGGGATGTCAAGAAGGCGGCTGAGCTCAAGCTCTGGCTCGAAGGAAGGATAGCCGAGCTTCAGGACGAAATAGAGCGGCTCAAGGAGTCACTAGGGTACGTGGACGCGACTCTCAGGGCTTCCACATTCAGACCTGCGAACGAGATGATGGCAGAAGCAAGGGAGATGCCGGAAGTACGAGAGCTCAAACGAGACAAGGGTAACCAGGTGATAGCGAGGGCGGCGGTGAATCCGGACAGCGTTTCCATAGAGCCCTGCGAGGGTGTAACCTTGAAGCCCGCAACTCCTCCCTTCAAGTCGTTCCTACTCGGCAAGATCCTGGCGGGGATGAAGACCGCAGACCTGGACCTCATCTCGAAGGGGAAGTTGGGGAAGGGCATGGAGCTCAGGTTTGACGTAGAGGAGACCAACGGTTCGATTGGAAAACTGATAGTCGAGAACTATAGGGAGAAGGCCAGACTCAACGAGATCCTGAACACCGTCTCCTGGACTTTCTCTAGGATGCTTGAGAAGTAGTCAGCGGAGAGCAGCGAGGATGTCTCCGAGTTCTGGCGGCGAAGGGCTGTCTGCGGTCAGGTAGAGCCCAGCCGCGGTGTTGGCGAACCTCAGCCTCTCTGAATCATTGAAGTTCTTCACTCTGCCGTAGATTGAGCCGGCGTTCCAGACGTCGCCCGCCCCCGTGAGCCTGAGAGTCCTGACTCTCCCGGTCCGGACAGCCGTGGTCTTCCCTCCGTTGCAGGAGAATGACCCTTTTGCCGTATGGACGTCGAGGCCCACCCGAAGTCTCTCTGCGACAACTGCACACGTCTCTCTCAGGCCTGTCGTCTTCGCGCCTAGGACCCTCGCCGCCTCGAATGCTTCCTGCTCGTTCAGGCTCATCCAGTCGACGAGCCTCTTCTTCCTGACGAGCGCCAATAAACTGGTGAATTCTCGCAGCCTGTCCCTGAAGTCAGCCGGGTCGAAGAAGATTGTCTTCTCCCTCCCCAGCCTGCTGCGCAGGGAGGCGAGAAGATTAGTCCCGCTCTTGTTCGCGGCCCAGTTCACAGAACACACGACCCCAGCCCGCTTTAGCTCGCTCCAGTCATCTTCATCCAGCAACTCTGGCCCGAAATCCTCCGCCCCTCCTCCGTACCCTAGCATGACGTTGACTTCTCCCTCGAATGCTACAGTAAGCCCTGGAGGTCTCGGCTTGACCCTGACCTCCGCAGCCAGGCCTTCAAACGACTCGATGAGCATCCGTTCGTGGCCGCTGTCGCTATGGGTGATCAGTAGCGTCCTGAGTCCCAGTCGGGCTAGCGCGTGCGCCAGGTTGACCGCGTTGCCGCCCCGCAGGTCCTGCTGCGGAATTCCGTGGATGCCGCCCCCGCCCTCGCCCGCCTTCTCGACGACGGACTCGGCCAGCTTGGAGAGGCTGCTCGCGTGCACCAGCCTGTCAACGAAGAAGTCATGCATGACAACGACGTCGAAGGAGCGTCTCAAGCTACCTCAGGACTTTCGGGCCCTTGTCTACCGTGAGCCTGCTGAGTTTTCCGCTTACCTTCTTGGTCAGCTGTCCCTCGATGACCCGGATCGTCTTCACGTTCTGCAATGCGCCTGGGTCGGTCGCAAGGGTTTGTCTCACGACGGTCCTCTGTCGCGACAGAATCTCTGCGACCGTGGCCATCAAGCCCGAGGGTCGCACACTTCCGTTTACTCGTACGCCCTCGTGATCTTGACGCCGTCTATGAGCATCCACGGACAGAGTGTAGGCGTGTCCACTTCCCACCATTCTATCCACTCCCTGTCCCTCGAGAGGAGTTGCACAGAGGAGAACATCCGCTGAAGGCCGTCGCCGGCGCGCATCCCCTTCAGGGGCCGCGTCACCCTCCCGTTCTCAACAAGATACGCCCCGTCCCTGGGCACTGTGGAGAACTCACCCGTCCTGTAGTTCTTGAATCGGGTGTACCAATTGCTCGTGAGGATGATGCCTCTCTTCATCTCCCTGACCATCTCGTCGTACGACGAGTCGCCTGCCCCGACCTCGCAGTTCCAGCCGTGAGGAGTGACCAGCCCGGCGCTTCCGGTGCTCTTCGTCTTCCACTTCTCCGCGGTCGTCAGGTTATGCAGGTACGTCGTCAGCACTCCATTCCTTATGACCGCTGTCGACTTTGTCTGAGTCCCCTCGTCATCGAAGACCCTCCCGCCGAGCCCCCCCTTTACAGTCCCGTGATCTGTAAGGCTGAACGACTCGGCCGCGACCCTCTTGCCGAGCTTCTCAGCGAGATAGGAGGTCCCGGTGTCAACTGAGAATGCCGACGCGGCCATCCCGACCGTCTCCACTAGGTTCGACGCCACCGTCGGGCTCAACAGGACCTGGTATGCCCCTGCCTCCGGCTCGAATGCCTCTCTCATTCTCTTCGCATCCCCGCCAGCCCTCCTCCCGGCTTCCTCCGGGTCGAACCCCGAAAGTGTCGAGGAGCAGCTCAGCCCGTGCCCACTCGCGTCCTTCTCCGCAAACGACCTGATGTTGAGCGTTATCGAAGTCTTCGCGTCGGAGCCCTTGGTCCCCGTGGAGGTCAGGATTGCGTACGAGACCGTACCTGCGTCGATTACGCCTGCCGACCTCTTGCCCCCGGCATTGAGAGATGCAGAGATTGCCCTCTTTGCGAACTCGGGGAGCTCCTCGCCCACCTCAACCAGTTTCCTGTCGAACCCGATGGTGCTCGGGCTGTACTTCGACGCCTTGTCGGGGAGAGGGACATACTCTGATTCGGGGAGGCCTTTCAGCGAGTCGAAGAGGTCCCGGACGAACCTCTTAACGCTCGCGGAGTCCAAGTTCGAGGTCGAAGCGATGGCCCGCTTCTTGTCCTTAGCAAGATAGACCATTAGCTCCGCCTCCTCGACCTGGTTGGCGGTCGTCACCGAACTGTTCGCGAACCTAATCATCCTGTCCTTGACCCGGGCCGTCAGCGCGATTGCGTCTTCCGCACCCAATTTCCCGGCCGTCGAGACTGCGTCTTCGTTGAGTTCTGCGAGTTCCAACACTGTCACCTTGCTCCCAGCCTGATCCCAGTCAGCAGCGTTTCAGGGCCCCCTGTCCAGACGGGCGCTCCCTGTTGCGGATCTCCCTTGCCGCAGACCGCCGCTTCAAAGTCCATGTTCTTGCTCCTGGCCTTTACGCTTCCCCAGAGCCTCGGGGTAGTGATCTCGAGGACCGGTGCCTTCACCATGTCCTTCACCTCGCCCTTCTCTATCAGGTACGCCTCGAGTGCGACATACCTCTGGTTGAACCTCTTGTCGTCTATGTTCCACTCGGTGAATGTCTTGAAAAAGACCCCGTGCTTCACTTCCCTGATCAGTTCGTCGGTCGAGTAATCGCCCGGCTCTACGAATGTGTTCGACATCCTGATTATTGGTTCCCTGTCGAACGAGACCGACCTCGAGGCCCCGTTGCTCTTGAGCCCGAACTCCCTTGCCGTGGCCCTGTTGTGCAGGAACTCGTTGATCACGCCGTTCTTGATCAGCCTCCGCTTCTTGGCGGCTACGCCTTCGTCGTCGACAGGGGTGTACCCCATCGAATGGAGCAGGGTCGGGTCGTCGCTGACGTTTGCCTCGGGGCTTCCTATCTTTCTCCCCAGGCTGTCGGCCTTCAGGTAGGACTCTCCGGCCTGCGCCCCTTCCCTGCCCAAGACCCTGTCAGCCTCCTGCGGGTGTCCCACTGACTCATGTGCCGCAATGCCCGAGAGCTCGGGGCTCAGTACGACGTCGACAGTGTCCGTTGGCGACTTGCCCGCCGTCCTGAGGACTTTGCCCATCGTCTTGGCCTCCTCTACAACCTTGTCAACAAGCCTGACCCTCTTTACAACCTCAAGGCCCCCAGTCTCCCCCTGCTGAAGGAACCGCTGAGCCGTCGCTCCGCCTTCCAACGCCGTGAGCGAACCAAAGAACTCGATGCGGGGCAGCCTAGCCTCGACCCTTGCCCCGTCGCTGTTGACGTAGTACTTCTCTTCGAGCTCCGCTCCGAGGACAAGGAACCTCCCCGGGAGCTTGACACCTGCTTTGCCGTCGCCTATCCTACTTTCGATGTCGAGCAGGACCTTCCTCAGCCACGCGGCGTCGGCGTTCTCGATTTTGACATTCTCGGGCGCGGACCACCTCTTCCGGACGGCTTTCGACGAATCGAATGCTATCTTCTTCTTTAGGACGGGCACGGACGCCTTTGCGAGCTTGACCGCCCTCTCCGCCAGCTCGTTCACGAGCCCAGGCTTCATTTCATTCGTGGCTGCGAAGCCCAGGGCTCCCCGCGAGATTACGCGGATTCCGATCCCGTACCCCTCTGCAAAGAACGAGGGTTGGGACTCGCCGTTCTTCATGATGAACTGTCTAGCGCGCGTATTCTGTATCCTCGCCTCGGCATAGGATGCGCCTGCAGACAGCGCCTTTGAGACTGCCCCTTCGGCCAGTTGCTTGCCCTCTTCGAGTTTCAAACGCCCCTCCGCCGAAGCGAGCTTATTTCTGCCTTTCAGTTCACAGCTTCTGAAGCTCGTCGACCATCCTGCGGATTACATCGAAGCCACTCTGCCAGAATCTTGGTGAGGCGATGTCGATACCGACCTGGCTGAGTATCTTCCCGGGGCTCTCTGAACCGCCGTACGAAAGGACCTTCATGTACCTCGGGACGAAGCTCCTCCCCTCCTTCAGGTAGGCATCATACAGGGCGAGGCTCAACAGGTTCCCGAATGCGTACGCGTAGCAGTAGAACGGAGTGTGGTAGATGTGAGGGATGTAGGTCCATTCCCATCCGAACTCCTCAGGGACGTCGACCGCCTCTCCGAACTGCTCCTTCAGGACCGAAGAGTAGACTTTGCACAGGTCAGAGACTGTGGACCCTTCGCTGACCGCCGGGTGGGCCCGGTTCTCAAAGACGACGAAGTAAGCTTGCCTCCCTATTGTCGCGTACATCGACGATATCTTCTCAAGGAGGACTGAGCGCTTCAGCTCCGTGTCCTTCTCCTCCCGCATGAACTTGTCGAAGAGGATCATCTCGCCGAAGACCGAGGCCGTCTCCGCAAGCACCAGGGGTGGCTGGAAAGTCAGGACAGGATGTCCTGCCGCGAGCTGGCTGTGGATGGCGTGCCCCGACTCGTGGGCTATCGTGTACGCGTCTCTCGTCGCTCCGGAGAAGTTGAGGAAGAGGTACGGGACGACCTCCGGCGTGACGCTCATGCAGTAGGCTCCGTTCATCTTTCCCTTCCGGGGGCTCGCATCCACGTGGCCCTGCTCGAAGACCTTCCTTGCCATTCTGGCGATACCTCCGTCAAACTCCCCAAACGCCTCGAAGACCATCTTGACCGCGTCAGCGTAGGCGACCTTCCTCTCCTTCTTCGCCAGGGGAGCGTAAATGTGATACCGGTTCATCTTCTTCATACCGAGCATCCTTGCCTTCAGCCTGAAGAAGTCCCGGAAGACCGAGCCGTTGGCCCTGCAAGCCTTCAGCAATGTCTCGACAGCAGCGTCCGGGACGTCGTTCTCAAGATTGCGGGGTGAGATTGCGGATGCGTATCCTCGCATCTTCACGTTTTCGTTCCGCCAGTCTCTCACGATTGTCCTGTAGACCTCGCCGAGAACATCTCCGTTGTCGGCGTACTTCCTGAGGAGGGTCCTGTAGGCCGCGGTCCTCATCGAAGGGTCGGGCGACGCAAAGAGCCGGGTGACCTCGTCGACGACCATCTTCCTCGGCTTCCCTGCAGCGTCCTTCACCAGCTTTCCCCTGACCTCGACCGTGAAGCTGAACCCTGACACTATCTTGTCGTAGTGGTGAGTCCACCCTGAGAACCCGGTGACGTTCTTCAGGTTGACCGCCTGCTCGACTTTCTCATCGAGCGTGTGCGGCTTCAGCTTCCTCCACAGGCCCAGGAGGTAGCGGTAGTCGGGGCTGGCTGGCACCAGCCCCCGCGCTCTCGAATCCTCCAAGCTGGTCCACCAGAGACGGAAGAAGAGGACTCTGTTGTCAACTTCAGCCTTCAGGTCCTCGGCGGTGTCCATGGCCGCCTTTGACTGCTGGTCCGACGTGTCTGCCGAGTACCTCATGTAGGAATACGCCGAGGTCCTCGAAAGGTCATCGATGATGCTCCCGTACAGCTTCAGGGTCGAGCCGACATCCGCCGCGGTAAACCTGTCCATGCGACTGCGGAGCTTCTCGAAACGGGCCGCCTTCACCCTGACCGCTTTGAGCCTATCCTGCATGCCCCGACCGGCTCCTCCCGGCAGGGCATCCTCGAGGTCCCAACGGCCAGGCTCGAACTTCAGTCGCCGCAACGCGCTGTTCCGACCTCTCGGCGTAATAAGCTCTCAGGCAAAGGACACAGGGACGGGCTTCCCCTTGGTCGGGGCTTCCAGCTTCCACGAGCTTCTCTTCCTAAACTCCTGAAAGAGCTCTGGATACTCGGTGTGGATCGGAACGACTCGCTTGGCTCGTATCTTTTCTACGAGGCCTCCCACTTCTTGCATAGGGGCGTGCCCCGATGCGTGGACCTGATGGTAGCTGAAGCCCATGTGGTCGATCCAGTTCCGGATCACCGACTCCTCCCGTTCTCCCTCCTCGTTGAACGCCTCGGTCGCGGCGTGGATGTATGTCCCGCCGGCGTCGGGCTTGATGTCAATCAGCTCCGGGAAGTTCCAGACCTCGAGGTGAAGGAAGGTCTTGCCCTGCTTCTTCCTGACCTCATGCGCGGAGACGCCATGGTCGATGAACTGCCTCTCCCACGGGAAGTAGTCCTTGTCGTCGAGCCTCCCGCTCTTCTTCCTCCTGAGGTAGACGCCGACGTCCCTGCCGACTCTGGGGACCCTCAACTTCTTGTCGTTTCTGAGTCTCTCCAGCAGGAGGGCGGTCTTCATGGAGACGACTAGCCGCCTGCCGCAAGCCTCCGAGGCGCTGTAGAATGTGTTGATTCTGTCCACGTCGTTCCCTCTGAAGGTCGAAAGGACTAGGTTCCTGCTCGCCTTCACCATGCGCTTTGTCTCTGCCAGGACTGACCCCTCGCTCGTGTTGCCACCCCGCTCCCCCGGGGCGACGCGCGTACCTTCGGTCAGCAGGAGGTCAGGCTTTGATGCCGAGGCTGATTGAACGAAGTCGTCGGTCATCGAGCCCACGCGACCGTGGAACCGGAAGTCACCGGTGTACGCCAGCGTCCCCTCGCTGGTGTGAACGATGAATCCGTAGGCGCCGGGGATGGAATGGTCAACGTGGACGGGGACGAATTCCATAGCACCGACCTTGAACCTGTCTCCGGTCCTGAACATCCTGAGCTCGTGGCCGTCGAGGGGGGACGAAGACGCCTCGCTGTTCGCCTCGTGGATGAGCGACGCGGTCTCGCCACAGTAGACTGGGATCTCAGGGTCCACATGCTCGATCCTCCCCATGTGGTCCCAGTGATAGTGGGACAACACAACTGCGTCGACCTCAGGCGTAGCGTGTTTCAGGGGCGTGTTCTGCAGGGCCCTCTCGGAGTAGAGGCCGGGGATCTGGGGGAGGAGTCCGAACTCGAAGAGGTCTCCGGCGCCGTTGACCCCTCGGGGCTGGATTCCCCCGTCGAAGAACTCGACTCCGTCCGAGAAGCCGGTCCCGAAGTCCAGCATTACCTTCGTGCCTCCATCCTCGAGCAGGAACTTGTTCCCGCCGATCTCGCCGACTCCGCCGTAGCAGGTCAGGCGAGGCTTCATGTGGCCGCGGAATTCCGCAAATTACTTAACGCTTTCAGGGGCCGTCAGGCGTAGCTTCGTTGAAGGGCTGGTAAGGGATAAATAAGAACCAGGAGGGAATCCTCCCCGGGTTGGATTTCCTGCTCCCGGTTCTTCAGACAAGCAGCGATTCACTTGAGGCGATTGCTATCCTGATCGTGGCCATCGGCTTGGCCGGGCTAGCCATTCTAATTCTGTTTGCCAAGAAGAAGATCTAGCCCGTGGCCCGAGTCGCCGCCGTCTTCGATATAGACGGGACTCTCGTTTCCTTCAAGTTCGACGTGCGGGGGACGAGGATTTCCATAATCGAGGAGCTCTCGAAGATGGGGTTTGACACCGCAGGGCTCGACATGACGACCCCCACCCAGACGATGGTCGACTCGGCCAGGATGCAGGTCGAGTCGGGGAAGGTCAGGGCTGAATTCGGTGAAGTGCGAGCCAAGCTCTACTCGATCCTCGACGCCTCGGAGATGAATAGCAGCCACACAACGAGCGTCTTCCCGGGTACCCGCGAGACGCTCGACTACCTGAAGTCCAAGTCCGTGCGGTTGGGGGTCCTGACCAACAGCGGGAGGAGGGCGGCCGCTGAAATCCTCAGGAGAGCCGGACTGCAGGACTGCTTCGAGTTCGTGCTGTGTCGCGACGACGTCGCGATGATGAAACCTAGGCCAGACGGGCTGGTCAGGGCAATCTCCCTGCTGGGGGTGCCGAGAGATCGGATCTTCTACGTGGGCGATTCCAGATACGACATAATTGCCGCGAAGCAGGCAGGGCTCAGAGTCGTGGCGGTCTCGACAGGGAACTACAGCGGAGCAAAGCTCAAGGAGGAAGGGGCTGACTACGTAATCTCGTCGATCTCAGAACTGCCCGGTCTCCTCGGTGTCTAGGACTTTCCGACAGGAGGCCCCAACAGCTCGTCCCTCGATTCTCGGTCTTGAGTTTCAGGGGGCAGGTCCTTTGCGAACCCGTCCGCTCGACATCTCCGACTCGACTCGACCCGGAGTCTCCGGTCCGGCCCGAGTCGATGGCTTTTGCCGAAGATTCTCCGAGCTTTCTCGAGAGACGTCGACGTTTTTCCCGACGAAGTCCGGTCCGGCTCGGACCGGAGGTGTCCGACGAGATTTTCCCAGATTTCCCGGGGAGCTGTTCGGGAAAGTATGGTGACGTCCGGCTCGGCCCGGACCGGTCCGGACCGGACCGATGTAGGGGTGACCCCTATAGGTGGGGTAAAGGCAGGCCCCGGACAACCTGTCGACCGAGAGGACGTGCCGACTCGATGTCGACCGGAGAGCCCACCTCCCCGGGGTCCGGTCGAAGGCCCCGGCCAAGGACCGGCGGGAGGGTATCTCAGGAACCTTGTCGGTAGAGCTCCGAGGGATCCGAGCCGATCGCCGGGAGCTTCCGGCCGAAGCCAGAAAACTGGTGAGAGTGCCCGAACCCTTGGCGTGGGCGGGCCACGGGGGAGCCGCTTAGTTTTCTAAGCGAATCCCAGGTCAGCTAGGAAACCTGGAGGTATTGGCAAGTGACGTTCTTTGATTGCCATCTTGAATGGTAGCCGGCCTGGACTAGGCGCGCCTGATTCGATTGTCTCATTAGGAAGGTTGCAGGTTAGGGCCAAAACCCCTTGGTTTGACTGGCGTCGGGTACACTGGGAGGGCTGAAGAAACCTGTGGGCGCAAAGCAGCTTGCCATTAGTGACGAAACCATTTGGGGAGGGCTCCTACCGAGACTTCACTGCACCCGGTTTGGTCTTCTCGAGCAGCCACGAATACAAGTCGATGTCCAGCTTCCTATTCTTAGTGTTTGTATAGAGCCGATAGACCCTCTTCTCCCCCCTGATTTCAATCTGGGGCAAGAACAGTGAATCGAACCTGGATACCTTGGCCACATTCTTTATCTCGTCGTAGTTGATTATCCTGTCTATTCCCTCGGTCCGGACTTGGAAGAAAGTGTCGAAGAAGGAAGCCTTCTTTACCTTGTGGGTCACATTCACGCCCACGAAAGATACGAACAAGAACACCGCGACAGAAAGCGATGTAATTTCCGTCGATGCATACATGGCCGAGCCTGGAAGTAGTCCGGCCACAAACATCAGAAACCCGAAGGCTGACATGAGAAGGTATCCATAGGTATATCCAGGTAGGGCAATCGCAAATAGAGGCTTCAGCGGGTCCGACTTGAGCTGGGCTGCCATTCCTATGGCAAGAAGTCTTCCTGCAATGTGGTTCATTGACTGACTCGCCCTAGGGATTTCGAGACGGAAGCGAACCACTCTCCGGATGCCTGGGCACTGACATAGAACGGCCGAAGCCAATTGTAGAGGGTTGCTAGACAATGTGGAACACCTCAAGAAGCTCGTAATACAATGCTGCCTCGTGGTTTATTCGGTTGATCACGTATTCAAATATAATGGAACCCCCGATCATTCCCGCAACCACTAGGCCGGCTCCCTCAGGCAGACTAGCCATGCCCCCGATTATCAACCCTATTGATGCTGTCAAACCTCCAGTGGCGGCGGCGTCATAGGCATAGTTCTGCGAGAGGCCGTTTTTCACGTCGTACGCAACAACGCTAGGAAGTAGAAGCTCCCCCACTAATGTTGGAAGGAGCCCAATTCCCGCAGCAAATCCCTTAAGCGACGGCCAGAGTTCCGGGGGTATCCCGCCGAGCGGCGGGACCTGCGGACCAGTAATGAATGCGCCAATAATCTTGTCAGAAGGCTGTGACGGAGTTGGATTAGAATGGTATAAGAGGTAGCTACACAAATCGCAAAACCTTACCCAGGATAGGGCATATATCCCATCTATCCGTACATAGTTTTGAACAACCATGTGCCCACTTGGATCAGTAAACCTCATTGGGTTATCGTAGGCGTATACGTACCTGTTTTGGCTACTTGAGTCTCGCATCTTGCCCAAGACTCCTCTGGCCATCCCAATCGTCGAGTGTGTACTCAGTGCCCAATCCTTCGGGGTCAAGCGCTTTTATGACTTCAACCAATCGGTCTCTACTCTCAGCAGTCCCGTAGACTATCAACCTATCGGCGTATTCTCCTCCGTACCTTTGGACGTTTGACGGCTCATTCTTACTGACTGAAACATCGACGCGAGTGGCCCCAGCATCATAGAGTTGTTTCACGGCTTCTATTGCTTCCTTAGTTGTCTCAAAACGGTTCCCTGCAAATGCGGTCTCTCTCCTGTTCGCTCGGAGCCACGAAAGTGCCTCAGTTTGATGCGACATGGGGTTATTCTCCACCTAGCCACCACTGGTAGTCCCAGACAAAGTAATTGATTCCGTACGCTTTCAGCGCATCTAAAACTCCAGGGGCGGGACCCACTAGGCCAGTTATGGGGCTTCTAAGGAAATAGTAAGTTATGGAATTGGCCTTTCCTTCGGTGATGGCCTGAACGTAACTCTCCATCTGCGGCAACACATCTTCGATGGGCCTAAGGCCCACTTTGATCTCAAACATCGCGCCTTCGTCGCTAACCAAACTGTCGGGGACCACCTTTCCAGCAATTGATGTAATCTCATGATTGGCTTCACCCCCAACAATCGCCCTAACCGCAGATTCACCCATGCTTCCAAAATCCGAAATGACATTATCCAATCCCTCAGGGTTCTCTTCAGCCGCAGCCGTTACCGCCGCGGCCGCTGTTCCCGCACCAATGGTGCCCAGCGTCACAGCATCTGCCGAGAGCACGGCAGGAGCATCTAACCCAAACGACCCGATGATCAGCGCCGCCGAGATCACGATGAGTGCGGCGGTCATTTGATCCTTGGCTGACCATGTGAACGGGTTCCACCAGTCATGCCCCGTCGGATCGCTGAGCGTCATCGGGTTGTCCTCCGCATACGCGTACATGTTGAGGCTCAGGGGGTCGGAGAGGCTGCCACCGTACGTATCCTGCGTGATGAACCTCCCTATCGTTGGGTCGTAGTACCTCGCCCCAAAGAGGTACAACCCGGTTGCGCTGTCGTACGGCTGCCCGATGTACTTGAACGTCTGAGAATCTGATCGAGCGAGCTTGTCTACCAAAATCGACCAGCTGGTGGTTGCGGCATTGGTGGCAACAGCAATGAGACCGTAATTAATATTAGCGTACAGCTGACCTGCTGCTCCTCCGTATTCGTCAAGATGGAGGAATCTATTCACTATGCCTCCGAATGTGGACGCGGGCGCACCAAGATTCGACTCATATTGCGTCCCACAATATCGGGTCACAGCACCCATACCAAGACTCAGGACCGAGCTGAATGCGATGCTCTTCAATTGATCGGTGGTCGGGATCGCGCCACTGCTCGACCATGCTTCTGCCGTCGCAATGTCTCTCGTCTGCTAAGGATGGCTGTCGCACATGACATTAGGATCAGGAGCATCGCCATGTCAACCAATAATGTGTTCGGCGACGTCAAGAGGTAGACTATTGCGACCACTAGCGCAGAATACAGAAGGACTAGCGTCAGGAAACCATAACGAAATATCAGGTCTTCCCATTCGAACTTTGAAGGCTTGTATCTTCGTTTCGTTGTCTTCAAAACATGTCGCTTTATCAGGATAAACAACCCCGCCAGCCCCCCACCGTTGAAGAAGCCAGGATATGCATATGCAAAGCTCTTGAATGACGGGGACTGAGAGGAGAACGCGTAGGTGATACTGAGGAGGAGAAGACCGAGGATGAAGACGAGACCTGCCCGACGGGATGACTGAATCAGACCCAAGGAGACTCCGAATGACATCCAGACAATGAAGGAAAGCGAGTATGCAAGTAACTCGCCCGGACCTGGACCAAGGCCTACCCCTGGGATGACAATTGCATAGAAGACATCGGTCAAGGCCAGACCGATGAGTCCAAGCCCAAGGGTCAGGCTGCTACCATCTGATTCGAATGGAGCTTTCAACTTCGGTTAGGGTCCTTTGAACCCGGCAAACCTGTCGAAGATTGCCCCGCCTAACTTGCCTATCGCCCCGAACCCGAGAGCATAGACCCCGTAATCACTGTTCCCATACACCTGCCAGGCAGCCCTACCGTGCTCGTCGGGGTTAAGAAGGCCGACAATCCTGCCCTCCAACGTGGTTGCAGGCCGCCCCACTGCGGACAGTGTCGACTCGGTCGCAATATTGGTTGCCGCTCCTACGAACGCTCCGAAAGCCGAGCTGACCAGCATCCCGCCGAATTGTTCCTTGGTGGGCATGGCGTTACCTGTTGTCAAGTAGTTCTGAATCGCAGTTCCGACGAAATCTCCTCCGAAGTTCGAAACGGCGCCCCCAACAGCGGCGCCAACCCAACCTGATCCAACGTAAGCGCCTATCGGCCCCACTAGTGTTCCGGCGACACCTCCTGCCATTGCCGATGTCGCAGCACCGGCCAGAGTTGCCGAACCTCCCATACTAATAGTGTAGGCGGTTGTGGAAAATGCAGCGCTAAATAACGTGGGGGCCAGCACAGGGCAGAAGGCCACCGAGAGTCCAGCCGCGACATCTAGCCCTATTGTGAAGGCGACAGCTTGTTCTTGTGACGACCATGTCCAAGGATTCCACCAATCATGTCCGGTGGGGTCGGTGAATACCATCGGATTGTCTCTTGCGTAAATGTACAGGTTGAGGGTGAGCGGGTCGAACTTGTCGCCTGGAAGGGTGTCCTGGGTGATGAATCTCCCAACGCTGGGATCATAGTACCTGGCCCCGAAGTAGCAGAGCCCTGTGGTGCTGTCGTACGGCTGCCCGATGTACTTGAACGTCTGGGAACCCGTCGGGGTGAACGTCGCCCCGTACGGGATGTAATTCGTGCTGAACTTGATTCCGCCCGATTGCGACACAACCAGCCTGGTGCTCCCCAGTGCGTCCTGATGCACGTAGAAGGCGTTCCCGCCCACTACCTCGGCCACCTGTTGCCCGTTCGCATAGTAATGCAATTCGGGTGACGTGGGTCTGAAGTCAAGATTGTGAGCGTATGTCGTACTTCTCGTCGTGCGTGAGATTACTCCGAAGAACGATTCTCAACAGGATTAGCGAGATGGAACTTACGATTGAAATGTAGACACCATCGATCATGAGGTTGAACTCAAAAGCCTGACTGAAAGGGACCCAGATAGTCAGGCATATCCAATATGCTGCATTGAGGGTGATGATCGTTATGATGACACGCCGAACTTTGGCAGGACCTTCTAATGTACGACTAGCTCTTCGCCCCCGAGAGACGAAATAGACGGCCAAGAATGCGGTGAAGATTGCGCCCCAGATAAGCGAAACAGAATCAACTAGGAATCTGGGAGGAAGGAAATTGGCGAGAACCAATGTGAAAATGGCTATACCTAGAAGGATCACGCCAAATGCACTTGTGATGGCAATCTGCACTCTCCACCTGTAGGTGTTAGCCACACCAAGCCTCCCCACAAGCGTAGTAGTCGACAACGACGAACGCGACTGGTATTATGAGCACCGGTCCGAGCAATGCAGCAGCGAGAATCCCAAAAGCTGTGCCCCCCAGAACGATTTCACCTCCTTCCACGATTTCCAGCATTTCGGCTCCACTTGCCAGGGCTGGGCCCACCAAGATTGATCCGAATGCAATCAGTTCGTAGGCGTCGTAAATTTGTTGGTGAGTCAGTCTACTTACTCTCGAACAGGTGGCCGCGTCGCCAGTACACGACGCGCTTGCTGTAATGCCTCCCGTCGACGTGGCAATCGTCAGGATTATTGTTGTTGGGGCTCCCGCTGCTGCACTTCTAGTTTGAGTGGACTGAGATGACGTAGAAGTGGTGCTCGTTACAGAAGTCGTTGTGGTCCTCGTCATCGTAGTCATTGTTGTAATCTCGGTTGTTGTCGTGGTTGTTGTCGTCAGGCTGTTCCACAAATAGATAGGTTCCGGATAACCAGGGGGAGGGTCATATGGCAAAGGCCTATTGAGCATTACCATGTGCCCGCTCGGGTCCACCATCTTCATCGGATTGTCTTCAGCGTAGATGTATCTGTCGAGACTCTGAGGGTCTCGCTGCTTCCCCCAATACGAGTCTTGGGTCACGAACCGTCCGATGTTAGGATCGTAGAACCTCGCCCCGAAGTAGTATAGACCCGTGACGCTGTCGTATGGCTTGTCCGTGTACATGAAGACCTCAGAACCCGATGGACCGTAGTTAGGCCCGTAGGGGACGTAGTTGGAGCTGAACGCGACCGTCAGCGAGCCGGTCAAGACGAGCCTGGTGCTGCCGAGGTGGTCGCCGTGGACGTAGTACGTTCCAGAGCCCACCATCTTCGCGACCTGCTGCCCGTTGGCGTAGAAGTGCTTCGTGACGGTTCCGGTGGTCAGGTCCTTCTCGTACAGTATGTTCAGGCCCTGGTATGAAAAGACCACTGTATCCGTCTCAGTCTTCTTCACCCTGTCGCCTCCTGCGTCGTAGAAGTTCTGCTGGACTGTCGAGCCGGAGTGGACGACGTTTGTCAACCTGTTCTCGTAGTCGTAGCTGAAGGTCCATGAGGTGCCATCGTTCTTGGTGATCATGTTCCCGTTGGCGTCGTAGGTGTATGTCGTGCTCCCTCCACTCGTGAGCCTGTTGAAGGAACTGTAAGTATAGTTCGTTGCGGTCCCACCCTGGACCATCTCGACCCTGTTCCCCACCTGGTCGTAGGCGTAGGTGATCGTCCCCCACGGCCCCGTCGTCGAAGTCAGCCTGTCCAGCCAGTCGTATCCATACGACTCGGTGTTCTCGGTCAGCACATTGCCCGTGCCGTCGTAGGTGTAGTTGAGATTGAGGTTCGTCGTCCTCGTCCGACTTCTCGTTCATGCGCATCTTCTCGATGTCGAGCCTACTGGTCGGTCGGCCCGAGCCAGTCGACGATGCCAGGCCATCTCGAGGCTTCATCTGGGCCTTGTCCCGAATGCGGTCGACACGTGTCTCGGCCGAGCCGGTCGAGGGCCCCGGCCGAGGACCGGCGGGAATGTATCTCGGGAACCTTGTCGGGAGAACTCCGAGGGCTCCGAGCCAATCGCCGGGAGCTTCCGGCCGACGCCGGAGGTCTGACCGCCAGGTACTGGTACGGGCTCGACCTCAAGGCATACCTCAGGGTCCGTCGGTCGGAAGGCTGTCGCTTCATCTGATGACTAAAAGCGCGATTGCAGTCCGTCGTTTCTCCCACCCCAATCCATAATAACTGCGCTCGAAACGGTCGTCTAACTTACTCATGCCGTCAACTCCTTCCAAAGACATGCCCTTCTATATCGTCGGTCTCCCCGAGGAACCCGTCGAGGCGGCCGAGGCCAAGATGAAGTTCGAGAGACTCTCTTTGGAACTCTGCAAGGTCTTCCCCTTCGTGCAGGAGATTAGGGCGGTCGTGAAGTCGAAGAAGGCTTCGAAGGACCATGCGCGGTACGAGGTCTCGGTCGAGGTGTACACACCCAAGGAAAGGCACGCCTTCACCGAGACCGGCTACAACCTGGCCGCAGTCTTCGATTCGCTTGGGCCCAAGATGAAGCGGCTCCTCTCGTCGAAACAATCACGGGTCACAGCGACGCATGGAGACACTCCAAGGAAGGCATTCGAGTAGGAGTTCTTCACTGAGATGGCGGGCGAGCCTGAGGGATCCTCTTCACTTGGTCTTTCAGCTGCTCCAACTCGTCCCTGAGCTTTGCGACCATCGTTGAGGCCTCTGCAGCCTCGGACAGGGAATGGAAGACCTCGAGCGCTTTCCGCCTGACTCTCGGGTCTTGGTCGATCCTCGACGCCTCCTTGAGCGTATCCAGGAACCTGGCGTCTCCCAGCGACGGGATCAGCTTGGCTACGATGTACTCGCGGACCCGGAACTCCCTGTCCTTGAGGAGCATCTCCTTGATCGTCGGGAACTCATCGTCGAGGAGGCGCCCCCTGTTCTTGATCGCTTTCAGCGCCCCGATTCTGACACGCAGTGGTTTCCCGTAGACGACGTTCTCCCTGATGATCCCTGCTATGCCGGCGTCCTTCAGCTTGCCCATGGCGTCGAGGCACGCCTCGGCGAGCGTCTCGTTGGTGGTGTGGATCTTCATGGCTTCAACGAGGTGCTGGAAGGCTCCCTCGGGCCATGCCTTGGCCAGCGATAGGGCGGCCTCGCACCTGACGTAGGGGCTACCGTCGGTCTGCAGGAGGGTGACCAGCAGCGACCTCGCACCCTCATCCTTGAAGTTACCGAGAGCCTCGACAAGGGCCCGCCTGGTTCTCCGGTCTGCAGGCATCCCTACCTCCAGCAGTGCGGAAAGGGCCTCGGAAGTCCCAATCTCCCCGAGCGCTCTGAGCGCGTTCGCGTTGACGTCCCAGAACTGCTCCTTCTTGGCTGCACGACTGAGCGCGCCGACTGCAGCGTTTGCCTTGGTTTCCCCCAGGCTCCTCGCGGCCTCGGCCCTGCTCGAAGCGTCCCCGCTTCCCTCCAGCTGGCTGACAAGGAGCTCGAGGCTCTTCCTGAACCGGACCTTCTTCAGCAGCCAGTGCTCCGGGTCGAATTCGACGATGGTGGGCTTCGATGCCAGGCTGAAGGAGAAGGTCTGGTCGCCGGAATCCAGCATGACCGTCCTCTTCATCCGGGCTCCGTCCACGTACATCACAAGGTCGCAAGGGAGCTTGAAGAGCGGCGTCTGCATCTCCAGCTTCTGTGTCTGCCGGATGCGCAACGAGGCCGTCTTCGAAGCTTCATCCCATGCATACTCGACCTCGAACTCCGGGAACCCTGCCTTGTGGAACGACTGCTCGAAGAACTCCTCGAGGGAGCGCCCGCTAACCCTCTCCATCGACTTTCGGAAATCGTGGGTGTCGGCGTTCGAGAATGAATGGGCCTTCAGGTAGGAGGAGACCCCTTCGAAGAACGCCCCGTCTCCGAGGATGTATCTCAGCTCATGGAGCATCCATGCGCCCCTCGCGTAGATTGCCATGCCGAAGAGGTCGTCCGGGTAGACGAAGTCCTTCTCCACGGTCGGCCTCCTGAACTCATTTGCGTCCTCTTCGAAGAAGTTGTCGGCCTTTACGCTCATATCCCATCTGAATTGGTCGACCCCTCTCGTCCTCTCGATGTACATCGCTTGCATGTAGTCAGCGAACCCTTCGTTCAGCCAGGCATGCGACCAGTCGACGCAGGTCACGAGGTCCCCGAACCACTGGTGCGCCAGCTCGTGTGCTACCAAGTTGGTGGGATTCCTGTTGGGCGTGGAGTAGGACGCCTGGAAGTCTTCTTCAGAGCTCGCGTCAGGGTAGTAGAGCATTGTCAGCGTGGTAGCGTTGAAGTTCTCCATGCCGCCGAAGATGAAATCCTCGACCGTCGTCTGGGCGTACTTGGAGTAGGGGTACCTGACTCCTGTGACCTCGTTGAAGACCTTGATCATCCTGGGCGTCTCACCGAAGTATCGTAGGACGTCCGCCCTCTTTGACTCTGGAAAGTTGTACTGGAGCTGGACCCCTTCTGCCTCTTGCTTCACCTCGCCGAACCTCCCTGCCACGAACGAGGTGAGGTAGCTGGGGTGAGGCAGTTCCTCCTTCCAGTGGAAGGTCGCGGTATCCCCGTTCTCCTGCTCTGAGACCAGCTTCCCGTTCGAGATGACCCTGAATCCCTTCGGCACAGTGAGCAGGACCTCACTCGTGAATTTGTCGTTCGGGTTGTCGTAGCAGGGGAACCAGTACCTGGCAAACTCTGCCTGTGAGTGGGTCCAGGCTTGGACCTCTTTCTCGGGGTGTTCCCTGTCGGGCTCTATGAAGTAAATGCCCTCCGAGGGTGTGCTGGAATAGTCTATCTTCACAGTGTGGCTCTCTGAAAGGGGCACAGGTGGATTGATTGTCAGCTTCTCTTGGTCGTACTCGAACCCGCACTTCGATCCGTCTAAGCTAACGTCGCGGATCTCCATGCTGCGGGCATCGAGCACGATTCTGGTCAGCCTCGGCGTAGTCGGAACAATCGTTAGCGTGCATGAGCCCGTAATCTTCTTCCTGGAAAAGTCGAGAGACAGCTCGATCCTGGCGTGCTGGGTGTGGAATTCCTTCGTGGGCGTGTAGTGTGTCGTCGATTCGGGAAGATGGAACGACCTGTACGCGCCGGTGGTCATCGAACGACAAGGCACCTCCTGACGCTTCAAAAGACTTTCGAGCCACACTCAGATAATTCGAGGCAAGGACCGATTTCGTGAACCGGACCGCCAGAGTGATTCAGGCGCTGAACGTGGCCTCGGCCGTTCTTGGGATGGCCCTGTTCCGGGAGTGAGACGCAGGCCTAGATGTATCCCCAGCTGAGCAGCATGTCGCTGTCGCGGGTCCAGCGATGCCCGATATCGTTCCTGTAGAACATATTCGGTATCATCACGTTCCTGACGTTCTGGTACGCCTCTTCGATGGCATCCGGCATTGTCGCCCCTGAACCGGTGACCACGAGCGCGTACCCTGAATTGCCCGCGATGTGCCAGTCCCCCTCCTCCAGCTTCACCTCGCCGATGTGTATTCCGTCCAGAGACTGGCGCCTGAAGAGGATGGTCGCCCCTTCTGAGTACTTCTTGAACGCCTTGTCGTCCTGGAAGGGCCAGGGTGGGATCGTCACCACGACTCCGACCTGATATCCCTTCTTGGCCTTCAGTTGAGCATCCTTTCCCTGGGCGAGCTCGTAGAGGAAGGTACCCCATTCGCTCGTAATCCCTTCCATCTGGATGCTGATGGTCGGGTAGCCAAGTCTCGAGGTCCATTCTAGGGGCCAAATGCCCTTGCCATTGGCAATGCAGTTGATGTCGATGTACCCGACGTACTTGCTAGCGGCGAGCTTCTCCTTCATCTTGAGAAGAGTCCTGTCGAAGACGGGGTTGGCCTTAGTCCAGTAGATTGAGGTACCCATCTCGCCTGTGCTCGGCCCGAGATCGTTAGGGAAGAGCCTCTTGTGCTCGAAATTGACGCAGAGGGGAAGGACGAAATCCTTGCCGTTGAAGAACGCTCCGACAGCTATCTCGACGCCCTCAGCGTACTTCTGAATCAGGAACTCCTTGATTTTCTTCGACCAGTTGGCCTTGTAGTGCTCGAGGACTTGGACGACATCCTTTCCGTCCGCCTCCTGTCCGATAAACAGCAGTTCTTTCTCGTTCTGGGCCTTTCCGCTCGGCTTCAGGACGTACCTGTCGGGGTTGTTCTTCACCAGATCAATCGCGGCGTCGAACGACGTGAAGTTCCAACTCGGTAGTGTGTCGACCCCGGCTTGGCTGAGCTCAGATTGTCCGTACTCCCTGTCCAGCTCAAGCTTGTCGGTATAGGTGGACCCCCCGAATACGAGCTTTCCTTCACTGCGAAGCTGCTCAGCCTTCGACCCGAACCCGATGTCGTCGAAGACGATGGCATCAGCCCAATCCTTGAGCGGTTCCCACTCGTCAACCTTCTCGAAGAAACCGAGGCCGACGTCCTTTTCTCCCTGACTGTGGCAGTACATTTTTACTTCGTGCCCCTCCTTCTTGAGCTGCCATGCGAGATCGGCCGACAAGCTTTCGTCTGTCACGAACAGAAACTTCATTGACCTTAGTCCGAAATCATCGCTGTTAATATCCGTAGCGCAGATGGGCGGCTGGGAATCTGGGGGGCCGGCCGGGAAACGCCCTTAAAAGAAGGCAGCGAACGAACCTTCTTGTGCGCCTGGTAATTGGAATCTCCGGAGCGAGCGGTGTTGTATACGGGATACGGGCGCTCGAAATTCTCAAGAAACTGGGCGTGGAGACCCATCTGATTCTAACTGAAGCTGCGCACGAGACGATTCGTCTGGAGACGGACTGTAAGATAGCTGAGGTGGAGGGGCTCGCGACGGAGGCGCACAGGATAGGCGACATCACGTCGAAGCTCGCCAGCGGTTCCTACCCTACAGACGGGATGGCGATAATCCCATGCAGCATGAAGACTCTGAGTGGCGTCGCGAGCGGGTACGCCGACAATCTCCTACTCAGGGCGGCCGGGGTCACGCTGAAAGAGAGGCGACCACTCGTGCTGGTGGTGAGGGAAACTCCCTTGACGCTGATTGACATGGAGAACATGGCCACCGCTGCGCGTGCAGGCGCCATAGTCCTTCCTGCAATGCCTGCCTTCTATCACAGGCCAAAGACGATTGACGACCTGGTCAATCAGGTAACTGGCAAGGCCCTCGATTTGCTGGGAGTCGAACACACCCTCTCTCGGCGCTGGAAGGGTCAGGCCGCTTCGGAGTGACAGGCAGCGCCCTGATTGCAATCGCCGACCCGGAATACAAAGTCCACTTATGGCGGGGAGATGCATGCGGAATGGAACCGCACGACCTTAGAAACGCACGGTTGCTCCGTCTACCCTGAGCCGGACGTCGGGCCTTATCTTGCTCAGGTCGATTCTGTCCACACAGGGGATACCAGAGATTATTGCACCCACGGCGACTATGGTCTCGCATTCTGCATTGATTATCGCTGAGGGGGCAATTCCATTCTTGCTGAGCCTATAGAGGATGTAGGAGCCCACCGTAGAGCCCTTTCCGTAGGGGAATACCAAGACCCTATTCTTCACAGACTCGCCTAACAGCTCGTGGCCTCGTTCGATGACTTTGCCCGTGGCCGGGTCGATGCCGCCGTAGAAGGATAACGGCTGGGTCGTGACCAGGGCCTTCCCCTCGGCTCTTCCTTGATAGATGATCCTTCCAACGAGCTTCAACTTGCCTTCGTCGCCTCCAGGACGCACCTGCTCAATGGCCAGAAGCGGACCTGCAGCCCGTTGTTCCTCAGGTAGTGGCATGCCTTGGCCGAGTTCGTGGCGACCACCTTGTATCCCATGGACTCGATGGGGGCGACCACCATGCACGTGTCACAGGCGAACTTAGCTCCGCTGGCCTCGATTTGTCTCGAGTAACCCCTTTCATCACTCTGATGTTTCACCGCGCGGCTGCAGCAGACCCAGAATTCACGTCTGACTTTGCGTCCCCTGAGCAGCTCGGCGATCTTCGCCAGCTCTTCCAGCGAGCAGTGAGGGCAACCCACGGAGATGAAGTCAGGGTCCCCTGAGTCGTTCAACCCGGCCGTCGCCTCCCTGAGGTCACGCCTTGTGAATGACGCGGCTTCTATTCCACCAACTTCGTCTTTCGCTTCTGGGGTTACGCCCTCGATGTGAAACATCGCCACCCCACCCGAACTGGCCAAGGCCGCCGACAGCGTCTTCAACTCTTCAAGACCCGCGTGTTTGACCCCTCTGAAGCAAGGCACGCCGTTCTTGACGACCTTGCCCACGAAATAGCCCATAGCAGAGAAGTCTTCCGGAGACTCCAGCTTGGCACTCACGTCCACGGCCAGAGTCGGGAGCCTATTCTCGTCGAGGTGATACCCGTACAAAGGGGTCCTACCGGTGAGGCTGGCCGCAAGGGCGCTCGGCCCCCCTTCGCGGTTCGTCCTTGCCCCAAGGACGGAGTTGGCGTAGACAACAGCAGAACTCTCGCTCCAAGCGATGTGTTCCGCGAACCGTGGTTCGTTGCCTGCCAGATACGGCGTGCAGGTGCAGGTGGTCTCCAGACCGAGCTTCCTAAACGCGTCTATGACTTCCAGCTGCTTGCGCGCAAAATCCTCTCCGATCCCCTGAGACCGCCAGTTGACCAGGTCCATTCCCGCCGGGTTGAGAGTGGACTTCACTCGGGCCTTTCCGTCTTCGGCAAGCTCCCTCAGGAACTCGATTCCTGCGTCCCCGAGGTTCTTGTAGGAGACGCCCGACACCTGGACGCTGGAGACCCGGACCAGCCTCTTGGCGCCGTAGATTTCTCCTAGGGCGACCAAGATTTCCATGCCTTTCTTGGTGGCACGACCCTCCTTTCCGGAGAGCATCTCTTCCTCAGTCTTTGTGAGCTTCATCCTTCGGTCAGCTCAGGTAGTCTTCCAACTTGATCTCGTTTTCGTGGGGGATCCTGGCCTTGGAGAACCCCTCTCTCGGAGCCTTTAGCGGCACAGTCGCATCCACGCCTGCCTTGCAGGTCTTCCTCGTGACCTGGTCGGCCGAGGGGTCGAGAGACGAGCCGTATTCGTTTGGCTTCAAGATGGAGTCCTGGTCGAGCTGTGCTCGTGTGGCAAGTGCCCATTCGACCGCGTTCGGATCGTCTATGTCGATGTCCTCGTCAACAACAATGGCGTGCTTTAGGCTTGGATGGCCCCTGA
Organism: Nitrososphaerales archaeon; assembly: GCA_050012055.1. Lineage (GTDB taxonomy): Archaea > Thermoproteota > Nitrososphaeria > Nitrososphaerales > Gagatemarchaeaceae > UBA183. Next base: position 85,119 of record JBEKHX010000014.1, read on the forward strand.
ACGCAGCTTCCAGGGCGTTTCTTGCGTCATCCTCGTTCTCTTTCCTTATCTTGATGGCCGCATGCAGCCAGGAGGAACCGCCCGGGGTCAGCCGCACGTCGATGCAGGTGCATGTCCTGTTGACTTCGCGGAATATTGTGGCCTCCCGCGGCATGCCCATCAGTATCCTGTGCTCAGCCCCGCCAGGCAGAATAGCCTGATAGATTGGTTCCTTCCTGTGTGTCACGCGGTTGATCTTGATGACTCTCTGTTTCCTGACGATGTCGTAGGCGCCGGTGATATCAGGGAAGGGCCCCTCGTCTACGAGTTCGTCGGTCACAGTCCCCTCAAGCACAAGCTCACAGTCAGCTGGCACCAAGCTGTCGTTAGTCGCGCACTTGGCGTATCTCGTTTCCCTCAGCTTGTTCGCTATCGCCAGCTCGCTCTTCCCAATCTCGCATGAGACAGCGGCAGCAAACAGAAAGGCGGGATGATTGCCGAAAGATATGCCAATCTCGCGGTTGCCTCGATTGATAAACTCGTTCAGGTGCCGGGGCAGAATCCTTGCTGCTACGCGGTCCTTGCCTATCAGCATCAACCTGTGGTAGCTGGCGTTGTAGCCGAATTCTTCGTCGTTGGCGACGACGATGCCAGCAGTGGCGTACGGCCCGCCGTCGCGCTCGCAATGAGTCAGTATGGGGACTTTGCGCAAATCGACCTCTTTCTCCACGACCTCTTGGCACGGTGCATTCTCCGTGGTTTGGAAGGGACTGGGGTTTTCTACAGCGTCGAGGACCCTCTCGAGCAACTTGTCTGTCCCGACGCCCAATGCCCTGGCCAGGTTGCCTCTGGTGCCACAGACGCCCAAAGTGACCCTGTAGGTCTCCGACTCCTTGACCTTCTCAAAGATGATGGGTCTTCCGTCCAGCTTCTGCGCGACGGCGGCGATTTCGTGTTTAGCAGAGACTTCACGTCTTACGTGTATCAGGTCGCCGGTCCTGTCCAGCTCGTCCAGGAAGTCTCTCATTCCCGGTCAGGCCCAACCATGTTCTGACCTGCTGGAGCCATGCAAATCAATCCTTCCCCTAAGGGCATTTCATGAGAAATAGCCGACGCGCAAGCCTGCAAAGGGATTGATGACGGACGGCGCCCCGGTCAAGTTTTGCCGTTTCAAGGCAACGCCCAACAGACAATTGGATGGAGACATGGCGGGCCCGGAGGGATTCGGACCCTCGGTCTTCAGCTTCGGAGGCTGACGCCCTGATCCGTGCTAGGCTACGGGCCCAACCGCCCTCTTTATAGGGCTCAGGTTAAGCATTTACTCATGAGTGAACGCAGCGTCATGAAGGATTTCAGTGCGACAATTCCTAACGAAGCGACGCTGAGAAACCACTTAGGAAGGCTTCGGATATTCTTCGCCTTCTGCAAGATACCTGGTTCTGACCTCGAAGAGCAGATGGAAGCGTGGGTAGCCCAAGCGAAAGAAAATCCCACGAAGGCTGAAGACACAATCCTCGATTTCATTGAAGCTCAGACGGCTCGTATGCGGACGGGTGAAATTACCTCAGCCAACACGATACACAAGTACATGCAGGCGATAGAGTGTCTCTGCTCAAACAGAAAGGCTCGCATCCGAATAGACTGGAAGACGATCAATAGGTACATCCCTAAGGACGAAGGTGGAGAGAGGTATCAAGCCTACACACGCGAAGAGATCCTGAAGATTATCAAGTACGAAGATCCACGGATTGAGCCGCTTGTCCTGCTCATGGCTTCGAGTGGGATGGACCTTTCGACTGTCACTCGCCTGACATGGGGTGACATTGAGGCTATCAAAGAAAAGGGTCAGATAACCTGTGCGAAGGTACATGCATTCCGAGGCAAGAATCGTAGCCACTTTTGGACATTCATTACCCCTGAAGCTTACTCTATTGTTGAAGAATGCATACAGAATCGGAAAGATGACAAGGAAGTCATTACGCCTAGTTCACCTGTCCTTCGAAACCTATACTACGGTCAAAAGGGTGCTCAACGCCACAAGAAAAGAAACAGAACCGTAAGCGAAGCCTACCCTTGGACACCTTCTCAACTCCATCGGGACGCAGTAGAAGCGATCATCAAGCGGGCTGTTAAGGCCGCAGGACTCCGGGAGGGGCTACCTAAGGGCAAGAAGCGGTACGATACCCAATTGACACATGGGTTCAGAAAGTTCTTCACAGAGAACGCCTCCTCGGCAATGGAACGGGCAGGTCTCTCTAGAGCGATACTTTACACTGACGTTCTCGTAGCTCATGGTTCAGGCGAACTCAAGAAAGGCCTTGTTGCCACATACCAATATCCTAGCAATGAACAACTGTTGGAAGCATACAAAACGGCTGTTCCTGCTCTGACGATTACCAAAGAGTGGCGGCTTAGAAACAACGTAGAGCAGACGGTTCAAGAGAGACTCAAAGAACAACTGGACGATAAGGAAGGCGAAATTGAGAACCTTGCATTCAAAGTGGATGCACTGTCAAAGCGCCTGGATATGATGGAAAGGATAGACAGACAGAATCGCAAGCTCATCACAGACGTTCTAGAAAGTGATGAAGAGCCTAGTATTGAACAGCAGGAAATCGAGTACCAGGAGGCTCAGAGAGAACTCCAGCAGGAAGTAGAAAAGGAACACCCCGCTCCTTCGCTGACAGCAGAAGAGGGCAGAGCAATGATAAAGAGAAGCAGGGAGAAGTTCAAACGGAAAGAAGTCGAAGACAGGATTGAACGGATCAAGAACGCTAGTCGGTCAAACACGTAGAGAACCAGTATCCCAAATCGGATTAGGGTCGTAGCCTAGCTGAAATAGAACAACAGAACAGAAGATTCTGCATTGGCTACAACACCAGAAGATGAAACAGTTGAAATCGGGCAGAGGGAATTGCGACTTTTGTCCGAACTAGGCAGAAGAATCTCACCTCAACTAGGCGAGGATTCCCCGCTTTTCCTTCTGCTCGCACTAGGCAAGAATTCCACACTCCTCCCAATCCTGAAGGATTACCAGAAGACTAAGATTGGTGGTAGGATTTGGTGCGAGCTATACGATGTGGAAGCGGAGACAATTCGACATGTCAAGGTCGTGAAGCTGGCCGACCGAGACATCATTACTATGTCACGGTGGAGGGACCGAGATATTATCAAGGGAACAGTATGGGTGATACACTACCCAGAATGGCTTCGAACCATATACGTCACAGGTAACCACTCAGAAAAGGACAGCAAGATCTTGCAAACATGGACAGGTGAAGGAGTATCGGAAATAGCAAGAGTAAACGAAGAAGAAGCCTTGTTAAGAGAATACCAAGAATTTAAGAGAGCACCAGGAATGTCAGATCCACAGGACAGCTAGGGAAAAGGTTCTGGGTAGATCGAAGCGAATATCCCGAGGCCTTTTGCCCCAATTGGGTGTGTACGAAATTGGGTGGCTAGGTACTGTACTAACTGTACTAACTGTTAAGAAGGTCAGCCAAGGATTGCACGGGCAAGTCTTTGGTAGTTGGCTTGTGCAATAAGGTCATCATTGGGACCCATGATAAGAGAATCGCAGATCTCATCGAACGTTAGATCTCCATTTTGCATTCTCACAGGAACCTGAACAACGACTTGCCTTCTAACAGGAATCGATCTTCTGACTGGTTGATTCCCTTGATGAGTAACCTTCTCAACGTGGAGCGTCATTGAGAAGCCCGCCCGCTTTGTTCCAGAAGATGAGTGTTGTATGTAAGCAAGGCAAGCCAAGACTTCAAGGGAATTCCTTCTGAGAAACTGATACACACGAGACGGTGTTTTTGAAGAGCATGTAGATGGAGGGATCTTACTCGGTCTTCGTAAGATCCTTTGTCAAAGACCCTGTCACATTGAGCACACGTAATGATGACTGGTACAGGAGGCAGAAGTCGATTGGCTTTCTTCTGTTCGTTGGAGATTGGAGGCAAGGCCTCGTTATGCACCCTCAGCCGCTCGTTGATTTGTGCTTCTGTACGATACTTCAACAATCACACTTCCCAGTACAAAGAGGGCACCAGTGCTGCTTATGATTGGCATCGGGATGATAGTGTGGGAACCCACACCACCGACAAACATGAGTGTGAAGCCGACGTTTTCGAGATGATCGCTTCTTGGGCACTTTTCGTCTAGGAGGAGGTTGTCAGGGAAAGTCAAAGAGATATGTCATACCGACACGGTTGAACCGTGAATATCATAGAGGAACTACACGGTTCGGACTTGCGGAACAGAAGCAGAGACTAGAATCAATTCTGAGCCAAGAGGATGGAAGCGTTCAACGTGCAAGTCGCTGTGTTCATCACGAAAAGCGGAGATCGCTCGTTCTACTTGATCCTTATCGAAACCTAGACTTTCAACCAAACCAAGGGAAACGTAGCCGTAATCTTGTAGACACATTTCTAGGTACACAGAGATTTGTTCATCTGTGGGAGGGTCATCAAAGGTGACTTCAGGAATCATAGAAGGTCTTCTTTGATGTCTTCGGTAAAAGACATTACGCATCAGTATGAGCCCGTAGCTGGTCTGGGAAAAGGATTATCGACATACTCATATTCCCATAACATACTTCCAGTAACTTCGTTCGTATTGGTGGAAGATGATAGACCAGAAAAGGGATTCCTCTTCTGGCGCGAAACACATCCTTTCGGGAGGTACGGGTTCACGCTCGCCGAGCTTCCCAAGGACGTCCATGTAAGCCACATCCAGATTCCGTACTACTGGTGGGAGTGCAAGGCCTGTGGCCGAATAATGAACGACGACGCTCCTCGCAAACTGATTACCCAAACAACAAGGCACAGGAAAGACCATGAAGCGAAGGCAGCACGAGAAACTCGAACCAGAGTTCGTGCTGCCGTGACGTCTACGACATCGTCGAAGGTCAGAACGTGAGCTTCTCAAGCCCGTCGGGAGACTTAAGTCAATCGTGCGGACATTCTAGGGTGCATACCGTAGGGAAGGTCATCTCACTACCGGGACGACGAGAACTTCGCCAAAAACGATGTAATGACTGCGGAATGTACAGGGATCAGATCATCCAGATCTATCGCTACGAGGACCGTTCGTATGCAGCGTATGACAGGGTGGGACAATATTGCTGGTCATGGAAGGAAATCGAGACTAGTGGGTGGTATCAGGACAAGGATGCTAAGCCCTTGTTTCACAGGGAGAAAGAATCATGATTGAGAACCCTCTATTGGATTTCGAGAAAATAGTCCTCAAGTACCACAGCATTCCTCCAAAGATGGTAAAGGCTGCAAGCTACTTCCTACTGTCTTCTACCGTTGGAAGGCACTTGACCGTGCCGGACATGCCAGGAAAATACCCTTGGCCGAATGTGTTCTTCATGACAGGAAGCGAACCAGCGATCACCCATCGAAGTACTCTCCACAATCTTGTCGAACAAGTCCTGCAGGAGAACTTTGGGATCATGAACCCGAAGGAGGAAACACTCGACCAAACAGATGAAGACGGTACTTCTTTACAAGAGAAGTTCTTTCAACACAAGATTGAGAGTTCGAATGTAGAGGGAATAGCAGATCACGTTAGGACTACTGACTTCGATTATTACTTGGTTCTATCTGGTGAGTACGGCTATACCATGGCTCAGGCTATGAAACCTGGTAGCTACACCTTCGGAATTCCTTCTATCTTTGCGAAGATGTACTATGGTGAATCGTGGTCCCAGAATTTGTCGAAGAGAGGAGGCAAGGAAGGCTTCAGATTCATCAAGGAAGGGATCTTCTTCAACATGTTTGTTTCTATGCAGAATCTTGAACTCTACCTGACTGATCTCTTGCTAAAACAAGGGTTCCTCCGACGAACGTGTCTAATCCCAATCGAGAACAAAGAGCTTGATGTCAGCGGTTACAAACCCTACCTTAGCAAGGACAGACCACGAATAAGGAAAGACCTGTCAGAGTTCGCAGACAGATTGTCTGTCCTTGAGAAAGAGATTGTCAAGGGACAAGTCGAGCGTGAAGACGAAGGTGTCGTCTCCTTAAGCGATGAAGTAATCAATGAAGTAAACAAGTATGACAGAGAGAACTATGCAAGATCAATCAATCAAGCAAAACAGAATGAGGGCAGTGAATCTAATCCATGGTATCAGTATGCAATTTCGAGAGCCGAGTACTTGCTCAAGTTCACTGTTCTCGAGACAGTAGCAGAAGGAAAACGTGTGTCAGAATTGAAGCATCTAGATAGAGCTCGGGACTTCCTGGGTTCTGTCGAACCAGCACAACGTAGAGTCATAACTCTCATCGGCTATGGCTCGTCAGAGAGGAAAGAAGATTTCTTCCCAACTGCTGAACTACCACAAAGACAAGTGCTTGAATATGCTATCAGAAACTACGAAGGCTTCTTCAAGTTTGCTGACGTCAAGGCAATCCTGAATACCACAGTGGGAGGTAAGGTATCGCAGCTTATCGATCTTCTTGAAGCAAAGGGGTATGTCAAGGAGGTCGTACCTAGGTACACGAAGGAGGAGGACGCAAAGAAGATTCTTCCTCCAAAGGTCTTTGAACGTGTCAGACCTGAAGCTGGATTCTTTCCCTCAGTCTATCAGGCTACAGCAAAAGGAAGAAAGCTAGTAAGCAACGAGTAGGGAAGTGGATTCAGACATCCACTAATCATAGAGGAGAATAAGTGGATAAGTGGATTTACGATCATAAGCAAATCTACTTACTGAATGTATAGAAATAAGTAGATGTCATATATCCACTTATCCACTTAATTTCAATCCACTTATTCCGTTTGGGCTTGGCAGGATGTAGCCTTAGGGTGTACACGGTGGCAATAAGCAGTGGCTGGTGTAGTTGAGATGATCGAAGTCTCCGTTGGCTAGCAGAGTTTAGGATCTCCGTTTGAAGGCGCTCCTAAACGCTAAGAGAGAAGATGATCTGAACGATGACTTAGCACTAGGATAGCAACCCACATGGCACTCAAAGGTCAAACTCCCGCAGACTTGGCAGGAATCAAGGTCTTAGGAGAAGACAAATGGCTTACGCTGATTCAGAATGCTTCAGAGATTACTTCCCGATAGACTTCCCGTGTATCATTGTTCCACCCACATAGGCAAAAGCGATGAACACAGGGTAGGCGAAAGGATTACCATTCGTCAAGAGAGTGTAGATGAAACCAACAATGCTGACCGAAGCAAAAGCCACTCCAAACGCAATGGTGATTTGTCTCTCGAATTTCATTGCGGGATTCCATTATCCTTGGCCTATCGACTTGACCACCAAGTATAGAGCCGCCAATACGAAGACGACGGCCAATAGGGGATTAATGGGGTACAACACTTCATACCCCGCATATATCACAAAAACCGCAATCAGGAGCATGATGATTCTGTCGGCAATCATCGATTCTCTCGCTTGCTTACGCTCCTTTGATAAGCCTTCGTCGGAAATCCTACTTCACCTCCTTATCCGACGGAAGGTGACAGGGTTCTGGAGGGCGAGAACCCGACGTAGAGGTAACAGAACCCGTTTCTGGTAACATTAAATTGGACGTGGTTGTGGAACACTACGTGCCGAAAAGTCCTAAGAAGACGCCTCTTTACGTGGCCCTGTTATGGGGTGGTTTCGTCGCCATGGCGATTACAATTGTGTTCGCCATTCTTTCAATCAATGCCATCCGTGTGGAAGACCCTCTAATAATCGCGGCATACTACGCACTTGTAAATCTCACCGTCGCATTGCTGTTAGGCGGAGTGATAGACAAATATGGTGTCCACCTACGTCTTGAGAAGCTGGAGAAGCGACTATCCGGCGATGTTGACTTGTTCTCAAATCAAGTCCAACAACTTACCTCAGAAGTGCAAAGGCTTACCGAAGAGGTTAGACGAATGAACGAGCCGAAGAGACCGAAGGAAGTTTGGGAGAAATAGCCATTCGCCTAAAGACGAAGCAGAACCAAACCATGCGGAGCGAGTCTTAAATGAGAGCACCTTTCCTCGGTGTGAGTGAGATACCGCATCATTCTGGGAAATAACATAGGCCTCTATGAGATTGTAATCTTCAGAGACTTTCCTCAACGCGAGGGGGGGAAAAACCAAACAATCACAATGAACCAACTAAGTTCAATTACGGAGGTCTACAACAAGGTAAAGGACGAATTGAAGGTTCAGAGTGCATTTTCCATCAAAAGAATTGAGGAAGTTCCTGCGGACTGAACTGTAGAGACTCCTACCGCTCGAAGTGGAACACGCAGCGCAGTCTTGAGACCGCACCGATACTGTTGGCAGGGGGAACAGAGAAAGTAGTCCAAAGACCCCTTGCCAATCAGTCGAGAAGGTAGCTATCAGTTGGGCGTCGTAGGAACGGGCGCTCCGGACGTGGCTTCAGATTCGAGACGACGGATCCAGTAGATGTCGTTCAGGGCGTCGATAACAAAGGCCAGTGGAAAAGCGAACAGCAGCACCAAGACAGACAACCGAACAGTCCCGATGCGGATGAAGACCACCGTCATGGTGAGACCGAAGAGTGCCATGCCTGTAAAGACCGCCCGCAACAATCTGAAGTCACCAGTCGCCAGCATCTGTCTCATGATAGGGTTCTGCTCTATGCCGATTCCCTGCATTGCAACGGCACGCCGGGTCAGGCGACGGGCGACTGAGCTAAAGGCGAACCCTAGGCTGATCTCGGCCCACAGAATGATCAGGCCCGGAATAAGGGGGACGTATGAATTCAGGAACAAGGTCAAGCCCACGACGACAGCCGCCACTGCGTAACCAATCGTCACCTTCCAAAGCGTCCCAAACTCCATGGGTGCAAGCCACTCGGTGCCTTACTTAAGCCACGCCCGCCCTTCCTAACTCTGAATCTCAGACCCTGGGGGCATATCAGTCCACAGGACGAGCGCACGCCACTTTCTCTACACAGAGCGCAGACGCTTCCTGAAGACTTAACAGAACCTTCCCCCAAGTCGCTTGACTCTTGATGGTCGGCCAAAAGAAACAGATGATTCGTTCGATTCTGGAAGAGCTCTACAGCATTGGTATGGAAGAAGGAATGGCCTCCGCTTCAACTGGACTCCGCGAACCGTACTTGACGAGCAAAAGGGAAGCCAAGGTGGACGAGGCTTTGAACCTGATTGAGAAGATCGTAGAAGAGAAGCTGAAACCCGAGTGAACCACCGAGTTCAGAAGGCTCTAGGTAGAAGCAAGGAGCATCCGTGAGCCGAAGGGAGTTCCGGCAAGCAGAGGGTAGTCTAATGGCTCTAATGACACAGGAGAGTCCTAGATGAACCTTAACGGAAGAAAAGAGTCGTTCTTCACCCTGTAACTCTGCAGAAGTTTGTTATTAGTTATATCTATAAGATTTGCTCGAACATCTTCAAAATCGAAAAAAGAAGAATTAGCTACGGTAGGTATCTACCTATACAGATACTCTCCGTATTTTGGTATACGAACGAGTTAGGCTTAGAAAAACCAAAGGGGGTTAGAATGAACCCTGCTGGTGGTAGGTCGAGGATCTAAACTAGGTACGATGAACTCAACTCTTGATGTCTTCCCCGAACTGATTCGTGTCGGAACCTCTAGCGGATGGAGAGGAGGAACCCATTGATGATCCTACTGTACCTAAGTCCTCGTCCACACCTACACCTTCGCCTTCTTCCGAACGAGAGATAATCTACGTTGAAGTCAAGCATCGTCTCCCAGAAGATCGGAACACGTGGCACTTGATTCTACCTTCGGAAGCTGAACAGTGGTGTGAGAAAGCACTCAAAGCTCATCCTGATTCATGGATGGCTTCGAGGGACGCATGTCTTCTGGCACTTCTATGTTTGTATGGTAGAAGGTCTTCTGAAAATCTTACTCTCCTCAAGGAGAACATCAGGTTCGATGACACTCATCTGTACGTGAACTTCGCAATTCTCAAGAAGGCAAAGCGTCCTCGTTGGGAATGTAAAGTCTGTCTTGCCAAGAACGGCAACAGGGCAAAGTTCTGTGGCAAGTGTGGACGAGAGCTCAAGGATTCTCGCCCTATCTTCTACAAACACACAGGAGAACAGATTCGAAGGGAGGTCAGAGTAAGAGCAGATCTGCCTTTGGTTCGTTATGTTCGTTCGTGGTGGAAGCAAGTTCCTCCTACTGGTCAAGTCTACATGTTCCCAGTCAGTGACCTCCAAACTGGAGATGCTTGGACTCGTGGCAAGCCTATCTGGAACCACCATCTTTCTAAGCAAGCTGTCAGTGGTCTCATTCGTCGCTATGTACCAAAGGACGTTCGTTGTTGGTCCCATCTCTTTCGCGACAGTTTAGCAACTCTCATGGCTCGTGCCTACATCAAAGCTGGCAAAGATCCTATCGGACCAATGATGTCCTTCTTCATGTGGGATGATCCAAAATTGCCGATGTACTATGCTCAGCAAGGACAGATAGGTAGAACTAACGAAGTTAGCGACGAACTAATGGACATGCTCTACGACAAGTCAGCTCTGGACACCAAATGATATTGGTGTACTAGCATGGCTGACTTCATCCTGAAGCCTTTGGACAAAGCCTATCTTACTCGAATGATGAATTCTGATTACCTACCACAATGTTTTGATTGCAACAAGCGTTTGAGGCTGGGAGATCCTGTTGTGATTCATTCTATGCCCCACAGTCTTGGCAGAGTTCGCTGCAAAAGCTGTGCACAAAAATGCATTCCAGTCATAGTAGAAAGACCACAAACGAGAAGAATCCTGTACCTGTAGGAGACGCTAAAGCTATCTCTCCCTAACGCGTCTTCGTCCTCGCTTGAATCTATTCTGGATTGTCACAGATTTAGGCCAGGGGAGGAGATTCTCGATGATCTCCTTCTCTGATTCGAGTCTGTGACAATCGAACAGATTGGTTCTGATAACTCCTCGGGGTGTTCAAATAACCCGACTACTGTCATAGTATCCGTAGAATGACAGAGCCCTCTTCCGACTGGCAACCCCCTCGGTGGTATTGGCCGGCAGTTGTGGCAGGAATCTTCATCGACTTCGCCCTATGGTTCGAAGCGTTCAGCTTGCTCGGGGTAATCGACGAACAGATGGGACTGACACTGCTCTACGTAGAAGTGCCAATAGGCGTGTTAGTTGGTATCGTTTCTAGCATACTCCGTGAATCGGCGAGACAAGCCAAATTGGCTCGATCATTCGCTCAAGAGACGCAAAGGCTACAGGATAGAAGAATTAGAATCACAGAGCTCGAAGAGCAACTGACAATTCACTATCAGGACATATTGCATACGATGCAATTTTGGTTCGAGGATTCACTACCGACAATTTCTCCTTTCGACGGACCCAAGATGACTTATACGGTTCTGCGACTCGGAGCCGCCTACTGGTACTCGCCTCCACAGAGAACGGAACTGAAGACGCTGGAGATTCGGGTCTACGTAAGGGACTTGGCAGCCGAAGTCGAGGAACATCTTGGCGGACACGAATGGCAGAGATGGGTGAGTCTCAGGGAGAAGACCAACGCAAACCTCACAAGAGTCAAGAAAGCTTGGGCTAACATCGAAGGTGACATCCGAAGCATGACTAACGAGCTCGGACTGACAGAATGGGACGGGAGCTTGGCGTCTGGGAAACCCGTCAACTACTACTGGATGCACTTCCTTCTCCCCAACATCTGGATGGACTCCCAATACTCAGAAACCAACAAAGAACACATTTGGGACCATGAGGGAATCGCTCAGGCGGACGACGATTACAACAGGAAGAAGGTCTGGCAGTTAGACAACGTCTGGGCTCAGAGCGAGTCCAAGGATGTGTTGGAACGCCTCAAGAAATGGCTGACAATAGAGAGCGAGAAGGTCCACCCTCTTGAAAAAGAAATACGGGAAGAGTCTAAAGTCATCGAAACAGACTTCGAAGACTTACTGAAAGCTTGGCGATCGATAGAAAAAGATTACCGACGCAAGCGAGTTAGAAGACTCCCAAATTCCTGTCCTACTTGCAGACCTTGGCTAACCGAACTTGAAAGCCTAGATGTGAGATAGACCTGTGAGCTGTAGCTCTCTGGTTTTCGCGATTGGGTAGAACAAGGGCGAAATGCCGAGGACTTCTGGGTGAAAAGTACCAAACCCCGATCACCCTAGCTAGGTGGTTAGATGTTTGTACAGTTAGTACAGTTAGTTGAGAAGGATCAGGTTCCTAAGATTGCATGTGCAAGCCTCTGATAATTGGCTTGTGCTATCTCGAATGAATCAGGACGCATGATCAGGGACTCGCAGATGTCTTGAAGTGTTAGGTCGTCGTGAGGAACCTGTATAGGAATTGATGAACTATTTCTCGGAGGGATTCTCGCTGGAGGAGAGGATCGTTGTACCCGTACAATCTTCATAGCCATAACGAAGCTGTAGTTGATAGAAGAGATAAGATTGACGATTTCTGGTTCTGTTAACTCGAGAGTACGAGAGAACTTCCCGTCTAAGGAACTTTGGATACACCTTCAACCATGAGAGTGAGATTCACGTTTGCAGGAACGATGTGGTTGTTCAGGTCAACTTCGTCAAAATTCACAAAGCCAAAGCCGTTGAATGTCTGGCCGTCTATAGAGACCGTAATATTGGAGGCGTAAATGCCCAACCCCGAAAAATCCCTGAGTATCACAGAATGCAGCCCGAGGGCCGAACTCTGTCCATTCCTGATTTCGAATATGTGGCGAACAAGTTCTGTACCGTGTGATTTCACGTAGGTATCCGTTTCAGTACAGGTCACTGCTGGGTATGCAGGTTGAAAGTATCGCAGTCTGACATCGAAGGTAGAACCACGGCTGAGGTTCTTGAAGCCGATGTACAGAGTCTGGGCGTTAGCCGTGCTAGGTGCAAAGGAAATCCTTGCGTGGTTGGAATTATCGACAACGAGTTGTTGCCATGGAGGGATGTTTAGTGAATACGAGTTTGCCGAGTAGTTGCTAACCTTGCTCGGGTTCTGGAGGGAGAAATTGTCGACGCTGAAGACGGAAAGTGCCGGAACTCGGAATGTTACTGTATCGTTGAACGGTTGGTAGGACTTAATGTTACAGACCTCTGAAGCGTTTTGATATCCCAGTGAGGAACGAGACAGAATCTGGAACACGTAGCTGAGTCTCTGACTGCTGAGGTAACTCGGAATGGTAGAAGGAGCAACTATTGTTTGTGTGCCGGGTACTAGGATGGAGAATTTATTGTCTGCTGCAACGCCTGCCGAGCCCACGAGCAATGAGATGACTCCTAAGATTAGGACCTTGGTTCTGAGAGACCGATGTTCGATTCCAAGATATTTGAACGGGCTAGTAGGTGGGAATGTATTCCCAAGATACAGATACGAGTGCAACCGTTCTGAATAAAGACCCGTGTAGACGAAGTAGAATATCACGGCGAAGCATCCTGCCAAGAACCAAATAGTTGCGTTGACCACAAGGTACGGAAGAAAGAATTGGGTTGCCCCTGAAGGGAAAACTGCAGATAGAAAGCTTAGCCCGATGAAGAAACCAGTCAGCACGGCGAATAGATAGATGAATAGCAAAGTGAGACTTGACAATGATTTGCGAATCAGGTGGTCGGCAGTGCCACCCGCCTTAAGACCGAGACTTGAAAGAACCAAGACGGTGGAACTTGCAATTGACGAGACTACTATGGCAGTACTGAGGTCTAAACGGGTGCCGAAGAAATGATACACACCCAATGTAATGAGAAAGAAGATTGGTTCGAGTCCAGCACTTATTGCAATCCCAATCAGCAAACGCTCGGAGGGTGAAGTCTCCTTCCATAACAGCGTCCTTCGGCTGCTGACAGCCAAGAAGACGTACCCGGAGATGAACAAAATGATGAGTGAGAAAGTCAGTGGGTTCTCAATTAGAAGAGATACGAGGTCGGTGACTCCTATTTGGAGGGGGGCCATCATTGGCAGCCCAACCCACAAGTCGACTGTGATATAGTCTTCTCACCAGTGAGCCGGGAAAATGGGGCTGAACAGCACCCCGCCGTGCTAGGCTACGGGCCCGAGGAACCCCGCGGCGGCCGAGTTAAGAAGAGTTAGTACACCGAGAGCTTTTATCATGTCTGCCACAGGTCGGGCCACGCTTGAAGTTCCTGGAGTTTGAGGGCGAGGTCAAGCAGACCATCAAGGAAGCCTGCAGGTCACTTGGCTATGAGGGCGTCGAAGTCGAGGTCGCCCTGCCCCCAAACCCCTCGTACGGCGACCTATCGAGCGCGGTTCCAATGAGAGTGGGCAAGGAGCGGTCTGAGAGGCCCGCTGATGTTGCCGTAAAGTTGGCTTCGAAGGCAGCCGAGCTCTTGAGAGACTCTCGGTATGTGGGGTCCGTCACCCCTCACCGGGGGGGATACCTCAACTTCTCCATCAAGTACCCGAGGTTCTTCGTCGATTCGATAACGGCCATCGTCTCCGAGAAAGACTTCGGCTCGAAGGAGAAAACAGGGAAGACCTTCGCCATCGAGCATACCAACGTCAACCCGAACAAGGCCCTTCACGTAGGGCATGCGAGGAATCTGGTCCTCGGCGACTCGCTTGCCCGTCTGATGATGTACATGGGTAACAAAGTCCAGGTGCTGAACTACATCGACGACTCGGGAGCCCAGGTGGCGGACGTAATTGTCGGGTTCAGGTTCTTGGGAATCCCTGATGTGCCGCCTGAGGGAGTAAAGTTCGACATCTATTGCGGTGATAACGTCTACACTAAGGTCAACCGAGAGTACACGAAGGACCCCGGGCTCAAGGAGAAGCAGTCGCTCGTCCTGAAGGAGATCGAGAAGGGAACCGGCGAAATCGCCGAGTACACAGGGGGAATCGTCTTGAGGATACTTGCCGACCAGCTCGCGACATGCTGGAGGCTGGGGGCGAGATACGACCTCCTCAACTGGGAATCCCAGCTGGTCCATTCGGGGATGTGGGAGAAGATTTTCGAGACAATGAAGAAGGAGGGGGTGGTGGAGTTCGAGACTCAGGGAGAGAACAAGGGCTGCTGGGTCATCCCGGACCCCGAGACCGGCGAGCAGAAGGTCGTAGTCCGTTCCGATGGAACCGTGGTGTACGTTGCGAAGGACATTCCGTACGCAGCGTGGAAGATCGGTCTGATCGATGACCCCTTCGGCTACGAGGTGTACAAGGACGAACAGCCGGGCGGAGGGAGGCTGTACTCTACCACGCTCGGCGGAGCCAAGTCTGGCGCCAGGTTCGGGAGTGCGGACGTCGCGGTCTCGGTAATCGACACAAGGCAGAGCTACCTCCAGAGGATAGTCGGCAAAGTCCTCGAGAGGCTCGAAAAGGGCGCCTCGTCAAGGTACCTCCACAGAGGGTACGAGGTGGTCGCACTGTCCAAGCGGACGGCCTCTCAACTCGGGTTCGAGATTGGCGGGGAATTCGTGCACATGTCGGGACGCAGGGGGCTCTACGTCAACGTGGATACGGTGCTGGCTGCTCTCAAGAAGAGGGCCAGGGAAGAGACCCGCAAGCGAAACCCCGAGGACACCCAGGATTGGGTCGACGACGTCGCCGAGGCAGTTTCGGTGGCGGCGCTGAGGTATGAGCTTCTCAAACAGGACCCAGACAAGATGATTGTCTTCGACGTCGAGGACTCCCTCCGCTTCCAGGGCGACACGGGGCCCTACCTGCTCTACACTTATGCCAGGGCAAGGAGGATACTCGAGAAGACGACAGGGCGGCCTGTGATAGACATCGGGAGCGCTGCGAAGCTGACGAGACCTCAGGAGACCAGCCTAGTCAAGAAGCTCTCGATGATGGACATCTCAGCAGCGACTGCGGGCGAGTACCTGTCGCCGAAGGAGATGGCCCGGTTTGCCCACGAACTCGCTACAGCGTTCAACGACTTCTACGAGAGCGTACAGGTCAACAGAGAGGAAGACGCAGCGCTAAGAGATGCTAGGCTCGCTCTCGTGGACGCTGCCAGCAGGGTCTTGGCCCAGTCGATGGAGTTGATTGGCATTCCTCGCAGAGAGCGGATTTGAAAGCTGTCGACCCTTTACGATTGTCCAAAGGTGCCTGGGTTGCTGCAACTCCTGAAGACACTATTTGCGGGTGCCAAGGTGGAGCTGAAAAAAGGGCGTCTCCGGCTGCAGATCATCTTGAAGTCAATGTTAAATCCTCCTCGTCAATTCGCCGATCAACAATGTCAGGGCCTCAGAAGATACTCCTTGCAGCCCTGGATATGGATGGCACAGTACTCGAGCACGAGAGCAGCTGGGTCGCTCTTCATCGGGCCTTTGGCACGACAGAAGACGGAGAGGCTTCGCTCAAGTTGTATGCCGAGGGGAAGATCGACTACAAGGAGTTCATGCGGAGGGACATCTCCTCATGGCCAAGGGGCGTGACCAAGAACGAGATCCAGAGAATCCTCTCAGGATACAGAATACGAGCCGAAGCCCAGCCGACCATCGATGAACTCAAGAGACGAGGGATCAAGACCGCCCTGGTCACCTCTGGGATCGACATCCTGGCCGAGGAGGTCGCCAAGGAGCTGGGCATCGACTACTGGGTAGCCAACGGGCTTCGGTTCGACGAGGACGGCAGGGTCCTCTCGGAAGGGGTAGGGAGGGTCGACCCGACAAGGAAAGACCTGGCCTACTTGAAGCTCCTGGCGAGGATAGGCATCCCGAGCAAGCGGACGATCGCGGTCGGTGACACCGTGTACGACCTTCGCTTCCTGAGGTCGGCGGCCCTCGGCTTCATGCTCGCCCACACTACGAGGGTGAGCGACCCCAAGATAATACACATCGAGAAGCTCCACGACATATTCGACCACATTTAGCGAGGTTTTTTACCCTCCTTTGATCGGGTCATCTCTAGACCCGAGATGGAAGAGAACCTCCTTCTGATTCCAGGGCCGACAAACCTCTCCAGGCGGGTCAGGGACGCGATGGCCGGGCCCCAGCTTCCCCACGTCGGGTCGCAGTTCTATTCCACCTTCAAGGAGGTTGTCTCTCTCTCGCGGTACGTTTTCAGAAATGAAAAGGCTCCCCAGTTCGTGTTTACAGGATCGGGGACGATCGGCATGGAATCATCAGTTGTCAGCCTCATCTCGCACGGAGACAGGACACTGACTCTGAGCACCGGGTACTTCGGGCGGAGGATGCTTCTGCTCAACCAGATTCACGGGGCCAAGGCAGACGTGCTCGAATACAAGGACGGGGCCCACGCAGACCCGGACGACCTGAGAAAGAAGCTCAGGAGGAACAAGTACAAAGCGGTCTTTATGACGCACGTCGACACCTCGACCTCGGTAGCCAATCCAGTGGGGGAGCTGGTCGAGGAATGCGTCAAGGCGGATGTCTTCTCGATCGTCGACGGAGTCTGCAGCATCGGAGGGGTGCCGCTCGACTTTGACAGGCTCGGAGCAGACATCGCGTTCACGGCTTCGCAGAAGGCGCTTGCCGGTGCGCCCGGGGCCGTGTTGCTTGCCGCCTCCGACAGAGTCCTGGATTACATGGCGAAGCGCGAGAAGCCCATCGAGTCGTATTACATGAACCTCCTCAGATGGAAGCCGGTGATGGAAGACCCCAGGATGTATCTCGCGACCCCGGCGACCCAGGTCCTTCTGGCACTCAAGGAGGCGCTGCTCGATATTAAGGAGGAGACCCTCGAGAAGCGGTGGGCCCGCCACAGGAGACTGGGAAAGCTGACGCGGAACCAGGTGGAGAAGTGGGGGTTCAGGTTCGTCGCTGACGAGGGTTTCAGGGCCGACACTGTGACCTCCTTCTGGGTCAAAGACGGCACCGCCGGAGACATTCAGAAGACACTGGAGAACAAGTACAGGATTGTTGTGGCCAGAGGAATCTATGAGGCCAGGGACAAGATGATTAGGATCGGGCACTTTGGGATCCTTACACCCAAACGCCTTGCATCAGCGCTCCGTTCCATGGACGAGGTCTTGAATGACCTGGGCATGGGGAAGAAACGGGCGCCGATTGCTGTCCGTCAGTGAAGCCTGGAATCTTTTTATCCGCAACGGAGGCGCCGACCAAACGCCGGGCAGCCCGGTCGTCTAGTGGTCAAGGATGGGGGCCTCTGGAGCCTTCGACCTAGGTTCGAATCCTAGCCGGGCTACCTGAAACAGGCTCCATTTGGCAAAAGGAGTTTGATTCGCGCCTTCTGAGGGCTCTTGTGCGCGATTGCAGTCCTGCATCGATGTAAGCGGAACTGCAGTCGAAGGCTTTTAGCGTTCCCTGCCTTCGTAGCGCAGTGAAGCCACTCATGAGCGAAGAACCTTCAGGCTCGACAAGGGAAATGACGCCCGGCCGAAAGATGGCCGTCGCTTCGCTCGTGTCCTATCAGCCGGGGTTGGTGGTCAGCCGCACGATAATCAGTGACAAGGCCGGCACCGTGACGCTCTTCGCCTTCGACGAAGGCGAGGGCTTGAGCGAGCACGCCGCCTCCCACGACGCACTGCTGCACCTTCTGGACGGCGAGGCCGAGATCACCATTTCGGGGAAGACGAGCCGCTTGGAACAGGGAGAGGCGATCATCCTTCCGGCCGGGAAGCCTCACGCTGTGAGAGCATCGAAGCGGTTCAAGATGCTGCTCACCATGATAAGGTCGAAATGATTCCTCCAGAAACGGTCCGGTCTTCGGCTAGATTCTGAAGGTTTCGAATCGGCCAGAGGAGATTATGCGCTCCGCACGTCGTCTGAGGGGGCTGACTTCTATTCCGTTGTAACGTGGCACTCCGAAGTCGAGCTGCTTGACTGCTCGTCTTAGTACACTTAGGGCGACCTCGTCCTCGCCCTTCTGGTGGTGGACGAATGCTGCGCAAACCAAGATGATTCCCTGTAGGTGCCGCTTCTCGTCTCCGCTCGAGAGCCTCCAGGCGCCTTCCAGGACCTCGTGGCACTCCCAGTACCTCTCTGAATTGAAACAACGACGGGCCTCGAGGAAGAGCTCCTCTTCGGTCTTGTACTGGGGCGCGACGTTCAAATCCCTCCAGAACTCCAAGCGCCCCAGAGGTTCGACCGCGGCTAGGAAGGTTTCGATGTCTGCCTTCGAAGGAGCGAAGATGTCAAGCTCCAACGCCCCATATGAAGTCCACTTCGGATTGCGCGCATCGACACCGACCGACTTCGCCACCGCTTTGATCGAAGAGAGGAATCCGTCCCGTGGGCCGTCGCGCCGGACTATCCTGATTAGATATCGCATCCTGCGGCACCTATGTCCGCCTCAAGGCTTTAATTTTGATTAGAAGCCGCGATTCCGCCGGGACCAGTATTCCCTGCAATGCGAGTATCAGTCGCGTAAACGCCCTATTCGTCGATTGCTTGTGGGACCATCAGGTCCCACAAGCATCTTAAATTCAGTCCAATCACCCCGAAGAGGGAACAAGCCTTGACTGAGAAGAGAATGGCCGAGTTTCAAAAACGAATGAAGGCAAACGGAATCGATGCCGCGATGATCAAGACGGCCTCCTCCTTCACTTACTTCGCCGACGTGATGTGGTTGAGGCCTGGCCTCATCATCCCAGCCGAAGGAGATCCGATTGTGTTCATTCCGACGAACGAGGTGGAAGCGTTCCGGGAACGTTCGTGCGTCAAGAACGTAGCTCCCTACCGGGGCATCGATGAGCTGATGCCCGGCATCACTCGCGCGATTCGAGAAGGGGGGTACCACAAGGTCGGCATGGACATGAGCGTCGAGAGAGACGCATTCGAGCTCTTCATGCACATCTTCACGAACCTGAACCCCAAGGTCGACGTCGTGGACGTCCACTCTCTGATCATGGAACTTCGGATGTTCAAGGACACGTCAGAGATTGAGCGGATTCGAAGGGCCGCCCAGACCACTGACAAGGGAATGAAAGCAGCCATCGAGAGCATCGCACCTGGCGCGAGCGAGCTGGAGATCGCTGCTGAGGCAGTGTACGCCATGATGAAATCAGAATCGGAGCGCCCTCACGTATACGTCAACGCGGGTCCTGTTCCCAGAATCCATGCAGAGCCACGGGCGAGCGTCCGCGTCACAGGAGAAGATGTCGTGATGGTTACCATCGGGGGCGACTCTGAGGACTACTACTGCAACGAGACTAGGACCTACGTCCCTTCCTCTGCATCCAAGGAGAAGCATCAGGCGTTCGACTCCCTACGATCCGTCTACGAATCAATCACCCCGAAGCTGAAGCCTGGGACCGTCCTGGGATCAGTGGAGCAGGAGATCGGGGCTTCCCTGACGGCTAAGGGCTACTCGGCCAATTACGTGAAGGGATTCGCCCACGGGGTCGGGCTGCTCGTGGAGGAGGACCCGATCACGACAATCCTAATCCCCCACCGGCGCATGGCGCTTCGGGAGGGTATGGTCATCGCAGCCATGCACGCCCCTCTGGTTATCCCGGGCGCGGGTTCGTTCAAGATCGAAGACACCTTCTTGGTGACGCCGGGTGGACCAGAGCAGCTCACAAGGCATCCGACGATCGTTGCGTAGGTGTCTTCGAAGGCAATGTTTGACGACAGACGAAGCACTTGTACGAGATGGGTTGTTCAAGAGCAGACTGCGACGATCGAACCAGGTGCCTCGCAGCTCTTACTCTGGCCGGAGCGCCCTCCGCGCTGCGAGGGAGCCGAGCACTCCTAGGAGTACCGCGAAGACGAGCAGGTAGGCTATGTCCCAGCCGTAGGTCGCCGCCTGACTGGAGGAGAGCGAACCGTTGATCACGAGGAGCCGGGCGGCCTCGTTCGCCTT
>JBEKHX010000015.1:0-46836 GCA_050012055.1 Nitrososphaerales archaeon
GCAGCTCTCTAAACTCATCCGCGAAAGAGGGGTTCACAGTCAAAGATAGTGGAGCCCTGCCATTGGTTGACAGCATCGTGTTTTGGGCATTACTCGAGAAGCCCTAAACAAACACCTACTAAGGGACTATTGTTACCAATAGCCCTTTATCAAGAGGATTGACTGAAGTTGAGCTAGTGGACTCGGAGCTTTAACCACGGGCCGCCCGTTTCCACTTCGTCCCCGATGGAGTGTCCTCGACCACTATCCCTCGCGTGAGCAGCATGACTCTGATCCTGTCGGACTCTGCATAGTCGTGCCTCCTCCTCGCGGAGTCCCTGCGTTCGACCAAGGCAGCCAGGTCGGGAGGAAGTGCCTCTGTTTCGAACTTGAGGATGCCCAGGACGGAGTTTATCCTCTGCAAGGCGTCCAGGACCGTGACGGCGCCTTCAC
Source organism: Nitrososphaerales archaeon (assembly GCA_050012055.1). GTDB lineage: Archaea > Thermoproteota > Nitrososphaeria > Nitrososphaerales > Gagatemarchaeaceae > UBA183. The sequence continues at coordinate 433 of JBEKHX010000015.1, forward strand.
TTCTCAGGTCCCCTGCGTCGATCAGGGCGTTCGTCTTCTTGACAAAGGCGAAGATGGATGCCAAGGCCTCAGGTGTGTTCAGATCGTCGTCCAGAGCGGCCTCGAAAGCAGACAGGAGGTCTCTGGTCAAGTCGCCCTTGGAGCCAGGCCCGGCAGGGACAGACTTCAGCCTTTCCACAAAGTCTTGGAGGCGCTGTCTCTGGGACCGGGCCTGTCCCAGAGCAGTCTCGGTGAGGTCCGTCGCGTCCCTGTAGCGCGCCGAGAAGAAGAACAGGCGGATCGTAAGTGGGTCCCAGCCCTGCTTGAGAAGGTCGCGGAGATAGACCACATTCCCGACGGACTTGTGCATCTCTTCGCCTCTGACGTTGAGGAACTCCGAGTGCAGCCAGTAGTTTACGAACCTCTTGCCGGTCGCAGCCTCAGACTGGGCGATCTCGTTCTCGTGGTGCGGAAACTTGTTGTCCATCCCGCCGGTGTGGATATCGAAGGAGTCGCCGAGGTACTTCATCGACATCGCGGAGCATTCGAGGGACCACCCCGGACGCCCCTTCCCGAGCTCGTTCTCCCAGAAGACATTGACGTCGTCAGGATTCCACGCCTTCCATAGAGCAAAGTCGACTGCTTCCATCTTCTCCTCGTAGTGGTCCTGGGAGACCCTGCTCCCTTTCCTAGCGGCCTCCGGTTTCACCCCCGACAACGCCCCGTACCTCTTGAACTTCGAGACGTCGAAGTAGATTGAGCCGTCCGGTGTAGCGTAGGCGTACCCCTTGCTCTGCAGAACCTTTACCAGTGAAACCATCTCTCCGATGTGCTCCGTAGCCCTTGGATAGACGTCCGCCCTTTCGATGCCGAGCGAGTCGAGGTCCTCCGTGAACGCTTCCTCGTAGAATGAAGAAAGCTCCTTGAGTGTCTTGCCAGAGTCCCTCATGCCCTTGATGATTTTGTCCTCGACATCCGTGATGTTCATCACATGGATGACCCTGTAGCCTTTGAACCTCAGGTACCTCTTCAGCAGGTCCTCGAACGCGAACGTCCTGAAGTTCCCAATGTGCGCGTAGTTCCACACCGTGGGACCGCAGGTGTACATCCGGACTTCTCCTTCTCTAATCGGCTTGAACGCCTGCAGGCTCCTGCCCATGCTGTTGTAGAGCTTTAGCAAGTTCAGCACTGACCCCTGGAATTACTGGAAAATAAAAAGGAGTGGGAGATTACGAACTACTTCATCTTGCCGATTCTGAAGATTGGTTTGCCACAGGAGGCACAAGTGCCCTTGATGGCCGGCCTGCCATTCTTCAGTTTGATCTGCTTGGGGTTCTTAATCTCCCTGTTCTTTTTCTTCTCGTAGACGCAGTAGCCTGTGACCAACTGCGAGTTTCCTCGCGCCTGATTCGCCCGAATTGATATATAAACCCACCAATCGCGGCTCGAAACGGGGTTTTTTCACCCAGAACGGCGTTTGGGCAAGGTGGAAGCGGCCTAGAAGTTTCCAGAATCGCCAGCGATTGATTCACCTTACCGTCTGCAAATTGCCTTTTTTGGAAACCGAGCAAGTGCGACGGCAGGCCCCCGGGGGCACGGCGCTTGGCTCTTCGCCGATTTGCACCCTTGGGGCGAGAATCGTGCCTTGACACGTCAGAAGGGCCGGAATCCAATTCCAAAGAGAGGAGAGCCGAGAGCCGATTCAATTATAGACCGAGCTCAAAATGCGACCACAGATGCTCGATTCCAAGCGGGAATTCAACGCGGTCGCTTCGCTGGTCGCTGCCCGAATCGTCTACGCCGTCAACTGGCTCAACGTTGGAGCCATCTTCGTCCTGATGGGCCCGGACCTCGGGGCGGGCGTCGGCGAGCTCGGGTCAGTGACTTCTCTGTTCTACATCGGGCTCGGTCTGGCGCAAGTCCCGGGCGGGCTCCTCGCTGCTAGGTGGGGCCCGAAGAAGGTGGTGGCGCTCGGAGTCTTCGTATCATCGTTCGCAGTCTTGGGGACTTCTGTGTCCTCGTCGGTTCCCGAGATTGCAGCGCTCAGGTTCGTGGTCGGCGCGGGAATGGCCCTGGTCTTCGCCCCCGCGGTCGTCCTGGTGGCGAGGCTCTTCAGGGAAGGCAGGTCCGGGCTGGGGGTCGGCCTCTTCAACTCTGCCTATGATGCCGGCGGGCTCGTCGGGCTCTTCGGCTGGGTCGTCATCGCGACCGCCACCGGGTGGCGCCCGAGCCTTGCCATCAGCGGGGGCCTTGGGATCTTGACAGGGATGCTCGTGTTGCTCTGCGTTCCAAGGGACGAAGGGAGGGCCGACTTTGTAGTAAACACGAACGCCTTGGCGAGCATCCTTGGGGACAGGCAGCTGATCCTCCTTGGCCTTGGTACTCTCGGCTTGGGGGTGGGGAACGTGGTCATCCAGACCTTCATGGGGTACTACCTTGTCAACGCGTTTGGCCTGCCCCCATCGACGGCAGAGGCGATAACCAGCATGATAGTGGTTCTTCCGATCTTCGCAGCCGTGGTCGCTGGGAGGCAGTACGACAGGACCAGCAGGCCGAAGTTGATGATGGTCGCGTCTCTTGTGGTAAGTAGCGGGGCCTTGCTGGTGGGCGCCTTCCCGAGCCCCCTGACTGCTCTGGCATGCGCCGTGGCTGCCGGCGTCGCGGCTGGGTTCGGCTACACCGTTGCGTTCGCAGGTGCGAAGGATCTCAACAAGGCGGAACAGGAATACGACGGGCTTGCCGTCGCTTGGGTCAACTGCATCCAGCTGTTAGGGTCGTTCTGGCCTCCCCTCGTTTACTCGTACTTGGCTGAAGCGGCCGGCTACTCTTCGGCATGGCTCGGGAGCGCGGCGCTGAGCACGCTCTTCGTGGTCCCACTCTTGCTGATGAAAGAAGGATTCGGCCGCTAGAGCGGGGTCACGAAGGTCGGTCTACTTCCCAGAACCCATAATTACTTCAGACGGTCGAGCCCCGATTGCGGTGAGGTGGCGGAGCGGTTACGCGTGCGCCTGCAGTGGAATCCGTCAGTGAGCGCATTCACGTGGGTTCGAATCCCACCCTCACCTTCCGGTTCTCCGTTGAGGCTCAGACGAACAGCGCGTAGAGTACGATTGCCGAGATGAAGACTATCGAGATCGTGTTGAGGACCTTGATCAGGGAGTTGATGGCTGGGCCTGCCGTGTCCTTGAACGGGTCCCCGACTGTGTCCCCCATCACCGCGGCCTGGTGAGCTGGCGAGTTCTTCCCTCCGAGCTGGCCCGTCTCGATGTACTTCTTCGCGTTGTCCCACGCGGCTCCACCGTTGGTCATCAGGAAGGCGAGGAAGACGCCTGAAACGACGCTGCCGATCAGCAGCCCGCCCAGTGCTACTGGGCCAAGGACGAAACCCACAAGGAGCGGGGTCACGATTGCAAGTGCCCCGGGGGCCGCAAGCTCTCGGATTGCCGCGCTGGTACTGATGTCGACGCACTTTGCATAGTCGGGCTTCGCAGTCCCCTCCATTATGCCGGGTATCTCCTTGAACTGCCTTCGGACCTCGAGGACCATCTTGAACGCCGCCCTCTGGACCGCGCCAATCAGGAAGCTCGAGAAGAAGAACGGGAGGAGCCCGCCGATGAAGAGCCCTACCACGACGCGGGGATCGCCGAGGGCGAAGGAAATCGTACAACCAGAGGAGCTAGAGCTAGAAACGCATGTGAGGGGAAGCCCGTACTTCGAGAAGAGGCCGAGTGGGTGACTGGACGTCACGAGCGATATCTGCCGGTTGACTTCGGACTGGAACGCCTCGAAGATCGAGACCGCGGCGAGGGCAGCGGACATGATGGCGAAGGCCTTGGTGGTCGCCTTCGTGGTGTTTCCGATCGCGTCGAGTTCGTCCGTTACGTTTCTGACCGATTCGTCCAGGCCCGCCATCTCGACAATCCCGTTGGCGTTGTCGGTGATAGGGCCGAACGAGTCGATCGACATGATCATTCCCGTGAGTGAGAGCATCGACATTGTCGCTATCGCCGTGCTGTAGATGCCCACGAGTTGGTTGTTGCCAGAGCCCACGTAGCCAAGGTAGTAGGATGAGAGGATTGCCAAGACCAGCACGACGGCAGAGGGTGCTGTGCTCCTCAGGCCGTTGGCGTAGCCGGCGAGGAAGTTGGTCGCGGCCCCGGTCTTGCTCGACTCTGCAATCTCCTTCACCGGAGAGTAGTTGTACGACGTGAAGTAGTTGGCCACGTTCTCGATTGCGACCACGACGATAACTCCCACGACGGCGCTGGCGAGGAAGTAGTAACCGATGCTGGCAGACCCGAAGATGGCCTGCCCCAAGAAGTAGTCGAGCACTATCGTAACGGCAGCTGCGATCATCAGTGCGATGTTGAGGGCTCCGAGCGGATTGGACTTGATCGAGGAGCGTATGTAGAGGCTGCCGACAATCGCTCCCACGATTCCGGCCGCCCCGAGCATCAGGGGATAGACCAGGAGCTGGTTCTGTCCAATCACTGACAAGAGGTCGGAAGGAATGATGAGGGAGGACCTATTGATCCAGATTAGAGCACCGAGAATCATCGCGGCTATCGCAGTCACGACGTAGGACTCGTAGACGTCGGCCCCCATGCCCGCGCAGTCGCCTACGTTGTCCCCGACGTTATCTGCGATCACGGCTGGGTTGCGGGGGTCGTCTTCAGGGATTCCCGCTTCGACCTTCCCGACGAGGTCTGCTCCGACGTCGGCGGCTTTGGTGTATATCCCTCCTGAGACCCTCATGAACATCGCTATGAGGGAAGCGCCGAAGCCTAGGCCTGCTATGGTCACCGGGTTCGTGGCGATCTGATCCCCGAAGGCAAGGTAGAAGACCGAAAGACCGAACAGGTCAAATCCAACGACGGTCATCCCCATTACGCCGCCTCCCCTGAACGACAGCATCAACGCGTTCCCAAGTCCCTTCTTGGCCGCTTCGGCCGTCCTGGAGCTGGTCCTAACCGTGACTGCCATCCCGATGTACCCTGCGAGGGCGGACAGGGTAGCTCCGAGCGCAAAGCCGGCAGCGGCCGTCCCACCAATCAGGCCGTAGATTAGGACGGTGATCAAGACGGCGATCGGCGCGATGACCTTGTATTCCCTGCTGAGGAACGCTCCCGCACCCTGCCTGACGGCGTCTGAGATGTCGGTCATCTTCTGCGTTCCGCGGTTCTGCCTCCGGAGGTAGACCCAGAGAAAGGCAGCGTCTACCATCGCGACCAGGGAGACGCCGAGGGCCAGTAGGCCGTAATTGAACGACAACTGTCGCTGCCGCCCCGAATTTTGTTTTATAAGGTAAGCGGTCACGAGTTACTCAGAGCAATTCGCGCTTTGTGCCGGGATGACTCCCGGAGAAGGAACTACCGAGAGGACAGGGAAGACGAAGAGCTTTGTGCCGAAGGCGAAACCGGATCATGAGTAATCCGTGGCTTGTCCGTTCTGGAGTATGCTACCAAGACCACGATGTAGAAGACGAGGAAAACAGCGTAACCAAGCCAGTCATGGATCCACCAGAAAGCCGCTGAGCCGTACAGGTATCCGACCAGGATTGTAAGTGCGATTCTCGCGGAGTTAAGAAGGGGAAGCACAATCACCCCAGCAACCGCAAACTTTGCTGTTGCTGTTGGGCTCTTCCTCATGTCCAGATACATCAAGCCCAGCAGACCCAGATAGATGCTGATGGAGTAGGCGGCGGAGCACGGAGGTGACACGACGGCGCTTACGGGCCCTCCCGTCAACGAAACGAACCCGAACGTCACGCCTTGCCATACCACGTGAATCCCAAGGACGTTGGTGATTCCGGCAGCGAGGTAGCTACAGAAGGCAGCCAGTGGGTCCCCGAACAAATCCAACATGACGAGCGGCGCGAGTAGTCCCACAGCGTACAAGGATGCATAGGGGAGCATTATCCTCCACATCGTCGGGTTTACGACCAGCAAGGCACCATAGGCGACCAGGACCAAGGAGGAGGCAGACAGCTCCATTGCAAGATATATCGACGGCCCCCCAGAGCCGAAGAAAAGAGCCCAGAGGGTTGCCGGAAGAAGGATCAACAGCACCCCTACAAGCCTGATGGCTGGCTTCGATGTCAGGCCTCGCTCGGTCAGAAGGACCTCGTGGAAGTCCTTCCACCTGAGCATGGTGAGGACGAGCAGGAGGGCAAGAAAGGGGAATGCCGGAAGCAAAGTACCCAAGGTCGACGAAAGCAGGTCACCGAGCCCCGACGACAGGGTGACCACTTGATTCGAATAGACAGTGAACATGAGAAGAAAGGTGGTTGCTATCCAGGCTACGACCCTGAAGTATCCTCGGTCTACTTCAATCAAGGTTGGACAACTCGTATCCGACTATTATCCGGTTAAGTGTTGAGGTAGTTTCCTTTGGGTCGAACGTAGCCAATGATGCCCCCAGGTTGGCGGTTGATTTAGAACTTCTCACGGTCGCCATAAGAGCCGTGTTTGACGGGCCCTGAACGAAGAATCCGAAAGCAGCAGGACGGACCGAAAGCACCCGTCCAAGAATCACTTAGCGTCAAATACCGGCGAAGGACAAGGTAACGAACCGCTCGTCAGGTTCGCACACTGTCCTTCTCTCTCATCGTCAGGGCGTAGGATACGAGCAAAGGCAGGACGGTGGTCGCGTCAGCGTAGAGGTTGACCTTCTTCGCCTTCGCCCTGACCTTTCCCCAGGAGATGGCTTCGCGCACTTGTGCCCCACTAAGTGAGCCGTCGTATTCCACCGCCGTTGTGATGTAGCACACGTAGTCCAGCCCACCCCTGAACTGGTTCCACCAGATTGCGTGGTGCTTGGTGATCCCGCCTCCTATCACCAGGGCGCCCGACTTCTTGGACGCGAAGACGATCTCTGCCAGCCTCCGTTCGTCTCCGATTATGTCGACCTTGAAGTCGCGGTGCTTCTCCGCGAAGAGCCAGAGCTGGCTCCCGACCGAGCCGTCCATTATGCCGGGGACGAAGACGGGGACACCTTTCTTCTGGGCCCAGTAGAGAAGCGATTTCTCTGAGTCGAGGTCTCTGCCGATCTCTCTGCAGAGCTCCTCCGTGGTCGGCGCCGTCGCTCCCCGGGCATGCATCTTCGAAAGGAGCCCCTGCATCCTCTTCTCGATCAGTGGGCCGTAGCTGGCGACGGGGACCAGGACGTTCCCGAGCCTGTGATAGCCGGCCTTGCTGAGAGCGACGTCGTCCATGTCGAAGCTGCCGTGGTAGTAGTCTGACAGGGTCCGAGAGATGTCGTGGTCGAGGGTCCCGCTCGCTGTGATGATTGCGTCGACCATACCTTCCCTGACCAAGTCGATCAATACGCCCCGGGTGCCCGTAGCGACTATCGCCGCCGGAAAGGAGAGGAACTTTGTGCAGTCCTCTTTCGAATACATCGAATGGAGGACCTCGGCCGCATCGGCCAGGTTCTTGGACTGGAACCCTCCTCCGGCGCCCATGGCCTTCACAAGCGACACTAGGTCAGGGGAGACGAGGGAATGAATGTCCCGCACCTTCGCCAGGCCGGGGATTCGTTTCAATGGAAATCAGCCTTCAAAGTACAGACCGCCGACCTCCTCGCCATCTCGCCTCTTTATATATCACGGAGCCCTGCAATGAAACTATGACTGAAGGGCCGAAACCCAATGATACCGCAAGATCACTGGTGTTACTGGTCTCTTCCTTATTTGCGCTGGTCATATTGGCCATGGCGCTCACCGTCGTTCCTTTCGCCCTATCAGCCACCCAAACCTCCACAACATCGACCACAACGACCAGCAGTGGGGGGAATATCTACGTTCAAGGGGTGGTCAAGGTCGAAATAGCCAACAACAAATTCGCTTTCAACTTCTCTGGATACAATCTGTTATTCACCGCGATTAAGGAATGCACCACGAAAGGAGGAGCCTGCACGTTTCACACCGAGGATACAATGGTCCCGTTGAACTCTACCGGAGGCTATCAGGCGAAACTCGCTACTGGTTATCTCTATGTCTATGAAATCACCATGCCGAACTGTACCACGATAGGCTCGAATGGGGCGGGAGGTTCGCGCATCAATCACGAGGCTTGCAGTGAAGTATTCCCCTATGGAAGGAATCTTTACGGTGGCCAGACATATACCCTCAATTTCACCCTGAATTTCTTCCTCGACTTCACCGGGTACAGAATTCCGACAGCACACTGTTTCTCACACTTGGGACCCAGGCTTATACCCCTGTAACACAGCTTGTCGGTTTGTGAAGGGAGGGATGGCCGACACCATCCTTTCAATCCTCAGGAAGCACGGCCCGTCGAAGGAGAAGCGAGCCGAACTCAGCAAGGAAGTGAAGGAGAAGCCCCCGAAGCCCAGCCCCGCCCACCACTGGGCAGCGGCCACGCCGCCGGGGCCGCGAGGCCGCCCGGACCGCCACCGGCCAATCACAACGGTCGACGAGCTGCGCAAAATGGGTGAGGTAAGGTGGACAAACGGGCAAAACGACGGTCAAAATTGGGAGGGCGGGGGCTGAAGGATACACGCAGGAAGTAGTGGGCCAGGTGGGATACGACCCGTTAACGGTGCCTGGATGGTTCCGGACCGATTATGGGTTCAAGCTAGAACACTAATTAGACACCCAGACACTCTGTCTTTCCATGAAGCAGGAGGGTCTGATGGAGGTTGGCAATACCCCCCTGGTAGGACTGGGCAACATCTACGCGAAACTCGAGTGCATCAATCCGACTGGAAGCATCAAGGATCGCATGGTCAAGTTCATCATAGACGAAAGCGAGAAGCGTGGGCTCTTGAGGAAAGGTATGACCATTGTCGAAGCAACGAGCGGCAACACCGGCATAGCCCTCAGCTACTATGCCAAACAGAAGGGCTACGACGCCATAATCATCATGCCCGACAACGTGACCGAAGAACGGAAGGAGCTTGTTCGAAGGTTTGGCGCGAAGCTTGTCCTATGCTCTTCTGAGGGTAGCTTCCCGGAAGCCGTCCGAATCAGAGATGAAATGGCGAAGGATGAGCATTATTTCAGTACAGATCAGTTCTCAAGCAAATTGAATGTTGAATGTCACTACCGGACCACAGGGAAGGAAATCATCCAGCAATTGAGAGAGAGGTCCCTTGTGGCCGACGCGTTCGTGGCCGGAGTCGGAACCGGAGGAACGCTCATCGGTGTCGCCAAAGCTCTACGCGAGGTCAATCCGAATGTTCACATCGCAGTGGTCGAGCCGGCCGAGTCTCCTGTCATGAGCGGCGGTGCTGTTGGATTACATGGCATTCCAGGCATCGGCGACGGTTTCATTCCAGAGATAGTCAAGAGTGAGAACGGAGGTCTCAACCCAATGATTAACGAGCTAATCAGCATCAGAAGCAGCGATGCAATGGAAGCATCCATTTCCATTGCTAAGAATTACGGCTACTGCGTGGGTGTTTCGTCGGGTGCTAACTACCTCGCCGCAAAGGAATTATCACACAGCTATGATTCAGTGGTAACGATTCTTCCAGATGGATTTACTCGATACCTGTCAGTGGGTTTGAGCTCTTCTGGCAAGTGCAACTACAACAGCGAAGCGTGTCGAAGATCTGCTGCATGGCTGTCACAGCCTGAGGCTGATACACCCCCTCCGCCGCCGAAAACAGCCTAGTCCGTTGCTGGGCCAACCTTTGCCCGAAGACTCTGCCAGAAGTCCTTGCCGATGGAACAGCATGACCTCCTTCGGCGTATCCACGGTGAATTGGCGATTCTGTTTCAGATTTGTACCTGGCGGGGCGGGCTCACGGTGACTGTGTAGATGACGGTCCTTATCGTCCTGCCCCTTGCGCTCGCAGCGGTTCCTGAAGGGCCCTGGACCTCTACGAGGCGGATGACGTGCGTGCCCACCTTCGCTGCCTGAAACGTGAAACGCTGTATCTGCCCCCCGGAGGGCGTCTTCGCAGCCTCCTGGCCCATCAGCTGCACCGCGTCTCCTGAGAATTCAGCCCTCCAAGTGAAGTCGTCGTCCACCGGCTGCTCGAGGACAAAGTTCATCGACGTCTCAACCGCCAGCGACACCTGCGCCTCGAACGTCCGCCTCCCCCGGGAGATGCCCAGCGTTCCTTCCTTCAGCTCTACCGCCTTCAGGATGTCGCTGCGAGTAACTATCCCCGTTATCGTCCCTCCGTCCATCACGAAGACCCTGCCTATGTTCCTCTGGTTCATCGAGGTTATGATTCCCGTGGCCGAGTCCCCTCCAAGCGCCGTGACGAGCTTCTCCCTGGGGGTCATTATCTCCCCCGTCTTGGTCGTCACCCAGGACTCCTTCTTGACCTTCCTCATGTCCCCCAGCGTGACACAGCCCACCAGCTCGCCGCTGGATACCACGGGAAACCCAGTGTGTTTCGTCCGGGTGAACTCCTCGGAGAGGCTCCCGAGGTCCATCTCGGGGGTGACAGACTCGACGTTGCGGGTCATCAGGTCGGCCACTCTGACTCCCCGAAGGTCCTCCTGGATTATCGTCTGACGCAAAGAACTGGCAGCGCTGCTCGAAATGAACCAGCCGATCAGCATGAACCACATGCCGGAGACAAGGTCCACGAAGAACAGGGTGAACATCCCGAAGAAGACCAGGATGTAGGCGAAGACTCGTCCGGCGTTCGACGCTACCACGGTCGAATGGACGATGTCCCCGTTTCTCCTCCAGAGCAGAGAACGGAGCACCCTACCCCCGTCCATAGGGAAGGCGGGAATGAGGTTGAAACCTGCCACTAAGGCGTTAACGAGCGCCACATAGAGCAGCGGCGCCTGGACCAAGGGAGAAAGATTCATCGAAGCTGAAAGTAACCAGCCGACCCCGACAAGCGCCGAGATAGCCAGGGATGTCAGGGGCCCAGCGGCCGCCATCTTCAGCTCCAAAGATGGGTTGTTCGGCTCCTCCTCCATTTCGGAGACGCCTCCCAGCAAGTACAACGTTATGCGCCCGATCTTCAGCCCGCTCCTCTTCGCAACCACGGAATGGGCCAGCTCGTGGACGAGTATTGAAACGAACAGAAGCAGGGCAGAGAGGGTTCCTATGAACAGGTACTCAAGCTGGGTCAGCCCCGGATAGGTCGTGGGCATCGAGACGAACCCGATGGTCCACGCCAGCAGGAAGAAGATCACGAACCATGAGTAGTCCAGGTAGATCGGTATCCCAGCCGCCTTCCCTATGAGTACCCCCAAGTTCTATCCCCCCAGCGCCCATCTCCAGTGGATGTCTTGGTCCCCCCTGTTAATATCAGTTCGACCCTGTAAGCAAGCACCGACTGTCTCGCCACCCTCTCTTCGTGAAACTACGATTGCGGCCTCTGCGGCGACAGCCTAGCGGCGTATGGGAGGAAGAACTGCCGGGCTCTGCCCCAATCGGAGATGCTCTCGAATCTCGAACTCGACTTCAGAGGGAGTTTTGTTGGCGTCGATGATTGTCCATGCGCCGATTGAGGCGAGCGACAGCCCCTTTGCCCTCACCTCCTTGAGAGAACCGACCCGCTCGAACATTTCCCGCCTCTTGCGGCCCTCCTGTATCCTCTTGTAGGCAACTTCAGGAGTTATGTCGAGGAAGAACATCGCGTCTGATTTGGGTACCAAGAGCGCGAAGAACCTGTAGGCGAATCGGTGCATTGGAGACGGGACGTAGGCCGCGCCCATCAAATAGCGGACGAAGATGATGTAGTCATACCGTCGCCAAGAGTGGACAAGGACCGAGCGGATTGCGTCGAGCATGAAGAAAAATGCGGAGGCAAAATGCGCACCTCTGCCTCTCGAGTAGAGGAAGCGCCTTGCCTCGACGCCGAAGAGGTTATCGTCAGAAGGGTGAGAGCGGACGCAGACAGACCTACCTTCGGAAGAAAGGAATCTGAAGAGGAGACTAGCCTGCGTACTCTTTCCGGACGCATCCAAGCCATCGATTACTATCAGCCGCGAGCTAGGCCACCCCGCTCAAGAACAAGAAGGCAAGAGCGCTTAGAAGCGGAACCGTTACGTTGTCGAACCCCAGCGGAGTAAGCCCTTCAGCTGCGGTGGCAACGAAAGCGGCGCCAAGCGCAGCCACCAGAAAACCAACCAGAGTGAAGGAATAGAAGACATGGAAGAAGAACAGGCTGACGGAGACACTGAGGAAGCTCACGACGAACATGGCCGCCGAGCCTACAAGGCTCTTGTCTGCCAAGATATGATACCCCCTCCTGCCATACCTCTCGCCCAGTGTGGACGCCGAGGCGTCCCCGTAGGCCATCGGCAGTATTCCCGCAGCAATAACGTAGGGCTTGGCAGCAAAGAAGAAGGCTAGAACAGTGTAGGAGACGGCGTAGAAGACAAGCCCGAACTGGTGACCTTCTTCGGTTATTCCGCTCAAGCCTCCAAGCTTTCTGCCCAGGCCCTTCATGGGCGAGTAGGGTGTGGCAAGAAAGGTCACCAACATGAAAGGCGCTGCGACGAAGAAGGGGAAATTCATGGGAAAGGAATTGAAGGTGAAGAAGGGGATGAGGAAGGGTAGGTTCCCTATCATCATGTGCAGAAACTTGCGAGCCAGCTTGCGAGACACGCCGAAGTAAGAATCCAACTTTCCAGCAACAGCTATGACCAGCAGCACGTAGGCGTAGCAAGCCGCGAGCAGCTCTGAATTTGCCAAGAATTCGTTTCCGAACATTCTCTCACCAGTGAGCTCCGAGAACGTGCGCTGACAAGAGAACCGCATACCCAGCGGGAGAAGAATCTTTATTCTCTTGGCCCGACCTCTTGGAGAGTTTCCTGAATACAAGTGCTGCGGGGCATTGAAACCCAAAAGGAGTGGATCTGAGCCTAAGGCTTAGTGCCCCGGTCCTGTATTGTCGCAACCAAGTCGAGGGTCTCTCTGCACCAGTCAGTCGCTTCCTTGTGCTTTCTCTCTAGGTCCTTAGGGTCTCGGACGTATGACAGTCTCCGGAGCCGCTTCAGAGTGTCCGGCGGCAGTTCCCTGTCAATGTAGTGCATTCGAAAGTCGAAGTGCAGTGGGGAGAACTTCATGCGCAGTGCCTCGACGAGGATCGCCAGAGTGATGGCCCGGTAGTCTTCCAAGGCCTCCAGCGGGTGTCCTCGTCCTAACTCCTTGATGACGTAGTTGTTGAATATTGCGAACCTTAGGTTGAGCCTACGCAGCCTCTTCCTCCTCCTTCTGGCGAACGAAGCCTTGTCGAGCGGCCGGACCTTGGCCGCGCCCCCTTTGTTGATGTAGAAGACGTTGATTCCGTGTATTTCTGGGGCGAGGAACATCTCGCGGCTCCCAGGCGTCAGGATTGCCAGGTCGATGACGGTGAATTCGTTTGCATCCCTCAGCCTGTAGAATCTCTGGGATACGCCTTCGAAACCCGCTTCGACCACGTAGGTCTGGGAGATTGGCGAGAGGGTCCTAAAGGTGCGCTCGACCACCCGGAAGGTTTCAACGACCTTTGCTTCGTCTACTAGGGCGTAAAGGTCAAGGTCAGACCAGCGGTCGACTCGACTGAAGGCTGCCGAGCCTCCTTCCCACAATGCGCGCACGTAGCGTAGAGGACGCAGCGAGAAGACCAACGCCTGCACTATCGCGTCTCTCGTGACAGGGGCTTGTTCCGGCATGACAGTCGTCGTTGCCTGTGCGGCAGATTCAAAAGCGTTCAGTCTGTCGGTGGGAGCCCGCGGCGTGGACGTTTGAACCCGTAGGCTTACCTAAGCTTCCTGTCCGGACAGGAGGAATTCGCAGAAAGGGTCTCCGCGGAATCTGCATTTGGTCTCTTCACTTTTGAATTCATTGCCGGAGAGCGTCGAGACTGCGCTGGTGAGACAGCCTCTCACAAGATTGCACCCCTTTCTATCCTTCCCCATGCCAGCGCACTCCATGCAATCACGAATCCTGACCCTGAATCGGGCGCCGGGCTTCTCGACCTCCAGACTTGCAGATCCCCAGCCAATGACACTATACGTGGCTAACAGCGCCTTGACCTTCCAGTCGAGGCGGCCATGACCTAGCATTGTGTTCAAGTATTGACCGCTCGACTTGCCGAGTGCAGAACCTTCTTCGAGAAGTATTGTTTCGCCCCCGCTGCCGAGGATTCTTGCCAGGTGGTCGTAAATCCGGGAAACCCCAACGAGGGGGAATACAACCGCGGGCCTGTCGGGTGCAACCTCGATCCCGGAATGGAAGGAGTCGATTAGTAGACCCTGGTCACTTCCCTTCACTTCGCATTCGAGGACCATGGGCGAGCGTTTGACCAGCTTCTCCAGCTTCCCTTCGGTTTCGGCCTTCGAAAGCGACTTCCCGAAGCCGCTCCAGATCGCGCCGTCGTCCTCCATGCTGTAGCTGATGCTGTTCACAAGGTTCACGTGGTCGCGCAGAAGCTCGAGGACGCTGCTTAGGGCCCCTGGGACGTCCTTCAGCCTTGCGACGATGTGAAAGGTCTTCACCGTTGGAGAGTAGTAGACCCCCAGGGATTGCTTCCTGGTCGGCTTCATCTATGAACGAGTGGGCACTTCAGTATTTAACCTCCGTCTCCTCAGGAATCCATCGGACCCATTTTTCCAGGCCATCATTTCGCGTGCAGTTTCGTGCGGGCAACTGTCTGCGAGATCAGACGAAGGAAATGTCCGACCTGACGTACACCCGCGTCGCCAATGCCAGCACCACTACGGTCTCCGCGACCAGGAGAGGAACCTGCCACATGTCTGAGGCCGGGAAGGAACCGACGAACCCTCCCCTGGCGGCGTTTGCGACGTAGGTCAGGGGGTTCGCCTGAAAGAGCGCCTGAATCGGGAGAGGCAGATTGGTGTTGAAGGAATAGAACACGGTGCTTGCGAAGTTCACGACGAATATGACGAAGATCTGGATGCTGTTGTAGGCGTTGTTCGACTTCACCAATCCGGCGATGAGCAGCATCAGCGACCCGAAGAAGATCGAGCCTATCGCTATGACGCCGAAGGCGGTCAATGCCCCCCAGAGGGTGAGCTGCAGAGAGCCGATTATCAGGTATGCACCACCGAGCATGACAAAGGCGCCAGCCAGACCGAACACCAATGAAGTGAACATTATCCCCAGGAGGTATTGGAGTCTGGTGAAGGGTCCGACCAGAAGCTGGGCGAGCATCCCCCACCGTCTGTCAGCCCAGAGCATGCTCCCCCCAACCGTCCCCGCCATAAGACACTGGACGGACATTATTCCGGGCGTCAGGAAGGTCAGGAAGGCGGTGGTCCCCCCGGTCGTAGGGATCATCGAACCGAAGCCGTATCCGAAGAAGACCAGGTACATCGCTGGCAGCCCGATCAGGATTATCAAGGTTCCCGGATCGACGTTGACTTTGACGTTCCTGTACATCAGCTTGAGGATGTTGGGGGCCGCCAATTCGCTACTCCTCTCCCTCTCTCTTCGAGACAGAACCGATGAAGACGTCTTCCAGGGTGTTCTTCCTCACATTCAGCCATTCCACCTGGACGCCGGTGCTCTGGGACAGCTCCATTATCCGCTGCAGCGCTTCCTTCGGATCTTCGACGAGGATTATCGCCGAGCTCCCTTCAACCTTGACCTCGCTGCCTCGTAACTTTTCTTCCAGTTTGGCGAAGTATGCGACGGCGTCACCCCCCGAGACGGTGACCTCGACGGTCTTCTTACCTCCATAGAGGCGTTTCAGGTTCTCGACGGTGTCCATCGCAAGAATCTTGCCTTTGTCGATGACAGCTATCCTGTCGCAGAAGTAGTCCGCCTCCTCGAGGTTATGGGTCGTGAAGACCACGGTGAGCCCCTGGCGGACCTCCCTCTTGATCGAATCGAGAAGCTCTCGCCTCATGAACACGTCCAGACCCGTGGTCGGCTCGTCGAGGAAGAGGACATCCATGTCGTGCATCATCTCCCGCGCCACCTGGACGCGCCTCTTCTGACCGCCCGAGAGGTCGAAGGACCGCTGTTTCCTGACGTCCTGAAGGCCGAACATCTTGATGAGGTCCTCCCGGCGCTGCAGCCTGACCTTCCTGGGGACGCTCCACAGGACGCCGTAGATGTCGAAGTTCCCTTCCACCGTGGTGAAGTCGAATGACTCACCCTGCTGGACGACCCCGATTCTCCGCCGGATCTCCTTTCCGTCATGGGCCGGGTCCATCCCGAGGATGCTCAGTTTGCCGGACGTGGGTCTGATCAGGGTGGTGAGCACCTTGATGAGCGTCGTCTTCCCCGCCCCGTTCTTCCCGAGGAGGCCGAACACCTCTCCCTTCCTTATGCTGAGGCTGAGGTCATCCAGGGCGAAGGTCTTTCCGTCGTAGGTGTGCTTGAGGTTCTCGATCGCTATGACCTGCTCGGTGCTGTTCTCGGTCATTTCCGGGCTCCCGCGTGACTGAAGGAGACTTAACGTTTCATTCATGCTTCTTGAGGACCTCCTCGATGCTTGCCAGCATCTCGTCGAGGTCGATCGGCACGCCCTCGATCACGTCCCGGACGTGCTTCTTCGCTTCCTCAGTTATGATGTCCCTGAGGCCCTGGGCGAGGGCCTTGGAGTCGGTGCTCTTCGACCCGTCCTCGGCCCTGAGTACGACCCTGTCGTCGGTGATGTCCAGGGCGAACTTCTTCGTGTTGAGGGTCACCTTCTGGCGCAGGACGTGCAGCGTGTGCAGGGGCGAGAAAGTCTGGACCTCCGTGGGAGAGTAGAAGAAACCGTCGGCCCCCGTGGTCAGCTTCATCGAGTCGCCTTTCAGCCACAGCGAACTCCCGTTCCACTTGGCGGAGACTCCTTCGTCTGATACGCTGAGGAACGACGAGCCCTGGTCGCCGCGGGCGAACCACGAAGCCTTCCTGTCCCCGTCCTCCTCGGAATCGTACCTGAACGGCCCTATCCGGACCGTCTCCCCGGCTGGGCCTTTCCTGACGCTGATGGGCCCTACGTCGACAGACTCCCCGAACCAGTCCTCCCGCACGTGCACGAAGGGCAGGTCCACGCTGTGGATCGCCCCGTTCAGCCCTTGCGTCGTCGTCGTGTCGATGCGGGCCTCCTTGATCAGTTGGTCGACGTCCTTGCCCGTCAGCCTTGACACATCGTCCTTTCCTGCCTTGGCGCCTCTGAAGGGTATGCCGAATGTCGTCACCGGCTTGGCGAAAGTGGCAGTCACGGTTCCCATCGGAGTCTCGAAGGAGGACTTGACGTCGCCCAGCAGGATGCTGCCGATGGTCCTGCCTGACCTCTTGACGAGGAGCGCAATCGTGTCAGTCTTGGCTGAAAGCGTGGTCTTCCCAGCCGTGACTGCGGAGCCTGCGCGGACCAGGATGGGAGGCCCGCTCGCAAGAGGATTCTCTCTCCTTGGCGTCAGCTCGCGGACGGCGTAGGCCAGCAGCCCTGTCAAGACCGCCGCGACCACGAGGTCGGGCACCTGGCTGTAGATGACCGAGGGGAAGGCGGCTCCCTGGACGGAGGCGACCCAGCGCAGGAACCATATTGCGATGAGGATAAGGATGCAGCCTGCTGCGAGGTTCCACAGGAAACTCGAGACCGCTCTGCCTGCACCGAGTCGGGTCCTGGTGCTGAACGCACGGCTCAAGAGAACGAGAGCGAAGCTAGAAAGCAGTATGTCCTCCGAGTACTGAGAGATGGAGAGGACCCCCCGGACCAGCCAGACGAGCAGGAGCAAGGCGGACATCGTGCCAAACACGGATGCGGCCCTGCGGGCCCGCGAAGTGGCGGACCGCTCTCGCCCTACCTCAATCAACCTTCTCCCCTCCCAGAGCCTCGTTCATCAGGGCGAGCGTTCTGACCAGAAGCCTTCCCCTCTTCGTGAGCAGGTATCCGCCTTCGTCGCCGTGGGAGATCAGCCCCATCCCCAGCAGGCTCTTCAGGTGGTGGGAGACCGACGCCCCCTCAAGTCCCGTGGCGTTCTTCAGGTCTGAGAAGGTCCTGTCAGACAGGTAGAGGAGCTTGACTATCTTGAGCCTCTCGGTGTTGGCTAGGGACTTCAGGAGATCGGCCGCCGTGTCCTCGGGCATCCTCCCGACCAGGTCGTCGACTGCGCTTTCGCCCCGCTCCACCAGACTGGCCTTTACGTTCTCCCGGATGAGCTTGACGAGGTCCTTGGCGACCACCGACGACGGTTCGGTCTGCTCGACGTCGCTGCTGCCCAGGTCGACCCTGATGGACTCGCTCCCGGACCCGTGGACTGCTCGCTGCACCTCGCGCCTGATGTCCTCTCTGAGCGACCTTAGCTCGTCCCTCAGCTCTGCCTTGATCTTGTCGAGGTCTTCGCTCAAGTAAACGCGCCTGTACCCCACAGGCAAGTGGAGTATATATCCCTTTACTAAGCCGTACAGTTTGATAAAGTGTAGTTTACTCGGCTAATGCGCGACAGATGACCTCCGATCAGTAAGACCCCTCTAGTTAATCCGCGGCTTCGGCTGTAGTTGCGAAGCTTCAGCTGTCCGAGTAGACAAGCCCCTTTTAGGTAAGCGAGGCGTCCTTCGCCGTCCGTCAGGGCGACGATAAACACGGTAGCGATAGTGCTGGCCACATTTTCCCCGGATCGACATGACATAAGGGGCCCAGCTTGCTTTCCCGCACCTAGGGCAGGTCGTGACACGCGAGCTCACACCTGATAAAACGCCCAAACTGCGGAGCACCTTGAGTGGCGCCCAGACATGGGGATAACAAGTGGATCACCTTGATTCAGAGCGCCTCAAAGAGACTGGAAGGAAAGTGATCGGTCAAGCAACGTTGAAAGTGACAGGGTTACGCTCAGCTAGTCGGCGGTGTCTGGGTAGTTCCCTTCCTCGTCCTTGATCCTGTAGTCATGAAGGAGAATCCCTTTGGCGCTGGAGACTTCACCCTGGGCAGAGCCCAGCTGGCGCAGCATCTCCAGCAGAGGCGAATCCCGCTTCGAACCATAGAGCCCGAGGTCCACGTACTTGACGATGGGTTCGTAGATACCCATCGCTCCTCTCCCGAAGATCCTCGACAGCTCCTTCACAAAGTGCTCCGGTTCTCTCAGCGCGTCGGTGCTGAGGCCCCGAAGGAGGACTTCCGCGGCTCCTCCGAACTTCTTCGCTAGTGCCTCCCTGGCAAGGTCTTCGAAATCAATCCCCACGTTCGTCAGCCGTCCTATCTTTGTTACAAAGGACTTCTCGTAATCGTTCAATGCCGATCCCCCGGTTGAGAGGATCCCGACACCATGGCTAACGCATGAAGGCGGGTGTCACCAGCGAATCGAGTCTCCGCCGCCAATCCCTAGAACTCCTTCCTGTGGGCGTAGAACGCGAGGGCGAACGTCAAGTATCCCAAGAGGAAGATGAGGTCGTCAACGCTCCCGTTGTAGTAGGTGTGATTGGCGACCTGGTAGAGGAAGAACTCATCTCCGATGACGTATAGAGTGGCCCCGACCCCGAAAATCATCCACCATTTTGCTATTGTACCTCCGTAGAAAATGGCTAGGGACAGAAAAGTCAGCGACACAAGGACGAGGTCCAGGACTGGATAGAGCATGTCCGTGAGCACGTTGTTAGCCGAAAGGTTCTGCCCTAGTTCGATTGGCAGCACGAACGTGAATGCGAGCGCGACGGCTACCGCGATGGCTACGAGGGCGACTCCAAGCCTCCGCTTGGACAGACCCACTCGAAACATGTCCAGATATCCGATCAACCCCGCTATTATCGGGAGGTAGCCCCCCACGTAGAAGACGTCTGCCGCAGACGGGTACGGCACCTGGATCTTGAGGATGAAGTAGTAGAACGCCCATGTCGCCTCCGCGAGGATCCAAAGCCCTGTCCCCACGGTGAAGAGCGACCAGACGGATTCAAAGCCCCTCGAAGAGAGGCCGAACCCGTATCTCCTCGAGCAGGACACGGAGGAAACGAAGGCGGTCGCCACGCAGGCGGCCGGGAGGACGTTGGACATGGGTCCAATCAGGCCCGGATACAGCGGTTGAAGCGCGAAGACAAGCGAGACCGCGACCACGCTGGCCAGCCACGCCCTGAAGCCTAGAAGCGACGAGAAACTCTCTGGGTGTCTTCCCATCACGAGAGTCGTCGAGGGTTCCCTCGGGTCCATTACAACCGGTCTGGTCTTCAGACCAGCGCCAAGATAGTAAGCCTTTATGGATTCTGGTTCCATTCTGACCGGGTTCCGCCTCCGAGAGAGGAGTATCATTCTTGCGATTCGTGAAAGAGGAGGACCCGGACAGGTACGTAAGGCTCTCGAGAAAGAAGGTGGAGGGAGACTTGCAGGACTATCTAGACAGAATGAAGTCCAGAGGGCTGAGCATAAGGCACGTGAACATCTGCCACGCCTATCTCGCCACCTTCTTCGAGCAGAACGGCTTCAGGAAGGAGAAGGAGCTCGAGGTCGAGCGGTATCACCAGCCGGCCCGCTACCGGAAGAGAGCGGAGTACATCCCCACTGTCCAGGAGGCCGAGGAGATGGTGGAGAACGCAGGAAGCCCGAAGATGAGGGCTGCGATCGCCTGTCTGTACACCAGCGGGCTCCGCAATTCGACTCTCAGGGCGTTGCTGTACCGGGACGTCAAGAAAGAGCTGGAGGCAGGTCTGGAGGTCATCCGTCTTCCCGTCTATCACGAGATGAAGAGAATCGACCCGGATGCGTGCAAGAACGACGTCCCATACTACAGCTTCATCTCCAAGGATGCATCGAGAATCCTGAGGACGTACGTCTCCGAGGTCCGGCGAAAGCTGGGTGAAATCGACGACCAAATGCCCCTGTTCACCGGCGAGAGGGTTGACGGGGAGGTCACCCACATGAAGGCCAGGACGCTCCAGGTGGCAGTTCACGAGGCTGCCAGAAAGGCGGGTATCAAGGAGTGGAAGAGCGTCTACCCCCACTGCCTCAGGAAGACGTTCCAATCCGTGCTCAGGAGCGAGTACTCCGACGGGGGCAGGATGGATCCGAAGGACCAGGAGTTCCTGATAGGCCACATCCTGCCCGGGAGTCAGGACGCCTATTACGACAAGACGAAGGTCGACCCGGAGCTCCTGAGATTGAAGAAAGAGGATTTGCCTCTGGGGGACCCGTCCAGCTAGTATTGCTGGTGGGTTGGAATCTTGCCCTGCATTGGGTGGTATATCACCCAGGCCAAGTCCTTCCGATTGACGTTCAGCCCATCCAGCCGCAGCCTGGCTCTCGTAGCCTCCAGCGAGACGTAACGCTAAAGGAACTCGCATTCATCCAGCGCCAGTGGTTCGACCGGGGACGGCGCCGCAGAGTCGCACGCGCTGCATGCACTGCAGTGCGCTGCATGCTACCCCGACTCTTGCGGCAAATCTTTGCAGCATATGCGACTCGTATGCACTGCACGCTGCGCCGCACCGGGGCCTTAGCCATACGAAATAACCTGAAGAATCAGAAAGTGGAGTTTAAGACGCATGTCGGACGATGGATTCACCTCATGTCGACTGGCAGAACGTTTCGAAGTGCTACCGCCGATGACCAGGATGATGGAAGGTTCAGGCGATGTCCAAATGCGGACTATGTTCTAGAAGGCAATGGAGAGGTGGTCGACCATGGTCTGGTATCGCCTGTACCTGCGGAATTCACGATAATCAATATGCAGACGCGCCCAGGCTTTGAGAGGAAAGGCCATGGGAGGTACTTTGTCACCGAGCTTGAAAAACTGGCGATTAGAGGCGGGGCGTCGAAGATTTATGCATATGATGTTGGCGCTGACTCTGAAGGTTTCTGGAAGAAGTTGGGCTACTCGTTGGACCACAAGATAGTCCCTGCCGGTGTGGAAGTCGAAATCTGGAGCAAGTCCCTCAGCGCACACACGTCCCCCGGCACTACTCGAACAGTCCGTTGAAAGAAATGGTCTCCCCGTCGCCGAATGCTATGACGCCCGTATAGGACTCTCCGTAGCTCGTGATTCCGGGAAGGGCCATAACATCGACAAAGACCCCCCCTCTCGTTGGCGCCCCACACGAGCCTGTCAGGGCCGAAGTGTACGTTTCCCCGCCATAGGTGAATGACATTGACGTAAGGTTGGGACCTGCCCAAGGGGATCCCCACTTAACGGCGTCCGGTTCAAGAACTTCGACGTAACCAAGCGCATTCGAAGGACTCACGTTCGGACAGGCAACAGTGAGTTGTGAACTCTGTTCGGCCGAATGCTTCACGTCAGTGTCTACTTCAATCTGCCCGAACTGCGCAGTTTCGGCGGTCCGGGGAAGCAAGCTCAGCGGATAGGTGCCCGTGATGTTGAGGAAGAGACCGCCTAAGAAATCCTGCTTCGGTGCAGTAAGCGTGATATTCACGTTAATCAGGGGAGAGATGTTACAGCACCCAGCGTTAGTCCATACCCAAAGTGGGTCGCTGATGGGTGGACTGGGTTCGATTTCAGAAGTCGGAAGAGAAACCGTGCAACCCTGCGTCTGAACGGGGCAGCCATAAGCGAGAACCGATTCAATAGTCGTATTCTTGGAAGTGTAAAGTGGAAGAATGTAATTGATGGGCAACGCGTCAAACACTGAAATCTGCCCTATCAGCTCAAATGTCACACCTGGAGGGAGTACGCAGGGGATGCCGTGAACGCATTGAACTATGTTGAGGTGCTCATATGATGATCCTTTGCCGACGAAGTCGACACCATTTATCACAACGGAGGGGGCACAGACGCAATTGTAAACGCTTAGCACTACCTTGTCGCCTGCCGAGGCACCCCAGACAACAGGGATACGCAAGGGCATACTAGCATTTTGCACAAGTATGGAAAAGTTGTAAGATTCGCCTGCGTGGAACCCAGCTACAATCTTTCCCGCTGTAGAATAGATGGAGTGGCTGATGGTAGAATCAGAAACGGTCACGTACACATCCATCCCCGTGGACAGCGAGGCGTTGGATGGAGCCCCCAGTTTGAGTTCAGAACCTGACGAGAACACGTTCTTCCACAAGAAATAGCCGTATTGTGAGTCGGTCGATGTGACGAGTGTCTGGAACTCGAGCAGAGGGAAACCTGTCGCATATCCGCTGCGCACACTGGAAACCGTGCTCATGCTTGAAGTCGAGGTGCCTATGCTTGATGCTGTGCTCACCCCAGAAGTTGAAGTGCCAGTGTTCGTTCTGGAATTCTTCTGGCTCAGATTCGACGGTCCGAGCTCGACTACAACTGCGGCTGAAACCGCGATTAGCGCGACGACAACGAGAGCAAGGTAACTCTTTGAGATACCGCGCATGGGTGGCTGAGCCTCTGCTCCATCAAGAACGAATCAAGTCACTTAAGGCTTGAAACCACAAACCTCTTGCGAGCACGCGTGCTTCAGTGTTGATGGTTGCTCCGGACAGAAGGAGCCACCAGTCTGGGCAATGACTAAGAGGGTTGTCGAATTGTCGTGGTAGCCCGGGCAGTTCTCACCTTGACCAACAAGTCAGCGAGAATACTCCCGTTCCAAAGCTGAACCTCATGGCGCCTTGCAAGGTTAGCGGCAGGAGCTGTAAAATCGGCCGTCGTGACATATATGCCCCTACTCCCCCTGTACTCCGTTTGTAGCATTCCGATGAACAACTGAATTTGGGGAGAGCCAACAGGCTTCGTGTACCGTTTGCGCGCGCGCGCGCTGGAAGATTCGACCGGATACGGCGACCTCCGGTTCCAAGGTGGGCCTGCCATAGGCATACATGAAGCTCTCAAACTCTCGAAGGTTGTTGTAATCACTGTGTGAAACGATGAAATGGCGACGATGTGTATTGTCCGTTACCTAACATCATTTGTACGCGCTTGAAACACTTAATACTTGTAAACTTCCCTCCCGTCGCTAATGGAGGCTTCACGAAGGGGCTTCCGCGCGGGCTTTCTACTGGGACTGTTCGTGATAGCGCTTTGCCTTCCATTGGTGAAGACTTCCTCTGCCGCCCAATCCACTCAAGTTGTTCTCTACCCAAGTGATGATGCATATGTGGACTCTGGCAACTCCAACTCGAATTACGGGAGTTCTGCCATACTTGCCACTGAAGCTTACAACCTCTATTCGCTGTGGACGAGATACATGAACAGTTGGCTGAAGTTCAGTCTTTCTGACATCCCCCCCTCAGCCACCATAACCAGTGCAGTGCTCAGAGTGACTGGAGATTATTCCGATTACTATGCATTTGTAGGCGCTTATGGGTCTACAAGTGATTCTTGGAGCGAGAATGCCATAACTTGGAGCAACCGGCCGGGCCAGAGCGCCAATCCAACAGACACCCAATTCGTCATGAATGGCACCTCACTCTATTACTGGAGTGTCACGTCTCTCGTCGCAAACTCGCTGAGTAGTGGAGCGGTCTCTGTTGTTTTGAAACCCACTTCCAATCAGGGCTCGAATGGCAATGGTTACTCGATCTATTACTCGAAGGAGGCGGGCGGTTCGTTAACACCTTCGCTCACGATTGCGTATTCTTATGTTTCATGCCCCCCTGTTTCTGTGCCATCCACGGTGCAGTACGGCAGTGGGGTCACGATAACTGGAAACACAGACCCTGTTCAATCAGGGGGGACGACCACCCTGCAGTACTCGAGCGATCAGGTAGTTTGGAACAACATCGCTTCAGGGTCAGGTGGTACGTACTCTTTCAGCTGGATTCCCCCATCAGCAGGAACCTTCTATGTTCGATCATCCTGGACGGTCACATGGTCGGGGGGATCGTACACTGCGAATAGCGCCGCGTCTCAACTCATCGTCCCGCCGCCTACGTACACTACATCGTTGACGCTGAGTGCACCCACGAGTTCCAGCCTCGATCAGTCAATTCTCGTAATTGCAACTCTCAAGGATAGTCTGGGCAACCCCGTCTCTAATTCCGGTATCAAATTCACCATCGGTTCCACGGTCATCGGCAATGCTGTCACGAATCCCTCTGGTTCAGCGTCAATAACATACACGCTTACCCAGGCAGCTGGTTCCTACGCCATAACGGCTACTTACGGTGGTTCCAGCACTTACTTCGCATCGTCCGCGGAGTCCGCTCTCGTGATAAACTCCTGGACGCTGACAATCACGAGTGGGGTATCGTCAGTTCCACTGGTGAACTTCAACGGGGTCAATTACACTACGGACATCTCAAACAAGGTTCTGATACACGTCAATTCCTCAGGGAACTACCTTCTGCGCGTGAACAGCCCCATATCGACAGCAGGAGGAACAAGAGCCGTATTCGTTTCATGGGGAGACGGGACCACCTCATCGACGAGGACAGTGAACATCGACTCTGACACTTCACTTTCAATTTCAACCAAGCTCCAATACTGTCTGACGATTGTCTCAATATATGGGAGACCGGCTGGCAAGGGATGGTACGATTCCGGATCTGTTGCTAATTTCTCGATACAATCCGCGGTCGACCAGGGTAATTCAACTCAACGGGTCCTTACCGGATGGTCCAAGAACGGATCCCCCTTCTTGGGGGCTTCGAACGGCACCCTCCCCATGACCGGGCCGACCAGTTTGACTGCCGCATGGAAGAAACAATTCTATCTGACTCTGACGTCTCCGTATGGAAGCCCTTCCGGTGGCGGGTGGCATGATGCAGGGTCGCAAGCTGCCGTGTCTGTGCAATCGCCGGTGATGCAAACCAATGTGACAAGGTACGTAGTGACTGGCATCAATGGAACCGGCGCCGCGCCGCAGTTCGGGTCAGGAGCAAGTGTATCGTTCGCCCTCACCTCGCCCAGCACACTAAGCTTCAAGTGGAAGACACAGTACTTAGTGCAGGTCTCCACACCTTTCGGAAGTCCCAGTGGCGAGGGATGGTATGACAGTGGCAGCAAGGCCGAGGTATCTGTTTCTCCGACTCAAGTTGCAGACGGCCTGCTGACATCTAAGGTGTTTCAGGAGTGGACGGGAAACGTTACTGGGACCTCGCAATCACTTTCGTTCACCGTTAACGGGCCAATGAGCATGACCGCGACCTGGGTTAACGACTACACCGAGTTGTACATTATCGTAGGCGTTATCGCAATTGCCGCGGTGGCAGGAGGAGTATATCTCTTGAGAAGGTCAGCTGCAGTCAAGAAATAGCTGCCACTATCTAACGAGACAATCGAATCAGGTGCGCGCGCTCCATTGCCTACGACGAAGCGACTACAACGAAGTAGGCGAACGCCAGGTCTCCCCATTCGTCACTGGCTGCGACCGTGTAGACCCCTGGCGTGAAGGGCATCAAAACGTTCAACTGGTTTCCAGTCATGTTGTACATGCCGCTCACGTAGACCTCTATTGCCATTGGGACTTCTCCCATGCCAGGAAGAACTGTTGCGTCGTCGCTCATCGGTTGGAACAGGTATCCTGTGATGTATCTGAAATGCGTGGGGCAAGGGATCACAGGAAATACTCGAAGTGGTACGGCCTGAGATATGTTCGCGTCGGAGTACATTCCTCGGAAGACGGCAATCCCGAAAGGATAGTAGAGGGAAGGGCACCCTCCTATCGAGAGGCCGCCCAAGGCCCAAGCGGTTTCTTTTGCGAGGTTCAGCTCCATGGACGACGGGTTGTAGTCGCTCACATTGATTCCGACCGTGGCCGCTGGGATTATCCTTGAACTACTCAGCTCCAATCGCACCAACAAACTCCCTGCAGAACCCGACTGGGTCGAGATTGTCGAAGTGCTGGTCGTCGTGGTGGAAGTCTGCGGGCCCGCCCCTCCAGGCTGCGCCGTATAGACGGCCGACGCGGCTATCCCGATGACAACAATCATCGACACTATTGCGAAGAGCACTGCCGACTTGGTTTCAAGCATTGATTTGACAGAGCTTCAAACATTCCGAAGGAATAAATAAGATTTGGCCTCACCACACGCTGTCGAAAATGACGCGAGGCGTGAATCATGTTGCGTCATAGAGGGATCATTACACTCTCGCTAGCAATTCTACTCGTCTTTAGTTCTACCACTGCTCAAGCGACGAAAGCGTCAAGTGGAGAACGCCTAACCGGAGGAAACATTGGGAATGCGACCGCGCCACAGACATCGATTTCGACGCCCCCTGGCCTTCCATGCCTCACCCCTTCTGGCACCTATTCGCACGCTAGTGTGCAGCCCAGCAGCAATGGCGAATCAATAGCAGGCAGTATCGTTCCTCTAGTTGAGGACGGCGCGGCGCTCCAAGTCGGGTCGGTCCCGTCGTCTACGACAATTCAGCTCGAGTTGGTGTTTTCCATCAAGAACGCACAACAGTTCCAGGCATGCTTGGCCTCAATAGAGACTCCTCAATCCCCCAATTACCGTCACTTCCTGAATGCAAAGACTCTGGCCCCATACTTACCGACTCCCGGCGAAAAGTCCTCCGTCGTTTCGTTCCTGACGCACGCCGGCCTCAGAGTTTCTGACGGGGCCTCTCCGTTGGTACTCCTCCTGAAAGGAACGGTGGGAACAGTAGAAAATACGTTCGGAGTAAAGCTCGGTCTTTTCGAACAGAATTCCAGCCGTTTCTTCGCGAGTACCTCGAATCCGAAACTCCCACAGAACTTTGCGCAAATCACCGCAGGTATCATCGGATTGGACAACTACACTATTGCGAGGCCCGCTGAGACACCATGCGGATTGCTTGGTTTGTGGCCTGACTGCCCGCAAGCCGTACAGGTTGGATATTCTATGGACGGTCTCTACTCGAGCGGTTACAACGGTGCAGGTGTGACTGTTGCTGTGGCCGACGTACCGGGCGACCCTGACCCTCAGGGAGCGATAGACACCTTCGACTCACAGTACGGGTTGCAATCAGTCACCTTGAATGTCCTCTATCCAGATGGGTTCCCTGGTTGGTACGACCCTGGATGGGCGTCTGAGACTGCCATGGATATCGAAGCCGTTCATAGCATGGCGCCCGGAGCGGGAATAACCCTTCTGTATGACTTCGACCTCATGAACGCAATCGACTACGTGGCTACCAACCACATTGCGAGCATCGTTTCCAACAGCTGGGCATATGGTCCTGAATCACAACTGCCGCAGTCATTCATGTCGTCAGTGGATACCCGGCTGATGGCAGATGCCGCGCAGGGACTTGCGATCCTCTTCGCCTCGGGAGATTCCGGGTCCAACCCAGGAGGCAGCCTCGGAACCGAATTCCCTGCTTCTGACCCGAATGTTTTATCGGTTGGGGCGACGGATTCGTGGTTCGCGGGCTGCGGCTGGACAACTTGTAGCGGATACGGCAGCGAGGACGGAGCCAGCATTAGCGGTGGCGGGTACAGCGGACAATTCGCCGAGCCTAGCTGGCAGACCTCAACAGTTGGTACCGAGCCGGGACGAGGAGTGCCCGATGTTTCGATCCTTGGGAACGCCCCTGAATTCTGGGTCTATTCCACATACTCAGACGAATGCGGCACCGCAATCCTTGGGCCCACGGCGGGATGGTTCGGCTGCACCGGCACGAGTCTATCGACACCATTGTGGGCCGGTTTCCTCGCCGTTGCCTTCCAAATCGCGGGCGGGGGCAGCTTTGGCAACATCGACCCACAGATCTACGCGCTCGGCTCGAGTACTTCCTATTCCTCGTTGTTCCATGATATTGTTTCGGGCTCCAATGGCCCATGGCCATGGAGCCCCTACTCGGCCGGACCCGGGTGGGACCCCGTAACGGGCTGGGGTTCCCCTATAGGAGACCAGCTGGCTTACTCTCTAGCCGCCGCCATGACGATATGGTTCATCACAGTCCCCACCTCAGCGTATGACGGTACCTTCTACTCCAATCTATGTCCTGGAGCATTGTCTGGATGCTCTCTGCCAAGCTCGGCTTCCACGAGCTGGGGAGATAGAATCTATGCGGTTGCAGGCTTTAGTGGCACTCTCGCCATAACAATCTACGATTGCTGCTATGAAGGGGATTACTATTCGCTATGGCAAACGACCGACCTGTCGGGTCTCTCCGGATGGACCAAATTAGGAACCACCCAACAGGTCCTTACCGGGCCTGAGCTCAACGCTTCCAGTTTCAACCCGTATTGGACAGGGACGGGAACCCAGTACAGCTCCACAACGTTCTCCGTACTGGTGAGCACGACGACACTATTTGCGGTTCGAGACGAGCTGTTCGACAACATGGTGACCCTGCTCGGCCCAGATTGCTTCGGGTCTTTGGTCGTCACTTCCGGCTGCAACGTCGCAGGAATCCACGCTAGTCCGGGTTGGAGCCCCGCAGGTTACACCATTTCGTTTGTCTCCGCAGGCACATCAGGCATCCTTGCAGGCGGAGGAACGTCTTGGCCGTCGTCAGAAGGCGTCACCGTGACTGTCACGGGTTCCTCATCGCCAGACGGAACCTATGCCACCCTGACTGTCGAAGACCTCTTCGATTCTCAGCCGGTCGGAACGAGCAACCCTGGACTCGGGGGCCCCATCTTCTACGACGTTCAGATTACTGGAATAACTGATGGAATGGCACAGGCCTGCATAAGTGATAGTGCGATTGTCCCAGAGACAGTGATGAAGTACTATGCGAGTCAACTTTGGGTCGGTATCTCAACTCAATTCACAGCGCCGGATGTTGCATGCGGAGAAATACCCGTGGCCGCGCTCACTGGGACTTTTCTTGCTCTGGGCACTCCGCCTGCAATCTTCCTCAGTCCTTCGGTAGGAACTGTCGGTACATCAGTCACCATTTCAGGCTCCGGCCTGTCCGCTTCTCACATCTTGACGGTCACGTATGACGGTTCAACCACCGGCATGCCTACCTGCAGCGCCGACAGCTCGGGTAACAT
Organism: Nitrososphaerales archaeon; assembly: GCA_050012055.1. Taxonomy (GTDB): domain Archaea; phylum Thermoproteota; class Nitrososphaeria; order Nitrososphaerales; family Gagatemarchaeaceae; genus UBA183. The sequence continues at coordinate 30,063 of JBEKHX010000015.1, forward strand.
CGGCGCGGGCTGCATCTTCACAGTCCCATCCTCCGTCTCTGGTCCCCACTTGGTCGTAGTAACCGACGGTACCAATAATGCATCTGCAACATTCACGGTTTTTTCGTGGCCCTCTGTTAATCCATCATGGGGTAATGTCGGTGCCACTATCACCCTCTCTGGCACAGGTTTCCTCGCCTCCCATGTCATAACCGCGAGCTTCAGCGGCACGCCCCTGGCACTTGGCGGCACATGCACCACAACTTCAACAGGCTCACTTGGAGGCTGCACGTTCATCGTGCCGCACTCTGTCCTTGGCATTCACGAAATCGTTGTGAGCGACGGCACGAACATTTGGTCAACGGATTTCACGGTGACCCGAAAATCCCTCGTTCATACATGTGACTACGTCATCACGAGTTCTACTAAGCTATCCCAAGACATCGGCCCCTGTTCAGGTGCAGGGTTGGTCATAGGCGCCAACGGGATAGTCCTTAATTGCGCCGGTCATACGATAAGCGGCATAGGCGTAGGCATCGGCATCGATTTCTCCGGATCCAATGGAGACACGGTCAAGAACTGCAGGGTAACAGGATTCACAGTGGGCTTTGCACTGGACGGGTCCTCCAGCGACATCCTGACTGGGAATACGGCGAACAATAACGTATTTGGATTCATCATCCATGGCTCTTCCAGCAGTGTTTTCGGCAGGAACATTGCGAAGAACAACATCGGAGACGGTTTCCACTTTGAATTCGCTTCAAACAGCAACAAAATCACCGGGAACACAGCGAGCAATAACGGCAACGAGGGCTTCGCCTTCTACTTGTCTTCCGGCAACAGCCTCGCCAGGAACACGGCGAATAGCAACGCCGTAGGTTTCATTATGTGGAACGTCTCGGACACAACTCTCGTCAGAAACACAGCGAGCAAGAACCGCGTATATGGCTTCGGCCTTTACATGTCTTCCAACAATGACAGTCTCACAAAGAACACGGCGAGCAAGAACGGCTATGATGGCTTCGAAGTCGTAGAATCCTCCAGCAGCACCTTCGCCGGCAACACGGCGAACGGCAACAGTCATTATGGCTTCCACCTTTACGGCTCTTCCAACAACACCCTGATCATGAATACGGCGATCAACGACCCGGGCAATGGCTTCTACATTGAATTCTCCGCCGATAACACTCTCATCAGGAACACGGCGAGCAACAACAGACAGGATGGCTTCTACCTTTCAGGCTCTTCCAGCAACACCTTAACCGGGAACACTGCGAGAAGTAACGGCTGGTATGGCTTCGCCCTTTACAGCTCTTCTAGCAACACTCTCACCGCGAACACGGCGAAAAGCAACGGCCAGTATGGCTACTCCGACGACTCCATTGGCGGAGGCACAAGAGGAACAGCGAACACCTATACGAGCAACATCTGCAGGTACAATGGTCTTGGGGGTTCCAGTCCTACCGGGCTTGGCTCCCCACAGCCCTAAGCCAGTCACGGAAGAGCAAACGCTGTTCTAATGCAATCCATCACCATACTTTTCTATGTGTTCAAATCCGAATGTAGTGTCGGTCCAGTTGAGTCTGCACTGAAATATGCTCTTGACGAGACCGCGGAACTCACCCCCAAGCCGTATATAGCCGGGCCCAACCTGAGATTGTCAACCTTGAGGGATAGAGATTCCCCGAAGGTTCCGCTCGCCGCCCTTCTTCTCTTTGCCGTTCTTGGTTCTACGCTCGTCTTTTCAACTGCCCCTGTCTTCGCTTCAATCGGATGTGGCAGCGTAATCACGACAAACACGACTCTGAGTGCGGATATCGGCCCTTGTTTAGGAAATGGGCTTGTCATAGGCGCCGGTCACATAGTCCTCAGCTGCGCCGGACACACTATAAGTGGCTCAGGCACAAACGTGGGGATTAATCTTACTGGGATAACAGGAGTGACAGTCAAGAATTGCAACGTTACAGGATTCGAGTATGGCTTCTACATTTACAGTTCTTCCGGCAACAAACTCACCGGGAACACTGCGAACAGCAATAGCTTCATTGGCTTCTTTCTTTACGGCTCCTCCAACAGCAACACTCTCAGCAAGAACACTGCGAACAAGAACAGCTGGGGGTTTGGTCTCTACACCAATTGCAACAGCAACAAACTCACCGGGAACACTGCGAACAGCAATTACGGTGATGGCTTCGACGTCTACGGCTCCTCCAACAGCAACACTCTCAGCAAGAACACTGCGAACAACAACAACTACATGGGCTTCTATCTCTACAATTCTTCCAGCAACACCGTCAGCAAGAACACGGCGAACTTTGACGGCTGGGGCTTCGTCCTCGACACCACTTCCAACAGCAACAGACTCAGCGGGAATACGGCTGGCAAGAGCACACAGGATGGCTTCGAACTCTACGAGTCTTCCAGCAACACTCTCAACGGGAACACTGCGAACTTTAACGCTAACTATGGCTTCTGGCTTTCCGGCTCTTCTACCAATACTCTCAGTAGGAACAAGGCCGACGGCAACGGCGGCGGCAACAACTTCGCTGGCTTCTACCTTACCAGCTCTTCCAACAGCAACACTCTCAGCAAGAACACTGCGAACGGCAATTACGTTGGTTTCGATATCTACAGCTCCAACAGCAACAAACTCACCAAGAACACGGCTAACGGCAACGACTATGGCCTCCGGCTTACCAGCTCTTCCAGCAACACTCTCAGCGGGAACACGGCGAACGTGAACTACTATGGCATCTCCATTGGCAGCTCTTCTAACAGCAACACTCTCAGCAAGAACACTGCGAACTACAACGACGTTGGCTTCATCCTTTCCAGTTCTTCCAGCAACACTCTAAGCGGGAACAAAGCGAGCTACAACAGACAAGGCTTCTCTGTTGACCACTTTTCCACCAATACCCTCACCGGGAACACGGCGAATGGCAACAAAGACTATGGCTTCTATCTCTACCTCTCTTCCGGCAACACTTTCAGCAAGAACACGGCGAACAGCAACTATCGTGGCTTCATCCTTACCAACTCTTCAAGCAACACTCTCAGCGGGAACAAAGCGAACTACAACGTTCAGAATGGCTTCTCCCTTAACACCTTCTCCAACAGCAACACTCTAACCAAGAACTCCGCGAACAAGAACGGATTCTATGGCTACCGTGATGACTCCACGGGCTCAGGCACACTAGGAACTGCGAACTCCTATTCGAGTGATACCTGCAGTGGCAACGGTTTCGGAGGCTCTAGCCCATCAGGGCTTGGCTCCCCACAGCCCTAAGCCAGTCGGGGAAGAGTAAACGCCGTTCCAATGCAATCCATTACCATACTTTTCTATGTGTTCAAATCCGATTGTAGTCTCGGCCCAATTGAGTCATCGTTGAGGGACGCCGTGAGCGCGCGCGCGCCGTATATGTTCTGGTGTTTCTAGGCACTTTCTCCACCGTGACTTTGACAGGTACATCCGACACTTTGTCGGTATGTTCTCGATGCCCTTTTGGAATTCCATGATTGACTCATTGAATTTCTCTTTGACCTTTGTCGGGAGAAGATGCCATGCTGCTTCGATGTTCTCAGACGGCGAGAGCTTCCAGATTCCATAGTCAATCGGTGAGTATGTCGGAGGCTTCAATCCATTCGGATATAATACGAATTCGGCTTTCTGCTCTAGCCTCCTTCGAACCATCAGTGTATCCGGTTCGACACCTAGTGGCTCCTCGCTCTCCTCTCTCTTGTCATGTCCCTACGTCCATTCCTCACCTGAATGATTTAGACTACCGTTAGAACGAGCGTTCTCGAACTCCTCCGGTTGTTCGAGTCTCCGCTGTAGGCCGCCTTGATGACCTTGAGGCTCCCTGCCTTGGTCGCCGTGACTGTCACTGAGCAGCTTCCTGACAACAGTGTGCAAGTCGTCGAGGAGAACGCGATGCGCCCCGTTCCCGAAACCTTCGACCAGGTGACATTCCCAGTCTGCGACGGGTATGCGCCGGTCACGGTCGCCGTGCAGGTGACTGGCGTGAATACGGTGAAGGATGATTCTGTGCATGATATCGTGGTGACTGTAGACGCCTTCTTGATGGTCAGTTTGGCCCTTTGGGAACTACCCTTATTGTTGGAGTCTCCCATGTAGGTCGCGTTTACCTTGACATGTCCACCTGTGGACCCTGTCATTGTCAGGGAACATGTTCCTAAGATAAGGGTGCATGTCGCCGAGACGAAGGAGACCGAACCTGTGCCGTTCTGGGACCAGCTCACTGCTCCTGTCGGCGAGTATCCTTTCACCTTGGCCGTGCAGGTGATGATCGTCGTCGAGCCGGCAACAGCGGGTTTCGGACTGCAGGAGACCGTTGTCTTCGTGGCCTTCGTCGTCACGGTCAGATTGAACGTTCCAGCAGATAGCAACTTGTAATAGCCCTCGTCGTATGACGCCGTGAGGATTACGGAGGCGCCTGCAGCGCTCGGCCAGAACCTCACAGAGCACGTGCCGTAGGACTTGTGCCGTAAGAGTCTGCAGGATGTGCTTGAAAATCTACCAGTGTTGTTGCTTGACCAGGTTACCTTGCCAGTCGGCGCAGAGCCGGATCCCTGGACCGTTGCCTTGCAGATGACTTGTGAACCCACGGTCACTGAGGCATGGCTACAGGTAACAGCGCTCACGACATTCACAGGGCCCATGACATCAGATGGTTCGATGAGAGGTTGCTGTGGAGATTGCAGAAAGTCGAATGAGTTCATCATGTCGTCTGCGCTGGTCACGCGAGGCTCCGTGGGAGGCAAGTTGAAGATCTTGTCCGCCAGTTTGATCAAAGAAGCGAATTCGTACATCGTGTGGTCAATGTAGTGAGGCTTCGCCCATGGAGAAATCACCAGAGTCGGGACCCGGAATCCCTCGCCGTATCGGTCAACCTGAGGTGGAGCTACATGGTCGTAGAATCCCCCATAGTCGTCCCATGTGAGGACAATCGCGGTGGATTGCCAGTAACTGCTCTGCATCACCTGGTTGATCAAATACGTAACGTAATCCATGCCGCAGTCGATTCGGGCGGGCGGATGCTCGGAGGGCGAAACGCCTTTGCACCCTGCCGGGTAGGTCGGCGGGACCCAAGCGCCCGGAATGACCCATGAAACTGCTGGGAGACTTCCGTTCAGGATGTCTGCCACGAAGCTGGCTGTGCCCTGTACATGCTCCCTCAATTGGTCAGGGTTCTTCTGGAAATAGTCGAAGAGCGGAAGCACGTTCCAGATTGATGGCGCGCGCGGCTGGGCATCCCCATCGTACCACTTCCAGGTTGTGTTCGATTCGGAGAGTTGCTGCGCGAGAGTGGACCACCCAAGATCGACTCCTTGCAAACTGCCTGGGTAACTGCCTGGGTTATCCACTATCCCCCCGCCGACAATCCAGCTGTCTGTCATGTTGGTCGGGCCGTTGGCCCCTGATGCTATGTAGAGATGGTTAGGAAGACTCGGTCCCATAAGGGAAGAGAAGAAATCATCGTCAAGGACGAAGCGGTCTGCGTAGGCCCAGTAGTTGGGGATGTCATTCCTGCCATAGTAGCCCATGGTGAGTGGGGTCCCTTCTCCTGCCACGAACCCGTCCATCTTGCCTTGGTCATAGTCGATGTGGGCGACTTTCCAGGCATGGCTAAGGTCGCCTGCAATACCCTCGTCGAGGAATTGGAAAGGCGAAACGGACGTCGTGTCATTCGAGGCGAGAGAGGCGAGCTGGTCAGGGTCAGAGACGCCGGGCGGGAGTTCGTCCCCGATGATGTCGACCTGCTGAGATGTGTTCAGGTGGAAGGGACTGATTGTGGGTCCAGTGGTTCCGTTCGGGTTCACCGGCACAGAGATCCCCGGAGGCAGGCCGTTCGCGCCGGGATACGTCCCGAAGTAGTTATCAAAAGAATGATTCTCTTGGACTATGAAAATGAGGTGTCCTATCGGCATGCCGACAGAATTGACAGTCGGAGGCGAGATGACAAGCGTAGAACCCAGAAAAGTCACGAGAAGCATGACAGCAAGCGCAATCTTCGGGGACTCTCTGTCCCTCAAGAGTGACCGTTTCATATTGAGACGGATTATATACAGCTTAGGGGGAGTTCTGGCATCTCATCAAGAGCATCCTTCAGTGCTGACTCAACTGGGCGGGCCTGGTAGGATTTGGACCTCTTTGCGTGAGGTAGGACGCAGTCAGAGGGTACACCTATCAGGTTAGGCGACCCCGGTGTCGTTCAGGCACTCCAAGCAGTCGTGATCTAGGTCGTCCATTACCATACTTTTCTATGTGTTCAAATCCGACCGTCCCCATCTTCTTCTGGGCCTTCCTACAATCAGGGCTTCTCGACCTTCTAGATTCTATGTGCAAGCAGCCTGTCTGACGGAAGGGCGGAACCTCGAAATGGGAGTCCTTACCCTATCAAGTCCATTTCTGAAGACGTGACTCTATAGTGAAGAGGTCGTGCGGGGTACAGACTTTCCTTGCAAGCGACTGCCAAGGTAGAGTTCTGATATGTCAGTTGAGTTACTGGGCAGCCCCGGCAGTGAGGCCGGAGAGCAAAGACCGAAGCTTCGATGCCGATGTGTAGCTGAGAGTCCAATCGATTCTGGAACCTGGTTCTCTGCTTCCTTTCAAGAGCTCCGAGATCACTCTCGCCGCCTCACCCGGCTTTGACACCGTGGTGTCGAACTCCGCGGTCCTCCTGCTGCCAAACACAGACATGGAATCGGCCGAGAGGACCCCAATCAGCTCCGCTTCGATGTTCTCCACAGCCTTATTGGGCTGGTACCCCCTGGCGAGGAGGCGCCGCTTCAAGGTCTTCGGCTCGCACCTGAGAACCACGACTCTCTTGAGTTCCCTGCCCCCGAGGACATATGGCAGAAGATGGCCGTAGAACAGGGCTGATCCGCTCACGTGCTTCACGATGAATCTGCCGAGGACAGCCGTATCCACCTCGGCATCATTGTCGCCCTGCTTGACGAGCCCGGAGGAGACTGCCTGGCCGTAGAGGCTGATGCACGGGAGGCCCAACTTGGAGGCGACCAGCGGCGCAATGGTCTTCTTGCCGGTCCCCGGCGTCCCAGTTATCCCGAAGAAGTTCCCCAATCGAATGCGCCCCTGCTCAGGTCAGTTCTGGCTCGGGGCCGCCTTGAGCCTCGGCTGGAAGTTGGCCCTGAACTTCGCCAGCTTGGGCGAGATCACAGCCTGGCAGTAAGGCTGCCTCGAGTTCCGCCTGTAGTAGTCGCGGTGGTAATCTTCTGCTGGGTAGAACGCTTGGAACGGGACCACCTCGGTCACGATCGGGCTTCGGAACGCCTTCTCTCTGGTCAGCTCCTCGATGATCTCCTGCGCGGCCCTCCTCTGCCCGTCGTCGTGGTAGAATATGACCGACCTGTACTGCGACCCCTCGTCGGGGCCCTGCCTGTTCGGCGTTGTCGGGTCGTGCGTAGAAAAGAAGACCTCGAGCAGCTCCCTGTATGAGACGGAGTTCGGGTCGAAGGTCACCTGGGCGACCTCGGCGTGCCCCGTGGTGTCTGTGCGGACCTGCTCGTAGGTGGGGTTGGCGACCTTCCCCCCTGAATAGCCAGGCTCCACCTTGGCAACCCCTCTCAGCTCGCTGAAGACCGCCTCCGAGCACCAGAAGCACCCGCTCCCGAGTGTGGCGACTTCCGTACGTGACATCTGGGTCGTTCCCCGCCGCCTTGGATTAAAGGATGAAGGTCGCGCCTCCGGCTATCCGCAGCGCCTTCCTAGTCTGTGCCGAAGATCCCTACGGTGATGCCTGCCACCGGCAGACCCCTACTTGTGTTTCAGGTGTGTGTCGAACCAGCGGATGTAGTGACCGAGACGTGAGGCGCGGTGCTTCGGTTTGCCGACCCTCGAGAGGTCGTGGTTCTCCCCTGGGAAGAGGACCATCTCCGCCTCCTTGCCGAGCTTCTTCAGGGCAGTGAAGAACTCGAGCCCCTCGACCATCCAGCACCGGTAGTCCTCCATCGAATGTACGACCAGGAGGGGGGTCTCCACCTTCGGCGCGTAGCTGAGAGGCGAATCGTTCCTGAGCTTCTCTTCAGAGCCCCACGGGTCGCCCCCTACCTGGTCTTCGGTGAAATATGGGCCGATGTCGGACGTCCCCCAGAAGCTGGTCCAGCTCGTTATGCACCTGTCCGTAACCGCGGCCCTGAACCTCGTGGTGTGGCCGATGGCCCAGTTGGTCATGAACCCGCCGTAGGAGCCGCCCGCGATCCCCAGCCTCTCGCCGTCGATCTGGGGGTACTTCTTCAGCACCCAGTCGAGGCCCTCCATCAGGTCGTCGAAGTCGCGCGTCCCGTACTTACCTCTGATGTCGGCGAACTTCTCGGAGTAGCCGTCGCTCCCCCGCGGATTGAGGTAGATCACTGCGTACCCGGCCCCCGCGAAGGTCTGGAACTCGTGCATGTACGAATGGCCGAAGGCCGTCTTGGGCCCTCCGTGGACGTACAGGATCCCCGGCACCCTCCCCTTCGCCTCGGGCATTAGGACCCAGCCCTCGATCGGCTCGCCGTCGCTCGCCCTGAAGGCCACGTGCTCCGGCGAGAGGACCCTCAACTCTTTGTAAACCTCGGAGTTCAAGGTGGAGAGCGCCTTTTCTCGCCCCGACTTCAGGTAGAGTTCCTCCAGGCGGTCGGCGGTCATGGCAACGAAGGCCACCTTGCCGTCCCTCACGTCGAACCCTTCGACGCTCCTTTCGCCGCCGAGTATCAGCTCAGGCTCTCCGCCGGGCCTGAACCTGTAAAGGTGGACCGAGCCGCCGTCGGCCTGCACGTAGTAGATGCCGTCCTTGTCCCAGATGATGTTGCCCGGCCCGTGCGACTTTGCCCGGGCGTCGGAATTGAGCCCGTTGGCCTTGTTCCTGTCGACCTCCTCGACCCTTGAGACCCTGCCGGTGCGCAGGTCTATCGTCCAGATGCGGACGTGGGAGGCGAAACCAGACGGCAGGTCGTCGCCCGAGATTGCGATATGGCTGTCGTCGGGACTCCAAGCGAGGACCCCAATCTCCATGTTGGACTTTGTCAGCTTCCTCCTGCCCGCCCTGGAGGTGTTGATCAGGTAGACGTCAGAGATGTATGGTCTCAGGTCGCTCACCGCAGCGAGGTACGCGATCCTCTTCCCGTCGTTCGAAACAGCGAAATCAGAGACGTCAAACTCCCCTCTGGTGACCTGGGCGACCTTCCCGGACCCAAGGTCCGCTTTGAAGATGTGCTTGCGCTTGTTGGAAATGAAGCCGAGCCCGTTGAACCAGAACGTCAGCCTCTTGATGACTTTGACGTCGTCCTTCTGCTTCTTCGCCACGTAAGAGAGGAAGTAGACCGTCTTGGAGTCCGGCGACCACTGAGGGTTGTCGACGCCGTCCTTCGACTTGTGAAGCAGACTTGCCTCGCCCCCCTTGGCACTGATGACGTACAGGGCGTTCCCCTTGTCGTCCTTGCTGAATTGCCGTCGAGAAAGGAATAGGATTGATGTGCCGTCTGGGGACCACTTGGGGTCGTAGTCCTTCTTCCCGGTGGTGAAGGGGTCCTTCGCCAAGCCCCTCGCATCGGTCACGTACACGTCCGAGTCGTAGGCGTCGTCTTTCATGTTTGCCCGCCGCGCCGAGAAAGCCACTCTCCTGCCGTCAGGGGAAAAGCTCGGCTCGGAGAGCATGGCGTAGTGGGTGAAGTCAGAGGGTGCTATCGCTCGCGGCACGCGTCCTCGCTCAATCGTGCCAATTTTATGTCTTGCCGTAGACGAGAGATTTGTTGATCGTCATCATCCCGCTTCGACGGTTTCAATATCTGGTCCAGGGCCTAGCTTGTGGAGGGAGAATCACTGCCGAAATGAATCAAACACCCACCTTAATCAGGGTTAACCACCCTGGATGCTCAACAATTCGGGGTTTTGAATCCCAAGTTCCGAACAGTATATCCACGCTCGGCTTAGCTTTTTATAAGAGGCAACGATTCGTCACAAGAAAATTCGTGAATCTGATCAATTCAAGATTCAGAATCCTTCCTATTCTCAGTGCAATCTTCCTTATGATGTTCTTCGTCAATCCAACGGCTGCGAGCGTATCTACCATCACGAAGCCCACGGCAGTTCCGGTGCTGCATACTTCTAGCGTCAACCCTGGGGTATCGCTTCTCGACTCTTCATTCGACCCCAGCCTAGTCGGCGGGTCACCATTCTGTTCTAGTGGCTCCCTAGGGACCATCCTTTGCTACCCACCCAACTTCCTGAAGACGGCGTACAACTTCCCGTCTACCACAGGGCGCCACGGTCTGGACGGTAGGGGTCAGACAATAGTCATCGTCGACGCGTTCGGGAGCCCAACAATTCAGAGCGACCTTGACACCTATGACGCGGCCTTCGGAGTGCCCTCTACAACAGTCACAATCCTCTGTGGCCCGACATGGACCGGCGCGGCAACTGACATCTGCCCGGTGAAGACAATCGCTGACCTCACGACTGCACCCAACGCACTTCTCTGCGGAGCAACTGGCTGGGCAGAAGAAACCACGCTCGACGTCACAATGGCACACTCACTTGCGCCTGGTGCCCACATAGTCTTGCTCGTTGCAAACGACTGCTACGACAGCAGCCTCTATGGTGCTGAGCAAGCTATCGTCACTCAATGGCAATACAGAGGTAGCATCATGACCCAGAGCTTCGGCGAACCCGACGACCTGGTTACATGTACTGCCCTGGACCCCACTAACACCTACTGCATCTCGTGGGATCCCACCCTCCTGAACCAGCCGAACTATGTGTTCCAAACTGCAAAAATGAACCACTGGACTGTCATAGCCTCTACAGGCGATGAGGGTGCGAATGAGGACGTCGCATTCCTCGGAACTCTCGGGCTCATGCCCTCATTCCCAGGAACCAGTCCACTCGTCCTTGCGGCGGGTGGAACACAGGGCTCTCCTTACGGTGGAGCATACGGTGGACCTCCTGGGCCCGGCGGCACCTTCACTTGCGCTGCTGGCGCGACCTGCAACACAGGTCTCGTCATGATCAACGGCGGCGCCAACGGGTGCGGCACGGCGGTGAGGCCAGGCGAGCCTACCAGCTGCTACCCAACCGGCTACGGTGGAGAGAGCACATGGAACGAAGTCACTACCTTTGGCAGCATTGGATATACCAGCGGAGGGGGCATCAGCACGCTCTACAGCGTGCCTTCGTACCAACTGTTCACACCCCACAAGTTCACAACTCTTCTGGGCAGCACAGTCAAGGCCACCGGGAGATTGACACCCGACGTGTCATTCAACTCGGCCGTCTACGGAGGAGTGCAAGCCTACCTAGGGTTCCTAGGCAGGTGGGCCGTATTCGGTGGCACCAGCGCAGCCTCGCCCGCATGGGCAGGGATCATGGCTCTAGCCAACCAGGCAAACGGACGCCCACTGGGGTTCGTCAACCCGACAATATACGCAATAGGGGTCTTAGGCACTATCTTCAGTCACTTCTCTCCATTCCACGACATCACCCAAGGCAACAACGCCGCCTGCTCAGGACTCTGCGGTGAGGACGGCTACCTGGCCGGCAGGGGTTACGACCTGACTACTGGCTGGGGAACCCCGAACGTCTCGCTCCTCATCAACCTCCTCGCAGGCAACTAGCACTAGCACTGAATAGGAAAACAGGCGTGCAACAGCACGCCTTCCCTCTGTTTTGTTCAATCTGGTCGGGGGGGCCAGGAAAAGCGCCCGTGCATTCCATAAGGCTCCACGTGCGCAGTCGTTAGCAAGGAGGGGGCGTCGCACCAGGAAGAGTCGCCTTCGGGCTGACCTGCCGAGCTCTTCGAGCTAACCTGACGGGTCCCCTCGGCCCATTCTTTTCATCCAATCGTGAGCAAAGACCTCAGCGTCCCCGCCTTGCAAGGCCTCGAGCACCTTCCTGGCCGCGAATTCTGCAGAGTCAGGAGGATAGGGGAGCTTGCCCTCGGCTTCGGGGACAAAGTGCTTGATGGTGTTCTTCTCGAAATCCGTCTCGGTCACGTACGGGTACACGACGCTCACGACAATCCCGTCCTTCTTCAGCTCCTCCCTGGCTGCAAGACTGATGGCGGAATACGCCCGCTCGGTGGACGAATATGGGCTCATGTTGGGGAGCAGCGCCAGTGCCAGACCCGAACTCACGTTCACGATTGAACCGCCTCCATGCCGGCGCATTGACGGTATGACCTCCTGCATTGCAACGAGCGGTCCCACCACGTGAAGGTCGTAGATGTAGCGAAGGGTGGCTATGTCTGTCTTCTCGACGGGCGCGTCGTATCCCTGGCCTGCGCAATTGACGAGTGCGTCAACCCTGCCAAAGTGCTCGACGACCTGCCTGACCATCTCCTTGACTTCGTCCACCTTCGTCATGTCGGTTGGGATTGGCAAGGATTGCGGCAGGGTCGCCGAAACCTCTTCCAGCTTCCTCCTCGACCGTGAGACTAGGGCGAGTCTCGCCCCCCCGGCCGAGAGCAACCTCGCCGTCTCAAGCCCTATGCCTGAAGAAGCCCCCGTCACGATGACCGCTCTGTCTCTGACCTCCATGTTCCTCCCGTTTGACCTCAGTGACTATTAACCAAAGGGGTCGGCCTCCCCGTGCGCGTGTCGTAGCTCGCAGCAGTCGGGCTCCTTAAATGGGTGCCGAGCACATGATACCGCCGAGTGGAATTGCGAAGACCCACCCGCAACAGGACAATTGCTCTAATCATAATCATACTGCTGTTTCTTTCGGCAATGCTCGCAATCTTTGCCTAGTGGTCGAGAATAGAGCATCTCACCACAGGTAACGGTCTCCACCTTTTCGGGTTCAATCCCCGACCTAGACCGCTCTCATATGAAACGCCTACCCCGGAGGGATTTCGGCGAGATACCTCTTCAGTGCGCAGCGCGCGGAGAACTCAGACAGTGAGCTCGTTCAACAGCTTAGCTACACCTGACATGGCCCATCGGTATGCAAGGACGCAAACCACGCACCCGAACGCGAGACCTATGCCCACTGCGATGCCATACGACAGTCCAAGCCCCTCAAAATAGCCCGGCATGAACGGCCAGAGGACCAGCGGGAACGCGGTGATGAATGCCAGAAGTACTCCCGAAATCATTGCCAGAATCATCCCGCCAGGCTGGACGAACCGTGGTCTCGGTCTTTCTTGCAAGTCCGGGAATCTTGTTGCGACCCCGAGTCCGATGAAGACGCATTCCATGACGATCGCTATTGAGACCAGTAGCGAGACCACGAAACCAGTGACGGATGTTGACGCGAAAACCGATGAAACGACAAGCAGGGCGAGTACTGTCGCCATACCGAACAAGGACGCAACAAGCAGCTTGGCCCTGAGAAATACCCGGGGAGAGACTGGGGAGGCATAGATGTTCAGGATTGCTTTGCCTTCCTGCCCCACACTCGTCGCAGCAATGACGATCGTCAAGATTCCTCCCATGAGCCAGAAGGGGTAGACTGCTGCCCCTCCAGAGCCCGAGCTGGACCCAGGAGTGGCAAATTGTTGGACTACGATTAGTGCGACGAAAACGACTGGAAGGGCAAGGGTCGGGAGCAGTTCTCTCCTTCTCGTGAGCCCCTTCAAGTCTTTCCTGACTATGGCAGCCTCCACGGCGGACAGACCCAGAGACTGCAGAAAGCCAGCGCGGGGAGAGTATTCAGATTCCGTCACCTCGATGGTGACCGGCAGGGGGGACCAGTACCTGGCCCTGACCTTGACAGCCGCGAAGAGTAGGAAGAGGGCGAAGAGCACCGTTAGCGCAGAGAAAGCGGCTGACAGGAGTAGCTGTCCTGCGACGAGGTCGCTGACCGCTATTGAAGACCAGAAGAAGGGGACGAAGAACACTGAGCTCACGGCACCAGAAAACGTGCCCACTACCGTAGACAAGATCAGCGGATTGAACCCGAGTTCCACCGCCAGGATGACGAGCACTACCACAGCAAGCCGGATCACGATAATACCTCTCCCCGCCCTTCCATAGACTGCCGATGTGACGCGGTTCAGGGCGGCTCTCATGATTTCAACCAGCGCCCCCGTTGCGAAGAGAGCAACGAAGCTCAACGCCCCCGAGACCCCCCACGCCGGTAGAAGAGCGGCCCTCGCCGCGAGAGGGAAAGTGACCCCTAGCCCAACTGCGACGACAAAAGAGTACATGTAAGAGACCGACAGAGTAGACGCCGAGACATAGTCAGTCTGCGACACAGGCAGCCAATTGACCACGTCGCTTGACGCAAACTTCGAGGAGACGCTCAGTTCGAAGAGGACTGCCGCGATGAAGATCATTGGTGGTATGAGAGCCGGCAGAGAGGTCAAGCCTTGAAGTGTAACTGTGTTCAACAAGGTGGCTGTCTCCTCCGACATGTCGCCAATCAGCCACAGGACGCCGTAGACCAGGCCAGCAGCGACTACAAACAGAATCGCGTCGAGGAGAAGGACTACCCTCGGTTTGTTGAAGAACCGCATACCGAGGGTACTCGAACGCCCAGACCTCAGCTGGGATTTGACAAGAATTTCTGCAATCTTGTAGATACGCTTCGGGTTCAGGTTCATTTACTGAGCTCCGCCACGATGTCCCTCAGGTCTGAGGTTCCCGTGATTTTGAGGAACACCTCCTCAAGGGAGGACCCTGGGAGTCCGGCCTGAGTGCGAAGCTCGGGAACCGTCCCCTCTGCGAGAATCCTGCCCTGATACATGATGGCGACTCTGTCGCAAATGGCTTCGGCGATTTCTAGGACGTGTGTGCTGAACAGGATGGAACAACCCTCCCTCCCAAGACTGCGAATGACGTCTTTCACAATCCTGGCCGACCTGGGATCGAGTCCGTTCAGTGACTCGTCCAATATCAATAGCCGCGGGCGGTGCATGAGGGCAGCCGTTATCGCGATCTTCTGCTTCATGCCTTGAGAGTAGCCGCTGATCATCTGGTTTTCATGACCTACCAATTCCAAGGCGTTCAGGAACTGGGTGATTTCCTTCTTCCTGACTTCCGAGGTCATGCCGTACATGTCGGCCACAAAATCGAGATACTCGACACCGCTCAGGAACTCGTAAAGCTGCGCCGTCTCGGGCACATAGCCCACCAATTGCTTGGTTTCGACGGTCTCACGGCCGACATCTTTGCCGAAGACGTGTATTGTGCCAGAATCTGGCTTTATCACACCGAGAATCAGTTTCATCGTAGTACTCTTCCCCGATCCGTTCGGACCCAGCAGACCCAGAATCTCGCCTTTCCGTAATCTCAGACTTATCCCGTCGACTGCGCGTGTTGTACCGAATGACTTCGAAACGGCCTCAACTTGGAGCGCAATCGATTCGTCTGCTCTCTGAATACCTTCCAAGTCGCGTTTTTCTGGCCGTGGTTTGCTGGGGTTAAAGCGTTTTGACTGTGCCCTTGGATTCGAGGATGAAACGGGTCGGGGGGATTCTTGCGAGATGGTGCAATGCCCTCTATCCGCGTATCTCTGGGTTCGGGCCCGGTGGGGTTCGCGTCTATGTGGGTTCTTTTCTTTGGCCTAGGGGTGACTGGGAGAGGAGGCGCCCTGGCTGAATATATGCGCTTTGGCATAGGTGCCCCAACGGGATGGTAGCTCGGCTTGGATTCGGGGCGCCTGGTTCGATTGTCTCATCCTATGGCAATGAACAGCCCCGTGGAAATCTGAACTACCAAGAAGGTTCCCCGTGGGGGATAGGGACAACCGTATGGATGCCCCTTGCTCGCATGATCAAGAACTGCAATCAGTGTTGGAGGGTGGGACTTCAACCCAGCACGCGCCTCCCTTCCTAACAAGCGTCAGCGGCCCGTCGCCCGACGACTCCACGAACTTGCAACCGCAGGACGAGCAAACTACGCCCTTCTCGCCCCGGAGGTTCACCGTGTTGTTGCAGTGGCACCTCAGACGCCCTGCACCTCCAGCATTATCGCCACTTCGCTCTCCCCGGGGGTCTCTCCGAATCTCATGCCCAAAGGACTTACCAAGCCAGAGTTTCGGGCCGTTGATTCTTAGACCTGTTCAAACCGGGCTCTGTTCACTCATCGAAGTAAACTGCAGCCGATTTCATGCAAGACCTAATAGAGACGGCGGTCAATCCACAATTGACTTGGCCTCGATCGTTCCTGAGACACCCGGAATCGGGTTGACCGCGTATCAGCTCCGCATGATTGTCGTCATCCGCAGCAGAGGGGGGTCTCACACGGGCCCTCAACTGGAGGGTGACTGCGTCAAGCGACCCGGACTATCATCCGAAGAGACGAGGTGGAGGAAGAGCCGAAGTGCGTTCTATTCCAACCTCCACGACCTCTGCAACAAAGGGAAGGTTGAGAGATTTGCGCTCATTCACTACGCAGACACGAAGAAAGGGCAGGTCGGCTACAGAATGAGGGAAGAGACCGCTGGTTCCCAAGCACACCCAACTCAACCTCTTGTGAATGGGTTGCGCATCTAGGGTCGCCGTGAGGCGGATGCCCTGTTCCGTGGATGATTCTTGCCTTAGAGAAGATAGCCCAAGGATTGACGGCTGATGACATCGATGATGACCATGAAAACCGCTGCACCGAAATAGGTCGCTGCCACTCTTTTCTGCGAAAAAAAGGAGTCCGGGAACCCTTGGTTCCCGTCTCTAATACGAGCTGGTCTCCGTCCCGGCTTCCGCAGAGGGCAGCGTAGCGGGTATTTCGGGGAACCTCTCCTTCATGCGCTGCTCCGCGACCGCGGATGCCTCGGATAGGATCTTCTCCGCGTCCTCGTTTGCAGCTTCGAAGTTCAGTGAGTACCCACCTACCGTCC
>JBEKHX010000016.1:0-46080 GCA_050012055.1 Nitrososphaerales archaeon
CAGATGCCATCATCTGCGGCAGCCAGTCTTCCGACCTATTGACGAAGGCGGTGAGGGTGTCTTCGGTGGCCTGTGTGACCCTGACCGTGCCAGGGACCTCCGAGATGACCTTCAGCGCTCCGCTGGTGACGGCGGGAGACATGCGGACTTCCACCACGTCTCCACCGGTAATGCTGTCCTTGAGCGTCCTGAGGTCTTCGGTGACGACATCCTTCCCTCCCTTCATTATGCTGATTCTGTCAGCCAGATACTCCGCTTCCCTCACTTCGTTCGTGGCGACCACCACCGTCGATCCCTGCTCGCGAAGACCCCTTATCCTGTCCCAGATCATCCTCTTCCCGTCCAAGTCGACCATGGCGGTCGGCTCGTCGAAGAGGGCCACCTCCGGGCGGTGTACGAAGAGCTTCGCGACTTCGAGCCTCTTCGCCTGACCTCCTGAGAGCTCCATGAACCTCTTGTTCCTCGAAGGCCAGAGATCGAAGTCTTTGAGAGTCTGGTCGACCACCTCAGACCTCTCTTTCCCACGAAGACCGTAAATCGCCGCGTGGAACGCCAGGATCTGGTAGGGCTTGTGCCTCCAGAACCCTCGGGCCTCCTGAAACGAGATGCCTATGGTCTCTCTGACCTTCAGGGGCTGCTTGACTATGTCGTGCCCCATCAGAGTCGCCGTCCCGGCGGTGGGCTTCAGTACCGTCGAAAGTAGGAGCAGGAGGGTGGACTTGCCTGAGCCGTTGGGGCCGAGGAGGACGAGGATTTCGCCCTTTCTCACTTTGACGCTCAGACTGTCGAGCGCCTTCACCGCGCCATAGGACTTGGTCAGGCCAAAGGTCTCTACGGCGCTATCCACTCACGCTCACATCAAAAGGTCCTCCAGCTGCCCAGAAACAGGTTTCGGTTTCCGAGGGGGGTGCCGTGACCGGAAGAGGGCATTAGAAGTGTGTGCCGCAATACACATCAGATTTGGTGCCGGGTGGAGCTGCAGCACAATCTATTGCAAAGAAGACAGCGCATTATGACTAGTCTTGGAGAGACCCTTGAACGCGATGAGAGGTGCGGGGGGTGGGATTCGAACCCACGAACCCCTGAGGGACGAGGTCCTGAGCCTCGCGCCGTTGACCAGGCTGGGCGACCCCCGCGTTGTCTCGTCGAACCAATTCTTTGGGTTAATAATCTTGATAATCGGATTCGGCATCTCAATACTTTCGACCGTCTCCCTCTTGCCCAAATTCACTCACACGGCCTCCCGCGTTAAATTCCGGAGAAACTTCCTGCCCCTATCACAATGGCTATTCTTCACTATCTGTACGAACAAGAGAGAAGCGACAAGGAGCGTTTCGTCTACTACTGTTCCAGCTGCAGCTGCGTCCTGCGGGTCAGGCGGAACCTCGGGTCGACGAGCGAGACCATCGATTCACTGAGCGGCCACTGCATCGGATGCGGGCTCGAGCTCGAGGGCAACATCGAGTGCAGGCTGGCCCCGGTGCCCGACGACTGGTCAGACATCCACCTGACAGACACCATCGCTGTCCAAAGAAGGGCCTCGTCATTCCGTTCGGCCTCATCGTTTCCGCACTTCTCCCTGGGCTTCCCACGCTTGGACTCGCTGTTGAGGCCTCTCTCTCCCCAGCGTCTGATTGTGCTCAGCGGCGGCGCGGCACCTATGGTGGCCGAGCTCATGACGCTCAGGGCCCAGCTCCCACTAGAGGCAGGCGGCCTAGATTCGACCGTGTTTTTCATCGACGGAGGGAACCGGTCGAACCCGTATCTCTTCTCCTCATTCGCGAGGCAACACGACCTCAAGCCGGCGGTCGCGATGAGAAGGGTGGCCACCTGCCGCGTCTTCACGATTTACCAGCTCGCCGATTTCATCTCGGAGCACCTGACCAGAGCCGCAGAAGACTACGCGGCCAAGCTGGTCGTCGTCTCCGACCTGCTCGGAACCTTCAACGAGCCGGAACTGGAGGAGAGGGAAGCGAGGAGGCTACTGAGCACCATCGAGGGCGGGATTAAACGGGTGAAGAAGAACTCACTCGTCCTTGTGATTCTGGCCTCGCCCAACAAATACGACAACATAATCATGGCATGGGCCGATACCGCGGTCTCCTTGTCGTCGTCCGGAGACAGGGTGGAGGCAGAGCTCGTCAAGCACCCGACCAAGCCTCCGACAGCCTCCAGCTTCATGATGAACCAGCTCCTGAGACCTTCCAAGGTCAGGGTGGTCCGCTGATGGGAAGGACGATTCCATCATTCAGGATAGCCGAGGCCCAGGAGGCAGCAGAATGGAGGGCGTTCAGGAAGGCCCTCTCGAAGCGGGACAGGGCCGCCTTCGACGATATGCTCAGCTCGGCCAGGCTCTATACGTCGGCCTCATCGGCAGCCGTCAGGACCTCCCGGTTCGAGGGAATGGCCATGGCCTTGGTTTTCCACCACTACAGGATGCTGGCGCGTGCACTGGGGGCAATCTCAGAAATCAAGCGGAAGGAGAACGACAGATGACCCTCTCCGACGCCGAGATCATCGAGGAGCTGGACAGCTGGGGGCACTTCGCAGGCGCCCTGAGGGCCGAAGACAGGGCGCTGTTCAAGGAGATGCTGAGGCTCTGCTACGAATACTTCCCTGCGATGCAGGCGAGGGAGTCGCCCTTCCCAAGCGAGGCACTCTTCATGAGCCTCCTGCTGATGCAGCACAAGACCATCATGTGGCTGACGAGCGAGGTAGAGAAGATGAAGGCCGAGAGGGATGCGAGGCTGGATACTTGACCTCTATCCGGGGAACCCCGGGGAGATGGTTGTCTGGTTCAAACGCGAGGACGGCCAGGCCGTAAGGCTGGTAGACCACTGGTCCTCATCGATATTCATCGCAGCCGGCAGCATGACAGACCTCAGAGCTCCACTGAAAATAGTAGGCTCCGAACTCGCTTGGACTAGGCCTGTCCGGAAGTTTGAGAAAATCACTGACATTGAGAGGTCAGATGTCATGGAAGCCAAGGTCAGGGACGCCAAGAAGACCCAGCAGGTGGCCGAAAGGATAGAACGGCTCGGTCCGTTCGGCGCCTACAGGCTCTACAACGCTGACGTCCCGCCCAACCAGAGCTACCTGTATGAGCACAACCTCTTCCCACTCGCATACTGCGAAGTGATGCAAGCCAGGGACACACTGCAGTGGGACCTCCACGACGATGTCTGGGCGTACGACTACGCCGTCCCCAACCTGAAGAAGGTGAAAGTAGACGTTGACATCGTGAAAGAGGGGAGGATAGCGTGCTTCACCGATCGGATCAGGGCAATCAGGCTTGAGAGCGACGCCGGAAAGGTCATGATTAACTGCGGGAGTGAAGCTGACAAGCTGCTCGAGCTAGTGAAAGCCGTCAGGGAAGCCGACCCCGACTTCGTCCTCTCGACTGACGGGGACACTTTCCTCTTCCCCTACCTGGTCCGACGTGCTGAGGCCAACGGCGTCGCCGACAGGCTGACACTCGACAGGGACGGGACCATCCTGAAGCTCCCTGCGAAGGGCGGGACCTCCTACTTCAGTTACGGCAGAATCCACTACAAGCCTTCGGCGATGAAGCTCTGCGGCAGGATACACATCGACGTCACCACATCTTTCGCTTACTCCGAGGCCGGCTTCGAGGGGCTCTTCGAGCTGAGCAGGGTATGCCGCATACCCCTTCAGACGTCCAGCAGGGCGAGCATAGGGAAGGCCCTCTCGAGCCTCCAGTTCTACCACGCCTCCAGAATCGACCTGCTCGTCCCCTGGAAGCCAACACTGGTCGAGCATTTCAAGGACAGGAACGAGCTGCTCGTGGCCGACAGGGGTGGGTTCATCTTCGAACCCAAAATGAGCGTCCACGAGGGGGTTGGCGAGCTCGACTTTCATGCGCTCTACCCGAACATCATGTTCAGGAAGAACATCTCAGCGGAGACAGTGAGGTGCCCGTGCTGCCCTGATTCGAAGAACAGGGTACCTGAGCTTGACTGGAACGTCTGCGAAAGGAAGAAGGGGATAGTCCCCCGTGCGATAGAAATCATCTTAGAGAAGCGGCTTCATTACAAGGAGCTGAAGAAGAACTCAAAGGGGACCGACTATGACAGGTACAACGCGCGCCAGGCTGCCCTGAAGTGGCTCGGGGTCACCACCTTCGGCTATCTGGGTTTCAACAACGCGAAGTTCGGCCGGATAGACGCCCACATCGCCGTGTGCGCTTGGGACAGGAAGGTGTTGCTCGACGCAGCGAGGGTAGCCGAGAGGAGGGGCTTCGAGGTGGTCCACGGAATCGTGGATTCACTCTGGGTGAAGAAGGAAAGGGCGGAACGGGAGGACTACCTCGAGCTGAAGTCCGAAATCGAATCGGAGACCGGCTTTACCATGTCCTTCGAAGGAATCTACAAGTGGGTGGCCTTCCTTCCTTCCAAGGTCGATTCGAAGATACCCGTGACCAACAGGTACTTCGGCGTCTATCAAGACGGCGAGCTCAAGGTCAGGGGGATAGAGACGCGGCGCCACGACACGCCGCCGGCGTTCGCAGAATGTCAGATGGAGATCCTAAGAGTCATGGCCAAAGCCGATTCTGTGAAGGAGGTAAGGGCCAAACTCCTAGAATACGTCGAGATCTTCCTCAGACACGCAGAAGCGCTCGAGCGCCACGAGACCCGCGCAATCGACTTGGCCTTCACGACAAACCTCTCGAAGGGACCAGAAGAATACACCAGCATGACTGTCCAGCACGCCGCAATGAAGCAACTCGTCGGCGAGGGGGCTAAGCTGCACGCTGGCGAAGGGATACGTTACATCATCACCGACTATGGAAGTCGGGACTCGAAGAGGGCCACGCCCGTCGACGTCATGGGGGACGAGGCAGCATACGACTCGGAGCGTTACATCGAACTCCTTGCAGAAACCTATTCATCCATCCTCAAGCCATTCGATCCGCGGTGCTCGGCGCCCGGGTTGCTATCCATACATGAGGCGCGCAAGAGCGTGCCGCCAGCCTGACCGATGCCAGCCCTACCACATGACGACCTTGGTCGGCTCTATCTTCAGTATCGGCGACTCGCCTTCACCCCAAGGGTTCCTCCTGTAGAAGACGAACCTGTCGAAGAGCAGCTGCAGCAGGCGCATGTACTCCTTGCCGCGCTCGAAGATCTCGCAGTCTCCTTCAATCATCAACCCTCGGTTGGGGCGGTACTCGTCCACGACTAGGGCCACCTTCGGGTTCTCTCTCAGGTTCTTCAGCTTCTTCGTATTGTAGTCGACAGCTATGATGATCTCCTCTCCGTCGAGAGCGTAGATTACGGGCACCACATGGGGCCTGCCGCCCTTTGAAGCGGTGGCTAGCCTGCACAGCTCGTGGGCTTGGAGGAACTTCACTTCACGAGTCTTCAACGCTGCCATCATGAATTGACCCGTGATGCTTTGGGAAAAAGCTTGTTCAGTGGAGCCGCGGGTGGGATTCGGACTCACGACCTTTGCCTTACCAAGGCAACGCTCTAACCAACTGAGCTACCGCGGCTCGACCAAGACCAACCGGATGCCGTTTTTAATCCTTGAAGAGAATCTCGGAGACTGTATCTTCGACTCGACCGACGCCGCGAGTCTTTTAATCTCCACCGAACGGCGTCTGAGTGGATGCCGGGGTAGCACAGCTTGGCCTATTGCGCCGGGCACGCTCTCGTGGGCGTAACTCATAATCCAAGCTCGGATGCGAAATCCGGAGATCGCGGGCTCGAATCGGCTGACGAGAGTCCCGCCCCCGGCACCTAATTCAGTGACGCTACATCTGCCTCAAGGCAGCTCCTCTCCTCACCAGAATTCGGCGAATGCAGAATGGCTGTATGTGATGAAGTACTGGGTCAGCTTCTCAAACGAGTGGGGAGGTTTCATGATTGATAGGACGCCGAGGGCTGGCCAGAGGAGAGAGCGAGCTCTCACGCTGAACAACGAGACATGTAACGCCTTCAAGACTGCAGCGACCTGTCTTCAAGAGTGCTGGCATAAGACGGGTGAATCCCCGCTGCGCCCCCAGTAACGCTTATTATGAGTCGCCGGCGCGAGGCCGGACAGTTGCACATACCGTTCCTAAGTATTGATAGCTACTACAACTTCCTGAGCACTACCATGATTGTGCTCTTCGTTATCGCGCTGGTGGTAATCTTCGTTTACGAGTATGAAGCTCTGAGACGCACAAAGACCTAGCCGCGCTCCCGCAACTTCTCGATTACGGTAAAGTTCGACATCTGAAGTACCCGTGTTCCGAGCTTGTTGACCTTTGGCGTCGCGCCGACGACCCTGAGTCTCTCCCCTGGTTGGATTCCCAGGATCTTTCCTGATAGTTCTCTCCACCCCACGAACTTCATCTCGCCCGTGTCATCGCCAATCGTGAGTTCGCCCTTTTTCACTGTCGTACCATCTTTTAGGTTGATGTCTTCGACGCTACCATGAGACAATGCGATGACTTCGACCATGATTTGGGATGCTTCGTCCTTGGCGTCCCTCAACTTCGTAGCTAGGAGGTCCAGGCCTGGTAGCGAACTCCAGCTCACCACACTCACTGAGCCTTTTGTCCTACAATATAGTCTGCCGTCACTTACGCTGTCAGGCGTCACCGTCACGGCCTCCCCGGTCGCAGGCTCCCTGGCTTCTCTCTCCTTCTCAACGGCCCAGATCTTCCCACTCTTGTCTATGGCCAGTAAGACCGTCCCTGTTGAGCTCGCGCTGGTGGCAGCGACCCGAAGCTCCACCGGAGCCCTCTGTATCTGAATGACTGCGCTTCCAGCATCCCCATGAAGCTCGTATTCTCCATTCGGCGAGCGTTTGGTCTTCACATTGGTGATTAGGACCCTCTGACCCTTCTTCAGCTCCGGCTGCGCAGAAGGGCTCCAGATGACCACTCTCATCTCTGCTTTGCTTCCATCGCCAGTCACGCCGAACTGGAAGAGAGAACCTGGTGAACCGTCGGACCGGACGAACTCGCTGTATCTCGGTTCCGAGTTGACCAGACACTCTACCGCCATGAACTGCTGTTCCTGAGAGACTTTGGTCAGCTTCTCGGTCACGGCAGAGATTGGGACGAGCTTCGCGACGACCTTCTCGTCGGCTATGATTTCGACCTTGCCTCTCTTCCCGAGGTTGAGGTTGGGCTTGCCATCCAGCCCCTGCTTCACGTAGCCGTTCACTATCCTCACAGGTGCGTCGACCGCGACTCCGGACTTGACAATCTGCTCGGCCATTTCGTCCCACACGGTCAACTTCGCAGAATGATGATCATCGAAGAGCACGAACCTTCTGTACTTGCCCGTTCCGCCGTCCTTCTTGCTGTAGGTCGAGACGGGGTAGACCGCGAGCACCCTGGCTACCACCGTGACGTCGTTGGCCCCTATGTAGAGGTCTTTGATTGTCATATCGGAAGACGCCTCGACCTTCCGCAGTGAGACGCCGAGTTCCCCGGCCACCAAGAACAGTGCCCCCTGGTCGGTGAGGTATCCGGCCCCTATCTTCTGCTTCTTCTGTTCAATCCGCCGCATCAACTCTTCCCTGTTGAGCTCTGGGCGGCTCTGGAGTAGTTCGCTTACTAGTGTTTCGAAGTCATACATGGCCTAACCTCTGGCGACTGTCGAGTTGACCTCG
Organism: Nitrososphaerales archaeon; assembly: GCA_050012055.1. GTDB lineage: Archaea > Thermoproteota > Nitrososphaeria > Nitrososphaerales > Gagatemarchaeaceae > UBA183. The sequence goes on from JBEKHX010000016.1 coordinate 7,627, forward strand.
GCGATCCCTTCTTCGAGTATGTCTAGCCCCTCAGCGAGCTCATCCTCCGAGATGTTCAGTGGGGGTATGACTCTGAGCGTGTTCCGGCCCGCCATGATTACCAGCGCTCCGTGTCTGAAGCAGTAGTCCATTATCTTCTTAGCCTCCTCCTCGCCCCTGGTCTTGCTCCGCTTGTCCTTGACGATTTCGACCCCGATGAAGAAGCCGAGTCCTCTGACGTCGCCGACGATTTCATACTTCTCCTTCCACTCGAGCAGTCTCTTCATCGCCTTGTCTCCCAGCCTTCTCACATTCTCCATCAAGCGCTCCGACTTGATAACCTCCAACGTCGCTAGGGCCGACTCAACTGCAACGGGGTTGGCGCCGAATGTAGACGCGTGCTGCCCCGGCTTCCAGCTCCTCATCACCTCCGATTTCGCGACCATCGCGCTCAGTGGTAGGCCGGAGGCGATGCCCTTCGCAATCGTGACCACGTCTGGGATCAATCCGAAGTTCTCGATACCCAGGAACTTGCCCGTCCTCCCAACGCCCGTCTGGATCTCATCCGACACGAACAGCACGCCTTCCTTCCTCAGGAACTCCATCCTATGGAAGTAGTCTGGAGGCGGCACCACGTATCCACCTTCTCCCTGAATTGATTCGAAGAAGTACGCGGCCACTTCATCGACCGGGACGAACTTCTCCAGATACTGCTCCCTGAAGTAGTCGACACAGTAGTAGTCACACTCCGGGAAGGTCTGCTTCCAGGGGCATCTGTAGCAATAAGGAAACGGGAAGTGGACCGTGTCGGGCACAAGGGGGAGCGAACCCTTCCTCTGAATCGGCTTGCTGGCAGTGAGGCTCAGCGCGCCCATCGTCCTGCCGTGGAACGAACCAGAATGAGCTATGAAGATCGGCCGTTTCGTGTAGTTGCGCGTCAGTTTCATCGCGGCCTCTACCGCCTCGGCGCCGCTGTTCCCGTAGTAGACCATCTTCGGGAAGCTGCCCGGCACCATCGAGATGAGCTTCTCCGACAGTTCCACTATGTTCTCGTAGTAGAAGTCGGTGTACGAATAGTGGATGAACTTCTCGGACTGCCTCCTGATCGCCTCCACGACCTTCGGGTGGGTCGAACCCGTGCTGAGGACGGCGATTCCCGACGCGAAGTCGATGAACTGGTTCCCGTCGACGTCCTTAACGAGGGACCCGTGGGCGGATTCCACCACCAGCGGGTAGAAACGCGAGATTGAAGGGGACAGATACTCTGCAGTCTTCCTGACCACCTCTGCGCCCCTCTTGCCAGGGAGTGTCGGGCTTACCTTCGCGAATCGTTTGGCTTTCATAAAGAGTACTTGTCCCTCGCCAGAATTGTCGTGCTAAAATACTTACTGGGGAATTGAAAGCTCTATCTCGAGGACGGGGAGGTTCAGCTGCCTTCCGTCCCTTGAGGTGACATTCTCACCATCAATCACAATATTCGAGATTTCGACGTTGCTCATAAAGCGCTGCTTGAGCACTTGGTAGACCTCGACTGACATGTTGATTGCCTCGCCTCTCGCCCTAAGAACGACCCGTCGTGCACCGCCGTTGAACATGGTAATGCAGGCAGTGACGTAGTTCAGGAGCGGCTTCGACTGACCTACGATGACCATCTTTCTCTCTTCAGACATCGGATGCGATAGTCCTCGTATTCCCGCTATAAAGGCTACTCCTATGAATCCAGAACCGAATCGTATTTCTGTGCGTCTCCCTTAGGGCCTTTGACGATGGTCAACAAGCCAAGGCGCAGGAAGCAGGAGAGTCACGGCCGGACCTATTTCGTCCTAGGCGTAGTCTTGGTCTTGATAGCAGCCGGTGTATCATACGCATACGTGGCGAGGGTCGGGCCGTTTAGCAACCGGTCGACCTCTACCACCACGACGGGATCAGTACTTTATGCCAGAATCAACACCACCAAAGGCTCGTTTGAGGTGGAGCTCTTCAATTCCTCAGCGCCCAAGACCGTGGCCAATTTTGTCAGTCTTGCAGACTCTGGGTTCTACGATAATCTCGTTTGGCACAGAATAGCTACCAATCCAGCGGTCATACAGACCGGCGACCCATTGACTAGGAATGCCGGCGGTGACCGATCACTATGGGGATCCGGGAATTCAAGCACCCGCGTACCGCTTGAAGTGACGAACTCCAGTCTGCACAACTACGCCGGGTATCTTGGGATGGCGAGAGGCAATGACCCGAACAGCGGCACTTGTCAGTTCTATATCAATATAAAGAACAACACTGGACTTGATGGACAATACACAGTTTTCGGGCGAGTCATAAGTGACTTGAGCGTCGTCAACGAATTGGCGGCGGTCCAGACCTATGGCTCAAGCGGCCTGTACCCAGAGCAGCCGGTCGATCCTACCCAGGCCATGCTACTCAGCATTACAATCCTGAGTGGCCCGTGACGGGCGCGCTCACTTCGGCTTGCATTCGGTTTCGTCGCCGCAAGAACCCGAGTGGCAGCAACAGCAACAACACAGCATCGAATCACCCCTGCGGGTGTATGGTTTCTTCAGGTAGTTGTCAATCAATCCTTTTTTGTTTCGCGAGTTCTATGGCTTCCCCGACCAGCCGTGAGAACTTCTCGTTGTCAATGTCCTACAGTCAACATACCTTCACGTGCCTCAATCCTCTGCCGATGCTCTCGAGCCTCTTCGACTTCATCTTCGCCCCCTGAAAGAACTCTAAGTTGACATGGTCTTTGTAGATCATGATTCACACCGCATTCTTCCCTTTCACTACATAGGTCGGTGCCCTCCATTTTGCGAATTCTTGCATTTCCGCGGCCGCTTATCTGATTACCTGCCGGACGGCCTGGGTCAGCCGCCTGACGTTCGGATTGACGGCCTTGAGAAGCTGGTCCGCATCCGTGGCCTCATTGGAGTTGTTTTCGATACTTAATGGAGGATCTAGTATCCGCTCTTCAACAGGCCGGCGTAGTCGAATACCATCACTCCATCGCTGTTCTGCAGTGCATACTCAAACTGGGATTGATAGTCGGCCAGGCTGGATATGGTGAAGACGCCCACGCTACCAATTATACCATGCCTGATAAAGGACTGCAGACCAGTACCATACGTTTCCAGCACGAGCAGGTCCGGCTTCAGGGGGGAGTTCATGTTGGTCGTGGTCACCGCTGTCTCGCCACTATAATCAGCTTTCAGTGAGGCCAGCAGAGACTGCTGAGAAGGGAGGCTTAGCGACGACATGTCCAGGCTTACCCCGTCTTCCCTCAACACGTAGATTGACGACGGTATCTGCTGGGAGGAATTGGTTATCCACAACGAGAAGAAGATACTGAGGTTTTTCAGATGAGCCTGAACGATGAAGATCTGGAGGTCCTGGTGGTTGAATAGGAGAACCCCCTGTCTGTAGATTTGAAAGAACACTGTATTGAATCCATGAGACGTCGCGTAGTCTGCCATGGCGTCAAAGTTCGTCTTATTGACGGCGCCATTCCCTTGGTTCACGTACAGGATTACCGGTTTAGTTCCCTGACCTGAGTGAGGCGACAGGTACGTGTACCAGGCGACCGCGCCGACAGCAAGCACAAGTAGGCCGGCAGCAAGGTAGTATCTGCCCGCTCCACCAGTTTTCCTGCGACGGAGCTTCCCTCCGGACACCAAACTCCAGCGATTCTCCCGCGATAGGATATAAAACGAGCCTCGCGGAGCCGCGGAGCAGGGGTCGTCGGCTAGACCTGGAGGCTTGGGGAGGTCCCTCGGCTTCTGGGGCAAGTCTGGTCTAGGCTTTCAGCCTCGGGCGCTGAAGATCGCTGGTTCAAATCCGGCCGACCCCACCATCAAAAACACCTTAAATTGAACGCAGAAGTCTTCCACATTCTTGGCCAGAGTCATAGGCCATGTCGACCTAGACTACTTCTATGCCCAGGTAGAAGAAGTGCAGGACCCTTCGATAAAGGACAAACCCGTCGTGGTCTGCGTCTTCTCAGGCAGGACCGAGGACAGCGGCGTAGTCAGCACCTCGAACTACAAGGCGCGGGCGCTGAGCGTGAAGTCAGGGATGCCAATCGCCGCCGCCAAGAAGAAGCTCGCCGGCCACGACCCCGTGATAATCAAGATGGAGCACGAGAAATACGAGACAGTTTCAGGTAGGGTGATGGACTTGGTCAGCGAGCGCGTGGACGTCTTCGAGAAGGCAGGGATTGACGAGGCGTTCTTCGACGTAACAGTGTCGTCCGGAGGAGACTACTCGGCCGCGGCGAAGATTGCTCAAGGAATCAAGGACACAATCTTCCGGAATGAGGGGCTGATCTGTTCGGTGGGCCTCGGCAGGAGCAAAGTCGTGGCGAAACTGGGTTCCGATTCGGCCAAGCCAGGCGGTCTGATGATGGTGCGCCCTGAGTCAACAAAAGCCTTCCTCGGACCTCTCCTTGTGACCAGGCTCTACGGCGTGGGCCCAAAGACCGCGGCGGTTCTTGATGAGATGGACGCGAAGACCGTGGAAGAGCTCTCTCGGACTGACCCGGCTCTCCTCGAGAGGCGTTTCGGCAGGAAGCTCGGTTCGTACCTACTGGCGGCGGCCAGCGGAACCGACACCGACCCCGTCTTGGCGAATCTGGAACCAACTCAATTCAGCCGCATTGTGACTTTGAAACGTGACACAAAGGACGTCAGGGAGGTGTTGGGACAGCTCGCAGAGGGGATGACTTCTCTTCAGGCCAAGCTGGTCGGCTCGGGGAAATCGTTCAGAACGATATCGGCGATAGGCATCCTGACCGACCTCTCGACCAGGACCAAGAGCAAGACCTTCGACACTCCGATCAAAGACCCTGCCTTGATCAAGGAGAGCGCCCTCGCCCTCTTCAGTGACCTTGTAGAGTCGACAGACAAGGACCTCAGAAGGGTTGGGGTCCGCGTCTCCGAGCTCAGCGACAGCATGGACCAGAGGTCTCTCTCTGAGTTCCTGCAACCGGGCCGGTGAGCCGATGGAAGAGGAAAGACGGGCGCTCAAAGAGAAGGTTGCGGAACTCGCGAAGCACGGGCGCAAGTTCGAAAAAGCGATCGACACGGTCATCGCCGGCGGCGTCAAGGAGTGCCGCTTCCTCCCAAGCGGGAAGAAGGTTCTCAGCGTGGTCGGCACGCTGGGAGACGAGTTCATCGACCCGGAGAGGCCGTATTGCTCCTGCAGCAACTTCTTCTTTCGCGTCATGGGCGGAAGAGAAGAGCTCTGCTACCACCTCCTGAGCTACAAAATCGCCAGCAAGTCGGGCCGGGTCGCTGTCGTGGAGTTCGGCGACGATGAATACGGGGAATACTTGAGTGCCGTCATCAAGGACGTCTTCGAGGTCCTTACCAAGAGCGGTTGAGTGCGCGGATAAAGGAGATAAGCAGACTCTTGGGCGCCAGCGTCAGGCCACGGTAGCTCAGCCTGGTAGAGCACCTGCCTTGTAAGCAGGTGGTCGTGGGACCGAATCCCACCCGTGGCTTTTCACGCTTCTTCTATTGCGGAAGTGAGAGCATAAAACAAACCCAATCCAAAGCCAAACGAACATGGAATTCCGTCAGCTCGGCAGGACAGGCGAAAGGGTTTCGACCATCGGTATGGGAACTTGGAAGATTGGAGTCTATACGAGTCTTGCTGAGAGGGCGAAGCAGATTCAGGCCCTCAGGAGAGGAATCGAGCTGGGATGCAATCTGATCGACACCGCAGAAACGTATGCCGACGGCAAGTCGGAAGAGGTAGTCGCCGAAGCCGTCAGGAATGTCCGCAAAGACGTCTTCATCGCGTCCAAGGTCTCGCCGGGGAACCTACACCACGACGACGTCATCGAAGCCTGCATACGAAGCCTGAAGAGGTTGGGGACCTCCTACATCGACCTCTACCAGGTCCACTGGCCCAACCCCAGGGTGCCGATGAGGGAAACGATGGCAGCCATGGAAGAACTGGTCCGAGACGGGAGAATCAGGTACATCGGCGTGAGCAATTTCAGCGTCGAACAAACGAAAGAAGCACGAGACGCCCTCTCGAAGAGCGAATTAGCCTCCAACCAGGTCGAGTACTCCCTCAGGAGCCGCGCGGTCGAAGCTGACATTCTGCCTTACTGCAAGAGGGAGAAACTCACCTTGATCGCCTACACTCCGCTTGCAAGAGGGAACGTGCCCGAAACGATGATTCCCCGGGCCATCTGCGAGAAGTACGGAATGACGCCCATCCAGGTGATGCTCAACTGGGTGACCAGGAGCGAGAGCGTGGTTGCGGTTCCGAAGTCGGCCGACGTCAAGCACATAGAGGAGAACGCATCTTCGGTCTCGGCCCGGTTCTCGGAGACGGAGTATCAGACAATCGGGAGCGGCTAGGCTCCTGCTTCTTCTCGAAGGACTCAGGTAGTCTAGACGACTTCATCATTTAACGCATTCCTATGTCGTTGACCGCCGCAGATTATGCGCAGAATCCGGGAGTTGGCTGGCTGACTGCAAAACCTCATTGTTGAGCGTTGTATCTGGTGCAACCGAGTCTTGGACCCAACCAAAAGCCTAGAACTGTCATATCAGACATGCGCGGGTTGCCTGATCCCGTTGCCCAGTGAGTAACCGTACTCGGAGCTTCAGGCTCGCTTGTCCCAGAATCACTTCGTCAGGTGGTGCATGCGCACCAGGTCCTTCTCGAAGTGCGTCAAGCGGGCGGGAATCCTGACGCTGATTGAGTCCTTCAGTGCAAGCCCCTTGTCCCTTTTTGTCTTCCAGATTTGGGCATTGAACTCAAGGATGCTCTGGCTTACCTTCTCGCTGACATCGAACCTCTTCGGTTTGGGCAGCTTCTCGAGGTGGATGCTCCGCGCCCCGTACAGTCTCCTCCAAACGTAGTCGGCGATGTATGGGGTTATGGGCGCCAGTAAGAGCAGCATACTTTTCACGACTTGATGCAGGGTGTACCAAGCCGCTTCTTGCTCTCCCTTGGTCGCGCCATCTCCGTAGGCCCTTCCCTTCACCATCTCCAAGTAGTTCGACGCGAATACATTCCACAGGAACTCCCTTGTCTTCGTGGACACGGTGAAGACGTCGTAGTTCTCGTACGCTTTCGTGCATTCATCTATCAGCTTCCCCAGCTCGTTGAGCATCCACTTGTCAGTCCGGGTCAGCTCGGCCGTCTCTGGCTGCGGGAAGGAGCTGATGAACCTACAGGTGTTCCAGAGCTTCGTCAGGAACTTGCCCGCACCGGCAATTCTCTCCTCGCTGAAACGGAAGTCGTACCCAAGGCCGGCCTCAGAGGCCCCCCAGAACCTGAACGCATCGGCGCCAAATCTCGCCAACACTGGCTCCGGGTCCACGAAGTTGCCGAGGCTCTTGCGCATCGCCCTGCCCTGTGAGTCCTGCCCCAACCCCCCAATCCAGGCCTGTTTGAACGGGGCCTTGCCCGTCAGCTGGTAGCACTTGAGTAGGGTATAGTACAGCCATGTTCTCACGATTTCCTTGCCCTGGACCCTCACAGTCGTGGGGTAGGTGAGACTGTAGAACCTGCGGTCCTTCAGGTACTTCGTGATGAAGAGCGGGGAGAGGCTCGAATCCATCCAGGTATCGAATGTCCTCGTCTCGCCGACGAACTTCGTGTTGCCGCACTTCTTGCACTTCTTGAATGGTGCCTCGTCCCTCCACGGCCTGTAGTACCTGCCCGGCTTGGGCAGATGGGGCGTGTTGCACTTGCTGCAATACCAGACTGGAATCTCCGTCGAGTAGTACCTGCGCCGTGAGATTGGATAATCGGTCGTCAGCACGTCAATCCAGTCCAGCAGGATTTGGCGATGCATCTCAGGATGGAAATCGATCTTCCTCGCTAGCCTCTTCAGGGCCGGCTTGAAGTCCAGCTGCTTCAAGTAGTACTCCTCCATCGGTATGATTTCAATCGGGGTCCGGCTCCGCTCGCAGAGAGGTGTTCTATGCTGGATCTGCTCAACCTTTGACGCGATTCCCGCCTCCTGAAGGTCCTGGATTATCTGCGACCTAGCATCCTTCACCGCCACTCCGGCGTACTTCCCAGCGACCGCGGTCAACTTCCCGTCGACATCTATCGCCACGACCTCCTTCAGCTTGAATTCTCTGAACATGAGAATGTCGTTATAGTCCCCGTAGCTGCAGACCATCATCACGCCGCTGCCGAACTTTGGGTCGACGCTCTTGTGGGCCTTGATCGACACTTCCTTGTCGTAAATTGGGACCACGGCAGTCTTCCCGATCAGCTTCCTGTACCTCCCGTCTTTCGGGTTGACCATCACCATCTGGCACGCCGCCAGCAGTTCGGGCCTGGTCGTCGCAACTAGCAACTCCTGCTTGGTCTCTTTCACTCTGAACCGGTTTGTGACCAAATAAGTGGGGAGCTCCTCGTATTCGATTTCAGCATCAGCTATCGTCGTGTTACAGTCCACACAGTAGTTGTTGGGCCTGTTCGCGAGATAGATGAGCCCCTTTCTCCAGAGTGCTATGAAGGACCACTGGGTGAGCCTCCTGTACTCCTCGGAATCCGTCCTGTACTTACTCTGAAAGTCACCCGAAATCCCCAGTGTATTCATGAGCCCTACCATATAGGCCTCGAGGTCGTCCAAGGCGTGCTTGCAGAGGTTGATGAACTCCTCCCGCGGCGTCTTCCTCATTTGGACTCTGTACTTCCTTTCTGCGAAGATTTCGACCGGCAGCCCGTTCCTGTCGATCCCCACGGGGTAGAGGACCTGAAGACCCCTCATCCTCGCGGCCCTGGCTATCATATCGATCTGGGCGTACTGGGTGAGCGCACCCGGATGCCAAGGCTTCCCGGAGCAATAGGGCGGGGGCGTGTCCATGACGAAATTCGAATTCTTGTTGTTCTTCGGACTAAATCCAAAAATATTCTCTGTTTTCCAGACCTCTCTTAGCTCGGTTTCCAACTTTGGGTCCCAAGAGGTGGCCTCAAGCTTCGCCAAGAACTGTGGCTGCAAACGCCAACGGAACCCCACCCCGACCTATTTGAAGGTACAAGCGCGAAATGGCAGAATCAGCTTTGGAAGGCAGGATGTCGGAGAGCCGCAAGGCCCACTTTGAGAGGGAACTGGCCCGTCTCATGGCTGAGCTTGGCTCCTACAGGTCCGTGAATCGCTTCGTCTGAGTACCGTAGGTCGACCACGAAGGTGGCGTACACCGGCCAGTTGGTCCTCTACCCGAGGTGGCTCCGGACAGCCAACGGTGTGTCGGCCAAGTGTCTTGGGGAAATTAGATTAGTTCCATTACCACGTTACTTGAAGTCAAGACGGGTTTTCGGTGGCTTCGAAGCTCTTAGCAGCGCCCGACCTTTCCACTGCTCTAAGCAAGGGATAGCCAATGATGCCTATGGGAAGCACCTCGCCCCCCAAGAAGAGCAACCAGCCCGCCCATAGCGGAACGCCCACCGGCGTTGTAATGACCACCACGTAACTTCCCACGATAATGGTCACAGTAGCGATTTCGACCAGCACTGCGGTAACCCAGGCTCCCTTGAAGCCACGTCTGCCAATCAACCAGGCCAGAGTGGCCGCAACAAAGTTTGCAATGGTGCCCCCAACAACGTCTATGGCACCAAGCGAATAGGGGCTGAGGAAATTGCCCACGAAGACTCCGATTGTAAGGCCCGCCACGGCCGGGAAACCGAACAAGACTGACAGAGGCAACAGCGCGTCGACGATTCTGAACTGCAGGACTGCAAAGCTTGCAAACCCTAACAGGATAACATACGCGGCGTAGGTAGCGGCCAGCATCGCCGCGAGCGCTAAGCCCCTTGAATTCCACACTCTCTTGTGTTCCAATCCCTCCCACTCCGTGATTTCTATGGCGGATCGGGTGGAGGTCACTCACCCGCCTCGACCGGCATCGGGCGTTTGCAGATTTAAGTGATTAGCGGAGCCTCGATTCGAGGTATGCCATATCTTCGGCTGACAACTCCCAGTTGCTTGCGCCCACGTTTTCGATGACATGCGCCCATGATGACGCCCTTAGAATCTGGAAGACGTTCTGCTTCTGCGCCAGCCACCTAAGCGCGACTTGGGCCTTCATCTTGCTGTTCTTGGCAGACACCTTCTCCAAACCGGGGTTCAGCACGAGCTTTCCGTGACCTAGAGGGTAGTAGGCGAGGAGAGCTATCCCTTCTCTGTCGCAGTAAGGAAGTATGTTCCTCTCCCTATCCCTGTAAATCAGGCTGTAGTTCAGCTGTACGGAACTAAGCTGCAACTTCGGGAGGGCTGAATTGGTTTCTTCCAACTGTTCAAGGTTGAAGTTGCTGATTCTCACGTGGACACCACGTTCTTCGAGGTTTTGCCCACGAAGAGGAGAGATAATTCAGCGCTTTCGAACGGGCCTACGACCGAATGCTACGACGCGGTCCGCGAGGAGCTCCTCGGCTTCGGCTTGGATTCAGCGGTCAGGATCTCTTTCGGAAGCAACGCGTAGATGTCGGGGTGCTCGGTCTTCAGAGTGGAGAGGGTCGGCGGCAGGAGGCCGTTTCTGCGGGCCCTGCGTACATTGTACTCCACGAACCTCTTTAGGCCGCTTGTCTCTCCAGTTGCTGCGACGAATGCCCTGATTTTCTCGATCGCTTCTTGGTCCTCGACTTTCTTCACGTTGACGAAGTACGGTGCGAGCACCAGCCAGACGAGCCTGTGCCTTCCATCTGAGACTGGGTGCTTCAACAAATCTTCGACGTAGAGGTAGCCCTTGCCGGTCTTGGCTCTCTGGACTGGTACGTACTGCATGACCGTGTTCTTGGTTCCTTGGAGCTGCTTCGGGAACGGGGCCTTCCTGAGGTTCTTGACGCCCTCGGAGATTGCCATCTGGGCGCAGTCTCCGAAGAAGTCATTGAACAGGTTGCCGCTCATGTGCACTGTCCCGCCTTCTAGCGACTGTCTTGTCAGCTTCCATTTCGGGGACTTCGCCAGCTCGAACTTAGAGATGAGCCACAGGTAGCTTTCAAAGGGAAGGCCATATCGAGGCTGGTTCTCGCCGTCTATCTGCCGTGCCTGGAGGCCGAAGCATTCCGACATGGCGACGACCTTGTCCGCCGGCGCCTCCTTAATGAAGAACTGCTTCGCCCTCTCCGCCTCCTTCTTTGAAAACTTCGAAGTCAGGACAGGGTCCTGGCTCGCAACTAACGCCGCGGCGAAGAAGCTCGAGAACTCGATGAACTCGGAGATGTGGGGTTCGTACTTCATCCGGCCTAGGGCGCTCAACACCCTGCCCTCCGTCTGTGTGACTATCTCGCGGCTGGCCAACCCCTCCTCGACGGGTATGGATTCGAAGAACTTCCTCGATTTCGGTGCAAACGGATACTTGAGCTCCAGGTCCGACAGCAACGGTCCTCCATAGGGCAATTCTCTCTTCGAAATCGGTCCTCCTCCACCTTAAGGCTCTTACTAGCTTCGTTTCGCAGTCGAGACTATCGAAAGCACATCCCTGTCTCTCAGAACATAGTTCGTCGGGAGGTGGAGCCCGGTTCTGACGTCCAATGCATACACAAGCCCCTTGAGAAGGTCTGAGTGGACCGCCCTTGCAAGCTCTTCGACTGTGGAACCCGCGGGCATAAGATAGACATCCGGGAGGACGCGGCCGTGCGTGTCGGTCATCTTCTCGGCATCTGCTACTGGGTAGATTGCGTTCATCTTCAGGAGCTTGAAGACCGCGATGTTCAGGGCAAACTGGACACCCGTCCTCAGGTACTCTCCAAAGACCTTCCTTCTAATATAGGCGAGGGCGCTCTTCTGCGCATCGTTCAGGTCCTGTGGCTTCAGGATCTCGAACCTCTCTTCCCCAGGCACGTACCTGATCAGCCCTTTTCCCTCGGCTCTCCTAAGGGTCAGCTCCGCCTCACCACTCGTCGGGACCGTAATCAGACCCTTGTACTTCTCCCTCAGCTTCTGGAAGTTCTCTGCAGCGAAGGGCAGGTCCATCTTGTTGGCAATGATAAGGGTCGGCTTCGAGAACTCCCGCAGAGACCAGCAAAAGCTCTGCATGTCCTTCTCGCTCCATGAATCAAACGGCTTGTCTCTGGGCAGGGCCTCGTTCATCGCCATCACAACGTGCTCCTTCCTCACACCGATGCCCTGCATCACCTCCTCGACCGCGCTGGGCACCCCATAGCCAGGAGTCTTCGAAAGCTTGGAGATCTTGGGAAGGTTCTGCGTGAAGAGTTTCGTGTACCAGAGGACGAGCTCAAGCTCAACGTCGGCGAAGTCAGCGATGGGGTCCCCGGTCCCTGGGTCCGAAATCTTACCATCTTTGTCGACACTCCCCGACGCGTCGATGACGTGGAGCAGAGCGTCCGATTGGGCGGCAACGCTCAGGAACTGGTTCCCCAGTCCCTTGCCCATCCAAGCTCCCTTGATCAGGCCCGGCAGGTCTGTCACCTCGACTGGGACGAACCTCCACCCATCCTCACACTTCGAGTTCTCCGGGTTGTCGGTGACCCCAAACTCCTTGTGGACGCAGGGCGTCACAGCGCTCGCAATGCCGGTCTCGGGCGCCTTCGTTGTGAAGGGATAGTTAGAAACCTCACCCGAGAGGAGTGTCATCGAGTTGAACAGCGTCGTCTTTCCTGCGTTCGTCTTTCCGATGAGGCCTATCCTGATCATCGGCTATCCCTTATGGGGAGAAGTGTCCTACTTATAGTTGAAGGCCAAGTTCTGCCGTTTCTGGGGCGTCTGTCAAGGTGACGGCGCTGACCGCCACGCCCTCACCGCTTCGTACCAGAAGGCGAGGGCAGAGAGGATGAGGGCCCCCGAGAACCATTCGAGGATTGGTACATACAGGAAGAACGGATAGGCGGTGAAGCTCAGGTAAGCGGCGAAGACGCTGATGAATACGGCATAGAAGACGAACCTGGGCACGATCAACGTCCCTACTCTGAGGAAGTCCCTCATCACATTGACCTTCACTTCGTTGGAGACCTCATACTCCCCGTTGCTTTCCGAAACGAGGCCCAAGTCCTTCAGCTTGTTGAGGTGGTATTGTGCCAGCGACGGATTCGACATGAGAAGCGCTCGCTGGACCTCCCTCACCCCGACCTTCCGCTTCTTCAGGACATAGACGTAGACTCTGAGAGTGTTCCCCTTCAACTCGGCATCGACCATCCCTTGGGTTGGTTTATCGGCCGGAACGGGCCTAGAGTTGCTCAAGTATGGCACTCGACCACTACACGATTCACGTTCAAAAACATTGGTTCAAGTCCGCAGGTGCAAGCACACGCGACGTTACTCATGGTGGGCACGCAGGCACATCTTTCCGTCGCTATGAATGCCTACTAGTCAGCTTGGCCTATACCTGAGAATCGCAGCAATGCCGCCGAAGGTCTTGAGCATGCTCCCTTCTTCGGTGCCCGACGAGATGACCTCGACCTTCGAGCTAATCTGGAACGCCATCTCCTCGAGTATGTCCACTATGTCCTTCTCGACCACGTCGTAATCCATCCCTCCGCATTTCGCGCACCCGGTCGATATCATCTCCTGCTTCTTCTGGACCTTGGCCGAGGCCTGCGTCACTTCGGATTTCGATGTCCCGCACTTCCTACACTTGGCCTCCAGCTTGACGGTGTCAAGGTCGTCGGATACGAGGATGACCTCTACGTTGGCCTTCTGCAGCGCGTCGAGGATCCTCGGCAGACCGTAAATGGCCAGCCCACCCGGCCTGTTGACCTCGGCAAGGAACCTTTGGACCAGCTTCTTCTCTTCCACCAGCCTGACGTCAGCGAGTGTGTCTGACGCCTTCTCCACGAGCTCCCTCACGCCCTCCCTCCCTGAGTATGAAGTATCCAGGACGACCAGCACCTTCTTCTGGAGCTCGTAGTGCAGATACTCGCCCTTCAGGAACTCCTCCTTCGTCGGGCCCGGGCCGCCTACAATCATGCCCGTGACCTTCCCGCTGTCGATGAAGACCCGTGTCGCGTGCTCGCCGACTCTGCGGTAGTAATACGTCAACTCCATTTCCCTCCCTCTCTCGTACCTTCTGGCCGACTGGCCTCCCTTCCTCGTCTTCCCTGACACCCCTGAAGTCAATAGATCAGAAATCTCAAGCCTGTCTCCACTCAGGATGCCGAGACCGGCCTCGCTGGCGTCGATAGACAGGATGCCGTAGACCTTCTCCTCACGCAGCATGTCCTTGAGCCACTCCAGGTGGAAGTGGTCGTCGCACTGGTACAAGTACGCAGTCACTGGCTTCGGCGGGGCTATCTCATAGAGGTTGATCACCTCGCTGCCGGGCCCGTTGGTCGGAAGGGCCCCGCAGAAGATGACGAGTCCGGTCTCCGGAGGGGTCCTGTAGAGCTTGAGCCTCTGCATCGCCCTTGTCAGGGCATCCTGAACATGGTTCCTCGTCGTGTCGGACTTGATGTTTCCGGCAGTCCCCCATTCTTCGCGGAGGTTTGAGATGACCTCATGAATCGGTTTCTTTGGAGGGACATACAATGTGACGAGCTCCGTGCCTCTTCCTTCCTTGCTCGCCAGCTCAGAAATGAGCTTCCTGACCTTGTATAGCTTGACTGAATCGGTTTTTGTCGACAATGCAGAGCTACCCCTGAGTCAGGCGGAAGAACCTGATGCCGAAACGGAAGAAGCCCTCATTGGAACGGAATGATTGTCCCTCACCCATTTATAAAACCTGCCGCACGAAGAAGCTGCGAATGCGAGGCTGCTGTCAATGAGGGCTGTTTTGAGAATCGGCGGTTCAGTGCTTGGCTCTCCGCCTTCGGCCAAGGTGGTCGACGCCTACGCGGCGGTCGTATCTGACCTCAACTACGAAGGGCACTCTGTCGGGGTCGTTGTCGGGGGCGGCGCGGTCTCCAGGGACTACATCAGGTCTGCCGAGCAGATGGGCCTCTCTCCGTACCAGCAGGACACGATTGCAATCCACGCGTCAAGGCTCAACGCCCGCTTGGTGGCCATGAAGCTGGGGGGCGTCAGCTCTGTCCCCACCTCGATTGACGGGATGCTCCAGAGGCTCGCAAGGAACAGGGTGGCTGTCATGGGTGGGCTCAGACCAGGCATCACGACCGACACTGTGGCTGCGATAGTCGCGCAGAGGTGGAGGGCCGACCTATTCGTCAAGGCCTCGGACAGGGACGGGATATACACGGCCGACCCTAGACTCGACAAGAAGGCGAGGAAGCTGGACCGGATCTCCTACGAGAAAATGAAACAGATACTTGGCGGCGAGCACAGACCTGGGATCCACAGCATAGTCGACCCAGTCGCAGTCGACCAGCTTGTCGCATCAAGGATCAGGCTGGTCGTCTTGAACGGAACAGAACCCGGGGGCGTCGCAAAGGCGGTTCACGGCGAGAAGATTGGAACACTTGTCACCTGAAAGCGACAGGAAGCACAGGAGGCCTGTGGCAACGTCAGCCGGGCGAAGCCAGTCCTGACCTATTTCAACAGGTTCTTGACGTTACGGGCTATCAGGTCCACAGCTTCCTTAATCCTTCTCTTTCTGGTCTCGGGCGTCCTTGCGCTAGTCAGCCACATGAGATATCGTTTCCTGTAGCTGGGGGCGAATCTGCCGAAGTTCTCAGAGGCCTTCTTGTTCCTCTCCAATGCGGCCAGGAAGTCCTCCGGCACAGGAGGTTCGTCGACCTTGAATTGCTCCGCGAGCGATACTTTGTCGGCCCTCCGCTCGAAAGCCACCATTCCTTGCTTGGTCATCCTGCCTTCGCGAAGCAGCTTCTCCACCCTGGCGATGTTGAGTCTGGACCAGATGCTCCCGGACCTGCGTGGGGTGAACCTCAATCTGTACCTGCGATTATCGATTCTCCTGACCATTCCGTCAACCCAGCCGAACGCCAACGCTTCTTCGATGGCGTCTTCATACGAGATGTTGGGCTTGTCGGTGTGTTTCTTGTAGAACAGAAGCCAGATGGCCTTCTTGGTCTCATGGTTCGCCTCCAGCCACCTTCGCCATTCCCTCCTTTCAGAGACATGCAGAATGTCCAAATTCGGGTGGCGCAGGCCGAAGCGTCTGGCTCTATTAGTTCTTGACTATCCATGAAAGTCCAGTGCGAGGGGTGAGAGGACGTGTTCCAAATGTGAAGCAGCTCATTCTTTGAACGAACAGTTGGCAGCTTTGACCGTATGTACGACCAAGGATGGCAGAAGGATAAATGTCGGAAGAACCACCCGCAGAGACGTCAATCTCGTCGCTGAGCTCTGGCGGGGGCTCGCCGATGAGCGGAAATGCATCTCCACAGAGTATGTGAGCTGGGAGCAGAAGGAAAGGAAGTCCGTCGATAATCAAGGAAGATGATTCCTCGGCTCGGGGTGACCTGTTTCAGGTCGGTGCCGCATTCGGACAGAACATACCCTTGAGAGAACACATTGTAGTGGCAAAAGGTCTGTGGCACTATTATCATTATTAGCAATCGTCTCGGGTGCTTAAATGACTCGGTTCTCGGCTCATACCTGGTCTCAGATGAATACCTGGAATGATATGACGGCCGGTCTGGGCACGTGAGACAGAAGAGAAGGGATGTATGCAAACCATCAAAGCAAGAACCCATTTCTGGTCCGGGAATGAAGCATGTGTTGAAGGCGCAATAATCGCCGGTTGTCGGTTCTTTGCAGGTTATCCGATTTCACCTGCTAATGAGATTCCCGAAGAGCTTTCGGAGCGTTTGCCCATGGTGGGAGGAATTTTCATGCAGATGGAGGACGAACTCGCCAGCATCGGCGCTGTCATGGGGGCCAGCTGGGCAGGCAAGAAAGCGATGACCGCGACTTCAGGCCCGGGTTTCAGTCTGATGCAGGAGACTTTAGGTTGGGGATTCATGACTGAGACACCCTGCGTCGTGGTCGACGTTCAGAGAGTCGGGCCAGGCACCGGGCAGGCAACTAGAGGTGCGCAGGGGGACGTGATGCAGGCGCGGTGGGGAACGCACGGTGACTACGCTGCCATTGCTCTGT
This sequence comes from Nitrososphaerales archaeon, assembly GCA_050012055.1. Classification (GTDB taxonomy): domain Archaea; phylum Thermoproteota; class Nitrososphaeria; order Nitrososphaerales; family Gagatemarchaeaceae; genus UBA183. The sequence continues at coordinate 24,548 of JBEKHX010000016.1, forward strand.
CCCCGAATTCGGTTCAGGAGATGTTTGAGCTTACGATAAGGGCGTTCAACCTGTCAGAGAAGTATCGGACGCCTGTGATCCTGCTAGCCGACGAGACAATAAGCCATGTCAGAGAGCAGATTGCAGTCCCGCCACAGGACAGCATCGAAATCATCAACCGCAAGAAACCCAAGGCCGGGGAGACGAAGTTCTTCGGGTTCAAAGAAGTGGCGCCAATGCCTTCGGTTGGAGAGGGCTTCAACGTCGCGGCGACGGCTTCGACGCATGACGAGGAGGGAGTGAGGTTCACCCAAGACGCGTCAGTGCACAGGAGGATGGTGGAGGCGCTGGTCGCGAAGATATACAACCATACCGAGGACATCGTTGAAGCAGAATGCCACAACGTTGACCACTGTGACATCGGCCTGGTCTCGTTCGGCTGTACGTCGCGGGCTGTGTACGAGGCAGTCGAACGCGCGGAAGAGTCCGGGATAAGGGTCGGCCACGTTCGTCTCAAGACAGTCTGGCCCTTTCCAGACGACGCGGTCGCACGGCTAGCCAAGAGCGCCCAAAGGATAGTCGTCCCGGAGATGAACATGGGACAGGTTGCGGGAGAGGTTCAGAGGGTTGCTGGCGCCATGAAGGTTGTGAGGCTAAACAGGATTGGCGGTGGCGAGCTCATCACGCCGGAAGAGATCCTTGAGGTGATCTCCGAGGAAGTGAAGTGAATTGACTGAAGCATTCTCCTCACGCAGGTACATGAGGAACCTGAAGCTTCCTTTCTGCCCTGGCTGCGGGCTCTTTTCGGTCAGCGATGCCTTCTTGCGGGCTGTGTACGAGCTGGGCCACGAGGACCTAAGCGGGTTCTGCTTCACCAGTGGAATCGGTTGCACATCTTGGATTCCGTCGCCGTACTTCCTGGCCGACTCGGTTCACACCCTGCACGGAAGGAGTATTCCTGTGGCGACGGGCATCAAGCTAGCGCGTCCGAACCTGAACGTGGTGGTCTTCGGTGGTGACGGTGACATAGTGGGCATCGGCCTGAGCCACTTCGTGCACGCTGCCAGGCGGAACACGGACATCCTAGTCATAATGGGCAACAATATGGTGTACGGGATGACTGGCGGTCAGGTCGCGCCGACGACGCCATTCGGGACCTTCACGGCGACCACTCCATACGGGAGCTTCGAGCACCCGTTGGACGCTGCCAAGCTCGCCGTTGCCGCCGGTGCGGCGTACTCTGCCCGCTGGACGACGGGGCACCTCAAAGAGTTGAAGGAGTCGATGAAGACGGCGCTTCAGCTCAAGGGTTTCAAGTTCATTGAAGTCTTGACCCAGTGTCCGACGGCCTATGGGAGGAGAGCCGGGTTCAAGGACGTGGCTGAAATGCTGAAGCACTTCAGAGAGAACACTATTTCGCCGGAGGAGGCCGTGAAACTGGGTGAAGAGGAGCTGGAAGGAAGGATTGTGGTGGGTGAGTTAGGCCGGAGGGAGCGCCCGACGCTTGTGGAGACTGTGCACGAAATGATGAAGAAGGCGAAGGGCGATGGCGGGCAGAGTTGAGATAAGGTTCGGCGGCAGCGGTGGTCAGGGCGTGGTGCTGGCCGCGCGGATACTCGGAGAGGCAGCTGTCCTCGACGGAAAGAACGTCCTGCAGACCCAGGCCTACGGCGCTGAGGCAAGAGGCAGCCTGACCGAGAGTGAGGTGATAATTTCGGACGGCAAGATTGGATTCCCTGCCGTCAGGGAACTTGACCTGTTGGTGACCATGAGCCAGGAGGCGACCAATTCGCTTGTGGAGGGTTTGAAGGAGACCGGAACGCTGATTGTAGACAGCTCGAATGTGACTAATGTGCCTGAAACCAAGGCGGTGATCCACAGGCTCCCCATTACTGAGACGGCGAAGAAGGAGCTAGGGAAGGGGTTCTACGCCAACATGGTAATGCTCGGAGCACTCACGGGGATTACGGGCGTCGTCACCAGCAAATCCGTCGAGAAGGCCATCCGTGAGAGTCTTGCGGAAAAGCACGCTGAAATCAACGTCAAGGCTTTCAGGGAAGGTCTGCGGCTTCAACTGCAGTCATAGTCTGTGCATGGACTCGTCGCGCCTCCGCAGGACGGAAGAAACAAGATAGGCGAGCGGACAAGAGAACCCGTTGGGCTCATGATTTCGCAGAGTTTTCCCTGACAACCATAGGTGTTGTCCGTCTCCCGATTGAAATCATGCTATTGCTGCGATTGGCGGGGGTCGTCGTGTTGTCAACAGTCTTATAATCGAGTGGTTGTGTGAGTATTCGGCAGTCGCATGCCGGACTTAGTGAGCCCTGCGGTTCGGGCGATTCAGAGAGAGGCAGAAGAGAATCCGGATCTCTTCTGGACAAAAGAGGCAGAGAAGCTACATTGGTTTCGGCGGTGGAATCGGGTACTCGAGTCAGACGTCCCGGACTTCAAATGGTTCTCGGGCGGACTCACAAACCTGAGTTACAACTGCCTGGACCGTCACGTGCAGGAAGGATGGGGCGGCCACGCAGCCCTTATTGCTGAAAACGAACTTGGCCAGAGACGCGTCTACACTTACTTCCAACTCCTCACTGAAGTCAAGAAGGTCGCTGCAGCCCTAAGGGGCATTGGAGTGAAACGCGGGGACCGCGTCGCCGTATACATGCCGACGATGCCCGAGGCAATAATCTCGATGTTAGCCGCGACAAGGATAGGTGCCCTGCACATAGTCGTGTTTGCAGGTTTCGGTAGCGGGGCGCTTTCAGACAGAATAAGGCTGTCCGGAGCAGGGGTCCTCCTGACCGCAGATGTGACATGGAGGAGAGGTCGTGCGACCCCGCTCTGGAAGATCGTCAGAGAAGCGCTTGCCGAGCCATCTTCTCCCGTAAGGAAGGTTGTTGTCCTTCAACGCCTTACCGAAACGCCTCAGCTGGAGCGCGAGCGTGACATCACCTGGCAGGAATTCCTCGATTCTGGTCGAGGACATTCAGCAGACTTCGAACAGATGGAGGCGAACGAGCCTGCGTTCATCCTGCCCACATCAGGTACTACTGCAAAGCCGAAGCTCGTCGTACACGTCCACGGCGGGTACCAAGTATGGATTCGGAGCGCCGGGGAGTGGGTGTTCGGGGAAAAACGGGGTGACGTCTGGTGGTCAACTTCGGACATCGGCTGGATAGTGGGACACAGCTACATCGTCTACGCCCCCCTGCTCTTTGGCTCTACGACTGTGGCCTTCGAAGGCACGCTCGACCATCCCGGACCTGAAACATTCTACCGGATAGTGGAGGAAAACGGCGTTACGGGAATCTTCACGTCGCCAACCGCGGTCAGACTACTCATGCGGTATGGAACAGAATCTGCAAGGCGCTTCAATCTCGAGACAGTCCAGCGTGTATTCTCGGCCGGGGAAGTGCTCAACCCTCCGGCCTGGGCCTGGATGCAGAAAGAGGTGTTTGGCGACAGGATTCCTGTAGTTGACCACATGTGGCAGACCGAAACCGGTGGGCCGGTCTTTGGCAATCCGTACGGAATCTGCCTGCTCCCCATCAAGCCGGGCTCGGCCTGCCTCCCCCTTCCTGGAATCTTTTCAGAGATTCGGAATCCCGATGGGTCCAGAACCGGTCCGACCGAGAAGGGGATAGTGGTCATCACCCGCCCGTTCCCAGGGTTGACCCCAACCATATGGGGCGACCACGAACGCTACAAAAGGGAGTATTGGGGAAACATACCTGGCGTATTCTTCACAGGCGACTCTGGCTACGTAGACGAAGACGGGTACGTCTGGTTCAGCGGGCGGGCAGACGAGATAATCAAGGTGGCTGATCACAGAATCGGGGTGATTGAGGTCGAGAGCGCTTTCCTTCGACACCCGGCCGTTGCCGAAGCCGGGGTCACTACCCATCCAGACAAGTTGCGGGGGTCAGTGATAGTGGCATTTGTCACGCTGAAGGCCGGACGCGAACCTAGCGAGCAGGTCAAGTTGGAGCTGAGGGAGACGGTCAGGAAGGAATTCGGTCCGCTGGCTGTAATAGAAGAGATCAACTTCGTAACCATGCTTCCGAAGACGCGTAGTGGGAAGATCATGAGGCGCGTGCTCAAGGCCATCGTACTCAACCAAGAACCCGGAGATGTGTCGACGATTGAATCTCAAGAGTCGGTGGAGGAGGCGCGCCAGGCTTGGCAGCAGATACAATCGCAGTTGAAGTCTCGACACCCCGAATCCGGTCAGAGCTGAATTCGATTCTCGTCAAGAGGCCTGGTGGGTACTCTTGAATCTGGATAATCTTGCAGATATATGATTACCACGGTCTCTGAGCCCTTGTTCTAGTCTGAGATGCTCAGACTAGACACCAACTGCGGTCTGAAGATGAAGTGATTGGATTGGTTCGAATCTTCTTCGAATCTGTAACTTACCGCAGAGGTCCTCAAAGTGAGGCAGCCCGGCCTGGGTTCAACCCTGTTTAGGGGCTTTCATCAGGGAAATGGCTCGTTGACCCCCTGACTGACCTCGCAAGCCGAATAGGAATAATACCATGCAGATGCCCGTTCTTGGGCATGAGCGGGGGAAGCAGGAACACAAGTTATGGACTTTACGTTCCCAACTTCGGGAGATTATCTTCTCCGCGCATCTATGCAGACCTTGCGTATGAGGCAGAGAAAGCCGGCTGGGATGGGTTCTTCCTTTGGGATCATCTCGTCGAGTGGAACGAACGGATTCCCGTCTCTGACAGTTTCACAACGTTGGCGGCGGTAGCGATGAGGACAGAGAGGATTCGAATTGGGACCACTGTCACTCCGTTACCCCGCCTCAAGCCTTGGATTGTGGCCCGCCAAACGACATCGCTCGACCATCTTTCGAATGGCCGAATGACACTCGGCGTCGGGTTGGGGGGCGAGGAGAGCTGCGACTATTCCAGATTTGGCGAAGCGGCTGACAACAAGATTCTCGCCCGGGAACTTGACGAATCACTCCAAGTGATAACTGGCCTCTGGTCGGGAAGACGGTTCAGTTTTCATGGTACTCACTACAAGATCGACGAGACAGTGTTTATGCCTACTCCAGTTCAGAAGCCTCGGATTCCGATCTGGGTGGCGGGCTTCTGGCCGAGGCGAGGCCCGTACGAACGCGCTGCGAAGTGGGATGGTGTTGTTCCTCTGGTGCTTCCCGAGAGATTGCCGAAGCCAGACGACATCAGGGACATCCTCAAGTTCATCGGCCGACGGAGGGCCAACCTGGAGGGTTTTGAAATCGCGAATATTGGCTGGACTTCTGGTGTAGACCGCAAGAGGAATCTGGAAAAGGTATCATCATATGCCGATGCAGGAATCACTTGGTGGTTGGAGAGCCTATTCACGAAACGAGATTCGCCAGAAAAGATGCTCAAGCGAATTCGTTTGGGTCCGCCGGGAATGTAACCCATTGGTTTGAGAAGATTCTACTAGTTCGGCTCACGACTCTGACGAAACGTCTCTCGAAATGTAGTGCGGGGGGTGGGATTCGAACCCACGAACCCCTGAGGGACAGGATGTCCCATCCAAAACGCGGCCGGATCCGGATCTTGAGTCCTGCACGTTTAACCAGGCTTCGTTACCCCCGCATCAACCACTAGCCCCGCATCTTACGATAAAGAATCTATCCGCCATCCATCACGTCTCCTCTTCCGAACTCTCCCAGGTTACTCGTCGAAGTTATGCCTCCTGTGCCGTAACATTCGCATTGCCACCAAAGGGCATTTATTCGATTCAATTGAATATAGGAGAGCTTCTCGCTTTCTGCCAGTAAACCAAAATTACCTTCGATTTTGGGGGAAGTCTCTCCGTTGAAGAGACTGAGATATCAGCTGGGAACGGCACCACAGCCTCAGAGTAATCTCGTAGCGACCTCTCTCGTAAGGCAACCTATCAAAGCCGGCGCCGCAAAGCCAGTATCACGAATCTACGTCATCCCTGGACGCTGCAAGGAATGCAACTTCTGCTGGACCTTCTGTCCCAACGAGGTTCTTGAGCTTTCAAACGAGACCAATGCAAATGGTTACCGACATCCTCAGGTGAAACCCGGTAAGGAGAACGATTGCGTCGACTGCCGGATGTGCGCCTGGATCTGCCCCGAGTTCGCAATCTACACCGTAGAGGTGCTTCCATGACCATGAGCAACGCTCCTGGAACCCTTGCTCCCGGGACATACTTCATGATGGGAAACTTCGCCTGCGTAGAGGCGGCGTTGGTTGCTGGCTGCAGGTTCTACGCCGGTTACCCGATAACGCCGTCCTCCGAGATCTTCGAGAGGGCCTGCACGAGGTTCCCGCAGCTGGGAGGGTACGCCATCGAGATGGAGGACGAACTCGGAAGTATGGCCGCCCTCATCGGAGCATCCTACGCCGGCTCGAAGGTGATGACCGCGACCTCCGGGCCCGGGTTCAGCCTGATGATGGAGAACATCGGCCTCGCGTTCATCCTCGAGGCTCCCAGCGTCATCGTGAACGTCCAGAGGGGCGGCCCCAGCACTGGCATCCCCACGCTCGTGGGGCAGGGCGACATGATGCAGGCCAGGTGGGGGTCCCACGGGGACCTCGAGATGATAGCATACTGTCCGAACAGCGTCCAGGAGTTCTTTGACCTCACGATTCAGGCCTTCAACACGGCCGAGCGGTTCCGGACCCCCGTCTTCGTCATGGCCGACCAGGTCGTCGGGATGATGTCCGAGCGCCTGCGGGTTCCGCCACTAGAGGAAGTGGAAATCGTAGAGAGGCAAATCGCCGACCCAGGTCGGTCCGCGGCCCTCCACGACCTTCCGTTCGACTACTCCAAGGACTTCCTCCCGATGCAGATCACGGGCACGGGCTGCCGAGTCAACATCGAGAGCCTCACCCACGACCCCAAGGGATACCCCAGCACCGACTATTCCGTTTCACAGAAGATGATCGACCACCTGCTCGGCAAGATTAGGAACCACGCAAGCGAGATCTGGAAATGGGAGGAGACGTTCCTCGACGACGCCGAAGTGGCGGTCGTCGCCTACGGGTCGACCGCTAGGTCTGCCCTTTCCGCAGTCAAGAAGGCCCGGTCGATGGGTATCAAGGCGGGGCTACTCAGGCTAATCACCGTGTGGCCCTTCCCGGACGAGGTCATCGAGAACGTCAGCAGGAAAGTAAACGCCCTCGTCGTCCCCGAGGTCAACTACGGCCAGGTAGTGCACCCAGTAAGGGAGAGCGCAAAGTGCCCGGTGTCGAGCGTCAACTGCGCGCCGGGAACGCTCGTCGACCCCAGAAGCATAGTAGACGCGCTGGAGCTAGCGACCTGATGGCCACCACAGGAACGCCGATCGGCGGACCAGCAATCAAGGTCGAGCGCCACGTGAGAGACGAAATCCTGCGGGTCGAGCGCCTTCCCCACATCTGGTGCCCGGGCTGCGGCATCGGGATAGTTCTCGACGCCTACATACGCGCCCTCGAGAAGTCAGGCATCCCCCAGGACAAACACGCTGTAGTTTCCGGCATAGGCTGCACCGGCCGGTTCGCAGGGTACCTCGACCTCGATTCCTATCACACCACCCACGGCAGGCCGATAGCCTTTGCCACGGGGATGGCTGTCGTCAAGCCCGACCTCGAGGTGACTGTCATTGCCGGCGACGGCGACCTAGGCACAATCGGCGGGAACCACTTGATTCACGCGGCCAGGCGGAACGTCGACCTGAACGTCATCATGGTCAACAACTTCAACTACGGAATGACGGGCGGCCAGCACGGCGCCACGACGCCTACAGGCGCCAAGACCCACACTTCCCCCTACGGGAACGTCGAGGCCCCCTTCAACGTGCCGTACCTCATGGCGGCGGCAGGAGCTTCATTCGTTGCCCGGTGGACGGCCCTGCACGTGACCCAGGTCTACAAGGCGATTAGGCGCATGATGGAGGTCGAGGGATTCGCCTTCTTGGAGGTCATCTCCCCGTGCCCCCCGACCTTCGGCGAGTTCAACGGCTTCCCTGACGCACTCGACGAGATGAAGTACTTCAGGGAAAGGTCGGTCGTCGACCACAACGCCGACCTGAGGGAGATTGCAATCTCCATGCACCCGGACGACCATCTGGTCGTAGGCAACTTCATCGACAGGAGGAGGGCGTCCTACCAGGAGCTCCTCAGCGAGCTGAAGGTCAAGGCCGCAGGAGGCGCCGGGAAGTGAGGTGGGAGTTCCGCATCACCGGGATCGGCGGACAGGGAGCGATTAGCATCGCGCACATAATCGGCAGGGCCGCAGTCATGTACGACTCGAGGGAGGCCGTCGTCACCGAGGGTTACAGCCCCTACGTCATGGGCGGTTGGTCGAGGGGAGACGTCATAGTCTCCGACGACCAGGTCGACTTCCCGTTGGTCTCTAGGCTCGACGTCCTCCTGACGATGTACCAAGAGGGCCTCGACCTGAACCTCAAGCTCATGAAGCCCGACGGCGTCATCCTGACCGAGAAGAGGCTCGTCGATCCCAGGAGCGCGGGGCCGGCCAGGCGGGTCGTCGAGATTCCGGCAATGGAGGCGGCCGAGAAGATAGGCAAGAAGATCCTCACCAACGTGGTCATGCTGGGAGGCCTCTCCGCGGTCTCTCCAGCGGTCTCGCCAGAAGCGCTGAAGAAGGCGCTCGCTGACAGGTTCCCGAAGGCCAAGGATCTCAACGCGCGGGCTCTTGACATAGGCTTCGAGCTGGCCAAGCGCTCCGAGGAGGCACCCCACGTTGTCTGAGCAGGACACGATCGTCATCATAGGCGGTGGAATCGCCGGAATGCAGGCTGCCCTCGACGCCGCCAACGCAGGCGCGAAGGTAGTCCTCGTAGAGAAGGAACCGACGATTGGGGGGAAGATGTCCATTCTCGACAAGAACTTTCCCACTCTGGACTGCTCAATCTGCATCGAGTCCCCCAAGATGAGCGAGGTCGGGCTCCATCCCAACATCGAACTCCTCACCTGCTCGGAGGTCCAGGGCCTCGAGGGTGAGGCCGGAGACTTCACCGTCAGGGTGAGAGAGAACCCGAGGTACGTGACCGACGCCTGCACCAGGTGCGCCGAATGTGTCCCGGTCTGCCCGGTCGGTCTCAAGAACGAGTTCGACGTCGGGATGTCTGCGAGAAAGGCGATCTACATCCCCATCGAGCAGTCGGTCCCCGGGGCGTACGTGATAGATGCCGAGCACTGCCTGAACAGGCCCCCGAACTACTTGCCCTGCAGCCGCTGCACGGACGCGTGCGGGCCCGACGCGATCGACTTCAACATGATGCCGAGGACGCACGAAGTGAAGGCGGCCGCCGTGGTCGTGGCGACCGGCTTCGACCTGCTCAACCCCGAGCTCCTGACCGAGTTCAGCTACGGGAAGCACCCGGATATCCTGACCTCGATGGAGCTCGAGAGGCTCCTGCAGGCCTCGGGGCCGAGCCTGGGAGAGGTCGTCCGCCCCTCCGACGGCAAGCATCCGAGGAATGTCCTCTTCGTCCTCTGTGTCGGCTCCAGAGACCAGAGGTTTGTGAAGTACTGCTCCAGGATCTGCTGCATGTACACGATCAAGGAATCGTACCAGCTCAAGGACCACGGGATTGAGAACGTCGACGTAGCCTACATGGACATCCGCGCCTTCGGGAAGGGCTTCGACGAGTTCTACGACAGGGCTCGCGACACCGGGGTGAACTTCACCCGGGGGAGGCCCGCCAGAGTCAGACCTTCGGGAGGGACGCTGAAGGTCTCCTTCGAGAATACGGAGACGGGCGAGCTGAACGCGGAGAGGGAGTACGACATGGTGGTGCTCGCTACAGCGGCTGTGCCGTCGAGGAGCTCCGCTGCCCTCGCCTCGGCCCTGGGCATCGAGGTGGCAGACGACGGCTTCTTCGAGTCGATGGAGGAGTCAGGCGAGTACGTCACCAGCACGAGGGAGGGTGTCTACCTCGCAGGCTGCAGCACAGGGCCAAAGGACATACCCGATAGCGTCCTCGAGGGAGGTGCCGCGGTCGCAAAGGCGCTCACCCACCTGAAGACGAGGTCCTGGCCCGAGCCTCTGAATGTCGTTCCGCTCAGTACCGAAGGCGAGCCACGGATCGGGGTCTTCGCGTGCCACTGCGGCTCGAACATAGCGGGCGTCGTCGACCTGCCTGAGCTGGTGAGCTTTGCCAGGACTTTGCCGAACGTCGTCCATTCACAGGACCAGACCTACTCCTGCGCCGCCAACACACTGAACGACATCAGCGGAGTCATCAGGGACAAGGGGATTAACAGGGTCGTGGTAGCGGCCTGCTCTCCCAAGACCCACTACCCGACCTTCCAAGGCTCCCTCGACCGGGCCGGCCTGAACAAGTACCTCCTGGAGATGGCGAACGTAAGGAACATGGATTCCTGGGTTCACAAGGAGGACAGGGCCGGGGCGCTCCGGAAGGCCAAGGACATGGTGAAGATGGCCGTCCTGAAGGCGTCCAAGATGAAACCTCTCACTCCGATGAAGTTCCCGGTCACCCAGAAGGCCCTAGTAGTGGGCGGAGGCGTCGCAGGGATTGCCGCGGCGGCGAACCTCGCCGAACAGGGGTTCGAGACGCACCTCGTGGAGAAGGGCGACAGGCTGGGAGGCCTGCTGCTCGACCTGGGAGAGGTCGCTCCGAGCGGCGTGAAGGCCGACCTGCTTCTCGGGCTCGAACTGGACAGGCTCCGCAGGAGCGGGGCTTCGGTCCACACCTCGACGCGCGTAGAAAGCATCACGGGCTTCGTGGGGAACTACCATGCGCGTCTGACGGACGGCTCCGACTTGGACGTGGGGACCGTAGTGCTTGCCACGGGCGCCCAGCCGTACACCCCCACCGAGTTCGACTATCCACGGAACACATCGGTGGTGACCAGCCTAGAGCTCGAGAAGTCCATCGACAGCGTCGGGCCGCAGAAGAACGTCTCAATCATCTCCTGCGTGGGCTCGAGGAACGGCGAGATGGGCTGCTCCCGGTACTGCTGCCAGACCATGATCAACCAGGCGATACGGCTGAAGGACATGGGCAACAACGTCAACGTGTTCTACAAGGACATCAGGACCTTCGCCAGGTTCGGGGAGGAAGAGTACGAGGTCGCGTCCCGCAAGGGCGTCTCGTTCATCCAGTACCCACAGGACCTCCGCCCCCAGGACTCGATCAAGTTCGAAGGCGGGAACCTGGTCATGAAGGACGAACTCTTCGGCACGGAGGCTGAGTTCCCCACCGACCTCGTCGTCCTGAACGTCGGAATGGCGCCCGTGAACGAAGAAGAGGGGGTGATGCACCAGCTGAAGGTCCCCACGGACCAGCAGGGCTTCGCCCTAGAGAGCCACCCGAAGCTCGGTCCGGCCGAATCCGTCGTGCAGGGCGTGGTGCTGGCCGGTACTTGCCAGTACCCCAAGAGCGTCAAGGAGTCCTCGATTCAGGCTCTCGCGGCCGCGGCCAAGGCATCGACGATACTCTCCAAGAAGGAGATTGAACGGGAGCCCTTCATCGCGGTTGTCGACCCGGAGAGGTGCACGAAGTGCGGACGGTGCATCCCTGTCTGCCCCTACAACGCGATAAGGGGAGAGCAAGGCAAGAGCATCGAGTTCATCACCGCGATGTGCCAGGGGTGCGGGACCTGCGTGGCCGAATGCTCGGTGGAGGGCGCCCTCAGGCAGGAGGACTTCACCGACGGTCAGATAATGTCGCAGATAGACGCCGCCCTCGAGGACGGGCCCCAGAGCAAGGTCCTGATCTTCGCCTGCAACTGGTGCTCGTACGCGGGGGCCGACCTGGCCGGAATCATGAAGATCCAGTATCCGTCCAATTCGCGGGTCATCAGGACCATGTGTTCTGGGAGAGTCTCTCAGAGGCTCGTCCTCTATGCCTTCTCGAAGGGTGCAGGGGCCGTCCTCGTGACAGGATGCCATCCCGGAGACTGCCACTACATCAACGCGAACTCTCAGACAGAGAAGAGAGTCGCTAGGTGGAAGGTCATGCTCAAGGCGCGGGGAGTCGACCCGGAAAGGCTCCAGCTCTGGTGGGTGAGTGCGGCAGAGCCGAAACGCTTCGCCGACAAGGTCAAGGAGATGGACCGCACAATCCGAGCCCTCTCGCCAGAGGAGCTCTCGTCCACGACGATGAAGGTCAAGATGACGGTGAGGTCCCCATGAAGCTGGAACCAGCCTTCACCCAGAGAGTCGAGGGCGCGTTGGACGATAAGCTCTCGCTCTGCTACCAGTGCGGGACCTGCACCGCAGTCTGCCCGACTGGCGTTCCCGTCAGGAGCCTAATCCGCGGCTCGCAGCTCGGCGCGAGGGAATCCGTCACTGGCGACCAGCGGCTCTGGTACTGCGCCACCTGCAAGCTCTGCGAAGTGGGGTGCCCTCGTGGCGTGAAGATCACGGACACCATCCACGCGCTCAGGGTCGTCGCGTACGAAGGCAAGAAGGTCCCGCAGAAGTTGGAGAACGCACTTTGGGGCGTCTACGAGGATGCGAACCCCTGGGGCGGGAAGAAGGCCGAAAGAGGCAAGTGGGCCGAGGGGCTGGGCATCAACCAGGGAAAGCCCGCGAAGTACCTCCTCTATGTCGGCTGCGCGGCCTCGTTCGACCCGAGGCTACAGCACGTGGCCCGTTCCCTTGCCTCGATCCTTGGCAAGGCCGGCGTCGACTTCTCGGTCCTCGGTCCAGGGGAGAGTTGCTGCGGAGACGTCGTCTACCAATTGGGCGAGGAGGCCTTCCTCGAAGAGCTGGTGCAGGGGAATATCCAGAGCTTCGCAAAGTCTGGCGCGGAGGCCATCATCGCCGTTTCTCCTCACTGCTTCAACATGTTCAAGTCGGTCTACCCAAAGTACGGCAGCATGCCGACCGCCCTCCACTACACCGAGTTTCTGGCCGGGCTACTCGACAAGGGGTCGCTCAGCCCAGGCCGCCTGGACGGTGGTGCAGCCGTCACCTACCACGACCCCTGCTATCTCGGCCGGTACCACGGGGTCTACGAGGAACCGAGGAAGCTGCTGGAGAGCATCCCGGGGGTCAAGCTCTCTGAGATGGACGACAGCAAGGCGAACGCCCTGTGCTGCGGAGGCGGCGGAGGGGGGATGTGGGTCGACCAAGAGGGTGAGCGGCCCAGCATGCACCGGGTGAAGCAGGCAGCTGACACTGGCGCATCGCAGATGGTGACGTCGTGCCCATACTGCATACAGAATTTCGAAGATAGCGCCAAGACGGCAGGCGTCAGCATGGGAGTGGCGGACGTATCAGAAGTGATCGCCCGCGCACTGGGTCTAGACGCAGGCGAAGTTTAGGTTGGCAGTCCAGGTGCCGGCGCCTGAGAGGAGAAAGGACGTCCTGGTCTTCATGGAGCAGACTGACGGCGTACTGGAAGGAGTCTCGCTGGAGGTCTTGGGCAAGGCGAGGGAGATTGCTGACAGGCTCGGGGTCTCCGTCGTCGCCCTCGTACTAGGACACGGTGTGTCAGGAATCGCCGACGAGGCTGCCAAGAAAGGCGCCGATCTCGTGCTCTTCGCAGATTCTCCCCTGCTCAAGGACTGCACAGTCGAGACCTACCTGAAGGTGTTGTTCCCACTCGTCGTCGAAAGGAACCCAGCAATCATTCTCATCGGGGGGACCCATAACGGCACCAGCCTTGCCGCGAGCCTCGCAGTGCGTCTTGGAGCCGGCCTGATGGCCCACGTGGTGGACCTGGACGTCGACAAGGAGACAGGGACCCTCTTCGGTTCCGTCCCTGGCTTCGGAGGAAGCATCGTCGCGGTCTGCAAGTGCAAGAAGTGGCCGCAGATGGCCACGGTCAGGCCAGGGGTGTTCAAGCCGCTCCCTCCCAGAGACTCGGGCGTCGGCAGAGTGGAGCCGGTCGAGGTCAGCATCACGGAGGCCGATGTGAAATGCCGGGTCCTTGAGAGGTCGGTAACAAAGACCGAGGATATCAGCCGGGCCGAACGGATCGTTGTCGCAGGGCTGGGGACGAAGGGGGACCTCGTCCTGCCGCAGAAGCTGGCGCAGGCTCTCGGGGCGAGCTTCGGAGTCTCAAGGCCCCTGGCCGACAAGCGGATGGCGCCGAAGGAGAGGGTCGTCGGCTCCACAGGCTACAGCGTGAACGCCGAGCTTGCCATCGTGGCAGGGGTCAGCGGGGCGGCCCACTTCGTCTCGGGGATAAGGGACGCCAAGACCGTGATTGCGATCAACTCGGACCCGAAGGCCCAGATCTTCAAACACGCGGACTACTGCGTGACGGGCAACCTGTTCGAGATCATGCCTGAGCTGATTTCAGCGCTTCAGGCATCGAAGGAGAACGACAGATGAGATACGTGGTCTGCCTGAAGGTCACGCCCAAGGTCGAGCAAATTAGGTTCGACGAGGTGAAGAAGGCCGTAGCCAGGGAGGGAGTCGAGAACGAGATCAACGAAGCTGACAAGAACGCGCTCGAGGCCGCGCTCTTCCTGAAGGACAAGCACGGAGGCTCAGTAACGGTCATGACGATGGGGCCGCCCTCGTTCGACCCGTTCCTGAAGCTCGCTGTCGCCATGGGAGCAGACGAGGCGATCCTCCTGAGCGACAGGAGCTTCGCCATGGCCGACACATACGCGACCTCCCGCGTCCTCGCTGCCGCGCTGAAGAAGCTCCAGGAGTATAACCTCGTTATATGCGGTGAGGCGTCGTCCGATGGCAGCACCGAGCAGGTCCCGGCGAGCATCGCCGAATGGCTCGGCATCCCCCGGGTGACCTACGCAATCGACGTCGAGGTCAAAGACTCGAAGCTCATCTCGAAGAGGAGCGTCCAAGGCGGCTACGAGGTCGTCGAGACAGAGCTGCCTGCGCTGGTCAGCGTCGAGCTGGGGTGCAACTCCCCCAGGTTCCCCGACTTCCGGAGGAAGAGGTGGGCCGAAAAGGAGTACAAGTCCACGGTCTGGGGCATGACCGACCTCGGGTTCAGCCCGGACGAGGTCGGCTTGCAGGGGTCGCTGACGTCGGTAGAGGAGCTGAGGAAGATGGCTTCGCCGGCGAGGAAGGCCGAGGCAGTGACAGGGACCCCCCGTGAAGTAGCAGCCAAACTCGTTCAGATCATCAACGCTTCAGGGCGCTGAGCCACTATTCGATTCGCTCGAATAATCAATTAGGGGTTATGCCTATATGCGGACGGACCCGTTTCTGTCCCCATGCAGCGCCGGGCCCTCCGGGGCTCATTGATTCTGCTCGAGTCCTTCTCTCCGGACCAGTGGAGCGAGGACGCCTATATCAGGACGCCTCCATTCGTCAGCGAGGACGTCGACGGTACGGTCATGATTATTCCCACTTCCCCTGAGGCCGAACGCGTCCTTGACTTGGTCAGCCCCGCACTGGGCCTGAAGAAGACGAGGAACGGCCGGCTCTGCTACCTGACCAGCAGGGCGGAGACGATCAGGGCCCTCCGGATGTTCAACTGGTTCGTCAGGAGGAGCTGGCGCAACAAGGAGCTCGCCATCCTGTGGGCCCTCGCCCACGCCCTCGGTGACTTGGACCAATCCCACCCGCCCGTCTCCGTTCAGTCGATCACCGGCATGACCAGCTGCGGCCCGAAGCTCGTCTCTGAGGTCATGAATGGCCTGCGCGGCGCGGACGACGCTCCGGCGCGGGGAGGGGCTTTCGGGGAGTATACGGTGGACGGCGCGACCCTGAAGGAGAAGCTCAAAAGCCACTTCGAGGAGACCCCGACGCAGACCGAGGAGCTCGTGATGGAGTCGCTCTGCTCGGGGATGGGCTCGTCGGTAAACGACATCTACAACCGGGCATTCCCGCGCGAGCTGACCATCGGCGCCGTGTACAAGGTCTCGGAGGAGCTCAAGCGCGACGGCTACGTCCAGGCGCTCAGGCACTTTCGGGTGAACGAGAGGGGACCGATGAGGGAGCTGCTTGGTTCCGACTGCCGCAACTGCTTCTACGGCTACTCGAGTGCGGAGAAGTGCTTCGACGACGCCTTCAGGGATCTCGAACAGATACTCAAGCGCTACTACCAAAAGGAACTCACCGAAGAGGAGCGGGCCAGCTCCTACAGCGCGATCAAGTCGGCGCCGTTCGGCCCCAAGGTGATCAGGAAGGTCCTCGAAGCGTTGACATTGATTCACCACATGGACATCATGATGAGCGAGAAGAACGTGGTGAACGTCCTTCGGAAGCTCGAGGACTGGTACGGCATCGAGTTCCCTGTCCACCGGGGCCCGGGCGAAGTTGCTTCGAATATTGGCCTCGGGCGACAATAGCGAACCTTCAATAGCAGCTCGTCGCCGTGAGATTATGTGCAGCGCTCCGGCGTGAGACGTTGCTCCGACTGCCTACACTGGCGGCCGTATCCTCAGCTGAACCGTCTCGGTATGTGCGATTATCCGGGTGGCAGATTCCACAACAGGGGGGTACCAGCCTCCAGTGAACCCTGCGAAGCGTTCGTCAAAGACTTCCAGGTAGAGAGGATCTGCAGCAACTGCAACGGCTGGTACCCCCTCGACGTGCAGCCCCACCTGGGGGAGTGCCACACCTCGGCGAGCCCCAACTACGGCAGGCCCATCTTCCGGGACAGGATTTCTGGCGACTGCTTCGAGCAGAGGTCCCTCATCAACGCTGAGTTCGTGTTCTGCGAGACGTGCAGGCTGACCGTGCCCAGGAGCGACATGGCAGGTCACAGGTCGCATGAGCTCTTCGCCGGAGCGGCACAGTTTCCGGTAGAGGAGATGCTGGAATTCACCACGGCTGCCGACTGACCTGCATCGCGCCCTACTTCTGGATCGTCGCCACTCTGCTGCTCTTTCTCAGCAGCCTGTGCGACGCTATCTCGATTATGATGTTGCAGTAGCGCGCCAACTGCGCGAATTGCGACGCAATGACCCTGGCGTACCCGGATTCGCCCGACTCGAGCATCTTGTGGGTGATTTCCTTCTCCATCTTCAGCGTCTCGGCGATCAGGGCAGCAGAACTCTCGATCAGCCTGAGGTCAGAAGTGAGCAGACTCTCGACTGTCGTGTTGAACGCCTTGCCCACCTTGGCACCGAGCCTCCTGATGTCTTCGACCACCCAGGGGTCCATCTTGGTCCCCTGTTCCTTGAGCCTGATCAGCTCCTCGGCGATGTCCAGGATGATGCTCCCCATCTCGTCGAGGGTCTTCGCACAGACCCTGTCCCCGGAGGCATGCAGCGGCGATTCGATGCCGATGTCCGCAGAGAGCTCCCTCCTGTTCAGCGCGACCAACAGCTGCCTCACTATCAGCCAGTAGAGCTCGTCGATCTCGTCCTGGACCCTCTTGACCTCGTTCAGGCTCCCGGTCTTCGTGAGGTCCAGGGCCTCCATGACGTCGTCGAGGCTCTTTGCGACGAGGATCTGGAGTCTCTTGACCAGAGAGTCGACCGGGAACTTCGTGGGGTCTATGAAACTTTGCGCGACGACGTGCCTCGCGTCCGACTCGACCACCTCCAGCCCCCGGAGCCTCTTGACGGTCTCGATCACCATGTCCGCCCTCACCTTGCCCAGAGGCTCCTTGCTGTAGACCTCTATGGTGTCGTAACCCAGTGCGTAGGACCCGACGACCAGCCTCGTCAGTGTCTCGTCATCCGCTATCAGGTCGGCCTTAATCATGGCCTTGCTGGACTTGCTAGCCTTCGTCGCCGGTATCAGCCTCAGCGTGCCGTCAGCGTCCTCTCTGAACAGGACGCTGTCTCCTTCGGAGAGGTTCATCTCCTTCGCGAACCTCTTAGGTATCGAGACGGTCAGGGTCGAGTATCCGACCCGCTGCACCTTCCTCAGCTCGTCCATAATTTTCTATATACTACTCGTCACTATATATGCTATACTTTTAAACGGCGGCCCAATCTGCTAAGCCGAGACACCGCATGAAGAGACACGACTTCTCATGGATGATAGGGGGAATCCAGGGGAGCGGAGTCGACACCTCCGCGAACATCTTCGCCCGGGCGGCGGCCA
This sequence comes from Nitrososphaerales archaeon, assembly GCA_050012055.1. Lineage (GTDB taxonomy): Archaea > Thermoproteota > Nitrososphaeria > Nitrososphaerales > Gagatemarchaeaceae > UBA183. Next base: position 42,464 of record JBEKHX010000016.1, read on the forward strand.
TGGGTGGCCTTTTCGTCTTCGGCAATAGGGAGTACTATTCTAACATCAAGGGCGAGCACAGCTACTTCCAGGTCAGGGTCTCGAAGAGCCTGATCAGGTCTCACGTCTACACCGTCGACATGCTGACGACATTCGAAGAAGAGACGATCTTCAGGCACGCGCTGGAAGTGAGGAAAGAGGGGGCGATAGTCTACGACCCAGACCAGGACTCGAAGAGACTCGACCAGGTACCCACGATCGAAGTCGGTGTGAAGGCCGCGCTGACCGGCGAGCTCGCCAAGGCCGGCCTCTCGGCCGACGTCAAGGGCATCCTCGAGCTGGCCAGGAGGAGGGGCGTCCACATCTACCCGATACCATACACCGAGCTGCTGAAGGCAGTCGGCGCCAAGTTCGGCGAGACCTCTCTCAGCACTCTCCAGCGCATGCTCAACGTTATGGCGGTGGCCGCGTCCTTCGCGCTGGTATCCTACGACGAGAACCTCGTAAAAGAGGCGCTCAAGAAACAGTTCCGGTCAAAGCCCAAGGTCATCGAGATGAACGTCGCGGCGGTCGCCACCGCGTACGAATACATGAACCAGAAGTTCACTGGGAGCTTCGCCTACAAGCTGGAGCCCGTGAAGACCAGCGACGCCAGGCTCTTCGTCAGGGGAACCTCCACGGTCGCCATGGCCAAGGAGCTCGCGGGCTGCAGGCTCCAGACATACTACCCAATCACCCCGGCCAGCGACGAGAGCGAGTTCCTCGAGGGCCACGCCGAGATACAACTCGACAGTTCAGCGGCCCAGGAGAACCCGCTGGTCACCGAAGCCGCGGCCCTGAAGAATAAGGGCAGCATCACGGTCGTCCAGTCGGAGGACGAGATCGCGGCAATCACGATGGCGATAGGCGGCGGGCTCGCAGGCGCCAGGTCCTCGACTTCGACTTCCGGCCCGGGATTCTCCCTCATGGCCGAGGGTCTCGGATACGCCGGGATGAACGAGGTCCCGGTGGTGGTAACGCTGTACTCCAGGGGCGGCCCGAGCACCGGGCTCCCGACACGCCACGAGCAGGGCGACCTGAGGTTCGCCCTCCATGCAGGGCACGGCGAGTTCCCGAGGCTGGTCCTCGCGAGCGGTGACCTCGAGGAGTCGTTCTACGACACCGTCAGGGCCTTCAACTACTCAGAGAGGTACCAGACGCCGGTCATCCACCTGGTCGACAAGGCGCTGACAAACTCCGACGCCACGATGCCCAAGTTCGACGTCAACAAGGTCAAGATTGACAGGGGCCTTCTGGTCAAGGGGCCGGTCACCGACGCCGTCAACGGAGAGATCAGACGGTTCCAGCTGACGCCCAGCGGGATTTCTCCGCGCGCCCCGGTGGGGACGAGAGGGGGAGTCTACTGGCACACGGGGGACGAGCACGATGCTCTGGGACACATCAGCGAGGACCCCACCAACCGTGACATGATGATGGAGAAGAGGATGGGCAAAATCGACCTTGCCGACAGGGAAATCCCCCTCGAGGAGAGGGTCAACTTCTTCGGCCCCGAGGACGCCGACATCACAGTCGTCAGCTGGGGCTCGACGAAGGGCGCAATCCTCGACGCGATGGAGTCGCTCAAGGAAGACGGGATAACGGTCAACTTCCTCCAGATCAGGCTGATCAACCCGTTCCCCACCGAGTACGTCACCAAGGTCCTTTCGAAGGCGAAGAAGGTCGTGGGCATCGAGATGAACTACTCAGGGCAGCTGATTGGGATACTGCGCGAGAGGACGTGCATCCCGGTCGAACAGCTGGTCGTGAAGTACAACGGGAGGCCGATGTCGTCCGAGGAGGTCTACGACGCGGTCAAGATGATCTCGGAGGGGAAGGCCCCCAAAAAATTGGTGCTGAAACATGGCGCTTAAGCTCTCTGACCTGAAGACGTCGGCGCACAACGACTGGTGCCCAGGCTGCGGGGATTTCGGGATCCTCAACGCAGTCCAGATGGCCCTGACAGAGATGAACGCCGACCCGTCCCGCACAGTGGTCGTCTCCGGGGTCGGCTGCTCGTCGAAGGCTCCCCACTTCATCAAGACCTACGGCGTCCACACCCTCCACGGGAGGGCGCTCCCGTTCGCCGCCGGCATCAAGCTGGCTAACCCCAACCTGGAGGTGGTCGTCGAAGGAGGAGACGGCGACGGCCTGGGAATCGGAGCCGGGCACTTCGTCAACGCCGGCAGGCGCAACCTGGACATGCTGTACATCGTCCATGACAACGAGGTCTACGGCCTCACGAAGGGTCAGGCAGCCCCGACCATGAGGCTCGGGATGAAGACGAAGTCCCTCCCGCTGCCCAACATCAACCAGGGGGTCAACCCCGTGATGCTGGCGATCGCCTCAGGGTACACCTTCGTGGCCAGGGGTTACTCGTACGACGTGCGCCACCTGAAGGACCTGATCGTCAAGGGCATCCGCCACAGGGGCTTCGCGTTCCTAGACGTCCTGCAGCCGTGCCCTACCTACAACGACATCCAGACCAAGGAGTACTGGGCAGGCGAGGGGAACCTCGACGCCAGCGGCAGGCCCCAGCCCAGGACCTACAAGCTGGAGGAGACGGGCTACGACGGTGTCGTCCACAAAGCAGACGAGGAGGAGATGGAGAAGAAGGTCCAGCAGGCGGTCCTGAAGTCATTCGAGTTCGGGGACCACACGCCCATCGGAATCTTCTACCAGAACGAGTTCGTACCCACATTCGAGGAGCGCCTCGCGGCCAGGATGCCCTCCTACAAGACCAACCCGCCCGCGGACCAGGAGATTGCGCACGCTGACGGAACACCGCTGGCGAACATCGACAAGCTGCTCGAAGACATGCGAGTCTGATAGGATAGAGTCCAAAGGCTCGGGAATCTTCAAGCATCAAAAGGCATCGCTCTCACTCTCACGACCTTCTCGGCTGGGGGAGGACAATCTGATGGTCGTCGTTCCGTCCCTAAACCGCCCCCGCATGGTCGCGTCCCTCGATTGCTGGCCACTTGAGAATCTCTGCAGGCCTCCCTTGGGGCCCTTACCTGAATGATGCCGGTTTAACACGGGAACGCATATATACGAACCCAGAACTGTGCGTGAGTTTGCGCATTAATTGGCGGCGTCTGCCTTGAGCAAAAGGGCAAAGCCCCAACGCAATGAGAACGCACGACCTCCAGATGCGCGTACAAAAGTGGAGATCTGACTTCACAGGTTAGATCTGACATGGGTTGTGCTTTACACCTCGCAGAAATGCGTGGTCGTACTCCTCGATAATCGACTCCGGTTGATCCTGCCGGACCCGACTGCTATCGGATTGGGATTTAGCCATGTTAGTTGTGCGTTCCTTGGCTACAGGGGACGCAGCGCACGGCTCAGTAATACGTAGTCAACCTGCCCTGGAGACGCGCACAATCGCGGGAAACTGCGGCTAATGTGCGATAGATGACCTCATCTGGAAGGAGAGGTCGTCCAAAAGGCGGCGCGAGTATGCTTCGCGTCTTCCGCTCCAGGATGGGACTGCGGCCGATCAGGCTGTTGGCGGGGTAATGGCCCACCAAACCTGTAACCGGTACGGGCTTTGAGAGAAGGAGCCCGGAGATGGACACTGAGACAAGGGTCCAGGCCCT
>JBEKHX010000017.1:0-44333 GCA_050012055.1 Nitrososphaerales archaeon
GGATTGAGCTTCGCTCCTCTCGTCAGTCTCCTCTTGGTCTCTAATCACGCTCTGTCTTCCGATAAGGCGAGTGTGACTATACGAGCGGTAGATTACCTTGTATTCCACCTTTGAACACAGCAAGGACGCGGACAGCAGGTAAACGATGACTAGTCGAATCACCCGAACTCAGCAGTCAAAGTGTGTTGCCCTTCCTCATTCCAGAACGCACTGGCACGTTTGGCATGAGTGGGCGTATTCGTCTGGCGGCTCTTTCGGGCTACCCTTTTGCACAATCAACCGATTGCGTGGCCAGCTCAACTGAGTGCATGACCACCCCGCCCGGTGGGGTCCGAACTCAGATTCCGAATGCGGCTGGTTTGGGCACGCAGACTGATGGTCCCACGGTGACCTTACGGTTACGGGTATCGCCTTGGACCCTGCCTAAACCCGAAAGAATCCCCATGCCGGGGCGCCACTTTTGTGCATCCAGAGTTTGGGCGCAGCCTTAACAGAAGGGTCAGCCTCGGATTGTGGTTAGGGCTTCGTGGTGTAACCATTCTTGGTAAGAAAGAAACACCCCAATCTTAGTTGGGTGAGAGAGGGAAACCCTTGCGCGCGCGCTCGCTACCGTAGACGCACTTCAGGTTGTCGGTGGCCCGTTGGTCCGGGTCCAGAAGCACCCCCTGGACATCGCGCAGCCAGGTGAGGTACCTCAGAAGGCCGCCAAGGTAGACCCTCCTCGTCCTGACGTTGCCGTACTTCCTCATGAAGCGGTCGACCGAATCGCACCGGCCGATCTTCGCCAGGTATCCCGCTGCCTCGCGTTCGGACCTGACCTCGATGGGCAGCCGCGGTCCCTCTTCCTCTATCATCTGCTTACTAAAACGGAGATCTTGGATAGACATTGCGCGGCACCTCATACCTTTTGGATGTCCCGGCGCGAATCGTAGAGAACCCAAGCAGAGAACCCAGTAGCACAGAAACAGAAACAAAAACAAAAGGGGAAGAAAGCTGTCTTTTAATCCAGCTTTCTTACTAATATTGCTAGCTCGAGGACTAAGGTAATCGCTGCGAGGACCGCGACCACGAGCACGTACGTTTCTGTGCTCGAGACGGAACTCTTGGCGTCGGTCGCTGCTGTGCTTGCTGCTTGTGCGTTGGCTGCTGCAGTGTCCACTTTGGTTGTCAGTGTAGTGAGGCTACTGATGATGCTGTCGATCTTGGTGTTCATGCCGGTGATGACAGACTCCCATCCGACGATCTTAGTGACGTTTCTGCCAATGCCGAGAATCGTGGGTTGAATCGTGGATTGCCATCCGAGGATGGTGTTCACGTTGGTGTTGATGGTGGTGATGTGGGTGTCCATGCCGGTGATGATGGATTGCCATCCGAGGATGGTGTTCACGTTGGTGTTGATGGTGTTGATGGTGTTGATTACGCTGGCGGGCAGGCCGGTGCTACCGCCGACAGTGTAAGCACCGATGGTTGTGACATTGAAGAAGGCATAACCAGTTGGAGCGTTCGTCTGGTATACTGGGTAGTTTTCGCAGCTCCAAGTCTCAACTTGGTGAATCCCGGGCGCGAATCCTGCCGCAGTGAAGTTCAGGTAGAAGTCCCCTGTGGATGATGCAAAGGTTTCGCAGTCGCTGAATGAGGCGCCGTCTATGTTGACGAAGAGCCATCTTGGCGCGTATCCAGATCCCACTATAGACAGCAGAGTTCGCGTGTTAGAGTTGATGCTGACCATGTCAGAGTTGATGGCGCCGGCATGGCATGCCGGACCATTGCATACGAGAAGTGTACCTGTGACGGTGAATGTCGTGGTCGCCTCAGTTACTCCTGGTGGGTTTGGTGATGAAGTAGTAACGTTTGTAGCGGTGGCCGCTACCCCGTGCGCGCCTCCGTAGGCGTGCGGCACGGTGAAGGCAACGGTCACGTTGAACGTTCCAGCAGCACCGGTCGTCCCGTGGGCGATCTGGTACCAGGTGGCATCACCAGCTGCATACTCGTTCCAGTACAGGAACCACTTCGTGCTAGCAGGGAAGCCGTAGGCTGCAACCGCGACGTGAGTGGTGACTGGGCCAGAAGATGGTGTTAGGACAAGGGTGGGGAGTATGTTGATGTTGAATTCATAGGTCACTCCGTTGTTGATGACCTTGAACACGACGGCCCCTGCTGGCAGGACAGGTATTGTGATTGTCGCGTTGTAGTAGCCCTTTCCGTTTGTGGTCGAGGATCCGACTTGCGTTGTTCCGATCCAGAACGCAACAGCCGAGTTGACCATGGAGTCATTGCCCGCGATGTTTATCGTCCCGAGGACGTTTGCCGGGATTGGCTGGATGAGGTTGTAATTCGTTATGTATGTGCTAGTATCGTTCCCGTATGGAGCACTTGTCTGGGAGCTGAGCACCCCTCCGCCGGAGTCATATGAAATGACACCGGTGAAGACTCTGGTGGTTTCATTGTAGTAGGCTGTTGCGAGCGTATTGTGGTGGTGGCCCTGGTACTTCGCTATGATGCTGATGGCCGAGAAGTTCACCGGACCGGAGTCCGGGTTGAACGCCTGCTTCGTGTCGAACATGGTGGCAGTGGTGCTGAAGTAGCCGTTTCCAGTGTTGACCCCGGTGGTCCAGTTCCCTGTGTTTACCTTCAAAACTCCACTCCAGGAGTAGAAGTTGTACGAGTACGTTAGTTCAATCAGTGTGGTGGAAGGGAAGCCTCCGCCAAAGGCGGTCACTGTCGTACCGGCTGGGCCTGATGTTGGCGTGAGTGTCAACCCTGGTAGGATGTTAATGTCCTGTGCACTCACAGCTACGGAAGTTGTAGAGCCGTCGTATATCTTGATGTACTTGTAGTTATTCGAGAGCTTTATCGGGAGTGGCCCGGTTATGACCTCAGCGCCGCCAGTGGTCTGACCGACGTAAAACGTGCCGTTCGTCTCAGTGTATTTGTGCCATCCTCCGTTCGTTGTCAGGTCCGAGACGCTGAAGAGCGTAGGGCCTGCGTATTTGATGTCACTCGCGGTGATCTGAGCGAGACCGTCCTTGCTCAAGTAGAGCGAGAACTGCGCGCCCGAGAACGTGACGAACTGAGCACCGCCGAACGTGCCGAAGTTGATTGCGAAGAAGCCCGTGACCGAGCCGTCGGTCTTCGCTGTGTCGCTTCCGGCCGTTACGTTGACGTAGGATGTGCCGGCAGTGTAAGTGGTGGGCTGAGTTGTGTCAGTGTTCGTCACCCCGAGCGTCGGATGACCCGTCGATCCGTAGACTTGCAGGACTGGTAGGACCATGAGAATCGCTGAAGCAAGAAGAAGTGTCAGTATTGTCAGTGAGCTAAATTTTCTTACATACGCATTAGATTGCGTATACATTCTTATTTTCATATGAAGACCCCGTGAATCTGTATTTAACCCCTGTGGACAAATTGTCCACAATCTATCCAATCGAGGCAGAAAGTGGACTCTCCGTCTAATTTAGGGGAAAAAAGAAGCCTTTGATTGTCCGACGGTGCAAGAAATGAACCTGGATTCCATATTCCGAATCCTATTGCAGCACCGATGACTCCACGAGTCTCAAATCTTCATCGAAACTGATTCCCGAACGCATATTTGACGATTTTCATGAACTGACCCCGGAATCTCTTGTCTGGGATGTCGCTACCAGAACTCGTCTCGGCGACGATGCGGAAGGTGATGCGCCAATGCAAGGGCTCTCGAGAGTCGGCAATGTAGCTTCCGTTGGTGATTGTCTGTCAAAGAAACAGGGGCTCTGGTGCATCGTCGGGAGATTCGCCAATTTCCTGTTCTTCTGGTGCAACTCGGGAGATAGAGCACCGACTGCATCTGATATCAGACGTATCTGATACGGATAAGTAGAGAGGCAGTCCTGCCTATGAGAGGCTATTCCATTGTCAAAAGCTGACACGCATGAGCGCAAGACCGTTCTCAAGACAATCAGAATCCCAGAATCGCTGGCGCGTTCTCTTGAGAAGGGGGCCGCTGAAGAAGGAACGACCGTCAACTCATTGGCCAACGCGATTCTTTACAGGAATTTTGAATGGGATAGGAAAGCAAGGGAGTTCGGATTCGTCTGGGTTCACAAGCCAATCTTCCGGAGGCTGGTCGAAATCGCGGATGATGAGGAGCTGGCCCGACTGGGGCGAGAAGTCATATTCGCCACGTGGAAAGAGATGGCAGAGTTCTGGCTACAGGACTCCACTCCCGACGGGATACTGGACGCCTTGAGTCTGAGGACTAAGTTTGGCTCCAGCACCCGAACAAGAGTAACGCGAGAAGAGGACGAGTATACGATTGTCCTCCACCATGAATTTGGCCCCAAGCACAGCATCGCCTTGAAAAGCGCTCTCCAAGAGCTTGCGAAGTCGTTTCACGCCACGCCGCGACTCAGCGCTGGGGAGTCGGTCGTAACGGCCCGTTTCAAAGTCAATCCGCGAGCCCGCCCACCTGATGGGAACAAGACCTGAGACCTTCCGTTAAGCCTTGAGGTTCTTCTGAATCTTCTGTTCCCATTCTTCCTGAGTGATTACGGCCTCACTGGTCGCTTCGAGGCCGCTTGCTTGATCAGTTGTTTCCACCTGATTCCATCGAGTCCTAAATCCAATCCCGCCGTCTGTGCTGGCGTCCTTCCATCCAGCCCCATGTGCGGGCGGATGAAGTTGTAGTTGATTCTGATTCCGTCTGCCATGATTTGCGCCGACCTGTCGTTGTCCATCCCTCTGAAGGTCTTCTCTCTGTCTCTGACCGTGTTGTTCACTCGCTCGACCATCTGGTTCAAGCCTTCGTCTCTCTGGCCCACCGACCGCACGTTCTCGATTCTCGGACCGTAGTTGGTGTAGAACTCGTCGGTGAACGCTTCGTTGTACGCGTGGAGGCCGTCATGCACCAGAACCGAAACAGGATACGCTTAACTAAGCTGATCCCCGAATAGTGTCGGTTGACTTTCTGCTCCAACTGCGGGAAAGAGGTGCCTGCCGGGGCGAAGTTCTGCCCAAACTGCGCGACTCCGATGGCCATTCAGCAGCCGGCACAGTCTAATCAAAACCCCTCTCCGCCGCCTAGGTCGGGCGTATCCCGTCCACGCGGTACAGGAATCCTCATGCTGGTCGACTTCATTGTGGGAATTGTGGTGGCAGCCATCGGGATTCAGAGCTTCGTTTCGCCGGTTGGTCCTAAAGTCAGTGTTTCTGAGTGGTATGCGGTCGGTGCGATCTTCGTCATCCTCGGCTTGCTTTCTGTGGTCGTAGGTTACGGATTGTGGAAGGCGAGGCCATGGGGATGGCTCTTGGGATGGTGGGCTGGAGCGGTCTACGTGGTGTTTGGCGTCTTGACCTCACCACTCTTTGTCCTAGTGGGTATCGGGAGCCTCGTCTTCTACTACTACAACAGGGCAGACCTCAAACGGTACCTCGGCAAGGTCCGACCATAGTCGAGAGCCGTTCAGATTCAGCAAGCGCACCAGCCGCTTAGTATTGCACTCAGACTTACGCCGGCTGCTTGGTCAATGTGGTCATTGTGTTTGTTGAAATCATTTCGAAACGTGTTCTGGTCTTATCTTGAGAATCACCCTCTTCTCGCTGGCAGATCGATTGGGATACTTTTCCTTCCCGAGGTATTTCTTGGCCAGCTTGTCGAAGTGCTCGTCGGCTCCTTTCGTCGTCTGCTCAACCACCACCCCCCTTACGGCCACCCTCTCGTACTGGTTTGACGCATCTGCTATGGCGATGGCAACCTTCGGTTTCCTTTTCGTGTTCTTCTGCTTAATCCTCCCCAGCGCGGTGTTCACGAGAATGTAGTCCTTCCCTTCGTGGTCAACCCATACGGGAGTGACCTGCGGCGAGCCGTCCTTCATCACCGTCGCGAGGTAGCCGAAGTTCTTCCCTTCGATGAATTTGATTACCTCTTCTGTCAGTTGCACTGCTTTCCGCCTCCTAGATTGCAGGCCGCGAGCTACTAATAAAGAGACCTAGCTCGGTGGCTGCCTGCTTTCACGGTCACGAGCAATGCAATCGAGCGATCCCGATGGGCAACGGAATCCTCTCGGGGGAGGGTAGATAGATATATGCGGACCGAATCGACAACCCACTATGGCAAACAAGCAGGTGATAATCGCAGACTTGACCATCTTTCCCGTTGGTGAAGGCACAAGCGTTGGAGACTTCGTCAAGAAGGCATTCGAAGCGATGAAAGAAGTGAAGGGTGTGAAGATCCAACCGACGGCAATGTCAACGATAATCGAAACAGACGACCTAGGCAAAGTGATCTTGGCTCTTGAAAAGGCGCACGATGCAATCCTGAGTATGGGGGCAAAGCGTGTCTATATCGCGTTAAGGGTCGATCATCGGCTCGACAATCCTCATGATGCGGAATACAAAGTGGGCAGAATGACAGGCAGGATACAGAATCGATCGAGCCTCGGTAGCAGCTGAGCGACCCGGGTCTCCGAATCGTCTACCTATTCTTAAAAAGGGGGGAGCCTCGGGCCGGTTCCTCTTGTCAGGGCAGCTTGCTCAGCAGACGCCGGCTCCCAACCTCCTTCCTAGGCAGCCGGAGGTGAACATCGGGACGGCCGGCCATGTGGACCACGGGAAGACTACGGTCATTCAGGCAATCACCGGGGTCTGGGCCAGCGCGCATAGCGAGGAGCTCAAGAGAGGAATCACGATCAGGGTCGGATACGCGGACGCGGCGTTCTACAGATGCCCCCAGACTCCTGCGCCGGCGGCCTTCTCCACGAGCCCGAAGTGCCCGGTCTGCGGCAGGGAGACGCGCCTCCTGAGGGCGGTGAGCTTCGTCGACTGTCCTGGCCATGAGAGCCTGATGACCAACATGCTCGCCGGCGCCTTCCTGATGGACGGCGCCCTCCTAGTGATAGCCGCGAACGAGCCTGTCCCCAAGCCCCAGACGAGGGAGCACCTACAGGCACTGCAGATGTTGGGCATGAACAAGATCGTGATAGCGCAGAACAAGATAGACCTGGTCAGCGACGAGGAGGCGAAAAAGAACTACGAGGGAATCGAAAAGTTCGTCGAGAAGACTGTTGCCGCGGACGCCCCGATAGTCCCCATCTCGGCTCAGCAGAGGACGAACATCGACGCCCTGATCGAGGCGCTCGAGGAGGTAATCCCCACCCCGGCGAGGGACGCGAAGGCCGACCCGCTGATGTACGTGGTCCGCAGCTTCGACGTCAACAGGCCAGGGGCTGAGATAGGGGACCTCTCCGGCGGAGTTCTGGGCGGCAGCCTCACCAGGGGAGAGTTGAAGGTCGGGGAAGAAATCGAACTCAGGCCTGGGATGGTGGAGGAGAGGAGCGGCAAGTTTGTCCCTGTCGTGACCAAGGTCTCAGGGCTGCAGACGAGTGCGGGACAGACCGACAGGGTTGGGCCTGGGGGTCTGGTCGCGGTCGGGACGCATCTTGACCCCACCTACATCAAGGGAGACCAGATGGTCGGCAGCGTCATCGGAAAGCCTGGAACCCTTCCTCCGAACCTGGAGCACATAACGCTTGACCTGGACCTGCTCGAGACTGCCGTCGGATCTGCCGAGCTGGTCAGCGTTGAAAGGGTAAGGCCGGGCGAGAACCTGAGGCTCAACCTGGGCACCGCGTCGGCGCAGGCCGTCGTCACCTCCGCGAGGGGAGACGTCATCGAGGTCGACCTCAAGAAGCCTGTGGCGGTCGAGACCGGCATGCGGGCGGCGCTGAGCCGGAGGATAGCCGAAAGGTGGCGCCTGATAGGCTCGGGCGTCCTCAAGTAGGCCTTGACCAAGGTCATCTTCGACAGCAGCTTCCTCATGGCAGTTGTGGAGCGTCCTACGACCTGGTCCGAAGACATCACAGAGAAGATTGGAAGGTTCGAACCAGTGGCCCTCGAATGCGTTCTTGCCGAGCTTAGGCGTCTGGCCTCGGGCGATGGAAGGAAAGGCCGGGCGGCCCGGGTCGCGCTTGAGCTCGCTGAAGGGTTCTCGCGTGTGCCCTGTGGCGGAGCTGGACCCGACGAGGAGATAATGTCGGCAGCCCTCACTATGAACGCGGCTGTGGCGACGGCTGACCGAGACCTGGTAAGGTCCCTGGGGACCCGCGGTGTCCGGGTCGTTGGGCTGCGCTCGGGCAGGGTGGCTCTCCTCTGAGTGGCCGCAAAAGGAGTTAAGGCTCCCGCCCTCCTCGGCATGGAGATGGCGAAGCCTCTTCTGGCGATCGACGTCAAGAGGGAAGAAAGGAGGATTACGGCCTTCATCAGGCGGGTGGTCACGAGGTCAGGTACGAGCGGTGTGGTCGTCGGCCTCAGCGGAGGAGTGGACAGCTCCGTGGTCTTCGCGCTTTGCGTCAGGGCCCTCGGCAGAGAGAACGTCCTTGCAGCGCTACTCCCTTCGAAGCACACCCCGCCCCGCGACACAGATGACGCGGTGCGACTGGCTGACGAGTGGGGGGTCAGGAGGGTCAGCGTGGCCATTTCTCCGCTCGTCGATGCTCTGACCTCCGCAGCCGGTTCCGGTGCCGTGAAGCTCGCGCGTGCGAACGTGCAGGCAAGGGTCAGGATGACAATCCTGTACTACCTGGCGAACTCGCGGGGCCTGCTGGTCGTCGGGACCGGGGACAGGTCGGAGGAACTTCTCGGATTCTTTACCAAGTTCGGGGACGGCGGGGCTGACTTCCTGCCGATCGCCCACCTCTACAAGACCCAGGTCCGACTGATGGGCAGACATCTGGGCATCCCTCCCGGAATCGTCAGCAAGCCGGCCTCCCCGCAGCTCTGGCCAGGACACACCGCCGAGGAGGAACTGCCCGCCGGCTACGAGAAGCTCGACGTCGTCATGCACTGCCTTTTCGATGAAGGAGATTCGGTGCCCCGGGCTGCCACCGAAGGGGGCGTAAGCTCCGCGGTCGCCCGTCGGGTCTTGGAGATGCACAGGAAGTCGGCCCACAAGAGGGCCCTCCCGCCCACGCTTCGCCCGACGGGCGGATAGACTCTCTTCATGGGAACCAAAGATTAATATCCGCTACCCAAAGCGAGTGGGCGGTTCCTGAGCATTCATGTTTGAGCTAGTCAATCTTGAGGACGTCGTCCGCGTCCCCCCCGACAAGTTCGGGTCGCCTCTGGAGAAGGTCGCCATGGACCTCCTGAAGATAAAGTACGAGAGTACCATCAACCCTGAGCACGGATACCTGATCCTGGTCACAGGTGTGAACGTCGACAAGGTGGGCAAGATCATACCAGGAGACGGCGCGACGTACCACAGGGTCAAGTTTGAAGTCCTCTCGTTCTTTCCGCTCAAGCAGGAGCTGGTCGAAGGCGAGATAGTTGAGGTGACGGATTTCGGGGCGTTCGTGAGGATCGGGCCCGCCGACGCGCTGCTGCACCTCAGCCAGATAACGGACGACTACCTGACGAGCGACGTGAAGTCCGGGATAATCACGGCCTCCCAGAGCAAGAGGTTGCTCAAGGTCGGGAGCAAGGTGAGGGTCAGGATAACGGCAGTGAGCCTCGGGCACGGGATATCGATGGGGAAGATAGGGGTGACCTGCAGGCAGCCCTTCCTGGGGGCGTTCGAATGGATAGATGACGAAGTCGCGAAGGCCCAGAAGCAGCGAAAGGTGGAAGAAAGGGCGGAGAAGTAGAGTAGGAAGGATAGGCTTGAAGGAACTGGCGTGCAGGAAGTGCAAGACCCTTACGACCGAGAAGGCGTGCCCCAACGACGGCTACACCGAGCTCAGCAACGAGTGGTCCGGTCTCATAATCATAATCAACGCGGATAGGTCCCAGGTGGCGAAGACCCTGGGCATCGTGAAGCCAGGGAGATACGCCCTGAAGGTAAGCTAGGCGGTTGCCGAAGGTCTACCGGCTTCCTGAGGGCCTCAGAACAAGGCTGGCGAAGCCCCTGGGCAGGCTCTTCTCGGCCGAGGAGGTGAAGGGTCGATCCTTTGCGGAGCTGGTCAGGGGAGCGCAGATGGTCATCACAGTGGGCGACAGGGTGACCGAGACTCTCGGAGCCCAGGGCCGAGTGCCCGACGTGCAGGTGGTCGACTCCCGAGAGAACAGGAAGGAAAGGGCACCTCCTGGCGTGGCCTACGCGAGGAGGATAGAGGTCGGGAACCCCCCGGGGACCATCACCGAGGGCGCGATAGACGGGATCAGGGAAGCCCTCCGGGGACAGAAGCCCGCCCGCGTGGCCGTCAAGGGCGAGGAGGACCTCTTGGCATTGCCAGCCATCGCCCTCGCTCCCGTGTCCGCGCTCGTCTTCTACGGGCAGCCGGGGGAGGGGATAGTGGTGGTGAGGGCCGACGCTGAAGCGAAATCGAGGAACAGGGCCATCCTCGCTGAAATCGGGATCCCCGAGATACGCTGAGAGGCGGACTGATTTATATCCCCCAGGGGGCGGGGTTGGCCAGATTGCAGGTAGTGAAGAGGTCCGACTCGAAGGTCCTCGAAAGGTCATACGTCGAACTGCGGTTCGAAGGCAGGGCCGGAAAGCTCACCAGAAAGGAGGCCATAGCGGCTGTGGCGCAGGAGCTCGGAGTGGCCCCTGAGAACGTCGGAATAGTAAGGCTGGACGGTCAGGCGGGCACCACCGATGTGATCGGCAGGTTCTACGTCTACGGCTCGGCGGAGGCGAAGAAGAGGGCCCACCCCAGGTACCTCGAGGAGAGGGTTCTGACAAAGGCGGAGAGAGAGAAGCTGAGACAGGAAAGGAAGAAGGCGGCGACCCAGGCCCCGGCAGCGGAGGCCAAGAAGTAGGCTTGTCGAAGAAGCAGCCGGCGGCCCCGCCCCCGACCCCGGCGCCGACTCCGACCCCGGCGCCAGCTCCGGCAGAGGGAGCCCCGGTGGAGGAAAAGAAGCCTGAAAAGAAGCAGAAGCCGAAGGCCCCCAAGCGCAGGATACAGGTCTACAAGTTGTACAAGGTCGAAGAGGGGTCTCTGACACGGCTGCGGAAGGAGTGCCCCAGGTGCGGGAAGGGCTACTTCATGGCGCAGCACGAGGGGCGTCTTACGTGCGGCAACTGCGGGTATACTACCTACACCAACAGTATAACAACTCCTAAATAGCCCGAGTCCCCCGTTTCGCCCTATGGGAATGGGAAAGGAACTGCTGACTGACCCAGACGTGACCAGATGGCACTCAAGCCTCTCGCGTTCCGCCGCTCGCGGATATCTTCGCTGGCTGTCAATCTACTGCGAGTTCAGACACGTCGACCCGAAGGGCCTTGTCACCGAGTTTCAGAAGGACAGGAAGGGCGCTCAAGACGGATTTGAGGACTGGCTGAATGCCCTGAAGGAGGATGAGTATGCTCCCATGTCGATGCATGCCGGGCTGAATGCGGTAAAATCGTGGTTCAGGCGCAACGAACTTGTGATGACGCGAGAAATCAAGGTCAAGAACGTACGTTCGACCCCGACCTTAGCAGACGAGCGGACGCCTACGCGGGCAGAGCTTCTGAGAACCCTCAACTTCGCAGATCTGCGGGCTCGCGCAGTGATTTCGTTCATCGCCCTCGCAGGGATCCGCTTTGAATCCATGGCTGGGCTGTCTCTCAGAGACTTGCCAGAACTTGAAGCCACGGAAGATTCGGTCAAGATACTCAAGGCGCCGATGCGAATCAATGTGCGGGCAGAGATATCAAAGAACGGGCTGCCACGCTTCACCTTTTTAGTCAAGCCAGAGTTCTTGGAGGCATACCTGAGAGAACGCCTTACGTGGGATAGGTTGACCCCGAGTTCTCCCGTCTTCGTGGCCGTGCGGACAGTCTCCATGCACGGGAGACTCGTCAGGAAGGGAGACCCGCTGACGTCAGGTGCCCTGTCGATGGAGACAAGACGTGCGATGAGGCTTGCCGGCCTCAAGCAGCGGCCGTATGTGTGGCGCTCGTACTTCGGCACCGCACTCTTGAACGGCCGAATCAACTCGGAGATTCAGGCATTCCTGATGGGCCACGCCGGGACAATCGAAGCAACCTATACCACGCACAAGAGACTGTCGGAAGAACAGACCGAGCAGATGCGGAAGGAGGTCGCTGCTGTCTTCGCAGAGACGCCACCGCTCACCAAGGAAGACGTCCGTAGACAGGTGGAGGACACTGTGAGGAGTGTCATGCTGGGTACGTTTGGTGAACCGAGCGAACAGGACGTCGAGGCGGTAGACCAGCTCGTATCCCGCCTGCGAGAGAAGGGGACGTTCGATGCGAACCACGAAACTGCACCTCCGGCCCAGACTCAAGAGCCACCTCAGAAACTGATCCCTATCGAGAAGTTGGACGAATACCTACCAAAGGGCTGGACTTTGATTCAAACCGTGAACGGCTCTCGGGCCGTCGTCCAGAGGCCGACGAAAGCCACTTAGCCACGAAGCTTGTGAAAGGTTCGCGCGCGCGAAGCCGAATCGAGTCGAAACCGTGATTAAGGACAAACCAAATGAGTCTGGTCACGGGCGAAACGACCGTGCAAAACACCATCCTGGACAAGGAGATTCCGCTTGAGTCAATCCGAGACAATCCATACAACCCAAGAAGAGTATACGATGAGGGCGAAATCAGATCGCTCGCTGACTCTATTGCAGCGGTTGGCTTGCTCGACTCTGTTAGGGTGCGGCCAAATGACAATGGCTTCGAACTGGTATACGGTCATCGCAGAGTCAGGGCAGTACGGCTACTGAACTGGAAGACGATACGAGCGACGATAGAACCATGTTCAAACGAGCAGCTTCTCCGAATCTCGGTGGTCGAGAACCTAAGCAGAAAGGATCTCTCTGATTATGAGAAAGCGCTGGCATTTAAACAAATGCACGAGGAGTTCGGTAGGACGGATGAAGAGATTGGCCTGATAGTTGGACTCTCTAAGGGGCATGTCTCAAATTACATATCGATGGCTCGACTGTTCACCGACGAACAGCTGGCCTCAGATCCAAGTCTGAAAGAGGTTTTGTATGCAATCTCGGAACATCACACGAGATACCTGAGCCGCATTGAAGATTTCTCAACAAGGGCTAACACGCTTCGAATGGTAGTATCCCAGAATCTCTCCGTAAGGGACTTGCAACGAGTGATACAACACCTTAGGTCGTGGTTCAAGCCAGAGAAAGAATCTCCCCTATTTCTCGGCCCAACTGAATGGGAAGTTGAATCACATAGACACAACAATGAGGCCTCTGACCTACGTGAAATCGAAGAATCCCTCACATCCAAGTTTGTGCTACCAAAAGAAGGAAACTTCCGAAAATTCGTTGACCTGCTCGCGCTCGATGATGGGTATAGTCTGTACAGCGCCTTTCCGCCTTTCCATCGAATTGACGGTTCGAAGGTCTTAGAGAAGGAAAAGAATTGGTTTACCAACATAGTTGCCAATTTCACTCCGCGAATCAGGGATTTGCGAATTCAAATCTTCAATGACGCGGCGCTGGCTACTCTCTATGTGGACTACATGGGAAAGTCGGGAAGAACACTAACGAAGAGAGTGGTGCGAGGGAGCGTGGTGTTCGTCAGGAATGGGCGATCTTGGAGAATTGTGCACGAGCACTGGTCCGACCTGAGACATCAGAGATGATAGGAGCTCTTCTTCGGTCGAATGGCTCTTTCGACGTTTGTTGAAATCCCCTTCGACCGACATGAAGTAAAACGGGCACGACCTCAAGACTTGGAGAAGTAACCTGTACCCGTCACCGGAAGTCTTCCCGGGAATACATCATGGCTACTGCTCACATTGAGATTGAATGTTCTACAGAGTCTCCTCGAAATGTCATCATGGAACTACCGGCGGAATGGGATATTGTCCCTTTGAGCCGTCAACACGTCTCTCCGTCAACAGAATGAGAGGGATGAGCCACACGAGTCCCAGCGCCGCGCCCCCGAGCCAAGCCATCGAATACCCAGAATTCGTGGCAAGATAGGAGAAGATCAAGGGAGGCCAGAACGATCCCAAGAATGCAATTCCGTTAATCCAAGCCACTGCGAGGCTGTCATATTCACTCCCGGCCGAATTGATGTCCTTGGCGGCCGCGAAGGTCACCGTGAATCCAATCCCTGCGGCAATCCCCGCCAACAGAGTAGAGACAACTGCAGCGAACAAACTCGTGATACTGCAGACCATCAATGCCATCACCATAGTTAGAACTGAGAACATCATGAGCCTCTTTGGCATTCGAACTCTATCGTACAAACCACCTCCCCAGAGAGAGGAGAAGACAGGGACGACCACCAATAGACTTGCAATCAGTCCAGCTAGAGTCAGGCTTGTGTGGTACGACTCGACCAGGTAGTACGTCATGAAACTTGAAACCAGAGTATTGCCTGTGGACAGACCAAGCGTACCCAATCCAAGCAAGATCAGTTGTCTTTCCTTGAGTGTTTGCCACAGGATGCTAGTCTGGACTCTGAACCCTCCATTCCCTGTGTCCCGTGGAATGAAGAAGAGAATCAAAACCCCGGTTGTCATTTCTAGTCCTCCGCCCAATGCGACGCTTGGCCTCCATGTGACTACTGAAGCTAGAATGGTCCAACCAAAAAACCCAATGAGGCCCCCCGCATAGAACGCCGAGTTGAACAACCCCACGCCGAGCCCAGATTTGCCTCTGCCGAGGAAGCGCGCGATCAGCACAAGCCCCGGGGCAAACGTGAAAGCCATTCCCCAGCCCACTATGAACCTGAACACAGAGACTTGCAGTATGTCGGAAGCAACCGAAGTGCAGAATATCGCTGCCGATGACAAAGCTATCCCAATCAGGAAGACTCTCCTTGGACCAATCCTGGCTGCCAAGACCCCGGCAGGAACTTGCATTAGGCCAACTCCGAGGTAGAAGCTTCCAGCAATTACCCCCAAACCCGAAATGTCCGCGTGCAGGTCTCCTTCCATCAGATAGTAGATGGCTCCAATATTGAACCAATTGAGAGCGTAAA
Organism: Nitrososphaerales archaeon; assembly: GCA_050012055.1. Taxonomy (GTDB): domain Archaea; phylum Thermoproteota; class Nitrososphaeria; order Nitrososphaerales; family Gagatemarchaeaceae; genus UBA183. Next base: position 14,879 of record JBEKHX010000017.1, read on the forward strand.
TGACTCGGGCGATTACAAGCGACGAGATGGCTCGTCTGTATCCTTCAGACAACCTTCGAGTCCCCGAGTTGGAAAGCCCACGTCAGAAGTATTAGAACGAGCGTGTGCGTAAGAGGAAACGGCCTATGCCTCGATCCTTGATTTCCGTGTTTTTTCGTTCCTACCCCTTAAATACATTCTGAAGCCATTCTCGAACGAATATGAAAACGACATTACAGCTCGCTGCAGTACTCATCGTTGGGCTCATGATCGGAGCCGCTGTCACTTACTTCATCGTCCCACTAGCAACCTCACCAGGTACGACGACATCTGGAGGGATTCAGACAATAAAGATAGGAGGTCTCTTTGGAACTTCTGGAGACTCGGCCTCATACGGAGTAGACATTCAGAATGGGGCACAAGTTGGCATTAACGACGTCAACAACTATTTGCAGAGCATAGGCTCGAACTATCGGTTCCAATTAGTGACCTATGACACCGCTAATACTGCCACTGGGGCTCTGAGCGGTATGACGGCACTGGCACAAACACAAGGCATTCAGGCGTTTCTTGGACCTGGTAACAGTGTTGAAATCGGGGGCATAGTTGACTATGCCAATTCCCACAAGCTTGTCACAGTCGCCCTGTACAGTTCAGATGCATACTCCAACCAACCCTACATTTTCCGACCTTACACCGCCAACCATCTTGTCGGACCCGCCGCTGTCAAAGTCATGTGGAATGAGGGAATTAGGAACGTGGCGGCGATTTACAGAGATGATTCGCTTGGCAGTTCACTAAATAGTATCATGAAGGCTGCTTGGCAAAGCCTAGGTGGAACCTGGGTGAGCGTCCAGTATACCATTGACCAGCCAGACTATGGAAGCGAAGTTGCTTCGCTAAGTTCGGCGGTCTCGAGTTTGGGGATCAGCCCTCAGACAGCTGTGTTCCACGTAACCTTCGAAACCGACGGACTGAACATCTACACTCATGCATCAACCGACTCTGTCCTCACGCAGGTGAGGTGGTTCGGTGAAACAGACGCTCAAAGAGCCGCGTTCTTGCCCCCGAGCGCTTCACAGGCCATCGGTGACTTCTTGGTTCAAGTGAAAGACACAGGTCTCACCAATGTGAATCCATTAAGCAACGTGACTAGGTCATTCGTTTCGGAATTCAATGCGCGGACCGGGCACAATCCCACATCTTGGTCGTTGTACACATACGACGACGCATGGTTACTCACGATGGCTCTCGTTCAAACAGGGGGACAATTCGGGGTCCACCTCGCAGCTGCGATTCCAAAAGTCGCTGCCCACTACGTAGGGGCCTCCGGACCGCTACCGCTCGACAAGAATCATGACCTAGCCACAGCCGATTTCGGCGTGTGGCACGTCACCAAGACTGGGACAGCTTACGCATACACCAACTTTGAGTTCTACTCCGGCACTCTAGGTACACTGTCTCCGTGGGTTTCCGGCATCTTCTACGGCTCATAGTCAAGAGGTCGCCTTTTACTGACCTTTCCCCGTTTTTTGGGCGACAGTTTCGAAAGTGAGGGAATCAATCACAGTTGGTCTTCCCACTAGCTGATTCGATACTGCGTTCCATCCTGGTGGGAAGTCTCTACGCCTTAATCGGAATCGGAATAACCCAAACCTTTGTTGTCACGAAAATAGCCAACTTCGCTCATGGCGAGCTGGTCACGATCGGGGCGTATGTCGCTGCCGCTATGACCGCCGTTGTGGGCTTTGCCTTGAGTGTGCCCATTGCATTCGTTGCATCAGCGATGGTCGTCTTGGGAACGGATGAATTGGTCTTCAAGCCTTTGGTAAGGAGGCGAGCAAAAACGGTTGTTCTCATGGTGGCTTCTTTGGCAGTGGCTATAGCGATCAGGTATTCCCTTTACTTGGTAGTAGTCCCACTCGGCTACCTCACTGTAACGACCCGCGTGTCAATTGTGACCGTGTATTCAATATTCGGTGGTAACGTGACCAACCTGTTTCTATGGGTCGTACCTACTACGATAATCTCCGTAGCACTTCTTGAGTTGCTCTTTCACCGAACTAAAACGGGAAGAGCCATGAGAGCTGTGGCGGAGAATGTTTCGCTGGCCAGAGTTTCGGGAATCAATGTGAATTATGTCAGAAGAGTCGCTTGGATAATTGGAGGCGGTATCGCAGGGGTTGCAGGATCGTTCTGGGCGACCTATGCGCAGACAACCCCAGAACTCGGATGGTCCCTTCTCCTTAGGGGCTTTGCAGCCACCACGATAGGAGGTTTCTCCAGCTTTTCTGGAACGATAATCGGAGGGTATGTAATCGGCTTTACAGAGAATCTCGGAATGGATGCCTTGAACACGTATGTTGGTCTTGATCCGGCTTTCAAACCGGCACTTACATTCGCTATCATGGTGGCCTTTCTTCTCTTCCGTCCCTCAGGGATAACTCTGGAATCTGCGGCGTTCCGGAAGTTTCTGACATCAGTAGGAAAGAGGTTGCATTTGGTGTAGGCGGAACATGGCCATGGACATTCCTGGATTGCTTGCCTCGTTCAGCACAACGTTTTCGGTGTTCGCGATACTTTCCCTTAGCTTGAATCTCGAGTATGGCTATGCAGGCCAATCGAACTTCGGTAAAGTGTTCTTCTATTCTATCGGATGTTATGTAGCGGGGTACATCTCAACACTCTTTCTACTGTATTTCCGTGGATTGCGAGTTGACGTCGGTTCGGCAGAAGCAATCTACCTTCGGTTGTCCGTAGCGGCGAGCGACCCAGCGCTTAATGCCCTAGCGTTCATGGTTGCGCTGGTTGTCGCGTTCATCTTGGCAGGAATTGCTGGATACTTTGCTTCATATCCGGCGCTGAAACTCAGAGAGGAATTCCTGGGAATGACCCTTCTCGTCGTGGGCGAGATTGCCAGGACAGTCATAAGAGGCGAGGCTTCATTCTCAGGCGGATCAGAGGGAATAGCGGGGATACCCAATCCCTTCATTTGGATTGATGACGTGACAGTGGAGTATCTCAGCTTTGCAGGGGTTGCTCTGGGCTTGCTGCTATTGACTTACGTCGTAGTGGACAGACTCGCAAACTCTCCGTACGGTAGATTGCTCAAGTCAGTCCGCGACGATGACATAGCCGCTGCAAGCCTCGGAAAGCGGGTCCCCACTGTGAGGGGGCAGGTACTAGCAGTGAGCTCAGGTTTCTCAGGAGTGGCGGGTGTACTGTATGCCTATTACAGCGGGTTTGTTCAAGCTGATTCTTTCACGCCTCTACTGACATTCATAATCTTCGCCATGGTTATAGTGGGAGGAAATGGTAACCTCAAGGGTTCACTACTGGGAGCGGCTCTAATCTCAGGCATAGACTTGGTTACTCGGGTGGCCGCGCTTGGGTGGCAATCTCAGCTATTCAACCCGAACTATGCCTCGTATTTGGTATACGCGGTGATAATCATAGTCATTCTCATATTCCGACCCAAGGGATTGATTCCAGAGAAACCAATCAGAACGCCAGCCTGGGATCTACTTGACGAAAAGGAGAATGGTCGCGCATGAGCTTGCTCGAGTTCCGGAATGTCACAGCCGGTTACGAAAAGCTTGCCATCGTTCAGGAACTGAGTGTCGAGGTGAACCAAGGGAGCATTTTTGCGATTATCGGTCCCAACGGAAGTGGAAAGAGCACACTCATCAAGACTGTTGTAGGAGAGGCGAGTCTGATTGAGGGTGCGATTCGATTTGGAGGACGAGACATAAGCAGAATGCAATCTTATGCTGTTGCCAAGTTGGGTATCAGTTATGTTCCTCAGATTCAGAACGTCTTCACTAACCTGAGCGTCCAAGAGAACCTCGAGGTGGGAGGAGCGACAATCAATCGCAAGGCGACTCTGACTGAACGCATAGGGGAGATGTACCAGCTTTTCCCAATACTGAAAGAAAGAATGAGGCAGAAAGCAAAGACTATGAGTGGAGGTGAAAGGCAAGTGCTGGCAATATCAAGAGGGCTCGTGATGAAACCGAATCTCCTGCTCCTGGACGAGCCAACAGCATCAGTGGCTCCCAATACCATTGCCGAGATCATGCGGAAAATATGCGAAATACGCGACAGTGGAGTTACCGTAGTGTTGGTCGAGCAGAACGTAAAGCAGGCCCTACAAATCGCTGATGTTGCAATGGTCCTCGTTGCAGGCAGAAAGGTTGTAGTGGGCGACAGCAAAGAACTCGCACGAAATCCTGATCTCCCTGACCTGTTCTTGGGGAAGAAGACTATGTAAGAAGCCCTGGTTCAATGGGCAATCGCGAAATCCCCCAGATACACCTTGACCACCATCTCGTTGTTCAGAATCTCCTCTTTTGTACCTTCAGCAAGTATCTTGCCTTGGTGCATCACGAATATGTGTTCGACGTAATCGAAAAGCAATTCCAATCGATGTTCAATTATGAAACACGTTATCCCGAACTCGTTCCGTAGGGACACGATTCCTTCGAAGATCTCCTCAGCCAACCTGGGAGCGACCCCGGCTGTTGGTTCGTCCAACAGCAATAACTTGGGTTCTCCCATCAGGGATCTTGCCAGTTCGAGGAGTTTCATCTGCCCTCCTGAAATATCCGTCGCCAGATTCCTGATCACTTCATCTAGATGTATGTCTGTGGTCACTTTCAACGACTTGCGGGCGTTAGCGATTTCCTGATCTCTCCAGCTACGATGAAATGGGGCGTATCTGGTTTTCTCACCCTTCTGATTCCGAGGGGGTACCAGTGCATTGGAGAGCACGGTCATCCCCGTGAATAGTCTCGGCATTTGGAAGCTTCTCACAATGCCTCGATCGAATATTTCGTTGCTCTTTAGGCCATTAATGAGTTTCCCTTCGAAATAGATTTCTCCACCGTCAGGCTTGTAGAATCCTGCGATTGAATTGAAGAGAGTGCTTTTTCCGCTTCCGTTTGGACCGATGAGACCGATGATACTTCCTTTTTTCACTTCGAGCGAGACACCATCGACGGCCCGCAGCGCATCAAAGGTCTTCACGACGTTCTTGAGAACAAGCATCAGGGTGTCACCAACGCGACCGACAGAGAGCCCTTGGCCACAACAATCGAGACCAATCTCATATCACGAAGATGCCTCGGTCGATAGTCGAAAGCGGCTCACATCCATTCTTGGTGACTACCACCATGTCTTCGACAAAGAAATGAAACTTGCCATTCTTATGTAGAATTGGTTCGCAGGTCAGCACCATTCCCTCCTCAAGTATCGTTCGCGAATTGTTGATGAGGTAGGGTGGTTCGTGAAGATCAAGGCCCACTCCGTGACCGACCGACTCAGAACTCAGTCGTGACCCATGCTTCCTCATAGAATTGTGGGCCAGTTTGCAGAGTTCTGAGCACTGCTTTTCTGGGCTGACTGCGTTTCTCAAGTCCTCACTTACCTCGGCTGCGGCTCGATATCCATCCATGATCTCTTCACTCGGTCTCCCTATCGACCCAATCCTCGCAAGGTCACTGGAGTAGCCTCCGAATTCTCCTCCGGTGTCTATCCTTCCCGCGTCTCCCCTCTCGAACCGGTGGTCGGGAGCGGGAGATCCCGTGTTTACCTTACTCCATCCAATCTGAATCCACGGAGCTTTCAATCCCAGCACCCGTGCCATCTGCAACACCGTCTCCGTAACAGCTCTTTCGGCAGTCTTCTCTTCTATCAGTTCGAAGGCCGTCCTGATACACTTCTCCGAAGCTCCAACAGCTTTCCTGAGGTACTTCAATTCGGTGCTTGACTTCACCGCCCTCAGCCGGGCGAAGAGTTGTGTGGCGTCGACAAAGCGTGCCTTGGGAATTACATGTCTCATTTCTTCTAGGAGGCCCACCGTCAAGTGGCTCATATCAGCTCCGATTGTACCGTTCATTAGGTCTCTTTCATCGAGAGCCTTCACAAGTGAGGCCACCGGACTTGGAAGAAGGGGGGCGTGCTTTGATTCCGAATATCCCGCCGCTGCGGATTCGTAGCCGTAGTATCTTCGTTCGGCTATCCAACAATCGCTGTTCTCAACATACCACGCATCCTGCATATTGGTAATCAGAAAAGGGTCGTTGTCTCGAGCGAATCCAGCAAGAACGACGTACGGCTCGCCGTTTTCTGTCGCCGGATTATGAAACTTGAACTCGCTCCCTGGATTGAACCCGCTCAGATACATTACGTTGGCATCTCCTCCGCTGCCTTGTACCCCGCATGCTAGCAAGACGTCAATGTTGTCCATCAAGCCCCTAGCTCTTTCGACATCAAAATGTGGATTCATCCTAGACCCTCAAGAAAAGAGGTCTCATTCTATATTTATTCGTTGTTGAGAAGCTTACTGATTGGAGTACCCTAATCGCTCAGGTGTGTTGTCTCCCTATTGGGATGACCGAGCCCACGGTTCCAAGACTCAACAATCGCTTCCGAAGCTCATTGACTTGGTCGGCTTCCATTGGAAGAGATGGTTTCCTAGGATGACCTACTCGGTGACCTAGAAGAAGCAAAGCCTCTTTGACTGTTACGTCCACCTGCGTCTCAATGGCATTGAAGAAAGGAAGTGCCCTGTAGAACAAGTCCTTTGCTTTAGCGTAATCGCCAGCGAGAGCGGCACCAGTAATGGCGGCACATTCCTTTGGAATCACATTTGCTGATGATGCGACCCATCCCTTTGCACCCGCCAGCATGCCTTCGAATGCTATCGAATCTGTACCCATCATTACGGTGAGCTTTCCCGCTGTCTTGTTGATGATTTGATCAATCCTCCTCAGGTCTCCGCTGCTCTCCTTCACTAGCCGGATGTTCTTGATTTCGGAGAGTTTTGCTAATGCATCGGGTGTCAGATCTATCATGCTCCGAGCTGGGTTGTTGTATACCATGATGGGTATTCCGATGTTTTGCGATACAGTCTTGTAATGTTCCACCACCTCTCGCAGGGTAATTCTCGTGTAGGTTGGGGGCACGATAACCACTCCGTCCGCGCCGGCAGCCTCGGCATGCTTACTGAGTGCAATGGTGCCTCGGGTGGTCTCAACCCCCGTTCCGGCTAGGACCGGCACTTCCCGAGCTGTCTCGTCTAAAACTATCTCAACTACTCGTTTCCTCTCTTCGATGGAAAGCTTCTGAGACTCTCCCGTTGAGCCAACTGCAAAGATGCCATCGACCCCACTTTCAATGAGAAACCTTGTGTGTCTCCTAAGTCCGTCTTCGTCAATTAGATCTTCCGGTGTGAAGACTGTGATTGTCGGAACAACGAGACCGCGAATTTCTTTGGTCATTTTCCCATCACATGATCTCCTCTTCACCTGAGTATGAACGGATCACCCATCTTTCCTGACGTGTCAATCATTACACTCTTGACCTGAGTAAATTCGTGTATTGCTTCGAGTCCGTTCTCACGGCCATATCCGCTCGCCTTGTACCCTCCGAATGGAGATGCGAAAGAAATGGCCCTGTAGGTGTTTATCCACACTGTCCCAGCTTGGAGTCTTTTCGCAATCCTGTGTGCTCGTGCTAGATCATTGGTCCAGACCCCTGCCGCCAGACCGAATTCTGTGTCGTTGGCCATCCTGATAACTTCCTCATCGCTGGTGAAAGGTATCACACAGAGTACTGGGCCAAAGATTTCCTCTTGGGCGACTCTCATTCCATTGGTCGCCTTGAAAATAGTAGGCGCAAAGAAGAATCCATTCCGTAGCTCCCGAGATGACGGCTTAGTTCCGCCGTAGAGAAGTTTCGCTCCTTCAGACTTGGCAATCTCAACGTAACGCTCCACTTTCTCCAGCTGCTCTTTGTTTGCAATCGGCCCATACTCGGTGTCTGGGGACAGAGGGTTACCCATCTTGATTTCTTTCGTTCTTTCAATCAGTCGAGAGACCACGCGGTCGAAAATACTGTCTTGGATGAAGACCCTGGACCCCGCGACGCATGTCTGGCCGCACGCGGCGAAAATGCCTGCGAGAATTCCGTTTATGGCGTTATCGAGATTTGCGTCTTCAAAGATGATGTTGGGAGACTTACCGCCAAGTTCCAGTGTGGTCCCGGTCAGATTCTCGGCCGCCATTCTCGCGATTGTTTTGCCGATTTGAGACCCGCCGGTGAAGACGATTCTCTTTACAAGCGGATGCTTGACAAGTGCGTTCCCCGCTTTCTCGCCGGATCCCGTCACGGTGTTGACGACCCCAGGAGGGAAGCCAGCCTTGTGAACCGCTCTCATGAACTCGAGTGTTGAAACTGGCGCGTATCTCGATGGTTTCAACACGACGGTATTCCCTACTGCTAGCGCAGGAGCCATACTGTAGCTGATAACGAGAATTGGCGAATTCCAGGGAACGACAATGGCAATGGGCCCAAGGGGCTCCCGTATGGTATAGTTGAGCATGTTAGGTTTTTCAAGGGGAATGACCTCTCCGAAGACCTTGTCCGCGACTCCGGCGAAGTACCGAAACCAGTTTGGAATCGACTTCATCTGACCCAGCATTTCACGAATCAACTTACCGTTACTCTCTGTATCAGCTGTAGCAATAACCTCTGCTTCTGTCTCGATTGAATCGGCAAACCTGTTGAGCAGACGTCCTCTCTCCCCCGGCATCATGTCACTCCATGTCGATTCGAATGCCTTCTGGGACGACTTCACTGCTTTGTCGATGTCGCCTGGCCCGGAATCCGGAACTCGAGCCCAAACTAGTCCTGTGAACGGATTTACGACCTCTAAGGTAGAGCCGTCCGATGCATCGACCCATTCTCCATTAACGTAATTCTTGTACTGTCGAACCTCGTTTGTCGCAAGCGTCTGCATGAGCAATCGGTTCGAAATCTACGGGTTCTCCTAATAAGCTTCGGGGAAGAGAAACCAGTCCATGCGTCAATCGTGAAAGGTTGGGGAGTTGTTCCGCGAAGCACCTCGTATTGGCTTGGGCACTTTGATGAAGTCTGTCAACGCATCGGGTTGCTTCAAGCCACTTCCTGTGATTAGACAGACCACTCTGTCGTCTTTCTTGATTATGCCTTCGCGGATGGCTTCGATCAATCCCGCAATTGAGGCGGCGCCTGCCGGTTCGGCAAATAGCCCTTCCTGCCTCGCCAAGAGGAGAACAGCCTCCAGAATGCCCTGATCTGTTACAGATATCGCCTTTCCATGGGAATCCTTGAGCGCCTGCAGTGCGGTCACGCAGGCGTCCGGATAAGCATCGTTGAGTCCCGATGCAATTGTGTGGGCGTCGGGCCATGGGACAATTTCCTCCGCATCCAAGCCCCGTTCAAAGGCATCGACCAATGGCATGCAAGTATTCGACTGGGTAGCAAGGAGCCTGGGAAGCTGCTCTGCTAGACCGCAGTCATGAAGCTCCTTGAAGCCTTTCCAGACACCTGCCAGATTTGTCCCAGTTCCAACAGCGATTACGACCCAGTCCGGAGCATCTCCCTTCAATTGTTCAACTAATTCATATGCAATGGTCTTGCAGCCTTCAAGTGGAAATGGGTTGATCTTCGGTCTGGTCATCAGCGGCAAGAATCCTTTCCTTCTCATTTCGGACATGCCAAAATTGAATGAACTCAGGTTGTCTGCGCCTTCAATCCTCTTGACTTCTGCGCCCAAAGCAAGGGCGTGGAGGAGTTTGGCTCTGGGTGTCCAGGAGGGAAGATAGAGATGGGCCTTGATTTGAGCGCGGGCGCAGTATGCGGCTACAGAGCTAGCCGTGTTTCCCCCTGCCGAAATGCAAGCGACGTCGGTTGCGCATAATTCTCTAAGAACTGAAATCCCCACGGATATCGGCCTGTCCTTGAATGATTGAGTGGGGTTTCTGGTTTCATCTTTGCCAAGCAATCTCGGTGTCCCGATAAGTTGTCCCAGTGACGTCATGGGCACCAAAGGAGTCCCGCCCTCGCCAAGAGTCACAACGTTGTTCGAGTCTCTAATGGGAAGCAAAGGAGCGTAACGGTAGATGCTTTCCTGGAGAGTTCTCCTGATGTTGTCCCTCAGCAAACCTCGTGCTTCCTCTAGGTTGTAGCAAAGAGTAAGCTCTCCGTGACATTTCGTGCAGTTGAAGATCGGAGGTGAAGGCGGAAGTATCTCTCGACACTTGAGGCATTTGAAAGACGATAGCTGACTCCGTAGGTCAACCAAGGCTATGGGGACCTTCCCACTTCGTGGATAGCCGCCATCACTTTTACCCTGTCGGGAATTCCCACCCGATTGCACCTCTAGGCCAGTGTGATTCTCAGGGTTGGTTCCACGGCCCACTCGGCTGGCATGAGGCAGGAAGTAGGAATCCTGCGCCGAGACGGTCTCGAGGATCGATAACAATGGTGTTGTATCCTGTCAAGTAGGCGGTCCCAGTAATCTCAGGGACGATGGCTTTGTACGGTCCAACCTTGGTCTCGCCAACGATTCTTCCCTTGAAAGATGATCCCAGGATGCTTTCATGAACGGTTTCCTCTCCGGGTTTCAGGTCGCCTCTTACGTAAGAAGCCGCCATATCGGCACACACGGCTGTTCCACATGGTGATCTGGTTATCATTCTTTCCTGCCCAATCACCGTCTCCTTCGAGTGGTATTTCGACGGCGGAGGGACCTGATTAATTCTGACGCCCCAGACCTTGTTCGTTATCAGCGGATTATCGGGGTGTACAAATCCAATCTGTTGAATCGCTGCCTGCTTGATTTCCATGCCCAGGTCTATGAGCTTGAGGCTGTTTTGTGGTTCAACGTCAATACCCAGATCATCTGTTCCTACTATCGCGTAAGTATCTCCTCCAAAAGCCATGTCCGCTTTCACTTTGCCAATCCCAGGAACATCTATTGTCGATGACTTGTACAAGAAGGATGGAACGTTACGTAACGTCACTGAATCTACCTCTCCACCGGAGACGCTTGCTCGCCCTTCTACCAGTCCGACTGGCGTATCTAGGACGACCTTCGTGATTGGCTCAGTAGCCTTGACCCGCCCTGTTTCTATCAGGGCTGTGACAACACCGATTGCCCCGTGGCCTGACATGGTTTCAACACCATAAGCATCCAGGAACAAGACTCCGATGTCGGCCTTGTCCGTGGTTGCTGGGGTAAGAATAGCCGCAATTACTGCGCTGAAACCTCTAGGTTCCCACACGAGGGCCCTTGTAAGCCACTCCAGGTTTTTCTCAGCGAATATCTTCTTCTCCATCATAGTTTTTCCCAGGACATCTCCTATTCCTCCTACCACAATTCTGGTGTTTGTGCCTCCAGTGTGCGATTCTACCGTCCAAAGCATTTGCTTGAACTGCGAATTCATTTCGAAATCTGTCCTCGGACAACGCGTCGGTCCTCATAAACATGTCCAAGGATACGCAGGATTTCTTTAGCTAATACCGCTCGTTTATTAGGAAACAAGAGCGATTCGGTTGCTGAATGGTGAATTGGGTTGCCACTAGTCATCATCGAGATATTGGAAGGCCGCACGACTGAACAAAAAGAGAAACTGATAAGAGGTGTGACGAAGGTCTTCGAACAAATCGGGACGAATCCCCAGTCTGTTCAAGTCGTCATACATGAATCTCCCAAGGTAAATTGGGGATTAGCTGGAGTCCAATTATCGAAGAAATGAGTGCAGCCAGGGAGGCCGGTCCAATGCCGGGCAACAGGGGCGAGCACCAGTGCCTGGTTGCCCGGCATTCCACTAGAAAGGAAAGTGTACTGAGGAATGACGCGAGGCGTGGGAATGGGAATGGGCAGAGACACAGCAGACCTTTGCGAGTTGATTTGACATGCGCGAAACGCCTTCGCGGGTAGAAGGATTGTCCGCGACGTATCGAATCTGCCTTCTCGTGGGATTTGTTGGAGATCTCGTCCTGCCTATTCTCAATTTGTTCGTTCCTTTGCTCGCCTATGAGTTGGGCGCCAACCCGTTTGAGGTGGGGTTGGTCGGAGGCGTCTCATACGTAACATACAGCCTCGTGCCATTTGTGGTGGGACGCTTCTCTGACCGGATGAAACAGCGAAGCATCCTTCTGATCATCTCGCTATTGGTCTTGTGCTCGGCTTCGGCGCTCTACGCAATTGCGACGTCCCCTGTCTTCCTGATTGCTCTCAGGGTGGTCGAAGGGGTTTGTTGGGGCATTCTGTGGCCCACTGTCGACGCGTTGGTAGGTGGTGACCCATCAAGAGAGACAACGAGGTCCTTCAGCGTCTACAACAGCACTTGGTCGACTGCGTCGGCAATCGGCCCGCTCGTAGGAACGGCCATCGCAGCCATCACCACAAGCATTCGTTTCATTTTCGTGTCTACTGCTTTGCTTTCCGGCGCGATGGTTCTACTGAACATCGTGAGTCTAGTACGAACCTCCAGCCATTCGGTAGAAGTAATCAGAGTTGCAACGGCACGTCCTGCGGGTCATGCGAGCGATAGCGAAGCCGATCAGTTACCTTCACGACATCTTAGAGTTGGCAGGGTCGGATTCATGATGGTCGCAATAGCCTTGGTCATGGCGTCGAGGAGCACAATCTTCACGTTCTTTCCGCCGCTGGCGCGGTCGATGGGTCTTTCGGTTTTCTCAATTGGCCTAATCGCCTTCGCTTCAGGTCTGATGATGACTCTCGTGTTTGTTGCGACTACAAGGGACAGCATCAGGAATAGAATCTTGGAACGGAACAGAACCAAGGCCAATGTGCTCATTGTTCTTTCAATCGCGTCGATTGCCGGTGCTTTACCAGGCCTTCAAGACAATACAGGCACAGTTGGTCTAGTTTCGTTTGGTTTGGTTGGAGCGGCGACGGGAATCATGATTACTCTGGCACAAGCCGGAATCATAGTTGATTCGAAGGCGGATCAAATTGGCAGGAGCTCTGGTCTTTTTGAGTCAGCGATAGGAATCGGATCTGCCTTCGGTCCCGTATTCGCTGGCTCGGTCTCGGGTACCTCGTTCGTTCTTCCTTTTCTTACCCCTCTCCTAGGCATTGTAGCAGTGCCGGTTCTGCTTAGGCTCTATCACGAGGACACCAGGTTGTCCTGAGCGCCAAGACTTCGTTCGTCAAGGTTGTGATGACACCTGCTAGGACAAGGTTCCTTGAGAGGAGTACTGTGACAGAGGGTGGAAACCAAGCAAGGTGTGGGACCCCGAATCAGGCCACGACTTCAGCATCGGTCGGAATTGAAGCTACTGTAAGAAGCAGAGTATTCCCGGGAAGACCCGCTGGGGCCGCACGGCTGCGGGTGATACCGTCGGCGCAGGCATGAGCAATCCAACTGCGCGCGCGCGCGCGGTCGTGGGCGTGGATTGTCTTGTCTCAATCGGGGTCTCGAAGTCCTCCAAGCTCGATTCCATTACGGAGGAGGGCCCTTTGAGCGAATTCGCCGTTCCGATGAAAGGTAGTCTCCTTTCCCATATGACTTTGGCATGATTCTCATGAAATTGCTGAAACTGCCTATCTTGAGGCTGAGATGACAGGATACTGAAGGAGTGAGAACACGACGAAACCAAGGACGCTCTACGAAGAGATCTGGGAATGTCGTATCCCCAAAAGGCAGACAATCGAAGAGGATCTGCTCTCTCTCCAAGCCCTCGCACCTGACATGGCCGAAGACCTCCACTCTCTGTTCAAAGAAGCGGTAATCGATTCTCTTGCGAACATTCTGGGCAAGAATGAAGCGAGAGCCTTATTGAGGCTAATGGCAAGGACGGACTTCGAGAATCCACCTGAAGTCTTCGAGGCGCTCGATTCGATTCTCCATGGAGGCTCTCGGATTCTCAGAGATGCCATAGTCGAGGAGTTCCGCGTCAACGTGCATCTGCTGTTGGAGAAGACAGAGAGAAAGATTACTCAGTTTGCTGACCCAATGAAGGGCAACAGCCTAATCGGGAAGGTGAATCCACCGATAAGGTAACAGAACCCCCAATGAAGGCTCTGTCTACTTGTCGGTTGGTCGGCCTCCCTGACTTCTCTGTCTGAAGTCGGTTGGTGACAGTCGAGATTCGTCTCCCATTGGGGCATGGGCTCAAGTCTGTAGTTGCTCGTCTTCGTCTACGGTAAGTTCATGGTCGAAGTCGCTGTCTTCATACCGTATTGTCTGATAACCGACCGCGACCAGGGCCTTCGGTTTGAATTGCATCCATTTCTTCGTAGCCTCAGGCTCTACAAGTCGCAGCTCTGCGGCGTGTTCCGCTCTGAAAAGCATCCATCCCTCTCCGAGATAGTAGCCCATCCTCCTTGTGTCGAGATTATGCTCCCATTCCCTCTTAGGAACTTCTATCCAGTTGGTATCAAAAACAAGTTCTATGAAACTGATCAACACAGTCCCGCGACTCTGCATACCTTCGGAAGAGAACGAGCTAAGATTTAGCCTTGCTTGCGTTCTGAATGGTTCTGTTGCGTTCATCGGTGCTGCGAATCCTCCCTGTTGCGCCTCTGGTGCTGATAACTCAAAAGCGAATAGACGATTAGGACAAGTCCGACTGCTATCGACGGATAGACGATGAAGAGTCGCGCAAGTGTCGTGGTTGGACAAGATGTGGGGATAGGCGAATGAGCGCAATTCCACTCGTTGACGTATTGAACAACATAGAGAGCGATGCCGAATGCTGTGAGTGCTACACCCACCAATAGGACAAACCACTTCATTCCTTTTCTCTCCTTACGTGGCTTGCGTTCCGGATTAAGGTTAGCCATTTGTCCTTGCCCTCGACCTTGATTCCCGCTCTCTCGGCGGGCGTGGCTCCGTCTAACGCCTCATGCGGTCTGATGAAGTTGTGGTAAATCTGGAACCCCTTGATTATGGGCGAGTCAGTTCGCTTTAGACCCCGCATGGTTTTTTCCCTGTCTCGGACTTCCCGTTCATGCGCCCCATCTTGTTATTGTGGACTCCCTGAGAACTCAGCCTGATGTCTCGGATGTGAACGGACATGGGGTTGTGATTGGTGTAGAACTCCTTGTTGAAGGCGTCGCGGTAGTTCTGGGCTCCGTCAGTGATGAGCGTCTTAGGGCGCATCCCCGCTATCTCCTTCGACCTTCGGAACAGAGCGCGGGCGTCGTGGATGTATTTCGTGTCTGCAACCTCCTGAGCAATCCAGTAGCGGGTCTCGTCATCCATCATCGCGTAAAGATACTTCATGTCGCCCTTGACCATGACATAGAGTTCGTCGGCTCGCCAAGTGTCCGAGACCTTCGAAGCGATGTCGTCTGCATACTTCTCCATCAGGCCGACGTACTTGGTTATCCAGTTGAGGACGGTCTGAGGGCAGACCTGAACGCCCATCAACTTGACAGGGCCTTCGGATGATGAACTCAAGTACCCCGATTAGGCGATGAGCGCAGTGGGAGCTTCCATGAATTGGCCTTCTGGGTCGGCCGTGTCAAGACATCACGAAACCAGACACGAGGCGGCGGCCGACCTCCATTTGTTGTTCCCGAGCCTTTCAGTAACACTCGTCAAGAGCACTGTCGGTCGTTCAAGACTGCCCTTGCCGTGTGGTGGCTGCCAGAAGATGATAAGCGAATGCCCCTTCATTGCGAAATGCAGTACGAGTGGTCATAAGAAGAGGTATCATGTCGCTTGCGCCTTAAGAATAGGGTTAGTATTGAGTGTCCCGCCGCTTGACAGACCTCCTCACCAACCGACTTTAGACAGAGAAGTCAGGGAGGCCGACCAACCGACAAGTAGACAGAACCCCCAATGAACAATACCTAAGTAGGGGAGGGAGCAGTTTTTTCCCTCAGAGGTCATTCTTTCGTCAAACGCTGGCAGGGATGAACGCAAGTCCGTTCTCAAGACAATCAGAATCTCAGAATCGTTGGCACGTTCTCTTCAGAAAGATGCCGTTGATGAAAGTACAACCGTCAATGCACTAATCAACACGATTCTCAGCCAGTACTACGGATGGGGGAAGATGGCGAGAGAATTTGGACTCGTCGCAATCAACAAACCGATCTTCATGAGACTAATTGAAGAGGCGAATGAGGAGACACTGGTCAGATTAGGACAACAGGAAATCCTCTCTACGTGGAAAGAGATGGCGGAGTACTGGCTTCAAGACTCCACTCCTGATAAGATGCTGGAAGTGCTGAGGTTAAGAGCTAAGTTTGACCGCCAAACAGAATCAAGAACAACGCTGGATAAGGACACTTACACGATTGTCTTCCGCAATGACTATGGTCCCAAGTTCAGCATCGCCGCGGAAAGTGCTCTCCGGGAATTCGTGAAGCAGTCGTTTCTCGTTGAGCCCAAGATTAGTCGGGGGGCCACGGTCGTCACCGCCCGTTTCAAGGTCAGACCGCGGAACTTGCCCACCTGACAGAGAATCGTATACGCTCTGCCGAGTAAGAGGCCTCCGAAAGGCCTGTTGGCCTCGAATAGAAACGAACCTACCAAGAAGTTAGGCATTCCCTGCTGAGCAGTTAGCACGTGTGCAATCTGAACCTAGAGTTCAACCCGCGGCGACCGTACCCCTAAGCCCTCTCTCTCTTGGGGGGGAGGTAGGGAGATTAACTGCTGCAGAATTTTCAGGAAAAAAAGCAGCAGCTAACATGGGAGACTGCCTGCCTGTGTGTATGTGGAAAGAACAGAAAGGAAGGAGAAGGTGCGCGCGCGCTCGCCCTTCAGATTGCATCTGAACGCAAAAAATACCTTGCCTCTATATGCTGCGCACCACCTATAATGATCGGTGAAGTGTATGGATACAAACAGACTAATCACGAACGCGAGATCTGTCTCTCCGATTCAATGTCCTCGTCTCTCCATCACATTCTAACCACTATCTCCGTCATCTCCGACGCCACCAACACTTCCTCGACGAGAACCACTTCCTCCTCGACTGCCTCGACACCAACAACGAGGAACTGTGCGCCATGATCACTTCGGACTCCCGTACGAGTCCCTTGGCGGCTCATGCAGAAGGAGTGGAGGTTGCGGCTTGCTTCGTCTTTCAGGCTTTTTTCCTTATCTTCCGGCCGGCTCTCTCTAGGTCGCGACCTCCCTTCTCGACCGCCTTCTCGATGTCCTTGCCGGCCATCTTCATTTCATGCCCGACCTTCTTGACGTCGGCCTCCACCTTCGCTTTTGCCTTGCTCCTCTTGCTCGTGCCAGACATGGGCGCGTGTCGGTAGAGACGGCCCTATTAAGACTGCAGGACGATTCCCGCGTCTGAAGCGCGCGCGCTCAGATCTAGGGCAATGTTGCTACCTAACTCAGTCCTATGCCCCCGCGAGCTCTTCCTGCGCCTTCAACACCTCTCCAATGATGATTTTCCTTATCGGCTCGTCCAATTCGCTTTTTGTGCAGACCTCAATGGCAACTTCATAGGTTGTCGCTGCCGAACCCACAATCTCCACGCTCGACTTTTCCGTAGCCAGGGCATCATATTTCTTGAACGATTCCAAGACTCTTGACTTGAACTTGTTATAGTCCAACTTCTTGTCAAGTTCCGTTCTAACGCTCACCGTCCTAAGACCCGCTCTCGAATAGTTCACGGTATAGGCCCCCAGGACTGCCGAGTTCGGGAGAACAACGGGAAGGCCGTTGTCCATGAGCATATGCGTGTAGAATATTCCGATCTCCTGGACGGTGCCGGTGACACTACCTAGGGAGGATACCATGTTCACCCGGTCGCCGATTTTGAACGGCCTCGAGATGATCAGGGAAAGGCCGGCGAATATGTTACCCAGCACCTGCTGTCCGGCGAGGCCCAGGACTATACCGAGGAAGCCCGCGCCGATGAGGACCGCCGTGAGGTTGAAGCCGAGTACTCCAAAGACGATGACAATCAAGACAATGCCGGCGATCACTGAAAAGAAGTTCTTGATCCCCTGCGCATGCGTCGGCCCAAGCGACGGCTCGACCACCATCTTGAGTATCCCGTTGACGACCCTGATCACCAGATAACCGGCGACCAATACTATGATTGCGTAGATGAGCAGAACGTAGTTTTCGGGTACCAGCCCATGATCGGAGAGGTAACCTGCGAGCAACGCTGTCACAAGCGAGGCGATTATTATCAGGACGAAATGCGGAACCCTTGATTTCACGACGGCGGACGGTCTCTCTGGGTCGCTCATCCTCGCGCTCCGCTAGACAAGACCGCTCCTAAAATGTCTCGGAAAATGCTTCCCCATCGCTGCGGTTATTCGGAATAATTCAAGACGAGAAGACCGATTGCCAGCAGAGCGATTCCCAGTATGGCGAGAAGATTATACTCTTTGAGGACAAACAAGGAAAGCGACACGACAGGCACTATTTCCGAGTTGGAGAGCACGGCAACTGTGGAGCCCCGCGCAACAGACGGATTATTTCGTATCCCGCCGACGTCATGCTTCTTGTAAGAACAAATATGCGAGTTGCATTCTCCGCGCGCGCCGTCAGTGTGTGCGATTTGAACCTAAAGTGCGATGCTCGGCGACCGCACCCCTCTATCTTGAAACGACTAAAGAATCGGAAAGCCCGTTGGGATATGAACCTAAGGTTCAGTGCGCAACCTCCGCAGTTAATCTTAGACCGCGAGATCTTGTTTCGGCTTCTCCCGCTCATGTCACCCCATAACGGCTTTATCATCCGATTCTATGCTTGACTGAAAGAAGCCTTGTCCCAGAGCGAGCGGAGACTCGCAGCGATAATGTTCATAATTAATGTATTGTAATATTCCATTGTCTTTACTGTTAGAGGCGAGATTACGTTGTTTCAGTGTGCGAACGCTTATTCCCAGCGGAAGTAACGAATCGCAAGGAGTGCGAAGATGGTTGTGTAAGCGACCATCGTTACCACGGTCTCAAGGGGAGGGGCGGTATTGAAGACCGAACTGAGTAAGGCCCTCGCAGCTGCTCCGGACGGAGAATAGTACATGATCGTCGCCAATGGCCCACCCACTTGGGCAGGCTGAACCCAGAGGCCCGCAAGGAAAAACAATAGAAAGACCAACCCCCCACTCGCCCCGCTTGCGACCGTCTGTGATGGAACCAGGGCCGCAACAACCAAGCCAAGAGAGAATATCACCGCAATCGAGAGAACGACTGAGAGAACAAAATAGGGAATACTTACGTCAAGTGTCGCCCCGAAGATCAATTCACTTCCAAAGATGACGATCAAGATTGCCGCCAAGGCAAGCACAAGGTTGACGATCAATTGGGCTGCGAGTAGGCTCGAGGGAGACTCTGGAGTCACTGAAACTCTTCGTAGCCACCCGATCTCCCGATACCTCACCAGGGTGACAGGCAAGATAGCGATTCCAAGGAAAATGAAACCAATGACCATGACTACCGGAACGTATAGGTCCAAGACTGTATAGCCTGTATTGGCCACGTTCCCTGGGTTTGCTTCTCCAATGAGGCCGAATACTACGAGCAAGATGATTGGAAGACCGATTCCCACCCCCAATCCTGTTGGTTCTCGCAGGGCGAGCTTTCCCTCGACCTTGAGGAGTTCGGAGAAGTGGCCACGTGTTTCTTTCCCTTTCGATTCGCTCGGAACTGAGGTCATTGTTGGACCCCTCCTGAGGCATTGGACGCGTCGTGCCTCGTCAGCTTCACGAATGCATCGTCAAGGTTGCCTCCTCTTGCTTCTATATCGGAGACGTGCACTCCAATTCTCGCAAGTGAATTGATGACGGATGCTGCTAGATCGCCGGTGCCAGTGACGGTGATGTATCTTTCCTTTCTCTCGACCTCAACCACACCGGATATGGCATACAGAGTCTTGTCGTCGACTGGTTGCGAAGGAACAAATCGCACTCTGTTCCCTCCTGCCAGCGCGGCAATCGCTTCAGGTGTATCTAACACTGCGAGTTTACCATGGTTGATTAGGGCGAGGCGGTCGCACAATCTCTCGGCTTCGTCCATGAAGTGGGTCACGAGTATCACGGTGACGCCGCGGTCTCTGATGCTCTCTATGAGAGCCCACGTCTCACGCCTGGCCTCCGGGTCGAGGCCTGTGGTCAGCTCATCCAGTATGGCAATCTTCGGATTCCCCACCAAGGCCAACGCTATCGACAATCTCTGCTTCTGACCACCAGACAGTTTCTTGAATATGGAATTCTTGACGTGCCTTATCCCAAGGGTCTCGAGCAGGCCATCCGGGTCCACCGGGTTTGGATAGAAGGAGGCGAAGAGATTCACCGCTTCGCCCACCTTGAGGCGCGGAGGCATGGAACTCTCCTGCAGCTGAACGCCGAGAAACTCCCTTATCTTGTTCCTGTCCTTATGGGGAGAGAGTCCGCAGATGCTGATCGAGCCCGAATCGGGCGTGCGGAGCCCCGAGATGCATTCCACTGTGGTGGTCTTGCCTGCGCCATTGGGTCCAATGATCCCAAAGATTTCGTTCTCTCTTATTGAGAAAGAAACGTCGTTAACAGCGACAAATTCTCCGTACCTCTTGACAAGATGCTGAACTGTGATTGCTTGCTCAGAATCCGTGTGCGAAGGCTCTAACGAGTTGGAAACTTGAGAATGACTCATCAAGAATCACTGTGGGCTTCGACGAGGCCAGGCATCAAGTAGAGTCCATGCCCGTCTATCGCGAGCAATCGTTCGGGAACACTGAACTCATTATTCCGGAGAATCCTCTTGATTCCGTCGTCTTCAACGAGGACCGTTCTGTCCGGAAGAAGACACCCTCCTTCCACATCGACGATGGTTACGGAGGTGATGCACTTGGAATCTCCTGGCGGCAATCTCAATTCAAGGCTACTCTATTAATGGCCAAAAACCTTTGGAGCGGAGTGCTATCGCCCTAAGAACACGAGAAGACAGGCTTTTGGTGCGTCATAGTTGTCAGGCGGGAGTCAATCAGGCAGTCCTTGATCTCTCTGATAATGCTGATGTGAGCATTAGATTCGAATAGGAAAAGCCTTTGCCGTCAGTGTGTGCGATTTGAACCTAAAGTGCGATGCTCGGCGACCGCATGTCCACCCCATGAGACGGTCGAAAACTTAGAGACCTGTTGGGATTTGAACCTAAAATCGAGTGCGCAGGCCCCGCACTTGGATTCATATCTCATGGTCGGATAAGGCGAATTTAGCCCCCTGATTGATTTTACCAGCAGATTCTGACTCGAATCCCTTCCGGCCCATGCATGCAACGCACACAAGTAACACAATTTTCACTTTGTGTTCACACAATCTCAGTCGTAGTTTTTGGCGTTCACCGGGACACCAATTATTTGTGAATATCTTGAGAAGAAGGCTGTCCGTTCTGACATGATGACTACGATTCGTTTCAAATCCGACGTCGTGGTATCTCGACCGGGGACCGAGTACAATCGTGGAGCCGGCGTCTAACTTTGTTGAACGACAACAGAACTTGAGACCTGAGATACGGTCCCGTCGGAGAAAACAACCGCGACAGTAAAGTTAGCACGCTCACCTGGAGTCAGGCTGATTGAACTGGGCATGGGGAGCGGCTGATACGAAATCTCGTAGTTGGGGCTGTAGGTACTGGCCGGAGCGAGGGACATGCAGCCCTCAATCAAGCCGTTTCTCGAGTTTCCACTCGAATCTTGGACTACGCACCCGTGGCCGTCGTTCATGTTCCAGTAGCCCGCCAGTCCGGCGCCAACTCGCTGACCTGCGAAGAGCTGCCCGATCTCATTCGAGTTGAGGCCCGTGCCATAAAAGCTGGCATTCTCAATCACGCCGTTAAACAAGTTGGATTGCTGACCGCCTATTGCGTAGTACTTCAGTGTCATGCAGCCCGTGTCCCTGCCGACCCACGCCTCGGTTCCATTGACGTAGGCACTTGTCGCGCCATTGTCGAGGACGATGGCCAGAAACGTCCACTTGTCCTTGAAAGTGCCCGGCACGTAACCAATGTTCCTAACGCCTACCGATGTGAAGTTTTCAAAATTCACGTTGCTGAGCTGAAAGTAGACCCCGGTGTCGTTGTAAGCTACATCGACGATTCCATTGGTCTTCGTTGAGTTATCTGACCCCGCACTTAGCACCATCCCGGGAGCACCAAACATGCCTGCATCGAATGCCCAGCCTGCAAAGGTGAAGCTGCAGACCTGCTGGTTCGGCAGTAGCTGTCCGAGGTTCACCGAATCTAAGGACAAGCCCTTGAGGCTTGTCCCGTTTGCAGTATTGACCCAATGTGGTCCGGATGAAGAGAACAGTTGCGAATTGACCGAGGCACCGACCCAGTTTATCGTCTTGCTTGTTCCGTTGCAGAGAGAGAACAGGTAATACCCGGAGCCGCCACTCGAACTAAGTTGTGCTGACGCTATTCTAATGCTCCCTGATTGCGTACATATCGGGCCTAAGGCTTGGCCATAGAAGTACGAACCTCCGAAGGCGACGACTACTACCAGAATTAGAGCGATTGTCGCTCTTCTGACACGGTTCTGGTGACTCGGCTGGGGAGTACTCATCTGTGGCTTCCTCCCTGCCAACCGACTGGGGAGAGGCCCTCTGAGCATTATGAGCCCGAAACCGAGAGCGATGGCGACGATGTCGACGCGGATGCTGGTGCCGATGCCGCCCGCTGTCCAGAAGGCGAGGTCTCCGCAACCCTGATCAGGTACAGGGCTAATGCCACCCCTGCAATCATACTCCTCCGTAGAGATGAGTCCACCAATAAGGAGGAGAAAGAGAACGCCGAATACTGTGAGTATAATCCCGATAACAAGCAGTTTCTTCATTCTTCTTCTCTCTTCCAGTGGTTCGCGTTGTGAATTAAGGTTGTCCACTTGTTCTCCCCCACCGGAATTGACTGGAGCAAGGCGCGCGCGCCGTCAGTGTGTGCGATTTGAACCTAAAGTGCGATGCTCGGCGACCGCACAATTTTCTCCAGGCCTTTCAGGTTTGGCCTACCGAACGTTGATATCATGTCGAGAAGACCTGTCCAGGGTATCGATCGGCCAATGAGCACGGTAATACTCTCGGACTTCGACGGCACGATAACCAACATTGACACTGGGGAGTACGTGCTGTCGCAGTTCGCGCACGGCGATTGGCGGGCTTACGACGAACGGCTGGAAAGAGGGGAGATCACGCTCGAGGAGTGTCTGACCAAGCAGTTTGCCATGGTGAAGGAGACTGAAGAAAGACTGCTCGAGCGAGTCGAGGGCGTGGTTTCGTTCAGGCCTGGCTTTGAAGACTTCGTAGATTACTGCGGGACGAAGGGATATCCGTTCGTTGTCGTAAGCGGCGGGCTGGATTTCATCATCAGACACCTGTTGCGCGCCAAGAGTCTGCTCGATAGAGTCAAGATCGTGGCGCCGAGAGCCGATGCTACAAGACGTGGAATAGCATTCCGGTTCCCGAAGTCATCTCATGTCGGCTCTCTGAACTTCAAGGACGACCTCGTCAGGACCTACGCGGCTCGTGGGATCAGGTCCGTCTACATCGGCGACGGGGTTCCCGACTTCGCCGCGATCAAGAGGGCGGATGTCCGATTCGCGATCAGAGGATCGAGACTGGCCAGGCTGTGCAAGAGAGACGGCATCGCCTTCCAGGAGATAGATGACTTCAACGATGTGTTGCGGAACCTTGGGGACTGAGATGCTGAGAGACGTAGAAGGCTGGACTAGGCGCGCGCGCCAACGTCGTGGTCTTCGATAGGTCGACCCCGACTCAGGCTGGACAAAGGAGACGAGGGGGCCGGAGTGGACTCCAATGACCTTTGACCTATAACATGACCCTCTGATGTTATATTAAGCGAGTACATATATAACATCAGTCGTGATACAAATGCATGATGAAGGGAAGGTCAACGGCCAGGATGGTGGCCGTCTTCGTCCTACTTCTCTTTGCTCTGCCGCTTCTGTTAACAGGTTCGCTAATCACACCGGTCTCTGCCGTGACGCGAGTCAGTGTCACCCAGCCAGTCCTCGTACCCACACCCCCAGGGAGCTCGCCCTTCACCTACACCGTTACACTCAATTATGCCGATCCACAGAGCGGCGGATATTGTCAAATCGTCTCTGGAGGTTCGGGCACTTCGGGGACCGTGGATAACGTCGTAGTATCAGAGTCTAGCGACGCCCCCCACTGCTATCTGAGGGTCACCATGCCCCCGGCTAGCACAGACAACAGACGTGTCTTCGCCTCGAATGCTGACTACGTTGTCTCTCCCAAACTCTGCACCTCTGGAATCTGCACTCAGTTCTCGCCTTCAGACTGGTATCAGACCAGGTACACGCTGTCGTACTCTGATGGTATCTTGGCACTCACTCTCCATTCTACGCAGGCGGGTGCGAGCTATGCTGCCGCGTTAAACTCGTCGCCCACAAACTATTGGCTTGATTACGGCGCGGCCTGTTCAACCACAAACCCGGCGAGTGCTTCCACTTCAACGAAACGGTGGGACACCAACACGGCCTGCGGGCCCGTGGGCGGCTCGCACGCAACGATAGTCTTCGTCTACTATTACCAGTTCGCTCTGGTCTACTCGTACTCGATCAGCGGAGGAGGTTCTCGGACCGCTCCCAGGCTAACCTGCACTCAGTTCGGGTCCTCTTACTCCCCGAGCCTGACGACGTCTGCCACGACCTACTGGTGCGACAACTCGCAGCCTTGGAGCGTATCGCCCAATCCGTTGACTGGTTCCGGGCCGACTGAGAGGTGGGTGTCGAGCAATACGCTCAGCGGGACAGTCAGCGGAACCCTAACCACAGTCTTCACCTTCGTTCACCAATACGCAGTCTCGTTCGCAGCCTCGCCACCAGAGGGCGGGACGACTGCCCCAACCGGGACCAACGTCTGGGAGAACGCGGGTCCGCTTTCTCCACTTTCGATAGCGGCCGCCACCAACCCCTACTGGTCCTTCACCTCGTGGAGCGCAAGCAGCGGGTCGATAACCTTCACGTCCGCCACCTCAGAATCAACGACAGCCACGATCGGAGGCACGGGGACGATAACGGCCGGCTTCGGGCCAACCACTCCGCTCTCGGCTGGTGACATAACGCCGTCCTCTCCGTCGATCACGCTTGGAGGCTCGGTCACACTGACCGCCCATCCTGCTGGCGGCATCCCTCCGTACACGTACCAGTGGTACACCTCGTCTGACTGCAGCTCCAGCCCGATCTCCGGGGAAACCTCCACTACTTACTTGGCATCGCCGTCCTCGACGACGACATACTACTATGGAGTGACCGACAGCGGTTCACCGGCCGCTTCAGCTTGCTCTGCGGGGGACACCGTCGCCTTGGTATCCATCTCCCTCAGCCCCGCATCGGGCGCTGTGGGCACGTCTGTCACCATAACCGGCTCTAACTTTGTCGCTTCACACAGCCTGACGGTCTCGTATGGCGGTTCGGGCGCCGGCATGCCCACCACCTGCACCACTGACGCATCCGGCAACATAGCATCTGGGTGCAGATTCACCGTCCCGTATTCAACCCCCGGCCCCCATACAGTCACAGTCAGCGACGGCACCAACAGCCCAACAGCGACGTTCACAGTCACCTTCCTTGTCCTCGACGACCTTCCCTTCGGCACCATCGCTGCGATCGGAGTCGCATTCGGCGGCTTCTTCACAGTGAGACGTCTATCCAAGTCATTCGCAAAGACCCCTCCCCCCACGTAGGCATTCCTCCTTTCATCTTCCTCCCTCCCTTTCCTTTCCTGACACCGCAACCCTAAGCCAGTCAGGGAAAGGTAACGTTTTGCGATTGTCGAATTCGGCGCCAATAACACCCAGTTCACGTCCCGCTAAAGGCCTCGACAGCCCAGAATCCGAAACTCGCGTTGCGACAAATGCCGAAAGGCAAGTTAGAGCTCCAAAGCATCCCTTTCCAAGGAGGACTTCTCTCCTGCAAGATTCTTTATATTTGCAACTCTCGATAGCATGCATCCATGGCAAACGACAGAGCTGTAGGCGGAGCGATCTTCGGAGGGAGCGTCATCGGCGTCATCCTCTACGCTGTCCTCATGATCTATCCGTGGGAAATCACCATCAGGGTCACAGCCTTCGTCGGCGTGGCTCTGCTCCTGGCGATCCTCGCCTGGATCGGGTACACGATGGCCACCACACCTCCACCGGAGCCGATAACGGAGACCCCAGAAGTGGGGACGCCTTCGGGAGAGGCCAAGGCCGAAGCGGAGACCGAAAAGAAGTAGCTCCTGCCTCAGGGAGGACAGATCGGCAATCTGCCGCTGAGACAGCGAAGCCCCAGTCGGAGATCACTCCCGCTCTCCTTCCGAGGCCGTTGCTGGCGGCGACCATTACCGCGTTGGTCGTGTCAAGCTCCTCCTTCAGCTTCACGCGTCCGACCAGACGCCGCATGAGAGTAGCCTAGAACGTCAAGTCCGTCAAGTTGGTTTTTGGCATTACGGTGTTAACGATTAATGAGCGCGCCATATAATACCAGTTAGGCCCGAAAGCCCAGTCAAATCAGCTCCGGATGGGTGCGCACTGAACTCTTGGTTCAGATTGCATCCTTCTGACTCGGCCGCTGGTTCGAGTCTGGTCGGCTCCGAACCAAATCTGCATCTAAGTGAGGACTCGAATAACAAGCCAAAGGTTCGGGCCGGAAGGTATTCGGTCCGTAAACGGTGCACAGATGGACTCAGATTAGCGCGAGAGGACTTAAGGTTCGGTATGGCGACAACGCACATAACTTGTGGGCGGCGCGCGCGCCATCGCCAGCGACAGGGATTCGTCTCTCTGACCAAGGGCGGTGTAGCTTACCATGTCCGTAAACATTATCGCTGCGAGTCTCCGCTCGCTCTGGGACAAGGCTTCCTTTGGTCAAGCATGGGGTCGCGTGATAAAGCCGTTGTGGGAGTCCTGAACGGGCCCGGTGGGGTCCGCCCCCAAACAGGTCCGAAAGATGGATTCCGGCTTTCTCGTGGAGATAGGCGTCCTGCTCGGGACGTCACTCTCTGTATGTACCCCACCGATTGAACGGGCCTTTAGGACCTAGGAGCAGGTCAAGGGCCCGCCCCACGCAGATGTCGGGAGCGTGTAGGTCAGCTCTTGGGCTCGTACGCCAGTCCCACGCGTCTCAGCACCTCCCCAAAGCGCGGGTCGCCCCTGGCCTTCTCGAAGAGCGGGCTGAGCCGGAAAACCGCCGACTGGAGCGCGTGGCCCTCTGCCGCCCTGAGCTCGCACTCGAAGAACCTGCCCATGTCCCCCAGCGCGTAGTAAATGAACCCTGCGAAGTTGACGTTCCCCTCCCCCTTCCCCGGGTCGAGCTTCGTTATCATCTCGTGGGCTGTCTTGATGTCCCCTGTCAGGGCCGACAGATACCCTCTGTTGAGGTATGTGGGGTTCAGCGTCGGCCCCAGCCTCTCCAATTCCTTCACAACCTCCTCCGCTTTGGCGTAGTCCCCTTTGCCCACGTAATAGTCAAACATCCAGCGGTTGGTGCGATACGGCTCTAGGTGAAGTGTCTTCCTCCAGTGCTCCATTGCCTCCTCCCCCCTCCCTGTCCAGAGGTACGCCAAGCCCAGCCACTGTATCGCCCAGGGGGAGAGTGGGTCGAGCTGGTACCCCTTCTCAGCTGCCCTGACCATCTCCCCGACGCCCCCGAGGGAGGCCGACTCTTCGGCGAGCGCTACGTGTGCCTCGGCGAGGTTGGGGTTGAGCTCGAGCGCCCTCCTGAGCTCCCGCAAGCTCCCTTCGTGCTCGTCGGCCAGCTGCATGACCACAGCCAGGCCGTAGTGCGCCTCCGCGAGGTCCGGGGCCAGCTCCAGGGCCCTCCGGGCCGCCGCCCGCCCCTTTTCGACGGCCTCCTGGGTCGGGATGTACTCCCTGCTGGCGAGCCAGGCGTAGCAGTCAGCCATCCCGGCATACGCCCTGGCGAAGGAGGGGTCCCTTTCGATTGCCCGCTGGAAGAGCCCAAGGGCATCCCTGAGGGGCGCCTCCTCGAGCCTGTTGAGGAGCTGCATCCCCTGCAGGTAGTCGGTGTAAGCCTCCGTGTCTCCAGTCGGGCGTTTCTCTATGGCCGCCTTCTCCGAGGCCAGGAGCTGGACCTTAAGCTCCCCGGCGACCTTCTCGGCTATCTCAGACTGGACGGCGAATATGTCGTCCATGCTCCCGTCGTAGTGGGAGGACCATAGGTGCTCCTCTGTCCCGCCGCTGATGAGCTGGACGGTGACCCTCACCCTGCTCCCCGCCTTCCTCACACTCCCCTCGACCAGACCCCCCACTTCGAGCTCCTTTGCGATTTGTGATGCCTTCTTCTTCTCCCCCTTGTAGCTCATCACTGAGGTCCTCGCTATGACCTTGAGCTGCTTTACCTGGGCGAGCCTGTATATGAGCTCCTCCGTCATGCCATCTGCGAAGTACTCGTCGTTAGGGTCGGGGCTCATGTTCGTAAACGGAAGGACTGCGATTCTTCTTTTGTCGAGCTGAATCGGTGGTGCCACCTTCTCTTCGCTCCAGGGCATCACCATCTTGTAGACCTCCATCGGCGTGCTCACGTTCTTCAGCGACACAGCCGCGAGCTTGACACAAGGCAAGTCGACCTTGTTCCTGACCTGCTCATAGACCAGTCCCGAGATGCAGACCCCACCGGGCTCGGCGAGGGGATAGATTCTCGAAGAAATGTTCACCGCATCACCCAGCACGTCGTCCCCCTGATGCATCACATCTCCGACGTGGATTCCGATCCTGACCTGCATCTTCCCTCCGCGTTCGAGGTTCAGGCTGTGGACACTGTTCTGGATGTCGACCGCACAAAGTGTGGCTTCGAGGGCGCTCCCGAACTCGACCAGGAAAGCGTCGCCGATTGTCTTCACCTCGTGGCCCCTGTGCTTGGAGAAGATGGGACGCAGGAGCTCTCTGTGCTGCTCGAGAATTTCGAGGGCCGCAGACTCCTTCTCCTGGGTGAGAGCCGTGTAGCCAACTAGGTCTGTGAACATTATCGCCGCGAGTCTGCGCTCGCTCTGGGACAAGGCTTCCTTTCATTCAAGCGTAGGGTCGTATGATAAAGCCGTTGTGGGGTTACTAAACGGGCCCAGTGGGATTCGAACCTAGCAGCAATCACCTCGTAAATAGTACGAATCTAGCTATCTTTGACAAACAAAGGCTGTTCTAAGCTTATTTTCGACGGCGCTGGTCGGCTCCGAATCAAATCTGCATCTAAGTGAGGACTCGAACAACAAGGCCAAGGGATCGGGCCGGAAGGGACCCAACCCGTGCGCATGTCGATATTCCAGGCTCAAACCCTTGGGCCGGCCAAGGGAAGGAATCGGCGTAGATTCGCAGCCGTATCAGGTCCGGGCCCGCCGGGTCGGGTATCAGCGTGGAGTCTTCTATCTCTATGAAGAGACGTGCTTGCTGTGAAGACCAACTGAAATAACACTGTGACCACAGCATGCCCTGATGAGCACGATTGTCAGGCCAGCGAAGTCGAACGAAATTGATGCGATAGTCTCCCTCTGGAAGGAGTTCGTGGCTGACCTCTCTGCCATCGACGAGCCGATTCCGACACACACAGAGAACACGAAGAAGCAAACGCAGTTCCTCGGCGAGCTGATCGATCACGACCCCAGGCAGGTCCTCGTCGCGGAGGAGGGGGGCCAGCTTGTCGGCTACCTGGCATGCAAAAGAGAGGTCAAGCCACTGCTAGAAACGCAG
>JBEKHX010000018.1:0-43064 GCA_050012055.1 Nitrososphaerales archaeon
AAGGATTATCGCACCACAT
This sequence comes from Nitrososphaerales archaeon, assembly GCA_050012055.1. Classification (GTDB taxonomy): domain Archaea; phylum Thermoproteota; class Nitrososphaeria; order Nitrososphaerales; family Gagatemarchaeaceae; genus UBA183. The sequence continues at coordinate 20 of JBEKHX010000018.1, forward strand.
GACCGTCGAGTATGGTCTCACCTTGAACTCGTTGACAGGCGGCAGTCAGTTAGGTTAGTTTCAGCTTGTGACCGCAAGCATGGCACTTTCTCGAGCCCTCTTCTTCGGGGTAGGTACCTGCAATTTCGCATTTGCACGCACAAGGGACTAAGTCCAAAGTAGACCAAATGCAACTCTCGCACATTCTGGCGTAATTCTCCGTGTCGCTCCGATATATCTCTATCCGAGCCAGGCACCTGGGTTCAAATCCCGGCCATGGTGCCACCTGATAGCTTTGGTTCGTGAAAGTCCCAAAATAGTGTCTCCCCTTTCCATCTAAGAGGGGTTACTCCCCGAGTCTGCCTCTCTGAGTTCTGCTGTATCTCCCTCGCCGGCGCGAATTCCTATTGATCTCTCCCTTCCCTCTCTTTCCTTGAATGTACTTTCTCGTCCGAACGGGACCCCTTGGGCTAATGCCTCTGATTGGTTCAGCCACTTGGGCGAGTGTTAGTCTATCCGCATCGTACTTTATTGTCGCCGTGTCTGAAATGTAGTTGATGTCGACTTGGAAGACTCCGTCGAGCCGGTCAGCTGCGCGTCTGAGCTGCTGGGCTCGTCCCGGATTGTCCATCCCATATATCTTCAGGATGGCGGTCGCTTTTCCCTTCTCAGTTAGCATCGCAGTTCAGTGCGTTTGGCGCACGGCGGCTATTGAACCTGATGTATTTTTTGCAATAAACCGCAAGAGAGAGTGGAGCGTCAGACGGACTGACCGGGCCGACTGCTATTCACTGAAGCTCGAAGGCGACCGCGTTCTCGTCTGGCAGGAATCTCAGGGGCTTTCCCAGCGGCTCGAAGATCGCCTGCACGTAGCGCTGCAGAAACAGGCTTCCCTTGGAGCCGAAATCGTGCGTGAGGGTGACGTTGACCTTCCCGGCGCGTACGACCTCGCTGTACTCGAAGAGGTTCGTGTAGTCGGCGGTGGTCTTGAGATAATCCAGGGCGTTCTCCACGGTAAGCTCCCCCCACTTGGCTCTGATGTACGTATTCGGGACGTCCTTGCCGGCAGAGTTCCCGGCTTCAATCATCGCCTCGCTGGTCGCCGCCTCCAGGATGTGCTTGAAGCTCGACGCTGGCACCTTTATCATGTGAAACCTCTTCATCGGCCGGTCGTAGTTGGCGTACGCGAGGACGAGTTGATTGAGCAATGTGTTGACGCTGACGTTCTGCTTCCTCGAGTCTTCTTGGAGCGCGTTGAGCGCAGACTCGTCCAGCCTGAACGATGCCGTCGCCGTTTTTGGCTTCATGCCAGCCTCTATCTGCCGAGACTTGCATCTTTTTAGCTTAACGACATACGTTGTGGGGGGGTCGTCAAAGGTACTTTCTAGGCAACATTGCAATCGAGTGCAAAAATATAAGTATCGGGATCAATGGCTTCCACCTATGTCTATTCGCACTGAGAAGGATAAATCAGGGAAGGAGAGGATGATGGTGCCAGAATCGAAGCTAGGTGTCCTTGTCGTCGAAGGGACAGTAGAGAGGCTAACTGGAGCAGGGAAATTCGTCGTTGCTCCTGTCAGAGAGCAATCCGATGTGGAGGTAGGCAACCGGGTAATGGTTATCCTTTTGGACAAGCTGCAGCCGGAGGTATATCTCGAGACTTTCAAGGAGCGAGTTACTTCGCCCTTCCCCAGCAACTGGGCCATCATCGTCAAGGGAAACAGCTATGTGGGAAGATGCAGGGTTTCCTACGATGGCAAGCAACTTAGCGCTCTGGACCCAGCCGGGGTAGCAAGGTCCGAGCTCCCACTACCACGTGACGGAGTGCTCAACTTCCGCATCCCGGAGACTGTCAACGTGGACAATGAATCCATGGTAGAGGTAAGAGATGGGGACAGGTCCTTAGCACTGGTGAAGTTCGGGTCGATTGGGATCATGCCAGCAAAAGAGGCGTATCCGACTGTCACGGTCTCGGGCCGGTTCTCTCCTCTAAACAAGGCGGACGTCTATCCAGCGAGTGTGGAGTTCACGAATGCCGCCACGGGCCAGAAGTTCTTGGCTGTAGTCATCAATGGCCAATACTCGGTCCAACTGCCAAACCGCGAATCGTATCAGGCAACCGTATCCTGGGCCACGATTCCTGGAAACAAGACCGGCATCGCGCAGGCCGGAACGCTAAGTCTCAGCACAAACGGCCACGAGTACAGCTTCGGTGTCAAGTGGTAGATAGACGATGGTGGACCTGTTCTGGACCGTAGCCATAGTCCTCGTGGTTCTCTGGCTATTCGGATTCATCGGCGGGATCGGCGGAGGTCTGATCAACTTACTTGTGGTCATCGCCCTGATCATCGTCGTCTACCGGCTTTACACGGGAAGAAACGTAGTCACGGGTAAGTAAGATATTGCTTCTGAAGGAAAGAGACTAGAAAGAGGAGAATCAAGAAATGGCAAAGAAAAGCAGAGGCGGGAGAATGACAGCGGCCAAGAGGCGCGCCGCCGAGGCGCCTGGCGGAAAGGGTCCTGTCAGAAAGCGTAAAGCAGGTCGAAGGATAATGACGACCTAGCACGTTCGCAAGACCAGTTGCGGTAACAGGAAGGACGGCCGCAACCTGGTTTCCAACTCTATCGATGTCCAACGACGGTTCCGTTCATGAAAGCGATCAGCTTGTCGTATGTTGCAATCGCTTCGTCCAGCCTTCCGCTTAGGCGGTACATGGCTCCCACATTGACCGTGATCACTGGAGACAGCGGGTCCAAGCGCGCGCGGACAAGTTTGGACCCCACGTATACCTGACTGGCAATTTGGTCGCTTCGCTCAGCCGGCTCGGCTACGGCGGTGACGCCAGATTGGAGCGCGCGGCTGATTGGCTCGTTAGCCAACAGCTCCCTGACGGAGGATGGAATTGTTACGCCAAGTTTGGCTCCCAGCATGGCTCGTTCAAGTCCACCATCGAGCCGCTGTGGGGCTTGGCGCGCGCGCCTAGCTGTAAGCTCGAGTCATCTCGCAATTGGCGCAAATCCCCGGCGGGATTTCGGAGAGCCAAATGCGCGGAGGTGAACCTCCCCCGGGTTAACTCAAGGGAGCGAGCCTTCTTTTCAGCAGGAGGACCAGAGGCAGCACGAGTGCCGCCATCAGTGCGAAGCCGAATGGGAATTCCGGTACTCCATGAATCGTGGTGGTCGTGCTACTAGTGTTGGTCGTGGTACTAGTGGTTGTCGTTGAGGTAGTAGTTGAAGTCGTTGTAATTGGGGCAGTAACGCAAGCGTTTGAGATAGTGTTAGTATCCATCGTCACATCGCCAGTGTTTGCTAAGGCCGCACCCTGAAGAGTTGTTCCTGTTGCAAGTGTGACACTCGTGTAAGCCATTATCGTTCCTACGAAAGCAGTGGACGTGCCGATAGTAGCACCACCTGCGCTTGTCACCCAGAAGACGTTACAGGAATCAGCACCGTTCTCAAGGACTACGCTACCACCTGTCGTAGAAAGCGCACCTGCTATGGCGTCTGGTGCTTGGAATATCCAGACTGAACTGGTGTCACCTTGACCGTCCAGAATAAGGACTCCGCCAGACAAGCCAAAGGTTCCAGATGCGGAAGTATAAACTCCTGCGACAAGATTTTGGCCATCTAGAGCCGTTAGTATAGTGGTGGGGGAGTATCCATCCGCTTGGACTATCGCGGCAGCAAGGTCGGTTTGGGTTGATGTTGGTGCGCCAGCAGGATAATTCGTTCCAGTGATGGTTACTGTTCCGAATCCAGTTTCTGAGGGAGTAGGATACGATCCTACATTACCAGTGATTGTGGTGGTTCCAGTGTTAGTGATACCCGAATATGCAAGAACGGCGAAAGATGCGGCGGTTCCGAGATTCACAGGTGTGGATGTGGCGTACCCTGCTTGAACCCCCACGATAAGGAGAACAGAAACGACAAGCGAAATCGTCGCAATCTTTGCCAGACTAGTCCCTTTCCCCAACACCTAACGAACCCAGACATGTGACGAACCCCAGAAGTATATATTTTTCGTGAAGAACAAATCCATCGACATGAACCTCAGATTCAGTCGTGGTGATTGTGATACTGGTGATGACTATCGTCGTCCTCTGGCTGAGTCGTGGGCGAAAACACGACGAGGAAGTCGTGAGAGACTCAAATCGGCATTCAGACGGAGAACTGTTCTCCCAGGGGAGATTTGGCAAGGAATCCATCCTAGCCATAGTGGGTGTGGAACGGGATAGAACCCGTCTTCGGGAAAGAGACCATTCCACTCCAATCTCTGTGAAGGAAGACAGACTTGAACTATTTCTGAGGACCCGACGAGATTCAGCCCCGAAAGGGTTCAATTCCCTTGCCTTATTAGCCAATGGGATCTCCGTCAGCGTGGTCGAAGACATGCTGAAGAAAAATATATAACGCGATTGTGCGCTGCTTGATTAGGCAAGATATACAGTGAAAATGAGTCGCACTGTTTTGATTCCGGTTTCTGCGGCTGTTCTTCTAGCACTGTTGATAGGGTGGATGTGGATTGCACAGCCCACTTCTGTGGCTAGTACAACTAAAACTGCAACCACGACTCCGACTACAACAACTACATCCAAGACCACGACTCCGACTACAACAACTACATCCAAGACCACGACTCCGACTACAACAACTACATCCAAGACCACGACTCCGACTACAACAACTACATCGAGTTCGAGCTCGACAACTACAACCGCTGCAACCCTGGCGCCAGTGAACCTTGGAACGGCCGGCAACTTCGTGATTCTATCAAAGTCTGGAATCTCAACCACTGGAGCCACCTCGATTGTTGGAGATATCGGAGTGAGTCCAATCGACAGCACTGCCATCACTGGGTTCGGGTTGATACTGGATTCCTCAGGTACATTTGCGACATCCTCTCTTGTGACTGGAAAGGCATATGCGGCCGACTATACGGCTCCCACTCCATCTACGCTGACCACGGCCGTAGGTGACATGCAAACCGCTTACACCGACGCCGCAGGACGAACAAACCCTACTGCTACTGAACTGGGCGCCGGAGATATTAGCGGGATGACTCTTACTCCTGGCCTCTACAAATGGAGCACGGGGGTCACGATAAACACTGGTGTCACTCTCAACTGCCAGGGCAACGCGAATGCTGTCTTCATCTTCCAGGTTGCGCAAGACCTCACCGTAGGCAACGGTGCCATCGTTACCCTGAGCGGCAGCTGCAACGCTAGCAACATCTTCTGGCAGGTCGCCGGCCAAGCGACCCTTGGAACGACGTCCAGCTTCAAGGGAATCATATTGTGTCAAACTCAGATTGTGCTGAACACCGGCGCAACGCTCACCGGTAGAGCGCTGGCACAGACCCAGGTTACATTGGACGCCAACACTGTTACAGCGCCATAAGAAACTGTTTGTGGCTCGACCTCCCTCTTAGGCCAATGTAGGTTCGCTACCGCGGTCATAATTCGTCTTGGGACGCTGCGGCCCTTGTGTGAGGCGTTCTGGCCGGGATTTATGCTGAAAATAGGTACAAACCATTGACGCAACATGGTCTTGAACCAGTTTGCGGTGCGGTCGCCAGGACTGCCATCCAGCAGGGTTCGGAGAGTGGATTCTTTCCAGCCGCGCCGTGAAAAAACCTGAGCCAACAGTCGTTGAACTGGTTGACGCCCTAATTGCGCGGGGATGGAGGTTCGCAGGGACCCTGCCTAACAGCAGGGTGGTCTTGGAGCAAGCGTCCCCCGCGAAAACGTGACAGACCCCAACGGGCCCACCACCCCAAGGCGCCGGGCATTCAACCCGCGGTGTACAGTCACAGGTAAATCTCTTGCTCGAAAATCATTCGTTCTTTATCGCTTTGATTCTCTTGTCAACGAATGCGACCTGTCCCTGCAAGAATTTTCTGTAGCCGTTTAGCAGCTCTATCTGCTCATGACCTGCCTTTTTGTCGATTGCCGACAGCGCACTCGACAGCGCCCTCCCAGCTTCGTCCACTGGTCGATCCAAGGCATGCTCAATCTTGGGCGTCGTCTTGGAGAGTTCCCTCTGCAACGACTTCTTCGTGCTTTCGATGAACTCCTCTGTGCTCTTGATGGTATCGCTTAGGCCCTTTCTTACCCTTTCAGTCGCGCTCATATTATTCGGGTTGCAGTTCACCTATTTAATGAATGTGTGAGAAGTGCATCAGGAGCTGATGCGCCCCATCGTCCCGTCCCCTCGCGGGATAGGCCCAGTGGGGCCATATCTCGTAACAGCCTTATATCGGCTCGAACTGATTAAACTCGAAATGTACTTTTGCAGGAACTGCGGAGCGTCTAAGGGTTCTGGTGGGGGAAGCTGTCCAGCGCATCGAATTAGAGGGTCGCACAGTTTCGTAGAAGGCAACGAAAAAATGGCCTGTCAACACTGCAACAAGCGCGTCGGCGGCAAGGGTTCAGTCTGCAAAGAGAGCATCAGCAGGCGCCATGAATTCGTTTGAGCCTACTCGACTGCGCATTGCATCTGAACGCAAAAAATACCTTGCATCTATATACTGCGCAAGACCTATAATAATCGGTGAAGTGTATGGAGACAAACAGACAGGGAAGGACGCTAAGCAGCCGATTCGTGGACTATCTGAAGCGAATGAAGGCGAAGCTTCACCGCTAGGGATGAGTAGACAATTATGTCCAAAATCATGCCCAAGAAGAAAGCGGGAGCGCTAGTCGTTCAGAAGGCAAGGAAGCCTGCGCTTGCCGTTAGAGAGCCTCAGACCAGTTGGATCAATTCAGTAAACACGATGTTAGACACGTTTCGTATGATTCCCTGGGACCCCTTCAGGGGGTTCGAGTGGCCTGTTGAGTATGAGTTGCCGACACGAATACCCTACGTTGATGTCATCGACTCAGGCACGGAGTATGTCGTGAAGGCAGAGCTTCCAGGGTTGAAGAAAGAGACTCTGGCGATCGAAGTCGGACCAAACGAGTTGTCAGTGGCCGCTGATTCCGACGTGGAGAGGGAAGAGAAGGGAAAGACCTACCTGCACAGGGAAAGGGCCTTCTCTACGTTCCGCAGAAACATAGGCTTCCCCGAAAGCATAGATCCAGAAAAAGTGTCAGCAGAGATGGCCGAAGGCATTCTCGAAATCAGGCTTCCCAAGCTCGAGCCCAGACGTGAGAAGAAGACCAGAAGACTGACGCTGCCACTTCGACCCGCGACAGACCTCTCCTAAATCAAGAAAGGGCATTTAGGGGGGATGAAACTGAGCGTCAAGAGGGAACGGCGGAGACAAAACAAAGCCACTGACGACTTGAGAGAAGAGGTCGAAATGCTCGAAATCATGCTCTCATCATTGGTCGATGTTCTCGAAGATAGGGGAGTCATTGGCCACAATGAATGGAAGAGAAGAACAAAGGAAAGGCTAAGTTCGAAGTAAGGGGCAGTGTCAACGCCAAGCTAGTTAGTTAGTTTCAGAAGCCTGTTCTCCTGTAGAAGATTCGTTTCACCGCCTCCGCCATGAGGATGTAGAACGTCACGATCGCCGCCATGGCGAAGAGGAACGAGATTGGGGGAGGCGTGAATCCGAACAGAGATCCGAGCGGAGTGAATGGAAAGCCGAGCGTTGCGCCAACGATTGCAAGGGTGGTCATCAACAGATACTTCCCGGGAGTGCTCTTGAAGAAGGGTCCTCGGGTCCGAATGACCAGCACGACCAGAGATGCCGAAATGACCGATTCTACAAACCAGCCGGTCCTGAACAGGTCGGTCGAGCTCTGCAAGACAAAAATCAGCACTCCAAAGGTGAGGTAATCGAACACCGAACTCGTTATGCCAAAGACAATCATGAAATCGCGGATGAACCTCACGTTCCATCGCCTGGGCCGATCGACCATCTCTGCGTCCACGTTGTCCGTGCCGATTGTCGTCTCTGGAAAGTCTGTCATCAGATTGGTGAGCAATATCTGCCTAGGCAGCAGGGGAAGGAACGACAGGAAGAGGGATGCGCCTGCCATGCTGAACATGTTCCCGAAGTTCGCGCTCGTCGCCATGAAAACGTACTTGAGAGTGTTCGCGAAGGTCTTCCTTCCTTCCTTCACACCGTGCACAAGCACGCCCAGGTCCTTTTCGAGCAGCACGATGTCGGCCGATTCCTTGGCGACGTCGACTGCGCTCTCGACCGAGAGACCGACATCGGCAGCGTGGAGAGCCGAGGCGTCGTTGATTCCATCTCCAAGGTATCCCACTACATTCCCCGCTTTCTTGAGCGCGAGGATGATTCGTTCTTTCTGGTTTGGCTCGACCTCCGCGAACACGTCGACCCCACCTACCTGTCCGAGCAGCGCTTCGTCGCTCATCTCGCGAAGCTCCGGACCTGTCAGAATCCTTGGGCTCGGGAAACCCACCTGCTGGCTGATACTCCGCGCGACCAGTCGGTTGTCACCGGTTATGACCTTCAGCGAGATGCCGAGATGCTTCAGCTCGCCGATGGTCTCAGCGATCTTGGGCTTGGCCGGGTCGAAGAGAGCAAGGAATCCCACGAAGGTCATCCCGATTTCGTCGTCCTTGGTGATGAGCCTGCCAGTTTCGGCGTTCTTGTAGGCGATACCCAGGACGCGAAGACCCCGGTCGCTCAGATCCTCGAAGCGCCGCTGGATCTCCCCTCGCGCCTCAGCGATTTCTACGACCGTTCCTTCCGAGGTTTCGACCGAAGCGCAGACGCCGAGCACATTCTGCAGGGCCCCTTTCGTTACCATCAGACTCGTACCGTCCTTCGCCACAAGGATGCTGAGCCGCTTGCGGATGAAGTCGTACGGAACTTCGTCCAGTTTCGTGTAACCGGGCAGATTGAGACGATTGGCCCGAATCGCTTCATCGATCGGATTTGTGAATCCCGTCTGATAGAAGGCGTTGAGATAGACGTAGAGAAGCGCCTTCTCGCTTTCCTTGCCGTCAAAACCGACGACTGACTGTATTCGTATTTCGCCCTCCGTCAGGGTGCCGGTCTTGTCGGAGCAGAGCACGTTCATGCTGCCGAAGTTCTCGATGGACGCAAGCCGTTTGACGATCACCTTCTCGTTCGCCATGTTCTTGGCTCCGCGAGCCAGGTTGATGCTGATGATCGCGGGCAGCAGCTGAGGCGTCAGCCCGACTGCGAGCGCCAGGGAAAAGAGAAGGGAGTCCAGCACCGGACGGGCGAAGTAGACGTTTATCGCGAAGGTGGCGACCACCAGCACAAGCGTGACCTCCATGAGGAGATACCCGAACCGCCGGACGCCGTGCTCGAACTCTGTTTCAGGCGGCCTGAGCTTCAACCGGTCCGAGATCTTGCCGAACTCGGTTTCTGACCCGGTTCCTGCGACGACCGCCCGGGCATTGCCGCTGACCACGTCGGTCCCCATGAAGAGGCTGTTCGTCCGCTGGCTGAGCGGTGTCCCCAGCGGCAGGATCCCGACCGTCTTCTCGGCGGGGAAGGTCTCTCCCGTCAAGGACGCTTCGTTTACGAAGAGGTCCTTTGACTCCAGGACCAGACAGTCTCCGGGGATCAGGTCCCCAGCGCTGAGCAGGACGACGTCTCCGGGCACGATTCCCTCGACCGGGATCTCCTTCTGATCTCCGTCGCGAAGCACGGTCGCTTTGGTCTGCACGACCGCCAGGAGCTTTTCTACAGCGTTGGCCGCGCCTCTCTCCTGCCAGAATCCAAGGAGGCTGCTCGCGAAGATGATCACCAGTATGATGGACGCATTCAGTGAATCGCCGAGGTAGAGTGACACGCCCGCCGCAAAGATCAGGATGAGAGTGAGTGGGCTCTTGAACTGGGCGAGCAGAAGCGCAAGCGCGTCCGTTCTCTTCTTGGGCTTCAGAAGATTCGGACCGTACTGCTTGAGTCGTCTCCTGACTTCATCGCCCGTCAGGCCTTTTGCCGTCGTCCGAAGTCGCTGAAGAAACTCAGAAGCCGGAACGCTCCAGTAGGACTGCTGGTCTTGGCTGTCTTCGTTGCTCAGAGAAATCTACCCATCTTCAGACGCCCGTGTGCGGGCACCACCTTACGACGGGAACGGAGCGGCTGCGTAGTGAATGCACCACCGGTGACGCTACCTGAGAGAGGTTTCTTAAAACCGCTTGGGCTTCACCAGCAAATCGATGCGCGAAACCGACTTCCGGTTCTTTCATTTGCGTTTTCCTTTCCTAAAATTGTTCACGCCATAATCAGAACCGGTTTGACTGCGCTGCCGTTGTGGTTTGCCTCGAAGGCTTCATTCACCTTGTCAAAGTCAAAATAGGTTATCATCCTGTCGAACGGGAATCTGCCCTGCTTCCAGAGCTCTATCATCTGTGGAATGAACACCTGCGGTACGGCGCAGCCCTCGGTCAGGTGTATCCAGGTCTTACCCATTTCAATGTCTCTGTCGCTTAAATGCGCGTCGCCGCCGTAGGCGACCTGACCGCCTTTTCCGTTTTCGCCGAGTACTTCAACGCCAACATCGAGCAGGTGTTGATTGCCGCTGGTGTCAAACACATACTGTAGGCTGTTGGAGATCCCACGAAGCGCCGCCGAAATACCCGGCGTGGTTTTCGCACTGATGACGTGTGTCGCGCCGAATTCCCTCGCAAGCTCCAGTCTTGAGTCGATGAAGTCAACGGCGATGATGGGGCTGCACCCGGCGACCTTTGCGGCGAGGACAGCGGAAAGTCCGACGCTTCCGGCGCCGAAAATGGCAATGGATTCGTTTGGCTTCGGTTTAAAATAAACCAACACGGAAGCTGCGCCGGTCTGCACGCCGCAGCCGAGGGGCGCCAGCATGCGCAGGTCAAGTTTAGGGTCGATCTTGACCGCGTTGCGCACGCTGCAAACGGAGTATGTGGCAAACCCGCCTTGACCAAAGAAGGCTGCGACTGTTTTTCCGTCTATGGAAAGCGGCGAAGTCCCATCGAGCCGCAGCCCGCGAAACAGCAGATGGCGGAAGTGTTCGCAGTCGTAGGGTCTGTCGTCTTTGCAGGCTTCGCATTCTCCGCAAGAGTCGTAGGAAAGTGCCACGTGGTCGCCGATTTGGAAGTCGGTTACGCCGTCGCCGATTGCCTCCACGATTCCGCTAGCTTCGTGTCCGAGTATAATGGGATAATACCCGGCACCTTTAAGCTGGACCGCGTCTGTGTGGCAGACGCCGCAGGCGGCGATTTTCACCAATAGTTCATTATGTCTCGGCTCCGCAAGATCGACTGTTTCTATTCTGATTTTTCCATTTGGCCGGTGCAATACCGCCGCCTGGATTTTCATGCTACAGAACCGACGAATCTCTGGTTTAAATAAATCCAGAAGAGCGGAAGACTATGGTTCTTGACCTCCCGGCAGGCAGTATTGCCAGACGCGACCTGATCAAAATCGACGAGGACAGGTCGGTCTACGACGCAGCCAAGATGATGGTCGAGAACCACAGGGGCAGCGTCGTGGTCACCAGGGGAAGCGAGAGCATCGGGATTCTCACTGAAAGGGACGTAATGAGGAAGGTGGTCGTCAAGCCCTTGGACCCGAAGTCCATCAAGGTGAAGGACGTAATGACATCCCCTCCGGTAACGATCGACAAGGACAGGCCGCTCCGCGAAGCTGTGGACGTGATGAACAGGAAGAAGGTCAGGAGGATGCTCGTAACCGAGAACGGCAAGATCGTAGGCATCTTCACCCTCAGGGACATCGTCAAACACATGAGGACTTGCATGTACTGCGGTAGGGAAATCAGGTCGATTCTGGAGAGCGAGGAGCCCGAGCCCTACATCGAATGCGAGTGTGGCTCCAGGTATCACAAGAAATGCTTCGAGACAGTGGTGAACTGCGTGAACTGCGGAAAGACCCTCGTCACCAGCGTCGTCTATCCCGAGCCGTCAGAGACATTCAGCGGCTAGCCCGAGGCACTTGGGTCACGACGCAAGAGCCCACGTAGCCACTCTTCGGGCCTCTTTATGCACGCGCGCTAACCTGCACGGTCTTGCTCACCTTCCGTTCACTGCCTACCTGGCCTTCTTCAAAGCGCCGCAAACGGTTTTATCCTCTAACGAACTCGAACACGCTAGGGATACCAGTTGCCAGACGGCGAGCGAAGACTCGCTGCAATAATGTTTACCGATATTGTGGGCTACACGGCGCTCACACAGAATAATGAATCGTTTGCGATGCAGGTTCTGCAGAAACACAATGAGCTCCTGCGGCCCATCTTTCCAAAACATCACGGCAAGGAAATCAAGACCATAGGCGATGCTTTCCTGATAGAGTTCGAAAGTGCACTGGAGGCGGTTCTCTGTGCTGTGGAAATCCAGGAGTCATTGCACAACTACAACAAACAATCCAGTAGTGGTGATTACAAGATCAAGCTTCGAATTGGAGTTCATCTGGGGGATGTAGTATACAGGGAGAACGACGTCTTCGGCGATGCGGTCAATATTGCTTCGAGAATTCAGCCTCTTGCCGAACCTGGAGGCATTTGCGTTTCTGAACAGGTCTATGATCAGTTGAGAAACAAGCTAACGTATGAGATGATAAAACTCGAGCAAGTCAAGCTCAAGAACGTCCTCTATCCCGTCGATGTTTTCCAGATTGCCCTACCTTGGGAGCCTGTCCCCAGGGTTCTTTCACGGCCCCCAGAATCGGAGGCGATTCCGCTCAGGAGAAGGCTGGCCATCCTTCCACTGACTAACCTGGCCCAGGATGCTCAGGACGAGTACTTCGCAGACGGCATGACTGAGGAATTGATCGCAGTGCTATCCAACATAAAGGATCTGAGGGTAATTGCTAGGACATCGGTCATGCGCTATAAGGGGACAACAATGAGGGTTTCCGAAATTGCAAGAGAGTTGAATGTTGGATCAATCCTTGAAGGCAGTGTCAGGAAGACCGGCAACAGGGTCCGTGTCACGGTCCAGGCAATCGACGGGGGAACAGAAGAGCATGTTTTTGCGGCCAGCTACGACAGTGAGCTTGACGACATTTTCACAGTTCAAAGCGACATTGCAAAAAAGGTCTCGAGAAATCTCAAGGCAAAACTGCGGGCCAGAGAAAAGGAAAGGATCACGATGAAACAAACCGAGAGCATCGATGCATACAATCTCTACCTCAAGGGACGATTTGTCATGCACAGACGAACCAAGCAGGCCATGGAGGAAGCCGCAGCGTACTTTGAGCACGCTATCGCAAAGGACAACCGCTACGCCAGGGCCTACGCTGGCCTCGCCGATTCCTACTTCCTGAGGGGTTCATACGGATACCATGACACAAAGGAGGCCTACGCCAAGGCGAAGGAGTTCGTGTCAAGGGCTCTCGAGCTCGATGACAACCTTGCCGAGGCTCACGTAAGTCTTGGCTTTCTCCTAGAGACCTACCACTATGATTTCTTGGGTGCGAGAAAAGAGTACGAGATCGCCATCTCCCTCAATCAGAGCTACGCGCAGGCACGCCATTGGTACGCGATGAATCTTCTCATATCCGACCAGTTCGAAGAAGCGGCCACAGAACTGGAGAAGGCTCAGGAGGCAGATCCGTTGTCTGCGCAGATTGCCATGTGTCTCGGAAGCGTCTATCTTTACCTCAACCGGAGTGAGGAAGCTCTCTTTGAATGGGACAAGGCCTTCAAGTCCGACCCAGAGAACGTTCCGCTCTTATTGAACCGAGGAGTCTACTTTGCAAGGATTTCGCGAAGGGAAGAAGCACTGGCTGACATGAAAAAAGCCCTTGAGCTTTCGTCAGGCGCGGTCAGTGTCAAGTGCATCTCCGCCTATGTTCACGTCATTCTAGGCGAGCGAGAAGTAGCTCAAAAAACGCTTGACGAAGTCAGCGCACTCTCCAAAACTGAATACGTCTCGCCCTATTATCTGGCGATACTCCACGCTACCCTGGACAACAGGGAAGAGTTCTTTGCTTCAATCGGTCGAGCCGTAGAGGACAGGTCGGCTGAAATTGAATCACTGCTCCACGATCCGATGTTTGAACTCTTCCGCTCGGACCCGAGGTTCGATGGAATCTTAGGGAAGATTGGCGTTCTCAAGATTGGAGAAGGGCAAGGAGAAAGGGGCGCCCGTGCCGTCAGGTGATGAAGGGCTCAGGATTCCCTTAAGACGGTCCTAGAAGCTTCGGGCGCCACGCCTTGAGTCGAATGCTCTCAGGGCAATAATCCCGACAAGAAGCACCGACACTACAACCGGAACCCCCACGGGAAACTCCGGTATTGTAAACGAACTCTGTGACATGGACCCGTCTCCATTAAGAACGAATGTGCCCGATCCTGACTGCCCCGCGGTCACAGAACCGCTCAGTATGGTGAGGGTCTGGGGTTCCTCGCATCCGAACTCTCCATCGGTCATGTACATGGGACCCTCGTAAGCCGGACAACTTGTCGCTGTGATCGTGAACTCCCCAGTGCCAGTCCCTATGTACTTCACTGTCCACGTTCCAATGAACGGACTCGTTATCGTGATGTTGTTGCTCGGAAAGTCGTATGTCGCGGGGGCTTCAGAACCGGGCATTGTGTTCACGAAATTGGGCGACCCAGTCGACGTACACGGCACGGCGGTGCATCCTATTTGATTGCCGTACGGGTCGGTGACGAGCATGACTATCGGGGAATGACCCTGTATGATGAGAGGGGAGGGAGAGTGACCTTGGATTATTGCGTATCCGGCCGGTGCTCCCAAGAGTAGCAGTACGAGTGCGCAGAATGCGATGACGCCACCCGCCATCTTCTTCAAGACCCTCACCTTCAAGCCATAGCTGAGTAGAGGCTTCGATATAACTATGCATGGTTCAGAGGACCACATTTGTGAATTTGTACTCCATGAGCGTTCATAACAGCAAAGTCTCTGGCGAGTGTCTGGAGCTGACAGAGACCGAAAGAAAGACGGAAGGGGTTTCTTGAATAGCCTATGCTTCTCTTGCCTGTCGCCCTGCCCCCCATTGCTCTCCGGCCGCCATCGCTCAAGGTTTACATGAAAACTTCTGGGCATCGCCAGATTGTGGAGACCCTCGGGGATCGCCTTCTTCCTGTCCTGTCTGCTGCTGTGGTGGCGGGCATGGTCCTTGCCGTGGCCCTTGTAGCGGATGTGTCCAACCCCGCTCTTCCCTCGACTACTGGGGCAGTTCTCCCCTTGAACGGTGGGACGGTCAGCCAGGTCAACGAGGTTCCTGTCTTCGCGGATGCAGTCTTCGGCTACTTCAACGTCACCGGGCGCCTGTTCAACGTCTCGGTCAGCAGCATAAACATGGGGCCCTACGCGCTCAACCAGGTTCCCGCGGGCGGGGGAAGCACCGTCTACGTCGTCGTGTGTTACGGGGAGGACTCCTGCGGTATCGGGTTCTATGCCATCAACGACTCTGTCATCCATGACTACGTCGGGTCGGTGAGCTCTGTCCTGGTCGACGTGAGCCTCAGCGACGGGGACGTCGTGCGCGGGAGCATGGCGGTCGAGGAAAGCCCCGTGGCCGAGCAAGTGCCAAACGGCGGCCTGATCGCGATGAAAACGACGTTCTATGCGTCTGGGAGGGTCCTGGAATCCAACCTGTCGGCCGTGATACCGCTGAACGGTTCGATAGCTTCGCCAATAGTGCAGGTGGGCATAGGCAACCAGACGATCAACTCCTCGTATTTCACCCGCCAGACTATTCCTTGGTCGCTGCCCAACGGCACCATACAGATGGTTTCGGGTCCGATCATGATCCACGGCCCCGTCGTCTACTACGTGATGGAAAACGCCGGCCGTCAGCTGCCGGTGACTCTGTGGCTCGAGGGCGGCGGGCGGGTGAACCTCGCCCTGCTGGCGGAAAGCTGGGACGCCACGTATCTGACACCGTGAAAGACGAGGCGCAGGGTCCTCCGAGGCGGTTCGAACGCCCGCAACCGTGTGATACGGAACAGACAGCTTCGACTATGCCCGCATCGAGAACGGGCGTGACAGTGCGCTCCAGGCGCAGATGTAGTCGCGGGAGAGCCCCTGGCCACCAGCCGGGCGCTTCAGATGTCCTTCATGTGGAAGTACGCCGAGGACAACGCAGTGGAGACTCCTCTCTGCGGAAGCTCCGGCTTCACTTTAGGCAAAGAGGCGCCCTAGCCGGGACCTGTCAGTTCAGGTAGGCGCCCCAACATGGGACCGCGTCAAGGATTGGACAGGCTCGGAGGGAGCCGCTTAATCTTCTAAGCGAATCCTGACGCCAGGAAACTGCTGCCAATTTGATTCGTGCTAACTGCTCAGTAGGGAAGGCCCAACTTCTTGAAGATCTCAGGAAAGCGTGGGTCTTCCCTCACCTTGTCGTAGAGAGGAGAAGACCGAAGCTCTACCACCGTAATCATCTTCGCAGATATGGCCTTATCGATCCAATTGAAGAATTCATCTCTGTCGCCTAGAACCGCGTAGCAGGCAGCGATATCTGACTCCAAGATTGATGAGTTACCAACCTTCTGGATGAGTTCTTCAATCATCGGCAAAGCCTTCTCTCCTTCTCCGAACCATCCGTATAGGATGGCATGTGCCCACTTGTATCTGTCTTCATCTCGGGCAAGTTTACGAAAGGCTTCCAGATCGGCGTAAGCCCTCTCTTTCATGCCCTTCAACATGAAACCGTAAGAACGATACAAGTAGGAGTTGGCAAAGGCAGGCTCGTTCTCAATCAGCTTGTCAAGTATTGCAATCGCTTCGTCCAGCCTTCCGTAATAGGCGTGCGCGCCTCCCACATTAAGTGTGATCACTGGAGACAGCGGGTCTAACTCATGGGCCTTCTCAATCTCTTCCATCGCTTCCTTTGCCCTTCCCATGTCTTGCAGACATAGAGAGTACCAGTGATGAGCTGAGGCGTAGCTGGGGTTCAACTCGATCGCCCTACGGAGCTCCCGTTGAGCCTCCTCGTACCTCAAATCGCCGTATAGGTTGACCCCTAATGATGCATGAGCCTCGGCGAGCATGTCATTCAGTTCCAACGCCTTCATTGCCGCCTCATTCGACTTTGCCAGTCCCTCAGCCGTATCGATGAAACCGTAGGTTGCGGCGATATAGTAGGCGTCGGCCAGCCCAGAGTACGCCCTCGCGTAGTCGGGGTCCATCCCGATCGCTGCCTGGAACAGCTTCAGCGATCCTAAGACCCCCTCCTTGTCCCTCTTGTTCCAGTAGAATCGCCCCTTCAGGTAGAGCGTGTAGGCCTCGATGATCTCAGCGTGCTTCCCAGCCGGTCTCTGAACCGGAGCGAGCCTCACCCTCAGCGCCTCCGCAATCTTATTCGCTATGTCGCTCTGAATCGCAAAGATGTCATCTAGCTCCCTGTCGTATTTGTCTGACCAGACGTGCGATTCGGTGGGGACGTCTATCAGTTGGGCGGTCACTCGTACCCTGTTCCCAGCCTTGCGCACGCTGCCTTCTAGGACCGTCCCGACCCTGAGTTCGTCGCCGATGGTAGAGAGCTTCGTTCCCCCTCCTTTGTAATTCATCACCGATGTTCTTGCGAGGACCTGCAGACCCTGGAGTTGCGACATCGCAGTGATCAGTTCTTCGGTCATCCCGTCAGCGAGGTACTCATCGTTGGGGTCTGGGCTGATGTTGGCGAAGGGCAGGACGGCCAGGCGATGCTTGTCGTATTCTGACTCGGGCCTCATGCCTGCCTCCCAAGGCAGGTCTAACTTGTAGACGTCGATCTGGAATGCAACATTCTTGAGCTCTCTTGGCTGGAGCTTGACCAACTCGTATGGAACCTTGTTCCTGACCTGGTCGAAGACCTGCTCGGAGATGCATATGCCTCCAGCCGAGGCGAGGGGCTCGATCCGCGAGGCTATGTTTACGGCATCGCCATACACGTCACCATCCCTATGGATGACGTCTCCTACGTGTACCCCCACCCTCACGAGGACTCTATTGGTAGCAGTTTCGTTGAACTCGTGGAGAGTCTTTTGCATCTCGACGGCGCACTCGGTGGCCTCCAGGGCGCTGTCAAACTCGACGAGGAATGCGTCGCCAATCGTCTTCACCTCGCGCCCCGAATGTTTCGAAAAGACGGGACGGATGAGCTCCCTGTGCCTTTCAAGAAGCTTCATCGCCAGGGATTCGTCCCTCTGAGTCAGGGCTGTGTATCCAACGATATCCGTGAACATTATTGCCGCGAGTCTCCGCTCGCTCTGGGACAAGGTTTCCTTTCAGTCAAGCATCGAGTCGTATGATAAAGCCGTTGTGGGGAGGCATGAGAAGGAGATGGCAGAGTCGTACGCCCTGGCCTGAATCTGTGATTCATGTCGGCTCTGTCAAGAACCCGGCTCCTGACCCCCTGAATCAGGGTCGTCAAGATTCGGCTCCTCCGCCGTTCCCTAAGCTTCCTTTCTGGACAGGAGAAACTCACAGAAAGAGTCTCCACGGAACTTGCACTTGGTCTCTTCGCCCTCAAACTCTCTGCCGGAGAGCGTCGAAATCGTGCTCGTAAGATGGCCTCTCAAGAAACCGCACCCCTTTCTGTCCTTCCCCCCTCCAGCGCACTCGAAATCATCACGGACCGTAACCCTGAACCGGGTGTTGGGCCTCTCGACCTCCAGGCTTGCAGACCCCCAGCCCTGGACCCAGTACATGCCCAACAGCGCCTTGATTTTCCAGTCGAGGTAAGCGTGACCAAGTCTTGCGTTCAAGTATTGACCGGTCGATCTGCCGAGTGCAGAGCCTTCTTCGAAAAGTATCATTTCTCCCCCGCTGCCGAAGGTTTGCGCCAAGCGGTCGTAAACCCGGGCGATCCCTATAGCGGGGAAGACGATTCCCGGTCTGTCGGGAGCAATATCGACCCCGGAATGGAAAGAGTCGATTAGTAGACCGTAGGCACTCTGCTCCACTTCGCATTCCAGAACCAAGGGCGACCGCTCAATCAGCTCTTTCAGCTTCTCCTTGGTTTCGTCCTTCAAAAGCGACTTCCCAAAGCCGCTCCAGATTGCGCTTCCGTCCCCAAGGCTGTAGCTGGTGCTGTTTACAAAGTCCACGCGCTCGTGCAGGAGCCCGAGGACGCCGTAGAGGGCACCCGGGACATCCCCGAGTTTTGCGACGATGTGAAAGCCTTTCGTCCCGGGAAAGAAGTAGAATCCCAGGGGCTGCCTCCTGGTCTCCTTCATTTGCCAATAGAAGAAGCTTCGTGATATTTAGTCTTGGCCTCCTCTTGACGCTGTAAAGTCTGCGGCTGATTAAGCGCGGTCGGGGCCCAGTGGGGTCCGCCCCTGTGTCTAATCAAATCATCAATTAACCGGATGCTCAGAGCAGCTCGCGGGAGGGTTGGATCAATTATGAGGGACGACTCAAACGAAGTGAATCACATACTTGAGGAGACGAAGGAGTACTATCGTCAAAGAGCATCACAATACTTCGATTGGGCCCACCGGACGGGCGAGTACGAAGGAAGTTCCGAACCGGACGCATCCTGGTTCGCTGACGCCCAGACCGTCATCGACGCTCTCGATTCGAGCAGGCTCGTAGGCGATGTGCTTGAAATCGCATCTGGCACCGGTATCTTGACGGAGGAGTTGGTGAAGAATGCCGCTTCAGTAACGGCTCTAGACTCCTCTCAGGAGATGATTGAGAGAAGCATGTCGAGACTCAAGGGGAACCCCAAAGTGAGATACGTCCTGGCAGACTTTTACGACTGGACCCCTGACATGGCCTATGATGCGGTAGCATTTTCCTTCTGGATATCACACGTCCCAAGTTCGAGACTGGATGAATTCGTTTCGAAAGTATCCCGCTGTCTGAAACTGGGGGGCAGAGTATTCTTTGTCGACCAGCAAAGAGTGGCGATGAGCTATGAAATCCTTGACCGCCCTGGCGGAGAGATTGCTACGCGGACCCTGAATGACAGCAGAGAGTTCAAGGTATTCAAACACTTCTACTCACCCGACGAGATCAAGGAATGCTTCCTCAGGAAGGGAATCAAGACCAGAGTCTCGAATACACCCACCCATTTCTATTACGTCAACGGGGAGAAGACCCCAAGGCCGCAATGAGAGAACTGAATGATAAAGCCGTTATCGGATAGCAGACTGTGGGATGGTGGAGTGGTATGCCCTGGCCGGGACTTGTCGGTTCGAGTAGGCGCCCCAACATACGGGCGGATGAGTGTGTAGAGGGCCCGGTGGGGCCAGCCCCTGAACAGGTTCTGAAAGTGGATTCCAGCCGTCTTTGAAGAAGGGGGGCGAGACCGCCTGTCCCTTGGACACTCGAAGGAGAGGGTTGCAATCGGACGCTCGATCCGCCGGCGCTATCTCTCAGGCCACTTTGACCGAGGTTATCTGGGCTATGAAGCTGTAGGTCGACGGTGCACCTCCGATTGTTCCCGAGCCTGCAACATCTATGTAGGTTATGAGCGGATAGCTCGACCCACTTGGTGTCCCCACAGAGAAACTACCGGCGGTGGTCAGGGTTTCACTATCGCCATTGCATAGTGAAATGGTCTCCGGAAGCGAGTTTGCGGCGTAGTTGGTCACAGTGAACGTGCTTGGTCCGAGGGTCACCGTCGAGGTCCCGGCGGAGTGGAAGAAGGAGAATGATGTGGACGTGGTTATCTGCTGCCCGAATTCGATATCTTGCTCCCACGGAGCGAAGTAGGTCTGGAAGTGCGTACTAGCTGACGCGCCTGTGAAGTTATGCCCAGCAAGGTCTAGCGCTACGACGGTCCCGTCCTTTAGAAGCCATACCGTCGTCGAATAGGTCTGACCGGGTACCTTGTCGACGATGTTGACCTCGTATGTCGTCGAATTCACATGCACCACGGTGTAGCTCGCTGTGAAGTTGGAAGATTCTCCGTTCAAAGTGCCATTGAAAGTCTGAGTGACGGCTGAATAAGCATTGAGCAGCGGTATGATGACGCTCGCAGGCTGAGTCGAGGTGGAGGTCGTCGTGCAAGACGTCGACAGAGTGCTGGTGGATGTGCTCGAAGATGATGCGGTTGTTTGAGTCGTGCTCGTGGAGCTGGCGGTGGTATGCGTGGAGCTGGACGTCGAGGTCGAACTCGTGGTTGTCGCGGTTGAACTGCTGGTGGTTGATGAAGTCGTGGTCGGGGTCGATGAAGTCGTGAGGACGAAGTATGCACTGATGCCAGCGACTGCAACGATGATGATAACGATAGCGGCTATAGCCGTACGCGCAATACCGCCTCTTTCTTGTAGCAAGAAGGAACGCGCTCAAGCGACTCTATTTAAGTAAGTTGGAGATATTTTCACTTTCTACATAAGAATCTGAGCTCCCTCTATGTGCCACACGCCGTTGTTGTTTTAGAAAGGGGGTGTTAGGAGAAAACCTGTGGATGTCCCCCCTGACGCCTGCGGCAAGCAGGCCCGGCACGATTGACCAGATACGAGCTGGAATACTGCAAGGGTCGAGCGTGGAATCTGATTCGCTCATTTTCGGAGTCATGTTCTTGGTTGTGATAACAATGGCCTTCCTTTCTCTGAGTCTCAAGCATTCGACAAATCGCTGGGCAAACGTAGTCGTCGGGGCAATCATCGCCATCTTGGAATTCCTAGTGCTGACTCAGGCTCTTACCGACATATACGCACCAGTGCTACTGATGTCGGCGACAAAGGTAGTCATCGCGGCATCAATCGTTTGGCTCGCTTACAAGTGGCCCAAGCCGATGGCCTGACACAAGAGTGGAACAGAGAGCAGATGGTCGTGTGTGTGGAGCGTACTCAAATCCCCTCGATTCTCTTCAGCACGTGCATAGCGGTAAGGGTGATCCATTTGCTAGGATCCCCTTCCTGCTCAAGAGTAAATCGCTTGGAGGGTTTCTTGAATGGACCATAATTCGCGCCCCTTCCCAAGTCTGGATGGACCTTGTCAAGCAACCACTTTCCATCCACCGAGCGTTTCTCCTTGAGTATCTCAAGCGCTGGTCTCAGCCGTTCATCATCACCATACCCGAGCCGCGTGAGGACATCAAGCCCGACCAAGATATCGTAATAGTAGTGGACCGGATAGTGAAACCTGAACCACGGGAGGTATCTCCTCTCCCCGTCATCATACAGCCTCCGTTCCAAGTAGAACTCTGCACCTCTTTCGATTGACCTCATGATTCTCCTGGTTCTTCTTGACTTTGAGAGTGTAGCATAGGCGGCGAGTCCCTCCCAACAGTCAAGCGAGCCCTTGTCCCCTCCAAAGCAGTGCCACCCGCCATCTTCCTTCTGGCTCTCCGTGAGGCTATGAAAGAGTCTCTTCACATGGGGGTCGTCCCCATACCCGAATCGGGTGAGCATGCGCGCGGTGTTCCCGACTATGCAAACCTCGCTCTCCTCTTTCGTCCATGGACGAAACAGCCACTTGTGAAGAATCAGCTCAGCGGTCTTTTCTACACGAGGGTCTTCCTTTGTAAGGCCGAGGTCTGAGAGAACCAGAGCTCTCCAGTTTGTGGCGCTATACTTCGGCCAATACAGATTCCTTCCGCTCTCCCACCAGCCCTTGGGCGATTGCAGCTTCAGAATTTCTGCCGCCCACCCGAGCCTCGGTATGCCAGAGAGAGCGTCCCTCACATCCGAATCGTCTTGCGGGAGGTCGAGCAGGTCACGCAGTGCGCGGTAGCGAACAGAGGGCTGGTCCTCTTCGAGTAACCAGTCTATGACTTCTCGTTCTTTCAAGGATACCAATACGTCATTCGGACCATCGCTGCCTAGCCGTAGATTAAAGGAATATCCAAGAAATCGGTAGCACGGGCGTCACCCGCTTCCTTCTTCCGCATAGGTGCAGCCCCGCGCCACCGTCCGCGCGCCTCAGATGTCCTTCATGTGGAAGTACGCCGAGGACAGCGCAGTGGAGACTCCTCTCTGCGGAAGCTCCGGCTTCACTCTAGGCAAAGAGGCACCCTGGCCGGGACTTTGCAGTTCAGGTAGGCGCCCCAAGTTGCGAACAGATGAAGGGACTTGGCGGGCCCGGAGGGATTCGCTCCGCAAACGGTGCAAAGATGGACCCAGATTAGCTGTAAGCGAGTCCTCTCGCAATTGACCTTGATCCTTGGGGGGGATCTCTGATGGATGGTGCAATGCCCCACCTTATCCGCCGTGCTTCGGGTTCGTGCCCGACGGGAGTCGGAGCGTTTTTCGTGCTGGATTTGGTTACGAATCACGGGTCCGGTCCCCGATGGGTTCGAACTCGAGAGGGAAAGAGACCGCTTCCACTCCACGGTTATGATAGCAATATGTAGGCTGGGAGTTTCCTCTGGGGGCTGGCAATGCCTTTGAACCCCTTCGCCAAGAAACCCCGAGAATACCCTCCATCAAAGGAAGTCACCGCGAACCTGAGGACCCAATGGCTCGATGGCACCATGGTATCGAAAGATTCCGCTCCGCGTGATCCTTCAGATGTGATTGCGGTCTTGATGGAACTCGGATTGGAGACAGGAGGTGCAATCACATTCGTGTCCGCTCATGATGGACATGCCAGCCTGTACACCGATGAAGGCGGCGGAATCATTGGTGCGGGTTTCCATGTTCCCACAGCCGCGGCTAGCTTTGCATTGGTAGGAAGCGCTCAAGGCTACCTGCCTATGATGCCCCTCGCTACCACCTTTCCCCTTCCTCACCCTGGATACAGGTCGTTCTGGCTGATAACCCGGGGCGGAGTCCACGGAGTAAGCTTCTTGGAAAAGGACGTTAGAAAGGACTCGCCAATCAACCCACTTTTTGAATCAGGACAGAACTTCATCACGAATTTCAGACTTGTAGACACTAAGCTCAAGAAAGGAATCTCTGGCGGACTGCCTGACCACCTACACATTTTTCCAGACGGTGGAATCTGTTTTCTGACCTTTGGGAATCCTACACCTGTATTCCTTACCCTGCCTCAATTGACGCTCTTGCTTGGAATCGCCAAGCAGATTGACGACCCCCTCGACGTGAGCACTGCGTCGGGTGATGCCAACCTCCAGAAACAGGTCATCGATACAATAAAGTACTCAGGAGCTCGCATCAAGGAATGCGACTCACCTCCAGGCCTTGTGCCTCCAAAGGGAGGCAACACGCTTCATCATGCCGTCATTATTTCAAGGATAGACATTGCCAGAGACTTGATTGCGAGGGGGGCTGACATTGAATCAAAGGACAGCTCCGGGTACACCCCTCTGGCACTTGCTGCTTACTTCGGGCGAACTCAACTGTTGAAGACATTGATTGAGATGAAAGCCAACGTCCAATCGCAGGACAACCAAGGGAACAGTGTTTTGATGTTCGCGGCCCAGTGGGGCGATCTTGAAGCCGTCAAAGTACTCCTTTCCTCGGGCGCTGATTTCGCAGTGCAAGCGAAGAATGGGCATACTGCGCTCAAGGTTGCAAGGCTCTGTTCGCAAGCAAAGGTGGTGGAATTGCTTCAAAGTCTCGGAGCTCCTGAATAAGACGCTTCGAGTCTATTAGAGTCCATTCTGAACTCCTTTTGCGATTTCGCGGGCCCGACGGGAGTCGCTGCCATACAGGTTCGTTTCTTCCCCCCGCAGGCAGTCCCGCCTGAAGGGGTTCCAGCGCGCGAATGTTGGCAGTGGTGGCCGGCTATCTCGTTGGTATTGTTAGCGTGCGCGCTGACGCAGTTAGTCTTTGAACGCACTTGATATGACAACGACTCTCTGAACGCCGTCAAATTCCTGTCTGACAGAGTATTCGATGCTGCTATTGAGCGCGTCGAGTTGTGCAGCCGTCGTGGATGCGGGCACCTTGATGTGTATCTCGGCATGCACGTAAGGACCCGCTGCTCTAAGGAGGATGTCTCTCACCTTCACACCTTGTTCGCCTTCAACGATAGCGCGTATGTCCTCGACCAGCGCAGGATTGTGATAGGCATCTAGAAGGACAAGAGATGTCTCTCTTATCGCCACGTAGGAAATGAAGAAGACGAAGAAAGCCACGGCCATGCCTCCCACAGCGTCCATCTGGTGAAATCCGAGTGACGAGGCTAAGACCGTGAAGAAGACCAGAAACGAGGCCGAGCTGTCCTTGACAGCGTTGTTCGCATCCAACTTGAGGGAGGAGATGTTGTATCTACTCGCTATCCTCCTGATCTTCAGAGCCCTGTAGAGCGAAACTGTTCCAGCAATCAGCAGGACAGCCAATGCAAGAGCGGGGAGCGTGAGGGGCTTAGGGTCGAGAAAAGCCAAATATGACCGGTACAAGATTGCTGCACCCACTCCAACTAGTCCGATTGCCCCTACGAACCCAACGAAGCTCTCAATCTTGTAGTAGCCGAAGTGAAATCGCTTGTCTGGGGCTTTCCTGGATGTCTTCAAGCCAAGCCACACTAGGAAGGAGATGAGTGTGTCAGACATCGAGTCTATCCCATCTGCGACGAGACCAACGCTGCCAGTCAGTTCTCCCGCGACGATCTCGGTAACGCCCAAACCCGCGAGGACTAACGAGGATAACTTGGCTAGTCTTTCTCCTTCAAGGTAGCCTTTCGAGATATCGCTCAATGTGGCGGTTAGACCCGCTACTGTTCTACTGAATTAGGTATGTAAGCGTCGAGACGAGTGGCCACCAAAAGGCTCCAGGCACCCCCAGTTTTGTTCTGCCATCTTCTGCAAATGGCCATGGCATTCAAGCACGGCGGAATCTGAGTACGAAAGCGATTCGAACGGTCCTGACGAGTTAGGAAGACATCCGCGACTGAAGCTATTAAACCCCAGTCGCGAGTCCCGCGCAGATGCTGCCCGTACGACGAAGGACATACGCGGTGGCTTCGGCTTCGCTCTTTGCGGTGGTCTACGCCTTACTTGGACTCTTCCCAGTTTCTGCTATCATAGGCGCTAGCGGCTTCCTGACCTTCAGGGGGGCGGTCAGTCCGCTCGCGGGGATGCTCTTCGGCCCCGTGGTGGGCGGGTTCTCGATGGTCCTGGGGAACTTCGTGGACTTCGCGATGGGGAAGCCCATAGTGTTCGACTTCCTGGATTTCATACCTGACCTAGTCTCGGCGGTGGTCGCGGGTCTGGCCTTCACAGGTCACAGGAAGGCGGCTGTCGGATTCCCCGTGCTTTTGCTCGTATGGTTCACGTTCGACCCTCTCTCACCTGTGCTGGTAAGCGTGGGAGGTATCGACGTACCGTTCCTATGGATGCACGTGATCTCGATGGGCGTTCTGTCAGGCGCGCTCCTGTACGAGAAGAGAGGGAGTCTGGCGAGGCTCAGCCCAGCGTTTGTCGGCGCAGTTGCCTTCGCATCTACCATGAGCGGACATGTGGCAGGAAACATCATGTACGAGAACGTCATCTTCAGGCTGGACGGAGTCATACCCAAAGACGGCTATCAAGCGTTCTGGGCTCTCGCGTTCTACGCCTATCCCCTCGAGAGGGTGTTCTACACGGTGCTGGGCACAATGTTAGCTTACCCTGTGCTTCGGGCCGTCTCTAGAAGGCGGGAAGAACGTGCGCTGTCCCGGCGACCGCAAACGAGCCCAATGGTAGAAAAAAGGCCGAGTCAGACTATAACTGACAAACAGAGTTCATTCTGAGCTGATTGTTCGCGGGCCCGACGGGAATCGCAAACTATGGGTGTCCAGAATTGGAACCAAACTAGGGTTCGAATCGGCTAGGGGTTACACCCATATGGGTTCGAATCCATTTCCCAGAATCGAACTCCACAATCTTAGTTCGACGCGGTTGCCGGGTCTTGTCAGTCTAGGTAGGCGCCCCGACGAGGGTGCTAGAGTACCGGGTTAGCCCGATGCAGATAACGAACCCTCATCAAAACCACGAATAAATACGGCCACGGAGAAGAGCGAGAGACATGGATGTTATCAAAGTGTCAAAGACGATCAACGCTCCCGTGCGGTATGCGTATGACTGGTGCACCGACTACCGAGAGACGGACCCTCAGATTACGGGCTCAAAGAGTCAGAGGAGGGTGCTGCAGAAGACAAAGAAGAGGGCAATCTACGTTCAGATTTACGAAGGCGTCGACGGAAAGGAGAGAGTGGCCGTGGACATAGTCACACTGAAGCCGCCGACCTCATGGCATTTGGATTACTTCGGGGAGGAAGACGATGAAACTGGTGAATATCGCCTGAAGAAATTAGGGGAAGGCAAGACAAGGCTCGATATGGTCTTCAAGGAAAAGTGGAAGAATATCGCAGAGATCCCCTCCATCGAAGAACAGATTCGAAGCACCAACGAAGTCTGGGACAAGTACATTGCAGCACTAGAGAAGGAATACAAATCCAGAAAGAAGTGAACAGAGGATCAGGCGAGCTTATTCTGATAGCCCAGCCTGTGCTACACCCATGTGGGTTCAGCCCGCAAGAAGGTTCGAGTCTGGTCGGACTCGAAGGGTATACCGTGCTGAGATCAGACCCAAACTCCTTCTGAGGCGAGGCACCCTGGCCGGGACTTCTCAGTTCAGGTAGGCGCCCCAACGCGTTTGACATAAGAAGACGGAAGAGGATATCGCTGGTGCCGATGAGGATGAATCGACTGAGCTCTAGGTCTGCGCGCGGACTTAAGTAGAATCGCCGATGGACCCAAGCAAGTTCGAAGATTGTTGGCCGTGGGTCGCTTTCAGGTGATGGCATTGTTGCAGGCCGCGCGTGCCTATGTCCTGGGACTCCCGCTCGAGTCTGCGTACTCCTGGGGCCTGAATAGGGCCATCTTCATCGCGGCCGCGAAGAGGGGCTTCAAGGGCGGGTCAGGAGGCGAAGGAGGAGGGGGAGCCAAGGCCAGGAAGACCTCGAAGGAGGCGGGGGTCTACTACTTGGGCGACGACATGGCTTTCAAGGACGAGAAGGGAGGCGTCCTCCGCTTCACCATCGGGGGAGAGGTCCAGACGAAGGAGGACTTTGAGAGGCAGGTCAAGTCGAGATTCGGCGGTGCCTTCCCGACCGCGTGGAAAGAAGCGATTACTTACGTGAAGGAATTCGACAAGGAGATCCTGCTCTCCGCCGGCGGGTTCTTCAGAGAAGTGTACAGACCCAGGCGCGACGAGCTGGCAGGAAAGTGGACTGAGGCCAGCCAGGGCTCGGCATAACGCGCGCTAGAAAGAAGCTTCAAGAGCAAACGGGCCTGGTGGGGTCCGCCTCCAAACAGGTTCTAAGAGTGGATTTCGATCGTGATGCATACGATTAGTCGAAGCCCTGACGCGCGCGCGCTCTGATGTGGGAGAAGACCCGCCCGGTTATCAATGGTATTAGAGAAACCGGCAGCCAACCGTCCATGTTCTCGCACTTTGAGTACCTATACAAACGGCTAAACACGTTCAGGAAGCAAAGCGCCAAGACTTGATGATGCACCGCGTGCGATCAGGGTTGCTGACTCTCGCACGAGATTCTGCGGCTTCCCGGGTTTCCACCGGAGTCGCTGCCAGGAACGCTGTGAAATAGGGAACCCGCACAGTCCTCACCTCCCAGACCTCTTGAACGCTTGGATGCCGACCAGGAGGATGATGACACTGCTCGCCGAGACCACCCCCAGGTCGGTCAGGACCGTCTGGCTTGTAATTGTGGCTCCTCTGGTGAACAGGGATGTGAGCGCGTCTGTGACGTAGTATGCCGGGACAAACCTGGCCGCCGCCTGGGCAGTCGAGGAGAGCGCCATGCCCACGAACGTACCCAGGAAGAGTTGAGGCATGAGGAAGAGGAAGGATATCCCTGTGGCTGCACCCGCGGACTTTGAGATGGCAGCCGTGATCAGACCGAAACCGATGTTGCACAGAGCGAACACCGTCGCAATCAGGAATCCGACGAGCAGGCCTGCCGTGTCCGCGACGGGGTGGTACCCTAGGGCGTAGACGCATAGGAACACTAGTAACACTTGGACCAAACCAATCGCCAGGTAGGAGATCACCGAACCCATTATCACGTCAGCGCTGGTTGCTGGGGTCACGACGATCCTGTTCAACACGCCGTTTTCTCTTTCGGCAGTGTATGACTGAGCAACCATCATGATCATGTAGATTGAAGCGAAGGCAAACAGCCCTGGGGCGAAGCTGTCGAACACCGAGGAGCTCTGGACTTTTACCAGGGACGGGCTCGAGATGGCAACAGGCATGGCAAGAGCACTTCCCTTGAGGCTGAGGATGGCGTTCTCAAACGTCTGCTCGACGATTGAGGGGATGACCTGGGCCGATAGTATTGAACCCTTGTCTAGGTAGAGAAGGACCGTGGAGTTGACCCACTCGGCTGGCTGGCTCGGGTAGGACTTGAACGACTGGACGCTCGCATCGAATGAAACAGGTAGCAGAAGGACTCCCTGAATCTTCCCCTGGCTCAGGGCGGATTGGGCCGTGAGGTTGTCCTGGCAGTACTGGACCTTCACGACGTCAGTGGATACCAGTGCTTGGGCGAACTGGTGGGACCATGTGGCGTTACCGGCGGTGCCGAGGTCCACGACGGCGATGCTGTAGGTGGGGGACTGGGACCCCCCGACTGCACCGAATGAAGTCCCGAATGCGATAGTCAGTATCATAGGGAAGAGGATGATCATGAAAAGGAACGCTGGCTCTCTGAACATCCTCTTCCAGTCCTTCTTGGCGAGCGCCAGAGCCCGGTTGAGTTTCATCTCTAGGCGCCCTCCCTGATCCTCCTTCCCGTGAGCTGAATGAAGACGTCCTCGAGGTCTCTGGCACCGTACTGCGACTTGAGCTCAGCGGGAGGGTCTAGGGCGATCAACTTGCCGTGGTCGATGATTCCGACCCGGTCACACAGCTCTTCAGCTTCTTCCATGTAATGGGTTGTGAGCACGATTGTCTTGCCCTTGTCCCTGAGTTCCATGATGAAGTCCCAGATCGCCCGGCGGGACTGAGGGTCCATGCCGACGGTCGGCTCGTCCAAGAGCACTATCTTCGGGTCCTGGACAAGCGCCATGGCGATGCTCACCCTCCTCTTCATCCCGCCGCTGTACTTGCTCACTCTCCTGCTGGCCTCGTCCATGAGGCCCACCTTCTCCATCACTTGGTCGACTCCTGTACTCAGCGTCTTCTTCGGGATAGAGTATAGTGCTCCAAAGAACTCTACGTTCTCCTTTCCAGTCAGATATGGAAAGATGGCCGTCTCCTGCGGAGAGACGCCCATAATCGCTCTCGCCTCCGAACTCTCAGTCTGAACGTCGTGGCCACCGACCTTGAGTGCTCCTCCAGTCGGTTTGATGAGCCCGGTGAGGCAGTTGATGGTCGTAGTCTTGCCGGAACCGTTGGGACCCAGCAAACCGAAGACCTCCGCCTCTGGGATCGAGAGGGAAAGGCCATCCACGGCCCTGACATCTCCGTAATCCTTCGTCAGGTTCTCGATGACTATCGCGAAGGCCATATGGGTTGTCAGTCTTTGCATGCCATCACCGTCCACCCGGCTGTTGTTATTGTCACGTCAATGCGATGTGGGATGGAATAGAACTCTTGTGCCTCTGGAAGGGCAATTCCTCACACGTCTGGTTGAAGTTTGGGAACTGGGAGATTCGGGACGGATCAGCCCCTTGCTTCGTTCCCTCGTTCGCCGTCCTTGAGAGACAGTCTGTCTCTCCACGTATCGAACATGTAGCCTATCTGGAGGACGTTCATGACAACCGATTCGACGCCCTCCTCCTTGCCGATGGACTCTCTCAAGTCATCCATCTGTCTCATCGAATTGGTCCACAGGAATAGCGTGGTCATGTTGGGAAGGTTGCTGAACAGCACCTCGATCAGGATATTCTGGAACCTCTCCTTCAGTGATGAGGTGACCTTCGCCCTGTCTGCGTTTTGAG
This sequence comes from Nitrososphaerales archaeon, assembly GCA_050012055.1. Taxonomy (GTDB): domain Archaea; phylum Thermoproteota; class Nitrososphaeria; order Nitrososphaerales; family Gagatemarchaeaceae; genus UBA183. The sequence continues at coordinate 30,645 of JBEKHX010000018.1, forward strand.
CGAGGCTGACGTGGCAGATTGATACGATGTCGTTGGAAGCGTCAGGATACCAATCGATTGACAGGTCGACAAGGCCCTTTTCCATCATCCTCTCCAGTCGCCTGTGTACGGTCTTGGCCGATGCCCGGATCTCGGATGCCACGTCGGTCACGGGTTTTCGCGCGTCCTTGTGCAGGGACGCGAGGATTTGATAGTCGAGCGGGCGGAGGGTCTCAGCAGGGAAGCGACTAGTGAGCTGCGGAATGATTCCCACCGTGGGTTCACCGATCTCCCCTTCTTTCTTCACAAAGGCCACGTAGGAATCGAGTTCGGAGAGGTTTCTTAGGTATCCTCCGACGTAGATGTACCCGCCTCCCGAGTTGGCTACCCAGTAAGTGGATTCATCGTTCTTCAGGCGCGTGCGGATTTCTCCTGGATGAGCGGCTTCAGACCTACCATAGACCCACACTGAGATGGCCTTGAGAGAGACGAGGCTCTCCCGCGCGGTGAATGTTCGTATGATGCCCGCGTCAATCATGACCTTTATCCTCTTGTGAACTGCGTTGATGGAGAGCCCAAGCTTGCCGGCGAGTTCATGGTAGGGAGTCCTCGAGTTCGACATGAGGAAGAGGCACAAAGCGATGTCGGTCCTGTCCACTTCGCTTCGGGGAGAAGCAGGCTGCCGTCTCAAGTTAAGGTTTGTTCGGGGATTTCCTGTTTGGTCTCCAAGCTCGACCTGCTAGAAACGCTGGCGTCAGCACCGCGGTATGCCTCTCCTAACCCTATCACAGCGGGTCTGGCCGAAGTGGAAATTGTTGCTGTGTCTCAGATGTCCTTCATGTGGAAGTACGCCGAGGACAACGCGACGGAGACTCCTGAAACTGCGACGAACCCTGCGACTGTCTCCCACTCCCCCCAGCCCCACGCCCCCTTGACCACGTCCGGCAGCTCGCTCAGCAGGCTCCCCGGGGACAGCAGACCAAGACCGACGACTGGGAAGAAGATCGTCATCGAGTACCACAGGACCAGAAGGGAGACGATCGCCACGACTGTGTTCGGCACCGCGACGCTGAGCCCGACTCCCAGCGCCGTCAGCATGACAAGCGTCAGGGCGACGAGGAGCACCGCAGACGCCAGCCCGAGGGCATCGTAGTCGCTGACCTCCAACCTCAGCGCGAGCCCCACCAGCACAGCCGTGACGACGGAAAAGCCGATGAGCGTGTATGCGATTCCTGAGGCGAACTTGGCCAGGACGTAGTCGAGGCGTGTGACCGATTTGCTCATGATGGAATCGGCGAGCTCCCCGGCCTCCGACGAGACCGAGCTCGCGGCCAGCCCTATGATCACCAGGCTCCAGATGTAGACGAAGTCCCCGAGCCCGGAGGAGACCACGCTCGAAGTCGTCCCGGTCGACCGCGAGCCGAGCGTCCTCACCACCTGGATGAAGACAGCGGCGAGCAGCCATCCGTACGTTATCCTGCTCCTGAAGAGGCCCCTCAGGTCCGCGTGTACGATCGCCCAGAAGGGCGCCGGCGCCCTCCCGCGGCTAGGCTGCCCTGAGGAACCCATGCGACTCTTCATCCCGAAGCAGCTCCATGAACGCGTCCTCGATGCTCGACGTCGAGGAGCTTATGGAGATCAGGTCCAGTCCGTGGCGCGAGACGAGGTCCGTGACCTCCCTGACCGCGTCAGCCACGGGCATCGAGGGGTCGAAGGTGATGTCCACCCCGAAGTCGCCCCGCGTCCCGAAGCCCACGACCCACTTCGCGGCCTTCAGCGCTTCGCAGAACTTCCCCACGTCCCCCTCCAGCTCCAGGCGGACGACGTGGCTGCGGGTGCTCTTCTTCATGTCCTTTATCGAGCCCGAGAAGATGCCCTTCCCTTCGGATATCACGGCGACGTCCGTGCAGATCCGATCGATGTCGCTCAGGATGTGAGACGACACGAAGATCGTCTTCTCCTTGCCCAGCTCTGCGATCAGCTCGAGGGTCGACTTCCTCCCGGCAGGGTCGAGCCCGGACGTAGGCTCGTCGAGGACCAGCAGCTCCGGGTCGTTCACCAGGGCCGCCGCCAGTCCGAGGCGGGTGACCATCCCCGTGGAGAACCCGGCGATCTCCCTGGACGAGTCGCCCAGCAGTCCGACCGAGCGTATCAGGGCGGAGAGGCGCCTCATTCTCTCCTCCCTCCCGAGGCGGAAGAGCTTCCCCACGAAGTCCAAGTACGTGATCGGCGTCATCCTCGGGGGGAACCGGGGGTTCGTGGGGAGGTAGCCCATCCGCATTCGCAGGTCGGACGAGCCGGGGGCCATCTTCTCTCCGAAGACCCTGACCTCCCCAGCCGTCGGCCGTATCAGCCCCAGCAGGAGCCGTATTGCGGTGGTCTTGCCTGCGCCGTTCGGGCCCAGGAAGCCGAAGATGGCGCCCTCGTCGACCGCGAAGTTCACGTTGTTCACGGCGATGAGCTTCTCGCCGAAGATCTTCGTCAGGTTGTTCATCTCGATGACTCTCTGGCCCATCGAATAACGCGTGATTTACGAGCGGGCTGAGGCATATTAAGATGTGCACGACGAACACTGCTCTGCGCATGAACGCTGACTACGTAATCTACATCGCAACCAGACGCGGAAGAACGTGGAGATACGTCAAAGGGGACGCCGGATGGACACAGACCGCCCCTACAGGTCTCGTCCGTCGGCTCAGCGCAGAGCAGTTGTTGTCGCATCTTCTGTCCCCGCTCTCAGGCGAGCAGTCCAACCTTAGCGTCAGGGTGGAACGAAGGGTGCGGAAGGAATGATGGGGCGGCTCAAGGACCTCCAAGAACAAGACAGGTGAGCATGGCCCGTCGCTTGACACCGACACGAGCTCGGGCAATGGCCCATCAACTCAACAGAACCGGATTCCGGTAGTGTTAAATACATGTCATTCATGTCTTACATGTAAATGAGTGAAGCCGTGTCCGTGAGATTGCCCGAAGAAGTGGCAAAGCAATTGGACGACCTGGCCAAATCGCTCGACCGCACGAGGACATACATCATCATCAAGGCATTGCGCGAATACCTTGAAGAATACGAGGACTACCTCGTGGCTCTGCACAGATTGAACGACAAGAACGACAGAGTGGTTTCAGAGAAAGAACTGGTCAAGCTTGGCCGGTAGGATCCTCTACAAGTCTTCCGTCGGTCGCGACCTCAAGAAGATCAACGCCAAAGACGTGGAGAGGATAATCCGCGAAATTCGAGCGGTGTTCGCCGACAAACCAGATGCGGGGGAAGCTCTATCGGGCGAATTCAAAGGCCTCTTCAAAGTTCGGGTCGGCGATTACAGGGTCGTCTACACGATTGTGGAAGGGGATGTCCTGGTATTGAGGATTGGCCGTCGAAGCAAGGTCTATCGATGACCCCGGCTCTGGCACGGTTCACCTTGAGATAGTCCGCATGTCCTGGGCAGAATAGACCTTGACGCCTAAAGGGCGTCTGAGGTCAGACTGGGTGCGGACCTACTATCTTAGCCCACGGATCAGGTCGTGGGTCCTCAGGTGAATCTGGTACCTTCCCTCGTCAGGGAGGATCAGGCCGCAGGCGGGGCACTGGTAGGCACCGGGAGGGACGCGATAGTGGGTCCGAGTCCTTTTGGCCGCCAGTGGGTCAGGCGAGTGGACCACGACCTTGTCTCCCTGCCTCTCGACGCCGTAGTGGCTGGCGTCCTTCCTCTTGGAGACGAACTTCTCCACGAGACGCACCAGCTGCGCAACGTCCAGTTTCGGTCCCGATATCCGGTCGATGACAATGCTGCTGCCGTCCACCAGGGCGAGGCTCTCACCGTGCAACTCGTCGGAGATCGACGCCGCCAAAGCCAGCTGTTCTTGCTGGGTCAGTTCGGAACAATCGACTTCGATCATTGCGCGCTGCCGAGTCGGGCGGGCAGTCCCAGATAAGGCCGCCTGTCCATACTGGGTCGGGGGATTCCGGCTGCTGACCATCACAAAAGACGCAACGGAATACTTAGCGGATTGTCTTAAGAATCCTGACGAAAACCGATCTCGACGGCCTGTACAGGACTAGAAGCGATTCAGAAGGAAGGCATAGTCTCGCTGCCTCTTCCACTCTAAGTGGAATTCGTAAGAGCAGCAACACAGCCTGTTGCCTGCAGGATGCTCTCCGGTACGTTGACCCACACTGTGCCGTTAGTCACGTATATGTCCACCCAGTTCGGATACATTTGACCATTCATATAGCCTAGAACAGTCGAAGAATAGTTCATGACCGGGCCAACGTTTGCATTTCGAGGGATGGTGAGTACATTCATAGTCCTATCGCTCAGAAGTTGATTCGCTGTGGGAAGGTTGGGGCACGCCAATTTCACTTCTTGCGATGAGAATATGGTTTCACCTGGATATGACGTAGAATTCTGTTTAGTCTCAGTCGAGGATGATGTGGAAATCGGTGCCGACCTAAGGGCGGCGAACGCAACTAGGCCAATGAGGAGAAGGATCGCTAGAGTCGCGAAGACACCGTAAGCGTGTTTCATCGCCGCACCACACCGACCATTGCAAGCAGAATCACGAACCGAGATATTTAGTTCTTGCACAAAGCACGACGCTCTGATGGGTTGTCGAAATGCATATCGACAGTAAGCCCTAACTCGCAACGTTCAGGGTGACGATCCTGAAACCCAAGATGCCGACCATCTGGACCGATGATGAATTGAGTCCAGTGATGCAGCTGAGGTAGCCTCCGGCCTCTTCCTGTGATATCTCGGACGGCGGCTGACCTACGTACAGCACAGTCGGGCTGCACGGCTGGCCAATCCAGAGCCAATAGATTCCCTGATTCGCTGTCGAGTCCACGGTAACGTTGACGCCGACGGTAGTAGTCCCAGGAAGGATTTCGTAGGAAAGGTGCATCCCTGGGCAGCCGGATGACTTCGTCCCGTTCTCGGCCATGCAATTGAGGACACGGAAGCTGCTGGCAGTGCTAGTAGTCGCGGCCAGTCCAATGTCAGGTTGGAATGCTGCCGGGGCCCCACCCGGGAACTGGTAGTCGAGACAGAGGTATCCTGTGGTGCCTGGGTCCAGCTGTAGCGCTTTGATTGTCCCGCTGGAATTGTTGAGAGAAGTGTCGAGGGAGAAAGGCCCGTTGTAGCAGGGGGTGAAGACCCCCTCGATGGGCCTTCCATGGTAGCTCGTAGTCTGGGTCACGTTCTGCTGGAAGTACCCGATCGCTTTGTCTCCCCAAGCGTCGAAGACCAAGACGGTGTATTGCCCCGGGTCGAACCTCCTGAACGCGTAGGCCTGACCTGAACCAATCCAGTACCCGCCCACTACTGATGTTTCCCTGACCAGCCGGGTCTCGTTCTTTGGTGCAAATCCGTTGAGATACGGAGCTATGGTGGCGTTCGCGCTGTTCGGGCTGAAGGTGTAGTAGAAGGTGAAGATTGCAGGGCAGAGATAGGTCAACGACGGGTTGTAGAGCAGAAGCCCCCCGGCCTCGGTCAGGTCGGTGAGGGAATGGTGTCCCGCGTAGACTTGGATGCCAGTCGCAAATCCTTGCCCACACGGTCCGTAGGCGGGATTGTCTAAGGAAGTTGAGTTCACTTTCAGAGGATTCGGGGACGTGTTGTTGACTTCCGCGATTACGGTCAGATTCTGTCCCTCACCCAGGTAGGCCTGCCGAATAGTGGCTGTGAGCTCTAGGCCATTGTTTATTGGAGAATGGACCACGATTGGCGTTCCTTCTGGATAGCTCGTTGACACGCCCGGTGAGAAAGCAGTGAAGTGCACCGCGGCGAGAGACGCCACCAAGAGCACCGTAACGAACGCAAACACGTAGTAAGCTGACCTGGGCCGAGCGCCGGAGCTCTCCATGCCGACGTAGAGTGGTTCTCTGGGTGCTTAGTTCTATCCTCGAGAACACCCTTTCCAGCATTCAACCGCAGACTTTACAGAACCATTAACGGATTACCCTCAGATAGGATTCGAACATAGTTTTCCATGCCCCAATCCCCCCCAGGGATTTACGCCAATTGCGAGAGGACTCGAGCTTACAGCTAATCTGGGCCCATCAGTACACCGTTTACGAAGCGAATCCCTCCGGGCCCGCCAAGGATGACCAGCTCCACTACGGAGGAGGGGTAGCAGATGGCTTCGGGCGGCCACGAATGGTTGTGTAGTATGCCGCGACGACGATGATGACAACGACAACGGCCGCCCCTGCCCCCAGGTAAATCCACGAACCAACTCCAGGGGAGGTGGCAGAGGTGGTGGAACTGGAGGAACGAGAGGAGCTGGAGGAGCTGATAGAGGTAGCGTCGGAGATGACTGAGACGGTGTTGCTGCCGCTATTGGTCACGAAGACCTCTCCCTTGAGGGAGTCGTAGGCGACGCCCCAAGGACTCGTTCCCACGCCCACCGTCGCGACCACCGTGTTGGTGGCGTCGGAGATCACGGAGACGGTGCCGGTGGCGGCTTCATTGGCCACGAAGACCTCTCCCTTGAGGGAGTCATAGGCGACGCCGTAGGGATTCCCTCCTACGTTCACCGTCGCGACCACCGTGTTGGTGACGTCGGAGATGACGGAGACGGTGCCGCTGAATTCATTGGCCACGAAGACCTCTCCCTTGAGGGAGTCGTAGGCGACGCCTATGGGACTCCTTCCCACGCCCACCGTCGCGACCACCGTGTTGGTGGCGTCGGAGATCACGGAGACGGTGCTGTTAGAGACGGTGTCGCTCCCATAATTGGCCACGAAGACCTCTCCCTTGGAGGAGTCGTAGGCGAGGGCGTAGGGATTCGTTCCCACGTTCACCCACGCGACTACCGTGTTGGTGGCGTCGGAGATCATGGTGACGGTGCCGGGGGCGGCTTCATTGGCCACGAAGACCTCTCCCTTGAGGGAGTCGTAGGCGACGCCTATGGGATACGATCCTATGCGCACCGTCGCGACCACCGTGTTGGTGGCGTCGGAGATCACGGAGACGGTGTCGCTCCCATAATTGGTCACGAAGGCTTCATCCTTGGAGGAGTCGTAGGCGACGCCAAAGGGAAATATCCCTACGCCCACCGTCGCGACCACCTTGCTGGTGGCGTCGGAGATGACTGAGACAGTCCTGTTGGAGACGCCGTTGTTACCCCCATTGGTCACGAAGACCTCTCCCTTGAGGGAGTCGTAGGCGACGCCAATGGGATTCGTTCCCACATTCACCGTCGCGACCACTGTCTGGGCGTGTCCGGACGGCGCAAGGGGTACCGATACGAGAACAAGACTCGAGAGTAGGAGAAGCGCAACTATCGCAGGGCGTAGAGAATGACCTCTGGCCATGCCGGATTGGAGCAGACCAGTTTACTTAACCCTATGCTGCCATTCTCACCGCGCTTGGGGCCGTTGCCGAGATGACGTGTCTGTCTTCGAAGATGATTCTGAGCGAATAACCCGTAAATATGACGGGATACTCGATCAAACTGTCGAAGTCTTAGTTGTGAAGCTTCTGCATAGGAGCCTGCTAGTCTTCCTGGCCACAGTCATCTGTTTGAGTTCATTCAGCGAATGCGTCGTCGCTTCTGATTGGCCCATGTTCCGCGGAAACCTCACGCACATGGGTGCGACGACCGAGACGATCGCGCCCCCGCTTAAGCTGATCTGGACGTATAAGACTGGCGATAACGTCGTTTCTTCCCCCTCTGTGAGCGGCGGAATCGTGTATGTGTGCTCGGATGACGGATACGTCTATGCCCTGAACGCCTCTACCGGAGCCTTGATCTGGAGCCATGAGGCGGGCGTTTATGGTCCGTCTTCCCCTGCTGTGAGCGACGGGATCGTCTACTTCGGTTCGATCAACGCGCAAATCTATGCCCTGAACGCGTCTACCGGAGCCCAGATCTGGAGCTACCTAACTGACGGTGTCATCGGGTCGTCCCCAGCCGTCAGCGGCGGGATCGTCTACATAGGCTCGGCTGACCACAACGTCTATGCCCTGAACGCGGTCACAGGAGCCACGGTCTGGACCTATACAACGGGCTCGTGGGTCAATTCCTCCCCCGCCGTGAGCGGCGGGATGGTCTACGTGGGTTCGATGGACCAGTACCTCTACGCCCTGAACGCGGCCACCGGGGCGATGGTCTGGAAGTTCTGGACGGGCTCGTATGTCAATTCTTCCCCCGCTGTGAGCGGCGGGATCGTCTACGTCGGCTCGAACGACCAGTACCTCTATGCCCTGAACGCGGCAACTGGGGCGATGGTTTGGAGCTATAGGACGGGCTCCTATCTCGAGACTTCTCCCGCAGTGAGCGGCGGGGTCGTCTACGTAGGCTCGAAGGACGGCAACGTCTACGCCCTGAACGCGGCCACAGGAGCCAAGATCTGGAGATACGCGGTCAACGGTCTGAATTCATTTGCTACCCCATCGGTGAGCGGCGGGATCGTCTACGTGGGCTGTAGCGACAGCAACCTCTACGCACTGGAAGAGTCCACGTCTACCATAGGCGGCGGAACCGTGGTCTGGAGCTACAAGATGGGTTACAACGGCGTCGAATCTCCCCCCGCTTTAAGCGGCGGGGTCGTCTACGTGGGTTCGGATGACCACAACGTCTACGCCTTTGCAACCACCTCTCCTACCACGACCACGCTCTCGACCACCACCTCTACCTCTCCCACCACTTCTACCAGCTCAACCACTTCCGGAAGCCCGGGAATCCCCGAGTTTCCGGCTTCCAGTTACCAGCTCGGCTTCGCTCTTCTGGTCACGGTCGTCGTCGTGACTTCGTATATGTTTGCCAGACGTGGCGCTAGGATCGGCAAGCAACCTCCAGTCTAGCACACAGTTCTCCGAATTGGGGCACCTACCTGAACTGAGAAGTCCCGGCTACGGCGCCATTCAATATTCAAAGGCACCCTTACTTTCGAAGCTGGTCGGCCTATTTCGCTCATGAGTGGACTCCTTCCTCTCATTACTCATAAGCAAAATCTGGGATTTGGCAGTCGAGCTAGGAATGCCCTCGGTAGACGAGTGGCGCGCGCCGCGACGCCTGAACTACCCCCAAGTCGTATATATCGCGTCCCAACCTAAGATAATCAGTTTTGAGGGATAGAGAGTCTCCAAGGGCCCCGCCTGCAGTTCTGCTTCTAATTGCCCTTCTGGTCATGACGACCATGTCACTTCCAGTTCACCTTGTTCACGCAGACTCTGTCGTAGAGCTTAGCGCATCAAATGGTCCGACTGTCTGCCCGACATACATTCGGGGAGTCGGAACCGATGGAGGGCAGTGGAATGCGTCTACCCTCACGTGCACCCTGATTGCTAATCCGGACGTGGGTCCCACTTTCTGTGTCACTTCCGACGGAACGGGCTGTGGACTCTATCCCATGGACGAGCTTGTTGTCGACTCCGGTGTAGCGCTTGTCTTGCCGTGGACATGTGGGATGGCCATCACGCCTCAGAATACTTCGGCAGGTTGGGGGTGCGGCGGCGATATGGCAATCTACGCTGAAGTCATCAACAACGGGACCATTGACGCGGATATCACAAACTATGGGACGATCATCAACTATGGCACCATCAACATCGAATACCCTGCACAGCTGATCAATCTGCCATACAACGGTCTTGGCGACATATACAACATGCAGGGAGCAACGATAAACAGCAACTACGAAATCACGAATGCCGGCAACATCGTCAACAACGGCACCATCAACAACCTTGGACAGTTCGTGAGCGAAGAGTGTGGTCCGTGCGTCTTCGGAACTCTGACGAACCATGGCACCTACGTGGGAAGCGCCCCTGCACCGATCGCATCGACCACCGTCTCTCTCGTCGGGGGGAACGCCACGGTCAACCAGACCTCCGTGACCGGCGTGGAGGTCACGATAACGGGTTCGACTGGGGCCAACGCGACCGTAAGCTCCCAAGCGCAAGGAACAGCCCAGCCATCGGGTCTGGGATCAGCGGGCCTCAATTCCACTGTGTATTTCGACATCCTCGTGCGCGGGGTCTCAGATGGCACCGCACGCGTTTGTATCGCTAATGATCTAGTATCGTCATCCCCTCCTAGCGAGATGAAATACTGGAACGGAACAGTCTGGACCGATGCCAGCAATCAGACGACTACTGGCACCACTGCCCCATTGACAATCTGTGGAGAAATGCCAGTGTTAGCCTTGAGTGGGTCTCCGATTGCGATAGGTGAGAAATCCTCCTCTTCGGGAGGAGGCTCTGGAATCCATGAGCTTTCGGTTGTGCTCGGCGTAGCTCTTCTGGCTGCTGCCGTCATCGTGATGTCGTATGTACTTGCCAGACGTGGCCTTCGAACCGACAAACAAGCCCCGGTCTAGCACGCAATTCTCCTTGTTGAGGCGCCTACATTAGATGTAAAGTCCCGGCCAGGGCGCCTCCTAACCTAGGGGAGGCTTCTAGCAAGAAAGAACCTACGTGGACGCTAACCCCACCGGGCCCGTCTCTTCCCATGATTGGGTGTTCATCGCAATAATCAAACCCGCTTCAGCCATCGCGATACAAGAGGTAACGCTTATGGCCTGATTGTCGAATCACAGGCATCATGGAGAAGGGTAGAGTGCGGATCGGGTCCATCGTGGTCGACTGCAACGACTTCGCTCGAATGATGACCTTCTGGCAGGACGCACTTCATTACGTTCCGCAAAAGCCGCCTACTCCAAGTGACCCGTTTGTTATCTTGAAGGACCCTGCAGGAAAGGGGCCCAACGTATCCATTGACCAGATGGAGCCCGAACGGGGCCGATTGCATCTCGACCTCTACACTGACGACCCCGAGGGAGAAGTCGAACGGTTGCTTCGCCTCGGCGCGACCCGCTACCGGCCCCGCGAGCCCGGTGAGGATTTCACGGTGCTCGCTGACCCCGAGGGTAACCTCTTCTGCGTGGTCGACACGAAAGGGAGTTGATCGGGCCGACGGGGGAGTAGACGTCCGAGAAGGATCTCGTGAGGAATACACTTTTCAGACCCATTTGGGGGCGAGTCCCACCGGGCCCGTTCAGCACTTCACAAACGGTTTTATCATCCAATCATCTCATCCGCATAAGGGACCAAGGTGCAAGACGGCGAGCGCAGACTTGCTGCGATAATGTTCACGGATGTTGTAGGATATACTGCACTAACGCAACGAAACGAGTCGGAAACCGTGCGTCTTTTGGAAGAACATCGGAAGCTCATCCAACCATTGTTCGCCAGTTACGGAGGACGGGAAATCAAGACAATCGGGGACGCATTCCTGGTCGAGTTTCAGAGCGTCCTCGACGCACTGCTTTGCGCTGTCGCCATTCAACAGATGATGCATGACAGGAAGGTTGCGCGGGGCGACGCGCTTTCTCTTCGAATCGGGATTCATGTAGGTGACGTGATGGAGAGAGGGAACGACATTCTGGGCGATGCGGTCAACATTGCCTCTAGGATTGAGCCACTTGCCGAACCAGGAGGAGTCTGCGTCTCGAGCCAGGTGTACGAGCAGGTTCGGAACAAATCAGACCTTCCGTTCATTTCTCTAGGGGAGAAATCTCTGAAGAACGTAGATGTGCCAACAAGAGTGTACTCTGTACGGATGCCGTGGGAGCAGTCAGCTACTGCCGAGACGCCCGCATATGCACCTAACAGAATCGCCATCCTCCCCTTTGTGAACTTCAGCCCAGACCCCAACGACGAGTACTTCGCCAACGGCATGACAGAAGAGATCATTTCGACTGTTTCAGGAATCAGCGGCCTCAGCGTCATTTCAAGGACGTCGGTGATGGGCTATAAGGGGACGACCAAGAAGGTGAAGGAGATAGGGAAAGAACTCGAGGTGGGGTCGGTTCTCGAGGGGAGTTTCAGAAAGGCGGGGAACAGAATACGGGTCACAACACAGCTCATCGACGTGGTGAGCGACAGGCACCTCTGGTCCCAGAACTATGACAGGAACCTGGAAGACGTGTTCGAAGTCCAAAGCGACGTGGCGAAACAGGTGGCAGACGCGTTGCGGGTCAAGATACTCTCCCCTGAGATAGAACGGATAGAGAAGAAGCCCACCGGGAGCACGAACGCCTACACTCTCTACCTAAGGGGAAGATACTTGTGGAACACGAGAAGAATCGAGGACGTCAGGAAGGCAGCAGAGCACTTCGAGCAGGCGGTCAAAGAAGACCCGAGCTTCGCCCTTGGGTATACCGGTCTGGCGGACTGCTCTCTGATTCTGCATAACAGGGGATTCGACCTGCAAGCGAACTTGGAGAAGGCCAAGACAATGGTTGCCAAGGCCCTTGAACTCGACCCAGGACTAGCTGAAGCGCACGCTACGAGGGGGTTGGCGCTAGAGAATGAGAACAATCTCAGGGAGGCAGAGGAGGAGTTCAGAAGGGCAATCGAGCTGAAACCGAACTACGCCTTCGCTCACATGTGGTACCACAGTCTGTTGCTTTCTCAACTGAGGTGGGACGAAGCC
>JBEKHX010000019.1:0-36800 GCA_050012055.1 Nitrososphaerales archaeon
TGGCTGCAGAACAGGCACGCGCGGATAACCAGGAGCCTTGACGTGCTGTTGAGGCTCGAAGGAAAGTTCGACAGCGACAGAATGAAGGACCTGAGGCGAAAGGCGGCGACGGGCTTTCTCGAGGGAAAGTTCGTTGATGAAGCCTACTACGTATTGGACTTCTTCGAGGAGGCGGGTCTCCTCTTGCGCATGAAGGCAATCCACGAGGAGATCCTGTTCGAAAGCTTCTACCACAGCCCTCCGGCCTACTGGTACACCGCCAAGAAGTACATCCTCGAGATGCGGCGCACGAGGAAGGAGCTCTACGACAACCTGGAGTACCTCGCAGAGAGAGGCCTGGACTACGCTCGCAAGAAGACGGGGGAGAGTACGGACAAGCTGGAGGACGAAGCCTATTGGAAAGACTTCATCGTCAGAGAGACTCAGGCTAGCTAGGTGTTGGAGATAGCGGGCGCCCGGGACCTTCGCATTGTTGGGGCGCCTACCTGAACTGTGAAGTCCCGGCCAGGGCACCACTCTGGGGAAGTAGTTTGGGTCTGGATTTGCACAGTAAACTGGTCAAATCCCTTCCGGCCCATTCACAAATGAGCTTAGAATGGACTTTGTTTGGTAGACTATGCACAATCTAAGTAATCCACCAGTGTTCTGCAGAGGTGCGCGCACGCCACCCGACGGTCGGAGCCAGACCGACTGAACGGTTATCAGATCGAAGTCGTTCTTGTTCAGCGTGCGTGCAGTCGCCACAGACCGTGCGGCATGTCCCATTCCGCTCCTGTTTCGGCAGTCATGACTTCACGACGAACTCAAGGGTCGCTGCCGCTCCGTACAGTTTGTTCTCGCCCTGCTGCCACACAATTGACTGCCTTCCCTCAATCACCTCGTCGGTAATCTCCTGACCCCGGTGCGCTGGAAGACAGTGCATTACGACCGCATCCTTGGCGGCCTGCTTCAGGAGATCCGAGTTGAGCTGGAAACTCTTGAACGCATGCATCTTGCGGTCTCTCTCCTTCTCCTCCCCCATGCTCACCCACACGTCGGTGTAGAGCACGTCAGCCCCTGCCGCAGCTTTCTTCGGATCGTTCATCACCAATATCGAAGAGCCTGATCTCGTTGCGTTCTCCTGTGCGAGTCGGAGGATGTCCGGGTTCGGGGCGTACCCATCTGGGCATCCGACAACCATGTTCATTCCTACCATCGAGGCACCCAGTAGGAGAGAGTTGCACACGTTATTGCCGTCCCCTATGAAAGTGAGTTTGAGGCCCTTGAGCCTGCCCTTTACCTCTTTAATCGTAAGAAGGTCCGAGATAGTTTCTGTGGGATGCTCGATGTCGCTCAGTCCGTTGACGACAGAGATTCCGGAGAACTCGGCGAGCTGCCTCAGGGTGTCCTGTGAGTACACCCTGCCCACGATGATGTCGAGGTATCTTCCGAGCATGCGTGCGGTGTCCTTGACAGGCTCTCCTCGGCTCAGCTGCAACTCATTCGAAGCAAGATAAAGGGAATGACCCCCGAGCCGGAGCGTTGCGACCTCGAAGCTGGTCCTCGTCCTGGTTGACGGTTTCTCGAAGAGCAGCCCGACCACCTTTCCCCTCAAAGAATCGAGCTCGGTTCCCTGCATGATTTCTTTCTTCAGATGGACGGCGCGATTCAGCACAGAGTCAAGCTCAGTAGATGAAAGGTCGCCGAGCGAAAGGATGCTTCTCATGTATTTGATTCAACTACCCTCCCCATGTTGACCTTATACGCCCGTAGGATCATTACAGCGGATTCCCGGCGAAGAGTTTCGGAGTTCCCTTCGGCTGTCCCCACCCACTCACGAGGAATCTTACCACGACTTGTAGTCACCTATCTCTCCGGGCAGCCCAGCCTTGCAACAACTGCAACCCTCGCTCTTCCAATACCAGAGGTTGTGTCTAGAACAGAACTCGGAACTCCCCATTTGGTGACGGGATTCGAAAAGACGATCTAAGCAGCCGTGGTCGTCACTAGGCTCATTACGGAGAGGGGCGTCAGCGAAACAACTGATGAATTCTTGACAGCGCGCGCGCGTACACAATCTACAGAAGCCAAGTGGAGAGGAGGTCCGATTCTCCTGCCCACAGAGGAGAATACAACGTCCCCCTGCTGACCAAGATATTCGTCTTCGACGCGATGAATCACGAAGTCATCACACTTTCCCCCGATGACACGGTAGCAAGTGCATACCTGACGATGCTCGACAAGGGCTTTCGCGGAATCCCCATCGTCGAGTCCGAGAAGACTGTCGGGATAGTAACCATGAGCGATCTCCTTAGGATCCCACGTGAACAGATGGCGTCCACCCCTCTCAAATCTATCATGACACAGAACCTCTTGGTAGTGTACCCGGACGAATCGTTGCTCAGTGTTCTCGAAAAGATGACCAACCATGGAGTAAGCCGTCTCCCAGTCGTTTCGAAAGACACGGGCAGACTGGCGGGGATAATCACCAGAACTGATGTCGTCCGTGCCTAAAACAGGACAATCGAACTTCTCTCGAAGTCCGAACCACCTGAGGAAGCCACCTCCAGAAGAACCTGAATTGTATCGTCAGCGAACCTGTAGGAGATGCCCAGACATCTGATGTGCTCTCAAGCGTCTCCTGGTTTGCGAACCTTCTCTTGACGTACCGCGCCATTAGGGGAGCCTGAATCACGATTGAGAGGAAGGCCACTCCCAGAACCATCGTGGTAATCGTCTGAGTATCAGCCGCAGATACCGCAGTGACGGCGCCGAGCGACGCCGCGAGTGCGATCGAGAGTGCACCCCGCACCCCGCCTATCATCGCCGTGTTGCTCCATGTGATCGGGATCCTGTAGCCGAGTTGGTTGAAGATCCCCAGAATCGGATAGACAGAAGCGGCTCGGGCAATCGTTACTCCCAGGTAGGCAACAAGAATCAGGAAGATGGATTGGGATAGGACTGACAGATTCGTTTCAAACCCGATGAGAAGGAAGGCGACAGAGTTTCCGAGGAAGGCAGCTATCTGCCAGAACGACAGGATGGACGTCTTCACTTCGGGTCCCATCGGGGCCCTCATCGTCACGTTTCCGAAGTGGAGGCCGACCACGGCAACGGCGATCAGTCCCGAGACTCCCAGGCCAGTGGCAAAGACGTATGATCCGTAGACGGCTGCAATGCTAAGCGTGATCTCAGCAAGGGCGTCTTTGATGGTAGTACTGATCCATCTCGCTCCATAGGCAACAAGGAAACCAACAACCGCGCCTCCCACTAAGGTGTATCCGAACAGCAGTATCGTCGACAGCACGGGGACCCTCGGCAAGGCCAGTGACGACAAAACAATACTGAACACCACTATCCCGGTTGCGTCATTGAAAGCTGCCTCCGTATCCATTAGGGTAGCCAGCTTGGAGGGGACCTGAGCTCGGCGGAACACTTCCAGTACGGTTACGACGTCGGTAGGCGCGATTATTGCCGCGAAGAGGAACGAAACTGCGAGGGACAGCCCCGCAAGTTGCCATAGCACAATCCCGCCGACAACCGTAGCAATTGCCACTCCCACAGTCGCGAGAACAATCGAAGGCCTGATCACTGCCCGCAGGTCGGCGGCACTGATGTGCATCATGGCCTCGAAGATCAGTGGAGGAACGATGATGCCCACAAAGAGGCCGCCCCCAACGAGGCCAGTGTAGAGAGACTTCATCTGCGAGACGACGTCGCGCAGTCCGTCAAGGACGGCGTTGGAACCCAGCGAAGGAAGCGAGACCAGAGCCGTAATGCCGATACCAATGAATACCAGAATCAGGGTGTACGGTACTCGAGCCCTCAGCGAAAGGAGCTGAGAAATGAGCATGACTACAACGAAAGCAGTCAACACCAGCTCGGTTGCTGCGACAGTCATCAACTCCTAAGCCATTCCCAATGAAGTTAAGCATTAGGAAAATGAACCAGAGATTGAGTGGTTGGTTCCAATGTTCGCTCTGACCTCCAACTCCGGATTGCACTTTCCGCTTGGTCCACTACTAGCGCGCGCTAAGGGGCCGCGCTATTATATGTCTAGGATGATAATAGGGGGGCACCATCGGTTTTGGGCAGCGGCGGGAGGGTGGCGCATGGCTCGCGCGCGCTATCGGTTCAAACTTTACTCTTTCCTAGTAGACAACCAGTCTTCCAATCAGGTCGGCATCCAAATAGAGTTGAGACAGTGCAATTGCACTTCTTACAGTGACCCACGTTCATACCCGTGCCTGCTGGAATCTCCACTTCTTCCCCGCAGTGGCATCTCAATTTGCCTGCGGCCTCAGGTTCTGTCCATTCTCTAATCTGCGTTTCGTGCGAGATTCTCTTTGGGCTGTCCAAGACGTGAGGAACAACACCGCGACGACCAGCTGCCCAGAAACGGCCTTCAACGCATGACACCTGCCTTCCTGATGAAAACCGTCAGCCGCCTTCCGGCGCTGAAGCCCCGCGCGCGCGCTGGCCAAGGTCTTCATTTCCACTTTGTGAGTATCTCCTCCCTGCGGAATGTGGCCGTGCTAATGCGGAACAGAACCAGATCAAGCGCTGCGAGACCGGCGGATATGATAAGAAGATTGTTGGTGCCGAGCGATATCAGGCCTATCTCACCCGCGAGGTAGATGCCCATGAACGGGAGGAACAGGACACCTCCGAGTTGCGAGGCTGCTCGTACGTCACTGACCCTCGCGGAGGCGATCACATTCAACTCGACGCTCAGTAGCGCCGCAAGGGGGGTGAGAAGCAGGAGGACGACACCGATGCCCCAATTTGGAAAATAGAGGTACCCCAGCTCGCTGTAGGTTATGCTATCTATGAGCGTCATGAAGATTGCAGCGCCTGCATAGGTAGCAACGATGGCAGGTAGGAATGCGGCGATGCTCTTTCCAAGCAGGATCTCTCCATCGGTGGTGGGAGTTGCCAGGAGGGGTTCCAGGCTCTTCTCAACCTTCTCGCCGACTATGCTGTAGGAGGCGATTGGTGTGGGAATGATCGCTGCGATGATAACGAAGAAGAAGGCGAACGAGTTCAGCAGTCCCGGGAGAAACGCAACCGGGATTCCCCCGCTCCTACTTCCGGCGAACTCGACTACCAATGGGAAAAGAATCGAGAGCAGGAGAGGAAGAAGGATGACCGTGTAGAGGACCGTCCTTTTCCGCACGATTACCTTGAGGTCCTTAGCTGCAATGATCCACGAATTTCCGAAGTTCATTTCTTCTCCCTCACGAGTTTCAGATAGGCATCTTCTAACGTTGAACCGAGCACAGAAACGGATTGAACGTCGCCTCCTGCCCCGACAATTGCGCGCACAATTGCCGGATTCTCCTTTTCGGGATTCACCACGTCAATCATTAGACTATTATTATCGCTGGTCATCTTCCCAATCGACAGCTTCTTCAACGCACTCAGAATCGCATCGTTTACCTGCTCTAACTGAATTACGGTCTTCCTACCCCTTACCGACCGTTCGAGTTCCTCGGGAGTACCTATTGCCATCAACTTGGTGTTTAGTATCCCAATTCTATCGCAGATTCTTTGCGCTTCATCGAGGTTATGGGTGTTCAGAAAGATCGTCTTCTTCTCCTTCTTTAGCTCAAGAAGGAAGTCCCTGACTGTCTTTGCCGATTCTGGGTCCAGGTTGACTGTCGGCTCGTCCAAGAACAGTATCTCCGGATCATGAATGAGGGCACGGGCTATCGCAAGTTTCTGCTTCATTCCTTTGGAGAATGTCCCGGCCGCGGCATCCTTCTTCTCCCAGAGTCCCAACATCTTGAGGAACCGTTGGATGTTCTCTTTCCTTTGCGTTTCTGTACATTTGTACAGCTTCCCGTAGAAGTCTAGGTTGTCGTAGGCGGTCAGGTCATCGTAGAGACCCACGTTGTCAGGGACCAACCCAATGATCTTCCTGATCTTCATAGAATCTGCGTCGTCACCCACCTCGTAGTTTGCTATCCTGGCCGCTCCGCTGGTCTTCGATATCAGGCAGCAGAGCATCCTGACTGTGGTGGTCTTGCCCGCTCCGTTGGGCCCGAGGAAGCCGAAGACCTCCCCTTCCTCAACGCGGAACGTCACCCCATCGACTGCAGTCAGGTCGCCGAACTTCCTGGTGAGGTTCTCGGTCTCAATCAAACTGCGTCACCTCCACCTGGGTCCTAGGGCCGGTCCGACACGCCAAAAAGGGATGCGGTTACCTGGACTACAGCCCGAGTTACGCTCGAAGCCTCCGCAACCGCATTGGAATCGAACCTGTTCAGGCAGGAATCCTGAATGGCCCACAGGTCCGTGAGCCAAGCGGCCTCATCCAGTGGGGAAAGCGGTTTAGGGTTAAGTAAGTTCCGCGGCAAGGATGAGAGTCAGGGCAAGAATGGAGTCCTTGCCGCTACCATTACTCCACTACCACCCTTTTCGACTTGCCCTCGTACCTCGGCAACGTACCTTCCTTGACGAATTCGACCTTTGGCGCCATGAAGATGAGGGTTCTGCGCACCTCGTTCGTTATCTTCTCTCTGAGTTCTGGCGTGTCGGACGCAGAGCCCACCTCCACGGTAATCCGAAAGCCTTTGGGGCCGGCTCTGTCGACTTCTATGAGATAGTCGTTCACTTCGGGGAATCTGAACATGGCTTCCTGTATGGCGCTGGGCCAGATCTTCACTCCCCTGAAGTGAATCACATCGTCCAGCCTCCCTGTGACCCACATACAACGGGGGAAGGCGCTCCTCCCGCAGGGGCAATCGCCTTCGTCCAGTACTGTGAGGTCTCTCAGTCGATATCGTATTAGAGGCATGGCTTCTTTGGTCAGCGTAGTGACCACCATCTCTCCCTGCTCTCCCGGTCCGGCTGGTTCATTCGTTTCAGGGTCGAGGACCTCAAGGTAGAAGTGGTCGGTCCAGAAGTGGAATCCGTTCTCATTCTCACATTCCTGCCCGCTCCCTGGCCCGAGCAGCTCAGTCGCGCCGTAGACGTTCCTCGCTCCTCCGCCCTTCTTCTTTAGCCCGAACCCCTGCTCTATCCGCTGCCTCATCTGTTCGTTCCACACCTCGGCGCCCGGAATCGCGACTCTGATGGAACTCTCAATTGGGTCTATTCCATTCTTTCGCATAGTTTCGAGCACATAGAGCTGGTAGGAAGGAGTTCCCGTCATGACCGTCGGCTTGAAATCGCGGATGAACTGCATCATGGCTTCCGTCCTTCCCACGCTCCAGGGTATTACAGCAGCTCCCACGCGACGACAGCTCTGATGGAACCCCAAGCCCCCAGTGAAGAGGCCGTAACCGTAGATGTTGAGAACGATATCACCCCGTCTCACGCCAGCTGTTACAAGGGTCCTAGCCATCACGTTCATCCATGTTTCGTGGTCCCTCAGCGTATAGGGTCCTACCGTGGGCCGACCCGTCGTTCCGCTGCTCATGTGCCATCCGATCACCTGTTTCCTCGGAACGCAGAGGAAATCGCCCCCGTACGGATATGAGTACTGCCTTAGGTCATCCTTCGTCGTGAATGGGAATTTCCGGATGTCAGACAAATCACCGAGATCGGACGGGTCGACCTTCTTTTCTTTGAAGACCCTCCTGTAGAAAGTACTCTTTTCATAGACGTATTTCAGAATGAACCGAAGCCTCCTCTTCTGCAGCCGCCTAAGCTCTTGCCTGGAGATGCGCTCCAGACTTCTTTCCCAGTACTTGGGACCGTTCAACCGTGGCATGCTCGCTGACCTACCCCGCCATACCGGTGTTCATGGATGTTTCGCATACTCTGAGAAGCCACCCCGAAGCGGTCGAAGCGTTCCTCGGCCCGATGCGTCGGAGCTAGGCTGTAAGCTATCCGAGCGGCCCCGAAGCCACCCCGAAGCGGCACAGATGCCCCTGGGTAGAAAAGAAGCGCCTGTGCGGCCCCTGGATGAGGTACCCGAAATCAAGTCAGCAGCGCTCAGGGCCCTGGAGCGCCGCTCTTCGAACCTGTCCGCGGCAGCGCGATTCTGTCATGTTGAGCAGCCTCAACGGAAAGGGTTCTGTTATCTTAGGATTCTGTTGCCATCGGTCGTTGATAACGCCCACAGAATCCGACGTTGCTGAAGTTCTCGCACGTCCCGCAGCTTGGCATCTCACTCGACGCCTTCCATAGGTTCATATATCGTCGGGAGGAGAAGACACCCCTTGCGGCTGCGTCCTGGAAGAATAGTCGGGATTGTCATGGGTCTTGTCATTCTGGTAGCGATCTTCCTTCTTCCATTCGGTGGCGACAGTTCCACCCTCTACGGCACCGTCTCGCCGATGATCAAGAACCTGGGCGCACTTCAGTCTGGTGGCAACACTGCGACACTGGCCTACGACTACACCTGGATCATAGCCTTCATTCTCCTTGTGATCGCAGGAGTAGTCGGCATCTTCCCACTGGGGACGGGAGTCCTGGGAATGGTGGGCATGGCCATGATCACCATTTCTCCATTCCTCATCTACCCCAACGGTCCGTACACTCTCTCGACAGGTGCCGGATTCTATATCACATGGGTGGCGTCTGTTGTCTCTCTCGTTGCGTCCCGCTGGCAAGGCAAGAAGGAGACGCCGCCTCCGGTCTCAGTCACAATCATACAGACTCAGAACACGGGAACACAGGCAGCCCAGCCGACCAAGAATACGAAGTGCCCTAACTGCGGAACAGATAATCCGGGAGAAACCGCCAAGTGTTCCAGGTGCGGAAAAGACCTGCCTGTTGCAACGTGACCGAAGGACCACGCCTTTCACTCTTCCCGCTCCAGGTCTATCCTGGTTGTCGAATTGAAGACGGGCGCCTACCTGAACTGACAAGTCCCGGCCAGGGCGCCTTTCCCTCGACGGGCAGTTCTCAGACCCCGCATCCAGGTTTGTTTGGGAATCTACTGGAAAAGTCAGGGCCTTCCGACCCGCGAAACAAAGCGCTTCGCTCAAGGGCCCTTGAACAGGCTCTTCGGGCAGACCGAATTGTACTCGCAGGCTCTGCACTTGCCGACGCTCGTGCTGGAGGTGGGCTCCCTCTCCCCGAGCCAGTATCCCCGCTTCTCCATCACGCTCGCCTCTGCCGCTGACCTGTCGTGCGAGAGGACGTGCACCTTCATCGTGTTCTTGTACTTCTTCTCGAGCTCCCCCACCTTACCCGACTGCAGGTGGTCCGACACCTTCTCGACCCAGAGCCTCCTCTCCTCCTCCGAGAGCCCCTCGGTCCTCAGCCTGACCAGCGCGAGCCCGAGGCGGGAGCAGTCGAACCCCATCAGGTCCAGCAGGAGGGCGTAGACCCGGACCTGGGTCATCTGGTCCGGCCAGAGTGAGCCCGGGTCGCCCCTGGTGGTCTTGAGCTCGACGAGCCAGAGAGGCTTCCCTTCAGACCAGACTATGTGGTCTGGCATGCCGACGATCCGGAGGCCTCCCACACGGCCCCAGACCCTCAGGACCGCGAAGCTCGGCTTCTTCCTCCCGACCAGCTTCACGAACTGCTTCTTGGTGATCGCCACCTGCGGGATCAGCTCGTCGTGGAGCTCCGTGCCCGTGTCCTTGGCCTCCGTGGGGATCTCCCCGAACGCGAACTCGTTCTCCACCTTGTACTCGCAGTAGAACTGCCCCGAGATGGCGGAGACTCCGACGAAGGAGGTGTTGTGGCGGAACTCGGGCTTCCCCGATAGGCGGAACTTCTCCTCGCGTCTCCACAGGTCCTCCCAGAACGATCCGTCCGGACGTTGGTGGCTGCTCATTTCAACTGTTCAGAGTAAGGCTTCAAGAAAGCATTCCGCTACTAGGGATAACGGCGGTGCAGGGTCTTCAGTTACCGTTGGGGTCAAACGGGGTTTGCATGTCCGTGTGCCATATGAAATCCTGTCTGGCCCGAACCCGAAGCATGGTAAGGAGGGGCATTGCATCATCTTGTCGAAATCCTCCCGTAACAGGCCCACGATCAAGTTTCTTCTGGCACCGCACGACTTAAGTATCTCCTGTTAGGGACGTCCCTAACATGTTAGGTAGTAAGACGCAGAAAGCCAGTGTGAAGAAGTTCGGTAAGCCCGACGAACTGAGGAGGTTCGAGAACGGGAAGCTGCAGCTGATCAGCCTGGGTGGGGCCACCATAGGCAGAGCGGTCCTCGAGCCAGGGTGGAAGTGGTCCGAGCACGTCAAGCCCATCGCGAAGACGAAGAGCTGTGAAGCTCCTCACTTCCAGTACCATGAGACAGGGGTCCTGCACATCAAGATGGACGACGGGACCGAGATGGAAGTAGGGCCCGGCGAGGTCTCCTCGGTGCCGCCTGGCCATGACGCATGGGTCGTCGGAGCGGAGCCTGTGACTCTGATAGACTTCCAAGGCATGGCTGACTACGCGAAGGAATCCTCGAAGTAGTCTCGCGCGGGCATCAACCCGCCTTTCGAAGATTGTCTCTAGGATTGGCGTAGGAGGCAGTCGGCACGGCCGATACGGCAAGCAGGGCCTCCAGAACCGGCGAGTCGATTGTGACAGTGAGTCACGGTGACCGACCGCGATTCGCACATTCAAGGAATCTTCCGAACCAGCTCGCTGCCGCTCTGGTCACCTCCTCCAGCGCACCCGGCTCCTCGAAAAGGTGTGTCGCACCCGGTATTACGGTGAGACCCTTCTCCGCGGGAATCCTGACGAGCGCCTGCCTGTTGAGCGTGAGCACCTCCTCATCGCGCCCTCCGACGACCAAGAGGGTGGGGGCCCTGATGCTGCCCAGGCAATCGGCTGCGAGGTCGGGCCTTCCTCCCCGGGACACGATGGCGCGAACCTCAGGACGTTCGACCGACGCCTGAAGCGCGGCCGCTGCGCCCGTGCTCGCCCCGAAGTAGCCCAGGGAGACCAGATTTCCGGCCTGACCCAGAAGCCAACCGGTCGCAGCGGCCAGCCTCTCCGCAAGCAGGCCGATGTCGAACCGATTCCGATAGTCCCGGTCCTCCTCGCCCGTAAGAAGGTCGAAGAGAAGCGTTCCCAGACCGGCTTCTCTGAGGACCCGCGCAACGTAGTTGTTCCTTGGACTTAACCTGCTGCTGCCGCTCCCGTGGGCGAACACGACCACAGACTTCACCCCCGGGGGCAACTCCAGGATACCGTCCAGTTGTACGCGCCCCAGGTTCAGTCTGACCTGCATCTGCAGCAACGCCCTGAATGGCCCGCAGGTGAGGAAGGACTCCGAGGGAGGTTCGCCGGCAAGGCTCTCAAACGTGAGACTGGCTCGTTGCTCTTAAGCAGCGAACATGATTGCCAGGAGTGACAATCGTCGAAAGACCTTAACTCCAATCGGACCATCTCTGTTCTCTGGCCATGCTCAGACCTGACGCGCTCACCTGTTGGAGTGATCCCGTGGTCAGGGATAGGCTGGGCTGGTACCGTCGGGTGATGCAGAATCAGAGGCCCGCAAAGTTCCTCATCTGCAGGAGCATCCCCAGCGGCCTCCTCCCCGAGGGGGCAGACGAGAAACGCCTTTGGGATGAACACACGAGGCTGGCCAAGGAATTCAGAATAGCATGGCAGGAAGTAATGGAAGGCCACGAGGTCGACACGACCCACTTTCCCAGGCGAAGTTTCCTTGACGTCAAGGCCGAGCTCCTGAACCGAATGCTCAGACACTGCACATTCTGCGAATGGAGATGTAGCGTGGACAGGGTGGGAGGCACGAGGAAGGGGGCCTGCCGGATGGACGCGACGACCAGGGTCGCCGCATGGTTCCAGCACTTCGGAGAGGAGGCACCGCTCCTCGGCGCGGGGGGCTCGGGCACCGTGTTCTTCGCCGGGTGCGTCTTCAGATGCGTCTTCTGCCAGAACTGGGACATCTCCCAGTATCCGCTGAACGGTGAGAGGGTTGACGGGAGGGGGCTGGCGGCGATAATGAAGACCCTCAGAGACGAAGACGCGGCCAATATCAACTTCGTCGGCGGAGAACCCACCCCCAACCTTCACACGATAGTGGACGGAATGAGACTGACGAGGACGAACGTGCCGATGCTCTGGAACAGCGACATGTACCTCAGCCCAGAGGCCATGAAGATCCTCACCGACCTCATCGACATCTGGCTCCCAGACTTCAAGTATGGAAACAACAGGTGCGCTCTCAGACTATCCAAAGTGGTGCGGTACGTTGAGGTGACGACGAGAAATCACAGGCTCGCGTGTGAGAACTGCGACGTGATCATAAGGCACCTGGTCCTGCCAAATCACTTCGAATGCTGCACAAGACCAGCGCTGGACTGGATAGCCGAGAACTGCCCAAGGGCGCTGGTGAACGTCATGGGGCAGTACCGTCCGGACCACCTGGTCCAGGATGAACCAGAACGGTATCACGACATAGGTAGAAGTCCGAGCTGGGACGAGATAATGACGGCGCGGAGGTACGCCGAGGGGCTCGGAATAGAATACAAGCAGGTCTCGTAGCAGCGCGCACGCAAAGAACGAGCGGATGGAAGGAGCGTCGTTATCTACCGGCCTGGGAACACCGGCTCCGATGTCAGAGGGCGTCTTGAAGGTTGGGACTGCCGTGCTCAGTGTTTCGGACAAGACGGGCCTGGTCGGCTTCGCTGGCGGACTGTCAAGCTTCGGCGTCGAGATCCTGGCCACCGGCGGGACCTACGCGGCCCTCAAGGAGGCGGGCCTTTCCATCAAGAGCCTGCAAGACGACATGAAGCTCCCCACTGCGCTCTCCGGCAGAGTGAAGACTCTGCACGCGCCCCTGCAGGCAGCCATCCTGGCCAGGCGGACGAGCGAGCACCTGGCGGAACTGCGCGCCATGGGGGTCAAGCCCGTTGACATGGTAGTCTGCAACTTCTACCCCTTCCAGGAGGTCCTGCGGCAGGGGGCGGCCGACGAGGCGCTTGTCGAAAGCATCGACATCGGCGGCCCAACGATGGTCAGGGCCGCTTCTAAGAACTTCGAGAGCGTGGCCGTCGTGCCGTCGCCCCTGCTGTACGACCCGGTCATAGAGGAGATGAAGAAGAACGGCGGAGGAACCACGAGGGGCTTCAGGAGGCGCCTTGCGGTGGAGGCGTTCTCCCAGACCTCCTCGTACGACGCCGCGATCTTCAACGGGCTCAGGCACGACGCTGGAGGGTTCCCCCGGAAGCTCCTGATATCCGCCTCGAAGATTCAGGACGCGAAGTACGGAGAGAATCCTGACCGCAGGGCTGTGATCTACTCCATCGACGGGTGGAGGACCATGTCGGTTTGGAAGCAGCTCGCCGGAGACGTTCTGTCCTTCAACAACTTCCTCGACGTAGGCAGCGCGTACGACATAGTCGAGGGCTACGACGGCACAGCGGCTGTGGCCACAGCCAAACACGGCCAGATCAGCGGCTTCGCCTTCGCCCCGACTGTCGCGGAAGCGTACACGCTCGCGCACTCCTGCGACCCAGAGGCGGATTTCGGGGGGACTGTCGTGACGAACAGGGAGGTCGACCTGCAGGCCGCGACGCTGATAGGCAGGAACGTAGGCGCGAAAGACGGTTCCGTATACACGGAGATAGTGATAGCCCCGGGATTCAGCCCGGAGGCTCTCGCCACTTTGGAGAAGAAGCAGAAGAAGAAGATCAGGATCATTCAGACTGCGCAGAGGCCGGACTACCCATACGACCTGAAGGTAATCGAAGGGGCGATTCTCCTGCAGGAAGCGCCCGACTACCGCGCCAAGCTGGACGCCACCAAGGCCACGGTCCCGACGAGGGCGAAGCCTGACGCGCACCAGCTGAGGAAGCTGCTCGCGACATGGGAGGTCGTCAGGAAGGTGCAGTCGAACGGCATAGTGATAGCCGAAGGGAGCTTCGAGGGCGAGAGGCTGACCCGGTTCTGGACTCTGGGAGTGGCAAGCTTCAGGAAGAGGAACGGTGCTGTGAAGATAGCGCTGGACAACGCGGCGGGGAGGTCGAAGGGGGCGGTCTGCGCCTCAGACGGCTTCTTCCCCTTCCGCGACGGTGTCGACCTCCTCGGTCAAGCCGGGGTCTCCGCTGTGATTCAGCCCGGAGGCTCCTTGAACGACGAGGAATCGATCGAAGCTGCCGACCAGTACGGCATGGCCATGGTCCTGACCCACACCAGGGCCTTCAAGCACTAGCGAGGGCTTGCGCGACGGAGGCTCCTGAGATGGTCCCGGCTCAGCTCTCCCGCCACCCTGTTGAACGCCGGCTTCGTAATCCATACACTGGTGCTCAGGCTCAAGACCACGGCACAAGAGATGGCGAAGCTCCTCAAAGCAATGGAGACGTTCGACACTGCCTTGTATTTCGTCGCTGCGAAGGGCCTACATGCCGACAGGGCAGATCTGCAGAAAGTCGCCTACCGCGAATTGAATGCGAAAAAAGGAGAGAGTGACGGCTCTAGGAAGCCGTCACGACTGTCTGTGCGAGAGCCCGCAACCCGACCACCGTTATGTCGTACTTGTCTCCCGAGATCACTCCTGGAGGAGTCCACCCGAACCGGGCGAATCCGAAGCTGATCGACCCGCTGTACTTCAGAGTCACCGAGGTTTCAGGCGCTATGGTGAGTCCGATCTTGCTGAACGACGACCATGGGGAGGACGAGGTCTTCTCGCGAAGCACCGATATGTCGGAGATGAGTCCCTTCACTGAGAGAAGGGTTCCGTTGTTCTCGATGAGGAATGTCGCCGAACCAGTGAGGCAGTCTGGAACCCGAACCCGAACCTGAAGGTGATTTCCGGAGTGGGCTGTCGAGCTGGTGGTGCTGCTGGTCGAGGTCTGTACTGTGCACTCGTACCCAAACGGGGTGACGACAATTGTGTTGAGGGTCAGCGGTGTCGAGCCGGTGTCGTTCACCGTCACGGAGAACGAGGTGGCCGACAGCGACGCGCCGCTTATGGTCACGTTCGCCGTGTAGCTTTCCCGTATCTGGTTCCACCAGGCCCTGCCAGGGAGCCTGAAGGAGAACCATTGGCGGCCCATGTCTGTCGTCACTTGGCTTTGCGGCACACGGAAGCAGGATGCGGCCATGCTTATGATGAACTCGGGCGTCGACCCGCTGCCGATGTTCATGACCGTGGGCGACATGTCGATGATCGCCGCACTGCTGGTGGTCGCGTTCACGCGAATCCCGCCCGGAATCAGGACGGTCAGCAGGGCTCGCGGAACGAAGGCGGTGTAGTTCTTCCCGTTGAAGGTCACCGCCGCCGATGAGATGTTGAAGCGCAGGGCGTTGTAGACCCCGGTGGTCACCTTGATGCTGGCTATGGTTGTGCTGACGTTGACCATCTTCATGAGGTCGATGGTCCCGGCAGTGTTGGAGTTGGTCCATCCGCTCTGGTTGCCCGCGTCGCTGACGTGTACGGCCACGTTGCTGTACGTCACGTAGACGGCCGTGACCCCAGTCGGGACGTTAGGCGGGTCTGTCAGGAGGACGTCGACTGTTCCCTGACTCGTTGCTGGACTTGGTAGGAAATACGCCGACGCGGCAATCAGGGCGACGGCCAGTATAAGGCCGACCATGGCTGCCGAGACGACTTGCTTTCTGCTGCTCATGCCTGGAGCATGGGAGAGGAGTCGATTTGAACGAGCGGAATTGAACGGCCGTTCAGGTTGTTTGAACGGGTATTATTGCAACAATTGTCTGCCATGTTGCCAAAGAGCGCAAGAGAGGCCGCCTCCGAGCGGCCTCTTCGACCCTCAAAGAGAGGGAGAAGCGAGAGGAAAGAAAGTACTGATTCCTAGGTGGGGGCACCTCAACTCGGACAGATCTTCGCTGTCGCGATGTCGTTCCGGGTACAGCAGTACTTGCACGGGACTTCAATCCCCACCTTCCAGCGCGTGCGCTACAGACCGCCGTTATCCCCATTAGCAGAATTATCCAGAGAATCTCCCCCATGCCCTTGCCTTCTCTCCCGCCAGACGGTGAGACTCCTCCATTAACTTCAGACAGGTGGGGCCCTGTTCTCGCATCAGCATCTCGAGGTCATCGAGCGTGACGGAGTAGCCTGGGCTCCAGTATTTCATGGCCCCCTTCCCTGCCGCGAACCCTACTACCAATCCGTTGTAGGTTATCCCGTGAATCGCTTCATCGGAGGGCTCGACCTTTCCTACCAGCATCGACTTCGCGATCCCAATGCTCGGAATCCCCAGAACCATCCCGGATATGGTTGCAAGACCCATGAAGCGCGGATGTGCGGCTCCATGAGCGTCGAAGCACACCAATTGAGGACGAACCTTCAGCCTGTTCACGGCCTCGGTCACGAAGGGACCCTCGTGCAGGTAGAGCAGCCCAGCGGCATAGGGGAAGCTGAAGTGACCAGTGTAGACGCTCCGCTCCACGACCAGCCCATCTACCGCCTCTGTTGCGACTGCGGCGACCCTGTTGGAGCGGTAGGAAGCATCGACCGCACATATTCTCGAAATCTTCTTTGGCAGAGATTTCGCCCTAACGTGTAGAAGTGTTTGGAGGCCAGCAAAGAAAGCCACTTCGGCTCGGTCGAGATCTTCATGAGATATCAAAATGCCCGACACGAACCTGGCACCCGGTCGTTAATTGGCGTATACTGGGGAATACTACAACGCATGGCGAATCGATTGGGAGAGTGTGTGTGAATTTTCTCCAACAAGACCTGAATTCGCTGTGAACACTCGCCCGTAAATTCGGAGGCTCCCCGAGATGTCTGCTTTTGAAGAAGGAATTCGTGATCATGCAGATCTCTGCCATGCGGGACGGCAGCCCGAGTGTCGTCCTTACGCTTCTCGAGGAAAGGCTCCTCCGGCTTGAGAACGAAGCCACATGCGACCTCCCCCAGCCGTACAAGTATCACCGCCTCGTCGACCAGGACTACTACATGACCACTGTGCTCGACCTGAACGAGTACGCCAGTTCCGGACTGAAGGTCGGCGACACTGTAACCGTCGAGCTGAGGAAATCGACGACGAGGAAGCTGAATTTCGCGCGGACTGCAGAATAGTCCAGTTCCTGTCGGGCCTGGTAGCTTGGACTAACTAAGGCGAAGGGGCTTGCTTTGTCCAGCATAGGTTAAAATCCAAAGCATAGTTCCATGGCCTGTGCACGCGCTGGACGCCTTTCTCGAAATCGATGACGATGGAGCCGAGCAAGGCGCGAGGATATGGGTCCCCTCGCTCCCCGGATTCACCGTAAGAGGAAGGAATGAAGACGAGACGCTGACCAGGCTGAAGCCACTTGCCAGGAAGTGCCTCAGATGGCTAGGAGGTGAAACGGCTCGGATCCTTGCAGGCGGATGGAACGGGCAGTTCAGGCTCGAGGAGGTCCATCATGATGCCAGCCAGGTCGGGAACTTCTTCGGGTGGGACCTCGGCCCCTGCACGAGACATGACATGGAGAATCATCTGTACGCGATGAGCAAGAGCAGGGGCGAGCTGGAGCGTCTCGTCATGACCATGCCCGCTGCCTGCCAGGACTGGACGCCCGTCCCCTTTGCGCCAAGGCCACCGAAGCTGATAGCGCTCCACATCGCGGCTACAGAAATCTGGTACCTCAATCAATTCTTTGATGATGAAAGAGTGACTGAGGGGTTGGCCGCCGAGGCAGGCTTAGATGGGACTGGGATATTCGAACTGGACTCGCGAGGATGGGACTACAATCTAGGGGGCTGGTACACGTCGGCCGACCTGACCGGCTTCATGAAAGCTACCAGAGGGGTGTTCGAGCGAGTCGTGACAAGCGCCTCGAAAAACGAGATGTCCGAGGTCGTCTCCTCTAGGTCGCATCAGTCAAAGGAGCAGTGGACACTGCGGAAGGTGCTTCGGAGGGCTGCCTGGCACGAAAGGGAACACATGACGACCCTGCGGCGGTACATAAGACAATTCCGGCTCGAAAGGCGAGCTCTGAACAGGACTCCTGAGGGGTCAGTAGACCCAGACAAGCTCAAGCGAATTCTGTCATGGAAGACTGAGCTTGTGCAGCTCATGGTATCGTCGATTCATCCTGCGGACAGACCCTTGTACGCGAAGGAGCTGGTCAAGATTCTGGGTGACCAGACCAGCGACCCCGGGGTGAGGCGGGCAGCCGCAGACGCGCTGAACTTCGCCGGCGACCCGAGAATAAGGCAGACCCGACCACAGATGGTTAGGATTCCAGCTGGCAGATTCACGGTGGGAATCTCGGAAGAGAGAGCCAGACAGCTGGCAAAGGAAGCAGGGCTACCACCTTACGCCTTCCGGATTGAAACGCCCGAACGTATCGTTGAACTGCCCGGCTACAGAGTCTCCCGCTACCCGGTCACCAACATGGAGTACCTCCGGTTCGTAAGGGAGACCGGCAGGAGGCCTCCTTCATGGTGGTCGGGCACAGTGGTGGGCCCTTCTTTTCTGCCGTGGAAGGCGAATCACCCTGTCTGGGGAGTGAGCTGGGACGATGTCGTATCATACTGCAGGTGGCTTTCGAAGAAGTCAGGCGCAGAGTATCATCTGCCCCACGAAACTGAATGGGAGAAGGCGTCGAGGGGAACCGACGGAAGAGATTACCCCTGGGGCAATGTTTTCACAGAAGGCAGGTGCAACACAGCAGAAGCGAAGATTGGAGGGACCACCCCCGTGGGTGTCTACCCCCATGGAGCGAGTCCGTTCGGCGTCATGGACATGGCGGGGAATGTGGAGGAGTGGACACTGGACTCGCCTAGCAGCAACAACTCGACTCTCGCGGAAGGGAGCCGGTTCCTGCGAACTCAGGAGCATAAGATTACCAAGGGGGGCGGTTGGAGAGATAGCTGGTACGCTACAAGATGCTCATCCAAGTGCATAAGGGATAGGAACTACGACATCGATGCGGGAGGCAGGATAGGGTTCAGGTTAGCGACCGGAACCTAGGGGATATGGACTGGTACCCGTACAAGTATCACCGCCTCGCCGATCAGGACTACTACATGACCACGGTGGTCGACCTGAACGAGTACGCCAGCTCCGGACTGAAGGTCGGCGACAGCTAGCTCAGCTTGACGAGTTCCTGGGGTCCACCGACCGGGGAGACGATGACAGCCGTGCCGAAGGCAATTATCTCGTCCATGGTGCTCCCGATTTCGGTCGAATCGAACATGACACTGATCACCGCGTTCGCGCCCATGCTTCTGGCATGCTCGGCCAGCCTGTCGAGGGCCTGCTGCCTGGCTTGGTGTGCCATCTCTGTGTATTCGTTGATCTCTCCTCCGCCGATTGTCCGGAGGCCAGCAAGTATGTTTCCACCCAGCCCACGGGAGCGGACGGTGATTCCGTAGACCAAGCCAAGGACCTTGTCCACTTTGCAGCCCGCGGCGTAGTTGGTCGTCAACAGCATCAGCCCTTGGCTCGGGGTGGCCTGCTTGAGGTCCCTGCCACAGCTGGGGCAGAAGGCGCTGCCGTCGGCGACCTGCTTTCCACAATTCGGACAGATCACGTTCTTCTCACCGGGGCTTGACCCGCCGCCAATTAAAGGTAGCAGCCCAAAGGGAGATGCAAGACCAACTCAGAGGTGGCGGGACTCATTGGGGTTCGCGCGCGCGTTTTGCCACGACAATCAAGTCACAAACCAAAGATAGAACCTAGTTGGAGAGAGGCTTCACGCACCAACTCATTTATCCCCACCCGTGGTTCTTCAAGATTCCTCTGTAGGGTCAATGTCATCAAAAACGGACAGGATAAGCCCCGATTCCGCATCTGATGTGTGGGCAAGACGGTGGCTCTTGCCTAGGGCTTCATACAGAAGATAGACCCCTACTAGGGACATCCCAAGGGAGTAGAGGGCATTGGGGAGGGCCGAGAAGAAGACCCAGTGGTCGAAGTACTTGGCGAAGCCGATGGCCAACCCGAAGGCACTGATGCCGAGGACGAAGGCCAGAGGTCTCTGAATGTATGCGAACCTCATCCATCATCTTCCCACAACAAACTCAGGTGCAGATTCCGGACCATTCCGACTATCCACCTGAACATGCCAACAGAACCCTAGTCCTGACTACCGTTCAACCCACTGCCTGTTCTTGCGGCGAGAGAAGTAGAACATTATCGCGCGGGTTCTTTCATCAAGACTTGGAGAGACTTTCTTTCCGAACCCGACCCCTTGCCAAATGAACCCAAGCAGGTTTGGGCTCACCTTGTGCTTCCTCGCAGCAATATCTATTGTTCTCCAAGGCACAACTCCATCTTTGCTTTCCACCCAGAACTTGAATACATCCTCTATCGCATCGAGGATGATCTCTTTCTCTTCGTCGGTCGAAGTCCTGGAAAGTGTCATGCCAAAGTCTCTGTCCTTGGTCATACCAAAGGCTGCCGTCCATCTCTTGGCTGTCCCGCATCGTCACTCACCTGAGGATGATGACGAGGATAGAGAGTTCTATGCCGCTCATACTCTTCCGCTCCTCCAATTCTCCCGCAACCCTCCGCACATTTCCACACGCAGAGAGTCCTCGACTCGTCATTGATTGACGGCAGCAGGGATGACGACAGCCGCCACGAGGACCGCAGGTTCAGAGAATTCAGCCTCTCCGTGAGTCTTCCACTTTCTTTCGATATCTCTTCCCTCGCCTCTCCCAGCACGTCATCCATCCTCTCAGCTGCATCGGTTGGGTTGTCCTCCTCGATTGAATCGCAAGTGCTGAACGCCCTCTTTTCAATCACGTCGACAGCATCGCGGAAATCGAGAACGATGGCATCGAATTCCGCTTGATACTGGTCCACACCCTCGGCAATATAGTCGCTCAAGTCATGGGCTTCGATGCGAATGTCATATTCTGCCTCTAGCCAATCCAGATAGTCGTTCAGGCCTCGTGTTACTTCTGAAGAGAGGCGAGCCAATCGATATTGGCAATATAGATTGCCCCCCATTTATCTTCCTATGGACTTAAAGGCCTTGAGAACAGGATTTTTCGGACTTGAAAACAGGACTTGGCACACCCCACAGGGCTTGGCACCCCACAGCCCTAGGCCGTTCACACTTGCGCCCTACTGTCGATCTGTCCAACACCGTCAAAATCGCTGGTTCAAGGCGTTTCGGCTAGACTTCCCAACTATTCGGTCTCAAGCCAAAGATGGAACCTTGGCTTAAGAACGGACACCATAACCCAACACCCTCTATTCTTTTAATAACGAATGACCATCTGTGGAGATAGAGAGTCTTGGGAAGAGAAGGCAAGAAGAAAAAGAAAGAGAGAGTGAGAGAGCGAAAAGAGGATAGGCAGGCACGGAGAGGGAAATCGTCCAGTTAGTTTTCCCAATTATTTGGTTTCAAACCAAAGATAGAACTTAGTTAGAGAGAGGCTTCACGTGAAAATCCATTTGTTCCCACCCGCGGCACTGCAGGCACCCTCCTTGATTGCAAGTCGCTCGGCAGCCAGGCATCTACCGCCCCCTGACAGGCTCTTCGGGCAGACCTTCGTCTCAACTGACAAGAACGAATGTTGCTTCGTCACTGGCGCTTGTGCCGGATCGACCCATCGGAATGGTCACATGCGAACCGCGCGACTCCAATGTCAGCATTCCTTTCGGCAATGCCCATTCCCGAGTTTCCACGGCGATTCGCTCTACTGCGTCGGACCAGATGGGTGAAAACTGCAACATCACTTCGCCATTTGCTTCAGTTATGGGAAAGGCACCCCTTATCGCCCCGGATTGCCGCAATGTTCTCACAAGGTCTTCGGCGTCGTCATATGAGTTGACCCCATGTCTTATCCAGATGATGAGTGTCGGCAAATTAGTTCGTCTGGCTTCAGCAAAGATTCGACTCTTAGATAACCTCGTCTACTGGCGTCGACGGAACCACAGGCCTCTGATGGCGCGGAAAGAAGATGACAATCGCCACGTCGGCGATGATCACCATCGCGAGCCCCACGAAGAACGCAAGAACAAGATCCGACCCGGTTATTGTATGGGCATAGAACTGAGAGAAGGAGTCGGCAACGTACAGTGCGAACAGAGCCCCTACCATGTCCCGCATCGGCCTAGAAAGAGAGTTCGTGAACGCGAATCTCAACGCCGCCGCGATCAACCCCCAGATTCCACAGACGGTCAGGAAGTAGATCACTATCTGCCCCAGACCTTGGGCTGGCAGGACGGGGTGCCCGTACATACCCCAGCTGTCGAAGTATGTGTCCATCTTGGCAAAGACGTCCGGGTACCGGCTTATTGTCAGACCGATGATCAGGAGGAATCCGAACACTGACAATGCGCCCCAACGGCCGTTCCTTTCTCTTCCTTCGCGTCTCCAGCGATGATTCCGCTCCCACCCGCGGTGCATGCCGCCGACGAACGGAGGCGCCTCTCCAACTTTGGCCCCGCAGCTATGGCAGAAGGCCGCATCCGGGGCTAGCTCCTTGCCGCACTTGCTGCAGAAGGCCAACCCTAACTCGTCGCTTCCCTCTCCACAACGATGACGCACTTGGTCGCTATGGCAGCAATCACACCCACGGCAGCGAGCAATGGCGCAAGGAGAATCCCGACGACACCGACGGTCACCG
This sequence comes from Nitrososphaerales archaeon, assembly GCA_050012055.1. Classification (GTDB taxonomy): domain Archaea; phylum Thermoproteota; class Nitrososphaeria; order Nitrososphaerales; family Gagatemarchaeaceae; genus UBA183. The sequence goes on from JBEKHX010000019.1 coordinate 22,397, forward strand.
GAAGGTCGACGAGCGTCTCCCCCTTTTCGCCCTTCACGATAATCCTCGTCACGTTCCCCTCATGGACGAGCTGCTTGACTTTCTCCACCAGATTGTCGGCAGAAACCGAGAATTCCTCCCTCGTTACCCTCGGAAGCGTGGTTCCGCATGAGTGGCAGAACAGGGCATCATCACTCGCCTTAACGCCGCACTTCGGGCAGTACATCTTGCCCCCTTAGCCGAGGGGCCTATGATTAAGTCTATTCCAAAAGGGCGCTGTCAAGTTCTCGGCCATGACATCTGCGTCCCTAGGAAGACAGAACCGAGCCAGGCCGCTGAGTGCCGTTCGAGTTTCGGCCTGACCACACTTCCCTTCCTAGGCCGTCGAGTTCCACGGGCTAGTGAAACAGGCGAACGAATTGGAGTCTGACGCGTAACAGAACGTGTCGACTCTGCTATCGGTGTAACTCGCAATCATCGCGGTCATGCCTTGATTGACAAAAGCCCCAATCGTTCTTGTACCGTTCAGCTGGTACAGGTAGACGAAGTAGTCTCCGCCGTAAGTTCCGTTGGTGATAGGGAACACAGAGACCGATTGGACGTAGAACGCAGCCCCCACGGCCTGCGTTACTGTGGCATTGGATAGCAACACGCCGATGACCTTCTGCTGGGTGGGCGTGAAGTTGATGGAGAGATTCCTGTCCGGTGATTGGGTAGGCCGAACCCGGACGACTGTGTAGTTGGAGGGCTTGGTGAACTGGACGGCGACGTTGAGGTAATTGAGTTTCGTGTAGGAGACAGTGTATCCGGCTGTCCAGTTTCCTGACACGCTCTGACTACCTGTGACGTTCAGAAGGATCGATATCATGATTGGAGAAGCTGACGTTTGAGATAGGCCGAGGATACTGTAGGAATAAGCCGTCTTGATGTAGTTTTGGGCCTGGGGCGATGCCAGAGCAGCCTCCACCGCCAGCCCGGGGTCCCACGACTCCGCTCCGTTCGAAGTGGTCCCGTTCGAAGTTGGCAACGCCCGCACTGCCGTCATGCTCGTTGTTCGAAACTGAAGTGCGGATGGCGTCTTGGTGCTCGAACTCGGATTTGAGGAGGACGGGCCTGTAGCCGTGACAAGATAGATTCCCCCAGCCACACCCACAACCATAATGACAAGCACTGACAACAGCACGGCCAGTGCCCTCTTTCCTAGCATCATTCACCTGAATTTGAGAGTCGGCTGATATAAGACTAGGTCCGAGAACGCAATCAAACCACTCGTTAGTCGGGGCGCTTGCATAGGATGACTAGGCCAGGCTAAGACTAGATCTAGTGAGTGGCGTGCGGTCGCCGGGATTTCAGCACAATTGATTGTGCTGAAAGACCCCACATCTGGAGTTCGAATCCCACCGGGCCCGCGGCGCAACCGCGCAGCCTTTAGTCTCGAACATTCGAGTCAGCGCTGACGGACGGCCGTAAGCACACTGATTGCGTCGCACGTAACGAATTCGTTCATTCTTCGCCGGCTTACTCCTCCCCAACCAACGGCAGAGCTTCCAGTAGTTCGTCGCTTCGTCTCACGATAGTATGCCTCCTCAGCCGGGAAGCCCCCGTCCTCGAGTCCTTTCAACTTGAGAAGTGCGATTGCGTCTGAGCACCGTCTGTCTCGTACGAATCCAGCTTCCATCATGACCTTCAGACCGAATAGAAGATCATAGTGCCAGTAACACGGATAGTGCAGCTTCGTGAACCTGCCAGATATGATTCTTCCGTCACGCTTTCGCTTGTACAGCCTTCTGTCGAGGAAGAATTCCGCGGCCCTTTGGGCGGCGGTTCTATACGAGCTTCCGTTCAATCCTGCTTGGTATGCTAGGCCCCGGAGTGGCAAGAGACTCTCCGTGAATGAAGACGTGTGAGCCTTGGGACTCTTGTCGCAATTCCAACCTCCGTCTGGCCATTGCCACTCGACCAGCCTGTCAGCCAAGGCTTGCGTTCTTTCGTCAGCTAGACCCAGCGCATGCAAGTAGTAGATTGCGTTTCCCTCCATGGACGCGTGAGCCCTGATCAACCCGCGTTTCATCATGATTGGTCCGGCATAGGTCTCATGGTGCTTGGCATACTCCAGGTGCTGCTTGGAGAAGAGCCATTCGTAGACCTGCTCTCTTAAGGGAACGAGTGTCTTGTCTTCAGGAGGATAGTGTAGGTCGGCCAACGCTGCAAGAACCCAGTGCGCGCCATACCACTTGGAGTACGGGTGGTAGGGAATCTTGCCATTCCTCCTTTCTGATAGAAGTTGTCTGACACGTTTGGAACTCTTCACCTTCTCCTGCAGCCCTGCGATTTCCCCGTTACTAAGAGGATCTCCAAGAATGGAAACATGAGTTCTCAGGCGAATCGAGGGTTCGTCTGATGCCAAGAGCTTCTGGATCACGCCATCCATACTGGTGGTTTGTGACCCAGTCGATTTAAGGAAGAACAGCTGCGGCACCCCGTCGATAGGACTCTCAGGTCTGTCTAACTGCCCAGAATCTTTCCGGCCTTGTTCTCCTTTCTCGGAACCCTGACAAACGTGACCTTGCCCTCTTTCTTCCGGCACCAGTCCCACACCTTGAAGGCCCGCCTGCGGACATCCTCTTCATTGATCCCACTCTCGTGGTTTAGCTGCTTGACCACTACTTCGTTGTCAATCCTGACCTCGAGCTCGTCACCCTCGGCAGCGTCTTTGACACGGTCCAGGGCATAGAGAATCGCCTCGTACTCGCACCTGAAGCTGTCCTTGCACTCAGATGCCTTGTAGTGTGCCTTCCCTGTCATCTCGTCGTAGCAGGCCAACCGTCCCCTTCCGTTGCTGAATCCCGCGTCGACATAGATTACGTGTTTCAATCGCAATCCGGCGTATCGGACGTCCTATTTACGGCTCGACCAGCTGTCTCTTCCCCTTCTTGAAGATGGAAATCAGCTGTCGCAGAGCTCCTTCGGACCTGCGGGCAGCTGATCCGGCTGCTCTTCTGTTCTCGGCAAACGGATAAAATGAACGCTGCATGCCGTCCTTGTCGTGCGCTCAGCTGACCCCTATCTGTGGCTCGAGAACGTCCAGAGCAGAAGGGTGCAGAGGTGGGCAATCTCGCGAAGCATGAGGTGCAGGGCCAGGCTCCGTCCTCTGTCAAACAAAATCGAGCCCCAATTCACTCGCATCTACGACGTCCCCACGATCATGCAGGTGAAGGTCACTCCCAGGGGCGCCTTCTTCCTGGAGAGGAGGGAAGGTGCTTACTCGATCAGGCTCGACAGGGAGACGGTGGTTTCGTCTCGCGACCCGGGCCCGGACCACGTGATCCTCTACTTCTGCACCGACGAAATAGGCGAGAAGCTGGCCTACTTCTTCTCCAAGGGAGAGGACGAAGGGATGATGAGGCTCATCGAAGTCGCTTCCAGGCGGACAATCGCTGAGGTGGAAGGAACCATCTCCAGCCTGGTCTTTCTGAACCGCGGCTTCTACTATGTGAAGTCCTTCAGAAGGGAGAGGACGCCCGACGGAATGAAGCCCCCGGCTGACAGGGTGATGCGCGACGGCAGGGTCGTGTTTGGCGAGGGGATTCCCACTGCGCACAGCATCAGCGTCGAACCCTCCCACGGCAAGGCCTTGGTCACGGTGCACAGGTGGAGCAAGACCGACGTCTACTTCGGCGACCTAGACGCTCCTAGTGCTTGGGCGAAAGTCTATGGGGGCGATTTCCTGTCGTACCCAATCGCATACAGCAACGGCGGGCTCTACATCCTGTCCTACGAAGGGAAGGGCTACGGCAGGATACTGCGCGGCGAGAAGGTTGTAGTCGCCGAGACCAAGGAGCCCATCCACAACGCTGCGGTGGTGTCGGACGACATCGTCGTGGACTACGTGAAAGACTGCGCCTCCCACCTTCGCGTCCTGGGAATCGACGGGAAGGAGAAGCTCTCCTTCGAGCCTCCCTTCAAGTCGACAGTGGAACTCGTTTCCTCCGACGACGACAGGGCCCTTCTCGTTGCCGCGTCCTTCGGGGTCCCTTATGCTATCTACGAGTTCGCCAAGGGCGCCTTCAGGGAGCTGGAGAAGCTGGTCGTCGAAGACCTGGACATCAGGGACGGCTTCGTGCGGTCGCGTGATGGCACAAAGGTCCACTATTTCGAATTCGGCACGGGAGGAAGAGGAGGCGTCCTGGCCTACGGGTACGGCGGATTCTCAATCCCACGGACCCCCTTCTACGACCCGATGCTCGTCCAGCTCGCAAGGCTCGGCGTGACCTGCGTAGTCTCCAACCTGCGGGGAGGCAACGAGCACGGAGAGCAATGGCACAGAGCCGGGAAGAGAGAAAGGAAACAGAACGTCTTCGATGACTTCTCTGCTGTCCTCGAGAAGTTCAAGAAGGACGGCAGGAAGGTCGTGGCATTCGGGCGAAGCAACGGGGGGCTCCTAGTCGGCGCAGCGATGACGCAGCACCCCGAACTGCTGGACGCCGCAGTGATAGGCTATCCTGTCCTGGACATGCTGAGGTTCCACAAGCTCTCGGTCGGCAGGTACTGGGTCGACGAGTACGGCGACCCTGACGAACCTCTGGACAGGCGGTACCTCGTGAAGTACTCCCCCTACCACAACGTACGAAAGAGACGCTATCCTCCCACACTCATCTACACCAGCCTGCATGACGACAGGGTCCATCCCGGACACGGCCTGAAGTTCACGGCCAGGCTGGAAGAGGCTGGAGCGGAGGTGTGGCTGAGGGTCCAGGCGAAGGGAGGGCACCTGGGGTCGAGCCCCCGGACGAGGATCAGAGAACTCAGCGACGTAATCGCATTCGTTGAGCGGTCGCTCACAAACTCCACCGGGAAACCCTCGCTGAGGACTCCTCACGAAGAATCCGTCACAATGGACAGACCATAGCGGACGCCAAATTGGACCACGAGCACGGAGGGACAAGCAACCGAACGCGCGGTGTGGAGGGGCCGGCCTTCCGATTATTGGGTCTAGGGCGAGATTTAGGGCGAGATTTCGAACTCGCAGTACGAATCTCCCTTGGAGATGCACATTGTTTCCACCGCCTTCACCTCTGACCCGAAGAAGGTGGTCAGCACCCCGGCCAGATGTCCCCGGATGAAGTTGCTCTCCGGCTTTCCCGTGCTTCTGCCTGTGCACTCGAACCCCTCCTCAAGCTTGATCTTGGCTCGCTTGTGCACGGGGTCAAGGCCTGACAACTCGAGCCGTCCCCAGCCTGTGGCTGAGTAGATCTTCAGCGTCTCCGCGAGGCCTGCCCTGCTATTGGGCCGGTAGGTCGAGAACAGCCTCTCGTAGGTGGCCCACGCGTAGCTGAAGCCCTGGTCGTAGATGACCCGCTCTCCCTCCTTGCCCTCTGCCGTCATGACCGCGTCGAACATCGACTTCAGACTGGCCATCTGCATAAGGACGGCACGGTCCCCGGTGTTCCAGGTGAGGGGAAAGTTCACGCTGTCCGCGACGAATCCGTCGACCCCCGGCCTCACCTCGACGTCAGAGGCGTAGGCCGACGACTCGATGAACTCCTTGAGCCATTTCTCGTCCATCCGCTGGTTTGTCGTCTCGACGAAGAAGCTGACCGTCGTCTTGGGTTCATAGGACATCCCTCCGAAGAAGCCTTCGAGGATGTTCATCCCTCTGATCGCAAGCACGTCGGCCAGGTTCCCCAGGGCCCCCGGTTTGTTCTCGAGAAGCAGGGACACCAGATAGACCTTCTTCTTAGGGTCGTAATGGAAGACCATCACGTCCTTGCCGTGAGTCAACCTGGAACGGCAGGCACGTCAGCTGGACTTAAGCTTTGGAGAAGCACATGCGCAGCAGGGAGAACATGGATAACGAGGAAATGTCCAGCCCGTCCGCGTCCCCACTAGTTGCTGACCCCGCCCGATAGTTCGGTTCCTGTCGGGCCTGGTAGCCTAGACTGGGTCGAAGGGGCTCTTCTCACCCAGGCATCGACGATGTCCATGGCGTGCCTCAGGTCTCTTGCAACGACCTGGCCGCCGATGGCCTGGGATTCTTCCCAGGATGGCTTCTCCTTGTGGATGAGGATGGCCCTCATGCCGATTCTGGTCGGAATGAGCACATCTCCCTCCAGCTCGTCTCCTATCATGACCGCCTCTCCCGGCTTGACTTTGAGGGCCTGCAGGGTCCTGAGGTACATCTCTGGGCCAGACTTGTCGCAGTGGAATGTGTTCCCGTCCACGACGAAGTCGATCCTGTCGAGGATGCTCCGTAGGTCCCGTTCAAAGCGGAAGCGGGCGATGGAGGTTACCAGCGCCGTCTTCAGGCCGAGCTTCTTCGCCCTCCGCACCGCCTCCTTCGCGAAGGGGAGAGGATTCCACCTTGTCCTCTGGTATTCGCTGACCACCTCCTTGAAGGCCAGTTCGTTGGGTTTGGCGCGCGCTATCTCGAACGCTCGGCCGATGTACGTTTCCCAGTCAGGGTAGCCGTATCTCGGATAGTCGATCCGGTGGATCTGGGCAAGGGCGTCCTTCCAGGCCTTGGGCGAGACTGAGAGGCCTCGGTCGCGGAGGAGTCTGGAGACGCGTTCAGGGTCGGGAGGACCGAAGTGCGGCCTGAGGCCGGCCAGGGTGGCGTGCAGGTCAAAGAAGACAGCGCGGACATGGACGCGCTGACGGGGTGTGGTCGGTGCCAGGTAACCTCGACCCCCAGACATGGCCGGCGCCACCGTGCTCGACGGTTGAAAGGATTGCCGCCTAGAGGAACAGGACACAGGACCGGACGAGGCGAACATGCCCTTCAGAACATCTTTTCCATGAACAGCATGCCGTAGAACCTTCGACCGACCTTCAGCTCTTTCTCCGTCCTGCCCGTGACGACAAAACCCGCTCTCCTGTACGGCTTGACGGCTGCGCGCTGCTCGGGATTCACGGCAAGCGTGACCTTGATGACTCGCTTGTTCTTTCGAATGTGCAATAGCGCGCGCTCGAGCAGTCTTGTGCCAACGCCTTCGCCTCGATGGTTGGCGCTGACGTAGAAACCGTAGATCTCGGCGATGTGCTTGGTCTTGAGCCCTTCATCGAAGACGTAGACGATCATTCCGATAGGTCTGCCATCCGACAGGGCGAACAAGACATTCTGGATCCTCTTTCTCCATTCGTCTTCCGTGAATGTCTCCTCTTCCTCGAATGAGCTACCAAACGCCGATGGGTCGCTCTTCAGAGCTTCCAATCGTAGGTCTCTGTGGTCTCTCCATCGGTCAGCCGGGAGTTTTCTTATCTCCACCAAGTGAAGAGGAGGGTTGTCGCGCTTGAGCTAATTAATCTGCACGATTAGTTCACGGCGGGCCCACATGATTCTTTCTAGCTCGGAAGGCTGACTGTGGCCACAGTGACGAATGAGGTGAGGTTACTGACCATGACTTCACTCTGGGAGATTGTATACAGGTAGTCGCCGATAATCACGCTCCTGTCGACTACCAGACCGCTGTTGGGCGAGTCGCCGTAGTTCTGACCAGGAGGATACTGGGAGACCGTACCGAGGAGCGTGAAACCGGTTGGCGTGACTTTGATGACGTAGACCCCCTGCCAGACTGGGTCTCCGTAGGGCGGGTAACCCCCAGAGTATGACTGGTTTCCGCTGACTTTGGCCAGCAGGACGGGTATCACGGTGATGTTCCTCGAGGGGTCGAAGGTGAACGCCAGATGGTCGGTGAGAACCGACGAGTCTGTCCCGCGGTCGCCGATGAGCAACTTGTCTATCTGAGTCGAAGTCCCGTTGTCGAAGACCCTGAAGAGCGAGAGCTTCAGCCCGAGGTAGAAGGTGTAGTTGCCCTCCGAGGCAGGGACGGCGTCCTTCCCGACGCCAATCAGATAGCCGCCTGGGAGCGGGTGGAGATAGTCAGAGTAGCCGTTGACCTTGAGCGCACTGAGGATGACCGGGTGGGTCACGTCCTTGAATGAGATTGCGAAGAGTGGGTCGACCTGCACGAAGGTGACAACGAAACCCATGTCACCGACGAAGCGCACAGCGTAGATGTTCTCGCCAGGTGCGATGTTCCTCAGCGCCGAGATCTGGGTCATGTTCTGGCTCAGCACATAGACGTCGTCACTACGTGTGTAGACGCCTCCTATGTTGGCGAAGCGGCTGGTAGCTACTCGGAAGTAAATGCCGTATTCGTCGAGTGAGAACTGGTTGAGGACAGTCCCAGGGACGGTACCCGCGGCCTTGACTGCCACGGTGCCGTTCGAGTATGACACCCGGACGATGGTGCTGTTCTGACCGTTCTCGACGACGCTCGAGGAGATCACGCCTCCGGTGTAGATGTCTCCTGGGATGTTGTCAGCGTAGTACTCCTCGAAGTTGGTGTAGACTACGTAGATGTTTGAAGTCGAGATGTAGATCGTCGATGACGGACCAGTCAGGACAGAGAGGGTGCCGGTCCTCCCGGTGGACATACTCATGCTGATTATGATTGTGTAGTAGCTGATTTGACTCCTGTTAGGGGTGTAGTAGACTGAAGTGGGCGGGAGGGTCGTCTTGGTACCGTTCTCGCTTACGCCCGGGAGGACTCCTGTCGCGTTGCCGTTGCTGTACTGGTAAGAGGGCTGCTGGATCACAGCGTAGGCGTAACCTCCGGCGAGGCGGGCAGCGACGTAGCTTCCGGGCACGCTCATGTTCTCTATCAGCACGGGCGAAGAGAGGTTAGTGACGTCGTAGAGCAACATGTCGATGCTTCCGCCGCCATAGTATGTGGGGGTAGAATAGATCGAGCCACTCACAAAAGCGAGGACAGAATATCTTTGGTTAATCACGAGGAGGCGGTCCTGTGCTATCTCTATGCCGATCACGTTACCGCTCGGAAAGGCAATCGTGGAAAGGGTCGAGGCCGAGCTGGGGGGGTAAGCATCGATGAGGGCCACTGCCTTGCCCGTAGATACGAATAGGTGCGTCCCATCTGTCTTGACTTTGTCAGGCTCGTCGACTCCCTGGACTTGGACGTTGGTGCCAGTGAAGGTCACGGTCGAAGCAGCGGCGAGCGAGGCTGTGGTCGCAGGCGCGAACTCTGCGTTCCGCACTCCCATTCCAAAGGCAAGGCCGCCGAAGAAAGTCCCTGTCCCACTGTAGTCCTGCGCGCTCTTGGCGTTCGCCGTTATGAAGTTCTGGAGCTGAGAGTAACTCTGAAAGGAGCCGAGGCCTTCAGGTAGTGCGACAGGGGTCGAGCTTCCGGGGACGATTGTGTTGGTCACCGTCGAGTAAGAAACCACAGCAACCCATGCTGCCATCGTGATAACTCCTAGAGTGAAGAGCGCTGCGTTCTTGCGCCCGAACCCGGTCTTCGATGCCGACTGCATAGGGAGAGGGTGGGGAGGCAGGGGATTAAAGGCCAGGGCAGCGAACGTGGTGTTCTGGGTCTGCGAACGCCTGCATGGCCGTTCAGTCCCAGGTGTCTTGGCCCCTCAGCAGCCTCCTGCCTTCTGCCTGTCTGTGCGGTACTATTCTACTCATTTAGCCCCCTATCTCTTTTCAGCAGTCGGGACGGACCCCACCGGGCCCTCTACACACCCCTACGCCCGTATGTTGGGGCGCCTACTTCAGATGTAAAGGCCCGGCCAAGGTGCACGGGCGCATGTCGATTTCCCCGGCCATACGTCGTTATGAACCTCGGGAGGTTGCGTGTTTACTTCTTGGGGAAGAATTTCGCGCGCGCGAGAACCCTCACTCGGGCGGAAACGCTCCGCCGAGGACTCCGAACGAAGAATCCGTCACAATGGATAAATCATAGCGGCTGCCAAATTTGACCACGAGCACTGAGGGAAAGGCAACCGAGCGCGCTGTGTGGAGGGGCCGGCCTTCCATCGGCGTCTACCTAATGCTCTACGGCATCCTTGCCTTTGTCGCGGCAGCTGTCTTGATTCTGCTCGAGTTCTCGGTCGCGTCTCTCGTGAACGGGCTCTCGGGAATCTTCTCTGCATCCATAAACCTGGGTCCAGTCGCAATTCCCTATGTGGTCGAGGTCGGGACGGCCCTGATCATACTCATAGTGTACCTGAGCAAGGCCATCGGCCTGGTCCTCTTCAGGGCTGGCCATAGCTACGAGCTTCGCACCGACGGCCTCTACGTCAACAGCGGCATAGCCAACCTCCAGAATACGTTCATCTCCGCGATGGCCTTCTCCGACGCCAGGCTGGTGAGGACCCTCGGGATGAGGGTCGTCGGCAGGAGCCTCATAGTGGTGGAGGCGAACGACGGCCGGAGGTTCGAGATGAGGATGATCAAGGACGGCCCAAACGTGCAGTCCCTAATCAGGAGTAACCTCTCCCATCCTATGGTGAGGGTCGAGAAGTAATGTGTCGTTGAGTCGTTGAGCAATGATTTACAAGAACCTAGGGAAAACAGGAACGAAAGTCTCTGAACTCTGTCTCGGCACTATGATCTTTGGCCAGCAGGTGGACGAAACGACGGCCGTCAAAATAATCAATCGAGCCGTCAGCCTAGGCATCAACTTCATCGATACCGCCGATGTGTACGCGCAAGGGCGCTCCGAGGAGATCGTTGCCAAAGCCATCGGAGGGATGAGAGAGGATGTCGTCCTCGCGACCAAGGTGAGAGGTAGGACCGGCCCGGACCCGAACGGCGAGGGTCTGAGCCGAAAGCACATAATGCGGAACCTCGAGATCAGCCTCAAGAGGCTGGGAACCGACTACATCGACCTCTATCAGGTGCACCGGGTGGATCCCACGACGCCCTTAGAGGAAACCATGGCGACGCTCAGCGACCTCGTCAGAAGCGGGAAGGTCCGCTACATCGGCTGTTCGAACTTCCCGGCCTGGCAGCTGGAGAAGGCCCTCCGAATCAGCGAGGTGCAAGGATTGGAGGCATTCGCGACTGTCCAACCCCGCTACAACGTAATTGACAGAGACATCGAACGCGAACTTCTCCCACTCTGCGTTGAGGAAGGAATAGGCGTCATACCCTACAGCCCTCTCGCCGGCGGCGTTCTCACTGGCAAGTACCACCCGGATAAGCCAGCCCCCGAAGGCAGCAGAGGCCAACTCCGCCCTGTGATGGTCAACAGGTATCTGAACCCGCGCAACCAGGCAATACTGCAGGAGCTGGAAAAGATCAGCTCGGAGACTAAAATGCCCTTGAGCCAAATCAGCTTGGCCTGGATTATGGCAAATCCCGCGATAACCTCGCCCATAATCGGTGCCTCCAAACTGGAGCAGCTCGAAGAGAATACGGGTGCCCTGGGCCACTCCCTGCCGGCCGAGACATTCGCGAGGATCAGCGAAGCGAGCAAGCCTGACTGGCTGCGCGATCAGGAGGAATTTGAGGCGCTCATGAGAAGAGCAGCGTGAGCGGCTCAGGAAGAGCTTCAACTCAACCCGTCTAGGCCCGGGGCTCTGGCAAATGACTCGCGATCTTGGCATGTCCAGGGCTCTCGGGTTGCTGGATGCATCCGCAGCGAGTGGCAACAAGACATAAGGCTCGCACTCCAGTATGGACGCGACCGTGAACGGGCGAATCGCTAGGCTACAGCGGTTCTTCTATCTTCCAAAGAACGCGTGGATACTGACCTCGACCTCAGCCCTGTGGTCGGTCGGTGCGGCGATGGCGAACCCGTACCAGTCAGTGTACTTCGCGTCGCTGGGCGCTACGCCCTTCGTGATAGGGCTCCTGGTCGCCTATGGAACGGGGGTAACGGTTCTTGCCCTTCTCTTGGGCGGGTACATAGCCGACACGTGGGGGAGAAGGAAGATCGTGATTCTGTTCAGCTGGGTCTCGGTCGCCAGCGCCTTCGTCTACTGCCTGATCGATTCGCCTGCCCTCATCATTCTACCTTTGAGCCTTGCTTCCGTCGCCAGCATGTACACTCCGGCTTTCAACTCCATCATGATGGACTCCATCGAGCCCGATGACAGAATCAGGGGGTTTGCGGTGTTCAGCGCCATAAACACCATCCCTTCCATCTTCGCGCCCACTCTCGGCGGGATCCTGATCGACCGGTTCGGTGCGACCCCCGGACTGAGGCTCTGCTATCTCGGAAGCGGGTTGTTCGGAATTGCCGGAGTGGCCATACGGTCGCTCAGGCTCAAGGAGACATACTCCGGAAGTGGGGCGGTGGCGAAGAAGTCACTCGCCTCTTACTTCTGGAACCCGTTCGTTGAGGGGGTAAGCGCCATTAGAAAGTCCGATTCCGTCGTCAAGAGACTGCTCCTCTATGTCACTCTTGCGGGGATAGGAACCGGGCTTACGTCGCCATACGTCTCCATCTACGTCGTAAACTACCTGGGAATCAATGCGCTCAGCTACAGCATAGTAGTGGACCTCGCTGGCGCGGCTACCGTGTCTCTCCTCCTCCTGGTCGTCTTCCTGATTCGGCGACTGGGGTCGAAGAGGAGCATACTCCTGGCCTCCGTAGCCGCCCCGGTCAGCAACGTAATGTTCACCCAAGCAAAGACCATGGACGAGCTCTTCGAGTGGGGTGTGACAGGCGCCGTGTCTACTGCCCTTCAATCCCCGTCGCTCTCAACGATACAGGCGGAAGCAATCGAACAGCGGAACAGAGGTAAGGTACTGGCGATGTTCAGCATCCTTCCAACGCTGGTCTCCCTTCCATCTCAGGTGTTCGCCGGCTACCTCTACGGTGCGACCTCTCCCGTCGTACCCTTCGTCGCTTCGATACTGCCCTTTGGTTTGGCTGCTCTGGTGCTTTACATGATACGCTGAAGGCCGTCATTTCGGAGTCCAGGCCGAAGAGTCCGGCAAACCCGCGCCAACGCGAGTGCCCTGATAGATTTCGAGACGTTCGACAGGAGGAGATTCCTTGAATCTTGGTCTAATGAAAGGGAGTGATTCAATTGAATTCGAAATCAGGTTCTCGACTCACAGATGACATACAAATCTTATACCTCTCAGACCCGTTACTCGAGGCGATTGAAGCCGATTATCACGCTCTATTCTCAGGGTGAACCAGCTCTGACCAAGAAATTCGAGGGTTACATTGAAGCGGCATTCTGGATAGGCCTGGAGTATTCGGATGGCGACCTAATATCAGTCAAAGCTCGGCAGCCGAGCGAGTCGTACGATACGGACGTGGCCAATCTCTTGGAGTTTTCAGCGCTGATGGTCAGGAGACAGATTAACTTCTCAATCGAATTCTTCGAGGAACCGCCACCAAGGGAGGATCTTGAGCAAGGTCCGCCAGAAGAGCCCTCCGCCGGGCCCGAGACTCCCTCCTCGGAACCGGTGGAAGAGGTTGATTACAAGGCCGAGCTCGCCAAGCTCAAAGAGAGTTATGATAAGAAACTGTATTCCAGGAGACAGTATGAGGCCAAGAGGGATGCATTGCTGAAGAGGTGGAAGGAAGGCGTTGAAGGAGGGCTAAGTCGGTGACCCTGATGTGCGACCCATGGGCACGAATCCCACAGGTAGACTCAAATCCGACCCACGGCACCTGTTTTGTTGTTTCTTCCTCAGCAAGTCGCCCGACAGCAAGGTGGCTACCACGCATTGCTGCACCCTGCCAAACCAGTGGTTGGGAACTGGGTCGCCGCGATAATAGTCGGCGCGACCCTGCCATCTCGATGCTTATCTAAGGCCAGCAACTACTTGGTATGAATGAACTATACCGAACCATACATCCCGACTCCGGAAGACATCATACCGAAGATGCTCGCCTTGGCCTCTTTAATACCAGGTGAAACGGTGTTCGACCTCGGCTCGGGCGACGGAAGAATGGTGATAGTAGCGGCAAAGGACTTTCATGCCAGAGTGGTGGGAGTGGAGGTTCGGAGGCGTCTCGTGAGAGAGTGCCGCAGAAGGGTGAAGGAGATGGGGTTGTCCCATCAAATCATGATATCGTGTCGCAATTTCAAGAAAGTAAGCTTGAGAAAGGCCGACGTTCTTGCCATATATCTTTCGAGCTACACTCTGAACTTGATGGCGCCCAAGTTCATGAAAGAACTGAGGCCTGGTGTCAGAATCGTGAATTTTGATTACCCGATTCCCGGTTGGAGGCCTGCGCGTGAGATTGAGGTCACGCCTGCGGGCTGGAGGAAACCTCATCCGATATACCTGTACGTGATGTGAACCAGACCGACCCCTCAGGCCGTCGGGCGGGGCGAGTTTCAAACATCCAAGACTTGCAGAGAAAAGTCCTCCAGGCTTATCCTCATACGGCGTTCAATATAGAAGATCGCGAGTAGTTACCCTTTGAAGACAGCTACTCGAAGCTGAAACTCAAACTCAAATGCCGAGTGCCGACCTGAGACCCTTGTACCTGTTTCTTATGGTTACTTCGGTCACCCCAGCAGCTTCAGCAACGTCCTTCTGTGTCTTAGTTTCGCCTTCCAACGTGCAGGCAACGTATAGCGCCGAAGCTGCAAATCCCATCGGGTCTTTGCCAGCTGTTATCCTTATCTCCTTGGCCCTGGCCAGTAT
>JBEKHX010000020.1:0-24123 GCA_050012055.1 Nitrososphaerales archaeon
GTCATTATGTTGCCCCTCTCGTCGATCGCCTGGAAGTTCCTCGCCTGGTCAGGGTCCCAGCCGTGGTCGCGCAGGACTTTGATGACCGCCTTCTTCTCGATGTTTTCGCTCAGGGTGCCGTTGCGAATCAGTTCGATGACGTCGGGCTCAAGAGGCTCCACCTCGATGAAGATCTTGTTGTGCCTGTTCGGAGAGCGTGCCATGATGGGACCCGCCCTCGAGCGGATCGTCTCCCTGTAGTTGATGATAGGCGGCGATGTAATGATGTCCAGGCCTGCCCGCTGGATCATCGTGGTAGCGATCTCCAAGTGTAGGACACCCATGCCCGACATCAGAGTCTCGCCGGACTCTTGGTTGATCGTGACCACGAGGTTCGGATCTTCTATGTTGAGCCTGCGCATCACTTCGACGAGCTTCGGGAGGTCTCTCGGGTGCTTCGCCTCCACCGCGACGGTTACCACGGGCTCACTCACATAGTGAATCGACTCGAAGGGAGCGACCCCCTTCTGGCTTGAAATCGTCTCGCCGGACCTGATGTCCAAGCCGAGGAGCGCAGGGATGTTGCCGGCAGGGAGAGAATCTACGATCTCCCTCTGGAACCCCATGAATATCTGGACAGACTGAATCCGCCCCTCCCTCTTCGAGTTCAGGAGGTAGATCTCATCCCCGTTCGAGACGCTTCCGGAGAAAAGGCGCCCAGTGGCCACCAGCCCCGCGGCGGGGTCGACGACCACGTTGGTCACCATCATCACAGTCGGCCCTTTCTCGTCGCAGGCCAGCAGCGCCTTCCCTACGTCGCTATTCAGGTCGCCTGCGGACCAGATCTTGGGGATGCGGTAGGCCTGGGCAACATGCGGAGGCGGATGGTGTCTCACCACCATTCCGAGGAGAGCTTCGTGAAGCTGGAGTTTCGCGCCCAGTTCCTGCGGCGATTCCGTGGAATAGGCGTTGATTATGTCCTTGAACGACATTCCCACGGCCCGGGCCGTATCGAAGTTGAAGCCCCACCTGTCCTTCGAGGATCCAAAGGCCACCTGAGCGTCCTGAACCGAAACCTGCCACTTCTGCTTGTAGTCGGGTTCTGCGTAAATCTCAATCAGCTTGTTGAACTCCTTCACGATGTTGAAGAGCCAATCCTGCATCTTCTCCGGAGAAAGTCGAAGCTCCTTGATCAGGCGGTCGATCTTGTTGATGTAGATGACCGGCCGGACTCGCTCCTCGAGGGCCTGCCTGAGCACTGTGTCAGTCTGGGTCATGATGCCCTCGACGGCATCCACGACCACTATCGCGCCGTCCACCGCCCTGAGGCTGCGGGTGACCTTGCCGGTGAAGTCGATGTGCCCCGGGGTGTCGATCAGGTTGATGACGTACGGCACGCCGTCCTTCTCATAGTAAAGCGTGATGTTCGCTGCCTTAATCGTCATCTGCCGCTGCTGCTCCAGCTCCATGTAGTCCAGGGCCAAAGCTTGGCCGGCGACGCTGGGGCTCAGCATCCCGCAAGCTGCGAGAAGCGAGTCAGAGGTCGTGGTCTTCCCGTGGTCCACGTGCGCGATAATCCCTATGTTCCGAATCTGGTCCTGGTTGTGGACCAGTTTGAGAGCCTCAGTGGTGGACTTGAACTTCGGCATGAGTACCTCAGCCTTGGGCGACCTGCCGGCGTTTGGGTTAAGAAGGTTTCCGTCTCATGAAGGTTGGGACGACCTCTGAGGCCGTCCTGTTGAGAAAACTAGGCTGACCCTTGCGCAGTTCACACCGAATTTCTTCAAGTCTAAATATCATCTTACCGGCGCGCTTGTGTGAACAAGTGGCGGATAGCAGGAATACTGCTCATTCTGTTGGGAGTCACGATTCTCGCCCTCCTGGCCGGCTTCATCATCCACATCATCGAGACCCTCCTGAAGCTAATCGCTGTTTTCATAGGAATCTTGCTGATTGCGGCCGGGGTGGCGCTCCTGGTCGGGCGCCGCTGGATGAGAGGAGGAGCCTGGCGATGGGGTCCCCCGACCTTGAGCACCTAGTCCATTAGACGGCTGGTCTACGGGTTGGAAGAGGGTCCGTACCACTCCTCGGCGACGGCGAAGGACGATGCCCCAGCCGAAGCGAGAGCCAATCCTGAGATAGCCGCCTGGTGGGACGTTCGACCGCTCAGAGGCCTCGGCGGTCACAGGCTTCCTCGGATGCAGGCGATTATCTGTAGCCATGCTGCCCGTTCCCGAACCTCTGCGCCTGTCGGGATTCTGCGGGCCGGACCTGGAGCCTTCCTGTCGACCCCATCCTATTGATGTCGAGGCCGATGCTGCCCCCAGGCGGGACCTTCGAGAGCGCGAAGAGCAGGTCTTTCGTTTGTCTGACTTCAGCACTATCGGCGCCCACGACCACGTCTCCGGACCTAAGTCCGGCCAAGCTAGCCGGACTCCCGGGTGTCACCTCCGCGACAAGAAACCCAGACTCCACTTTTATGCCATACCTGCGCGCCAATGGCGGACTGAGGTCGACGCCCGAGATCCCAATCCACTGCCGGGTGACCGTTCCATTCTCGAGTATCTCCTGTGCGATCCGCTTGACGGTGTTAATCGGAATCGCGAAGCCCATCCCCTGGGCATAGGGGATCATCATGGTCGTGATGCCTATCACCCTGCCGTCTAGGTCTGCCAGAGGACCTCCGCTGTTTCCCGGGTTGACAGCGGCATCGGTCTGCAGGAGTCCCTCGAAGATGAAATCGGAGCCCGGAAGGGGTCTCCCCTTTGCGCTCAGGACGCCCGTCGAGACCGTAGGCCCACCGGGCAGAGCGAGCGCGTTTCCTATCGCAAGGACGAACTGACCCACCTTGAGGGACTCCGAATCCCCCAGGTCGGCCGCCGGTAGGTCGTCTGCGTCGAGTCTTATGACAGCCACATCCGTTGCCTCATCCGACCCCACCACCTCTCCGACGAAGGTCCGCCCGTCCTTGAACCCGACATGCACCTGGTTTGCTCCGTCGATGACGTGGTTGTTCGTGATGATGAGCCCCTTTCTGTCCAGCACTATCCCAGACCCCTGCCCCTCAAGTGGAACCACCCCGAAGAAGCGTCGTTCCAGCCTCATGCTGCTGACGCTCACTATGCTCTCGCTGACCTTCTCCACTGCCCCTGTGATGCGGTTCTCGAAATCCGTAGGTACCAACTTGCCCGACTCCTGGGCCCCGCTTTTTGCGCTCCTTTTTGGACTTATCTCAATCGAAGCCTGGCCTGCCAGGTCTGGCCGCTCTTCGCACGAAGTGTGAGTCTGACCGGCCTCGACTCAGCAACCGAGGGCGAGCGATCTCGTGGAAGGCAAGTCTTATCTGCCAGCGGGAACGCCATGTGAAATGGCTGGAATGATTTGAGCAGAAACGTCGAGCTGGACGAAGAGGTCTTCGAATCATGCAAGCTCGTCCACGCCACTTGGAACGAAATCACCCGGACTTGGACCCTGCCGACGATACACGCCATTGGGCTCAAGGAGCCGGCGAGGTTCAACGAACTGAAGAGGCGAATCGAGGGGATCAGCGCCACCTCTCTGGCGGAGCGGCTCGCCCAGCTCGAGAAGTTCGGCGTCATTCAGAGGAAAGTCTTCCCCGCATCTCCCCCCAAGGTCGAATACTCGCTGACCGTGAAGGGCCATGAGGTCTACAAGATCCTCTGCGCTCTGGCAAAATGGTCAGAACGGTGGGCGGGCAAAGAGCCGAACAGCACCGAGATTTTGGTTCAGCCGTAGAACGACTCAGGCAGCCTTTAGGGGTCCCTTTCTCTCGTTGCGCACCTTAGATACCCTGTAGAGGACGAACCCGAACAGAAGTGCGGCAAATATGGGGAGGAGAACGAACCCAGTAAGAGTGATCGGCTGTCTGGCAAAGCTGTCCAGGTGCGAATAGAGAGGAGCGGCCCCTCCTGTGGCGTAGCCGGGTGAGTAGTTGGTCGTGTTGGACCCGGAGGTCATCGCCGGAGCCCCGCTTGTGTTTGTCGTGGTCATGGATTTTGTTGAGGTGCCGGTTGTCTGATTGGGATTTGACGTGGGCGAGATGGCTTGCATCACGTATGGGTTGAGCCCGGAACAGGCTAGGGCAACGACACCCAGCGCCAGCAATACCCCTCCCAAGACCCCCAACACAGACCTTCCGAACCTCATGGTTACACACTACCGCATCCTGCGTTGTTAGTTCTATTCCTCAGAACGGTTTCCTCCTCCAGACCCGCCACGCCTCGTACCAGAAGGCTGCCGCGCCGCCAGCGGTCCCTATCAGCGCGTACAGGTCAAGCAGGTTCCTATTGACGAGAAGGTAGGCCGCGGCGATAGTAGTGAAGAAGGCGGCATAGAACCCCAGCCTTGGGAGGGTCATGCCCCCGATGCTCACAAACGAGTGGAGGATGCCCGAATCGACCTTCTTGGCGAGGACATAGCGTTCATACTGGTCCTTCTCCACGACTCCGAGACCAACCAGCTTGTCTAGGTGATGAAAGGCCACGCTGGGGCTTGAGAAGCCCAGCTCCTTCTGGATTTCGCGGACGCCGACCGCCTTCCCGTGCCTGAGGAGGTACAGATAGACCTGGAGGGTCTTGCCGCGAAGCTCGTAGTCGACCCTGTCCCTCTGCGCCTCCGACAACGCATCTCATTGGTGATGCTGACGAGATAAGGGCTTTGTTCGTGTGGACAGAACGCACAGGCTCCCGCAGGACTTCGCGACTCTGGCCAGGGTGGCCGAGGTCTTTGGATTCCTCCGGCTCGGCAAGCGATATAACGAAGAGCGAACCGAATAGAACCCGATGGTCAGCTACACTGTTGCACCGGACGAGGCATTGAAGCAGTCCCAGGTCGTGGCCGTTGTGGGTGCATCGAAGAACCCTGAGAAGGAGGCCAATTCAGTGCCATTGTATCTGATTCAACACGGGTTCACCGTGATACCCGTGAATCCCACTGCCGACATCATCCACGGCCTCAAGGTCTATCATTCGTTGGCTGAGCTACCTCCAGAACTGGCAGCGCGCGTCGAGGTCGTTGAAGTCTTCAGACCTTCAGAGGAGCTGCCGGAGATTGCCCGGCAGGTCGTCGAAATGAAGAAAAGGACGAAGAAGACGCCCATCTTCTGGGCCCAGCAGGGGCTCGAAAACGAGGAAGCGAAACGGATCCTCAAGGTGAATGGCGTGCCTTATGTGATGGACGTATGCATGCGAACACAGCATCAGCTTCTCGGTGGGTCGTAGTGACCTCGAAGGGCAAGCTCAACGCAGAGTGGCACAAAGAGCATCCCATGCCGAAGAACCCGACCATGGCCGAACGGGTCGAATGGCACTTCGCGCATTCTGATATGTGCGGGTGCAGGCCGGTCCCGCCCAGCCTCGTGGCAGATGTCGCGGCTCTGAAGACGAGACGGACCCGCAGTCGGGCTAACTGGAAGCAAAATCGCGGCCACTCACCAAGTCCGGTCTGCGAGAGAATGAACTGACCCTGACCTCGAACCTCGACAGGAGGTCGCGCGTCTGCTTCGAAAGGTCCTCAGCTATCTCAGAAGACGTGCGCTCACCGAATCCACCCAAGACCCACCGAAGCTTCCCTCTTGCTTCGGTCTTAGAACATCAAGGAAGGCATGATGATGGGCGGGAGATCGGTTTCCGAAAGTGTAGGTGCTTCTACCTGGAAGATGACCCTCCAGGCCAGGGGCAATGGACGTAACTTTCGGAACATAATGGTCGGCTGGAGGTCAGGAGCAAGGCAGCGGGGGTCATCTCCTCGAACACGGGCGGTCACGGTCAAGATGTGCGGCGTCTTTGCCGGACAGATTGTCAGAACATGGAATTCGCATATGACGGGCCAATTCACATGGTGGTGCAAACGACACCTTAAATTCAAAAGCGGCTCCTTTGGCGACTGAATGGAAAGCGTAGTCATGCTGCCTGCGAACGGTCTTGAGGCCGCGATTCAGATAATCGACCAAGCAGAGAGCATGGGAGTCAGGTTAAGGCTGCTCGGAGGACTCGCCTTCAAGCGTCTCTGTCCGAGCTCCAACGACAGGTACCACCGTGAGAACAAGGACATAGACCTGATGGGAAAAAGGGAGGACTCGAAGAGGATAATGGAAGTGATGGAAACGCTCGGTTACAAGCCCCGCGAGGTCTTCAACAAGCTCAATATGGGCCAGAGGCTAATCTACTACGACCTGATGAACAGGCGCAGGGTCGACCTTTTCCTTGACGAGTTCGTGATGTGTCACAAGTTCAATTTCAAAGAGAGCATACTCGCCGGCACCTACACTCTGCCGATTACGCAGTTGGTGATGACAAAACTCCAGGTGGTCGAGAAGACCGACAAGGAGTACCTCGACCTCATCGCTGCGTTCCGCGACTTCGACGTCACTGACGGGATGGGCGGCATCCGGGGGGACGAGATTGCCGAGCTCTGCTCAAAGGACTGGGGAATCTACACGACGTTCAACAAGAGCCTCGAAGCGCTACAGGCGAGGGCCGAGACCCTGAGCAGCGACGACAGGAACACAGTCGTCCCGAGGATTCAGAAGCTGATGGCGATGATGGGTGGGAGGCCGAAGAGTCTGGCCTGGAAGATGCGTGCCAGAATAGGGGAGAAAGCGCGGTGGTACGACCTCCCCGATGCAGACGGCGACGCGATGCTCACTTAGGACTTCCTGATTCTAATCACAGCACCGCCTTCCTTCCCGATCGCGTAGTACACCTTCGCATCCGAGATTCGGACAGCTTTGCCGACGGCCGCGACGGTCATCTGGGCTGCCTGAGTCTTTTCGGCTTCTACAAGTGCAGAAACGCGTGAGTCTTTCTTCACGCCCAGCCTACGGGCCATTTCATGGCTCAAGAAGATGCCTTGGTCCCCATCATCAAAATCGATGGCCATCGGCTCGCCCTCGAAACGCGACGTTCCGATGAAACCTTTCTCGGTGAATGAGGATACGTCGACCACAAAGGCGATCTCGTCTTCCACGGACATCGACACGCCCGCACTACTCCGCTTCGGGCTCCCCTGTATCCTCTTCCTCGATCGCAATCTCTTCCTCGACGACAGTCTCGCCTTGCTCACCGACGAGGTCGCCAATCGGATACCAATGCTTCTTGCCGTCCAGCTTCGGCATCTCAACTTCGCAGAATCCTGCGAGCGTGAGGCCGGTCATCTCCCCGACCTTTAGACCATCGTTGAGCAAGATCTTCTGAATGGAGACCGACTCGTCCCCAAAGACCGCTTCGCGCTGCGCGTTCACGAGGACCTTGACTCCCTTAGAAGGTTTGATCTCCATCGGACAAACCGATAGGCTTGTGGGATACTTAAATCCTGATTCCAGAGATTCTGGTGTAGCCCTCGAAAACAATCTGGGACCTGTCGGCCTAGAGGTTCAGGGACTGGATTTCTCGCAGGACCTTTCGCGTTTCCTGTGCAAGGGTCCCAAGGCTTGCCGGTTCTCTTCTCTTCATAACGAAGGAGGACGCAAGGAGCGCCACACCTGGCACACTTGTGAAGGGGTCGGGGGTTACGATAAGTGCGATTCCCGCCTTCCGCATCCCTCCACCCAGAGACGGTGGCTTGGTCACGTTGTCGAAGTGTCGCCTCAGAGGCGATGTGTCCACGACCCCAGCGACACGGGCCTTCTCGTTGACTATTCTGGAAACGGAATCCGTGGAAGAACGTATGAGTTTCATCGCTGGCTGCTGAACCAATACCGGTTGAAGTTCCCCTGATGACGCGTTAATGGTGGAAGTCAAAAGACCTTGCTGGATGACCTAATTATGCGCCCACAAGCCATGTGTAGCATACGAAGCGGGACAGTCTTTCAAATCACGTGATGACGGGGCACAACCTTCTGGAAGGTTCTGCTTCGTTCTGTGGGTGGTTCATTTTGGTGCTTCCTTTGGGGTGGTGTGGCTGAAGAGTGAATACGCCATCGCCACCAAAGAGGCAACGATGATTGCTAACCCGATTACGACTATCGCCCAATATGGAAAAGGTTGGCAGGTAGTGGGCGGGATGGATTCAAACTTCGAGGAAGGGCACACGGAGGACGGCCAAAGATTGCCCCCCAAGAGCCCAACAACCAGAATCACGATTCCGAGAACGAGCCCAATGACGGAGACGAGCCTGATTCTAGAACTCCTCAATTCGACTGATTCCCCCTCGGGGCGAATGACGCCTTGAGCAGACTTAACCATTTGTCCTTCCCTTCGATTGTGATTCCCGCCCTCTCTGCGGGAGTCTGACCCGCTAACGCTTGGTGGGGCTTCACGAAGTTGTAGTGAATCCGCGCCCCTTCCGCGAGAGGGGTCGTCATGGTCTTCCATCCGCGCTGAACCTTGACCCTCTCGCGGAGCGTCCCATTCAACCGTTCAATCCGATTGTTAGTGGCGTTGGGTTTCCTGATTCCCGCTTTGGCGATATGCTTTGGCTTCTGACCATTGAACCATGCATAGGAGATTCCTTCGTTCTATGAACGGTGTCCGTCCGTGAAGATTGTCTCTGGCTGGCTGTCGTGGGTGTTCCGTTTGGCTTCGAGCATCCCGCTAATCGCCCCGCTGTCATCTCTGTGCTTCGAGAGTTTCGACGCGAGCAAGAACCGCGTCCCTCTGTCCATCACATTCCAAAGGTATGCCATGTTCATCTGTTTGTATTGGGTTTCCTTCTCGCCACCCTTCATCTTCACAAACAGTTCGTCTGCTTGCCATGTCGCCGAGAGTTCGGGAGTGAGGGAGTTCGCGTATTCGGAGATTCGCGGGACGAACTTCTGAATCCACTTGTGGACGGTCGCACCCCCCATCTGCGTCCCGAAGTGGCTGTTCAGGGTGCGTGAAATCTTCCTCTCAGACATCCCCGAGAAATAGAGGTCGAGGGTGAGGCTCACCATCTCTGGCGAATACCTCGACCCTCTGATTAGGCTCTGCTCTCGGAACCTGTGGAGACAGTCATTACACCTGAACGACTGCTTCCCCCTGTTCGACCCGAACCTGATTACTCTGATTGAGCCGCACTTCGGGCATTGGGTCGCGTCGTCTGCGAACACCTTAGGCCTCGGTTCCTCTCGGAGTTCGACCCTTGCCGCGACGTAGAACTTCGTCGCGTGGATGTGCTTACAGGCGTGAATCTCCGCGCCCCTCTGAGCGAAGTCGGGACAATTACATTGATACTGACCGTTGAAGACCCTGACAAGATACGCAATCTCCTCGACTGACTGAGACGGGACAGAAAAGCTCCCGTCTTCGTTCTCCGAAATGACGCTCAACCTCGCAATCTGTTCGCCTCGCGCCATACGTGCTTCCGAGGGGAAGGGGTTGCTCAAAATCCCCTCACCCTTCGGATTCGTCTGACCTTTCGCCAGTGTTCTGGACTCATGCCCATACACCCTTACCTATGGGGATATTAATACCTATGGGTTCCCATTCACTCTTAAATATGGGTGTATGTCTATCAGCGCCCATGGACAAGGTGAAGACGACAATCGAATGGAACCAGGAACTCGACAGCAAATTCCGCGAAGCCGTAGTCGCAAGGAAAGGGTTCCACAAGGGGGTATTGGGTGAATCAATCAGCGAGGCCGTTGAATGGTGGATAGACCCGAGGATTCATTCACTCGTCGAGAAGTACCTCAAGGAGAGGAAGTGAGCGAGTCTGTATTTTCCCACTTGGGATTGGATTGCGATATGTCAGAAATGCAATCAGGCATTCAATCTCGGAAACGCGCCACTCGGGGTAATGCAACCCCTACCGCATACCGAGTATGTCCTGACTTTCCCTAAAGGCGACGCTTCAGAGGTAAGAACGGTCTGTCCCTCATGCGGTGAGATGCAAGTCTTTCCAAATCATAAACTGCTTCGTCCACAACACATCATCGACAGCGAGGTTCAGGCAAGCCATCAGAGGGAGAGGCTCGACGGACTCAGCAAGGAGGTCGAAGAACTGAAGAACGAGAAGACCAAGCTGGAAGGACAGTTGAATGAGGCCTACCAGACTCTGAAACAGAAGGACGCAGACATCAGCAAGTTTGCGGAAGCATTCTTCCAACTCGGAAAGAGGCTTACCAAGGAAGACGTTCCTGAGCAAACGGCTGACTCCCAAAAGAAGCAATCAGAAAAGAAAGCAACCTATGAGGGGACTAATGTTTGATTTCCCGTGGAAATATAGTCGAATGCCCCGACTGTAAAGCAACTCTCATAGACGAAGAGCTTCAAGAACACCGATGCAGAACGAGAGAGATTCAGTGGTTCTTCGAAGGCGACGAGTTCTGGGGAAACGATGGAAGTGGATGGTTCGGAATCAACATTCACACCCTCGCATCACCCGAAATGAAACGCGGTCAGAAATCACCCGAAGATGAACCAGAACCTTCTGGAAGGCTTGTAAACTTATAAACACATGGTTGTATACCGATTCCTGACATAGTGTGTCTACAACTGCAATACCAGCCATGACTTCTTCCGGACAGCCCGTCCTGATTCTTAGGGAGGGGGCGAGCCAAAACCGGGGCAAGGAGGCCCAGAGGAACAACATAGCAGCCGCGAAGCTGATCGCGGAGATTGTGAGGACCTCGCTTGGTCCTCGAGGCATGGACAAGATGCTCGTGGACTCCTTAGGAGACGTAACGATCACCAACGACGGGGCTACGATGCTGAAGGAAATCGACGTCCAACACCCTGCCGCGAAGATGCTCGTCGAAGTTTCCAAGACGACTGATAACGAGGTAGGCGACGGCACCACGTCCGCCGTGGTCCTCGCAGGAGCCCTTCTCGAGAAGGCCGAGGAACTGCTTGACAAAGACGTCCATGCGACTGTCATAGTAGACGGCTACTCGAAAGCCGCCAAGAAGGCTGCCGAGGCCCTCGAGGCTATGGCCCAGAAGGTAAAACCGGACGACAGGGCGTGGCTAATCAAGGTCGCCAGGACAAGCATGCAGACCAAGCTCGTCTCCAGAGAGGCGGGGCAGCTGGCGGAGTTGGTCGTCGACGCGATCCTCGCGGTGGCCGAGAAGACGGAGAAGGGATACAAGGTCGACATCGACAACGTGAAGGTAGAGAAGAAACCGGGAGGTTCACTCAAGGACACCAAGCTGATTCAGGGTATCGTGCTGGACAAGGAGGTCGTCCACTCCGGGATGCCAAAGCGGATCGAGAATGCCAAGATCGCTCTGGTCAGCGCCCCGTTTGAGATAGAGAAGACCGAGTTCGACGCGAAGCTGAACATCAACGACCCGTCCATGATGAAGAAGTTCCTGGACGAGGAGACGAAGATGCTTAGGACGATGGTCGAAAGGATGAGCGCGGTCGGGGCAACCGTAGTCATCTGCCAGAAGGGCATCGACGATATCGCGCAGCACTACCTCGCGAAGGCCGGGATCCTGGCTGTCAGAAGGGCAAAGGAGAGCGACATGACCAAGCTCGCGAAGGCTACGGGAGCCAGAGTCGTCAACAACTTCGAGGACCTCTCCGCTGCGGACCTGGGGTACGCGGCGCTGGCGGAGGAGAGGAAGATCGAAGAAGACAGGTGGGTCTTCATCGAGGGCTGCAAGAACCCGAAGGCGGTCACGCTCCTGCTCAGGGGAGGGACACAGCGCATCGTCGACGAAGGCGAGCGCTCCTTGCACGATGCCCTGATGGTGACCAAGGATGTCATGGAGAGACCCGCAATCGTCGCAGGAGGCGGCGCCGCAGAAGCGGAGGCTGCCTACCAGGTGATGAAGTGGGCCGAGAAGCTCTCAGGAAGGGAGCAACTCGCCGCGCAGAAGTTCGCCGAGGCCCTCGAATCGATACCTATCGCGCTCGCGATCAACGCGGGACTCGACCCGATTGACGCGCAGGTCGAGCTCAGGGCGAAGCACGCCGAGAAGGGCACCTGGTACGGAATCGAGGCATCAGACGGGAAGATCAAGGACATGTTCCAGCGCGAAGTCTTCGAGCCCCTGACGGTCAAGGTGCAGGTCATAAAGTCCGCTACTGAAGCGGCCTCGATGATCCTCCGCATCGACGACGTCATCGCAGCCGGCAAGTCGAAGGGTCCCTCGGGGCCCCCAGGAGGAGGAGCCGGCGGCATGGGCGAAGGCGGCGGCGACTTCGACTAGACTCTCAGCAGTCGAGTAGCCGAGGGCGGGGGAAGTCCCCCTGAAGCTGTTCAATCGTTTTCTACGCAGCGAGGGGCGCGAAGGCCAAACTTGCAGGGCCATAAGCGCCGGGCAACCGCCGAAAGGATACTCCTGGCAGCTTCGAAGCGTCCTACTTCAGTTTAGCCGCGTAGTCCCGCAGCATCTTCGTGTAGATGCTCCGCGGCGGGAAGCCTATGCTGCAGAGATAGGTCGAGAACTTCACCTTGTCCTTCGGGTCCTTAATCCTCCTCTCCATGTCTCTGATTTCCTGACCGACGACGGCGTAGGTTGTCGCGTACCCGGGGAAGATCCCCTCGTGGGCAGGGAAGAGCTGGAAGTAGACGCTGCTCCTTGGGATTCCAGTGTGCTCATGGGCCCAGTCGACGAACGCGATGAGGCCCTTCTTTCCGGTGTTGACCCACACGTCACCGAGCACCCGCAGAAACCTCACGATGCGCCACCGCCTCACCCAGAACTCGACCTCGAGGTTGACCACCTTCAGGCCTCCATATTTCTCCATTAGATCGACATACCCCTTCTCCGCCTTCGAAAGCCTTACCTTCGATTCGAGCGACTTCGACGCCTCGTAGAACTCCATCTCCCGGTTGAAGGAGAGCCCTTCCGTTATCGGGCCGCTGGTCGGCGCGCCTGCGAGAAGCTGCAGCATGGGGAGCTTTCCAGCGAACCCGACCGCGCTGTTGGAATGGTGGACGCAGTGGCCGTACTCCTCGTGCACCAAGAGGTCAATCAGGGCCGAAACCGACTTGTCTGGGTCCCTCTTCGGGTCGGTCGTCTGGAAGAAGACCTGGAATGGCCTGCTCGTGTAGGTGTCGAAGAACTGGGCGGCCCCACTTGGGATCGTGCCGGTGAGGTACGGGGGCGTCTCCATCACCGTGGTGTTGTACTTCGGGTTGATTCCGTGGACGTCCTCGTTGACGAATGCCTGAATGGCCTTGCGGATCTCCTGGGTCGTCCTAACGAGCTTCTTGGGGTCCAGCTTCATCCTTCCGTTAATCTTCTCCTCGACCGCCTCTGGAGTCGCCTCGCACCCGAACTTCTTTGACAGCTTCTCGGTCACCTTTCTGAACCTTGGAAGCTCCTCGTCTATCCACGAGAGCGCCTTCCTCTCTAGCTCAGCAGGTGTCTCTGAGTAGTCGAACCCCTTCTTCAGAGCCCTGGGGTAGAACCTCTGTCTGCCGAGGTCAGAACCGTACTTCCTGAAGATCCTCTCGACGTTGGGGAACTCCCCATTCCTGAACCCGTCGAGCGCGAACAGCTTGGTGTAGTTCGAGACCTTGGCCTTCAGCGAGTCGCACTGTGCCTTCAGCGCCGCGGTCTTCGCCTCTCCCTTCACGGTGTCCAGGATTTCCAGGACGCCTCCTAGCCTATACAGTGTCAGGGCCTTGACCGCGACCGGAATCTTCCTCTTGGAGAACCTTTTCGTGCAGGCGTCGATGTCCTTGTCCGCATATTCCAGAAGCGAGGACATGTGGTCATCCCTAATCCCCTCCTTGACAAGATGAGCGAAGATGGCGCCAACGATTTCGTCCAGGACTGGCTGAGGCTCGGCGAACTCCAGCGCCACCTCGATGGAATCCAGGACCTTCCTCTGGATGTCGGTCTTCGCCTGCTTCCTGAGCGCCCTGACCTTCCGGAGGGACTTGTCGACGTTGGCCTGAGACGCTATGAAGAGCTTGCCCGCATAATCATTGAACCCCATCAGATATGCGGTCGAGGGAGAGGCCTCCTTCACCACGTCAAGTATCTGAGCATCAAGAGAGATAGTTGCCACGCCTTAGGCGCCAAAGTTCTGTTATTTCTAGTTAGCCGCGTCGAGCGGCTTGAACTTCGTCACGGTCTCCTGCAGCTCCTTCCGGAGCCTCTTCCTCCACTCCTCGAAGCCCCTAGGCGATTCGGGGTACCCCAGGTTGATCTCCACTAAAGCGGCGCTCTTCTTGACTGTGTACCTCAGCCCCCTTGCCAAGGAGAGCTGGGCCAGAATCCTCACCCACATCGCCGGGTTCATGAACCTCGCCTGGTTGAACTCGGGGTGCTTCCGCTCAGTGATCGCGTTGACGTCCTCCTCAGAGAGGAAGTGCTTCATTCCATAGTTGATCTGTTCGTTGGTCACAGTCTGGAGGTACCGCCGAAGCACCTCGAAACTGGCCATGGGATACCCGTGGTTGTTCATGTACTCAACGTTGTACTTCCAGAGAGAGCCCTCGCTGGTGTCGCCCGCCTCCAGGGCCTGAGCCACTACCTTGCCCAGAATGGTCCCACCGTAGATGGAGGGGCTAATCCCGCCGGCATCTATCGGTCTCGGCATCCAGGCCGAGTCCCCCACGATCGCGAAGCCGTTCGCCACCATGCAGTCGTTGTGCCTTCTGACCGGGACCTGCCAATTACCTTTCGTGTTTCCTGAGTCGCTGTCGCCCTGCGGCTGCCTTGGGTTCTTGATCACAGGGTTGTCGGCGACGTACTTGTCAATCAGCGTCTGCAGGTTGTCGTTGAGCCCGAAGCGCCTGTTGCGCCTGTCGAGCCCTGATTTCGAGACGCCGAGCCCTATGTTGACCTTGTTCTTCTCTTTGGGGAAGACCCATGCGTAGCCGGCTGGGGCTATGAACTGGTCCAGATGTATTATGCAATACTCAGGGGAGAAGAACGCAGGGTCCTGCTTTGCGGGGTCGAACTCGAGGATGTACCGGCCCGTTCCCACGATGTCGTCGGCGTCAATCTCCTTCTCGATCATCGACGGAATCGGCAGGAAGCGCCTGAGGACGGAAGAAGACCCAGTCGCGTCTATCACGATCTTTGCGGTGAAACTGAACGGCGACCCGTCCGTCTTCCTGCCAGAGACGCCGGTGATGGATCCGCCGTCGGAGAGGAGCCTCTCGGCCGTGGCATTGAACAGAAACTCTGCCCCGAACTTCCGCACGTCGTTGACCTGGCGCCTCGGAATCAGCTTCCTGTTGAAGAGGAAGCCCTCTCCTTCGAAGAGGACCTTCGTCTTCCTGTCCGGCGAATAGACGTAGACGCCGCTGACAGGGTATTCCAACTCGGGCGAGCCGTACCTGATGCCTATGTGTTCTGCGAGGTAATCGAGTGACCGCTTGCTTGTCGCATCCCCGCACGTCCAGCCGTTGTGAGTCTTCTTCCCGGCCTCTTCCTCCTTGTTCCTGTCGATGATCAGAATGCGGGCCTTCCCCTTGGAGTAGAACCCTATGGAAGCAGTGGTGATGAGACCTGCCATGCCTCCGCCGGCGACGACGACATCGTAATCCGGCTTCGGAGCCATTAGTAGTTTTGGCTACTAAAACCCTATATAAGAGCTTTGCCGTGGCACCACCAGATGGACCGCAGGGCAATCATCGAACAGCTGAGGACCATGAGGCTCACAGCCTACGAAGCGAAGTGCTACGTCTCCCTTGCTGAGCTTGGCCCTGCCGACCCGAGGAAGGTAGCCGCGGAGGCAGGAATCCCCTACCCCAACGCATACGAGGCCCTGAAGCGGCTCGCGGCACTCGGCTGGGTGGACCTTGTCGTCAGGAGGCCAGCCACATACAGGGCGAGGAGGCCTGAGAGCGTCAGGGCGATGGTCAGCTCGATGATTGAAGAAACCTTCGATTCGCTCGAGAAAGTCTACAGCCCGGAGCCTGCCGAGGAAGCCGAACTGATCTACACCTTGCGAGGGAGAGAAAAGGTCCTTGCCAAGATGTACGAGATGCTCCGGGGCGCGAAGGAGAGCGTAGTGCTGGTGGCGCCAACCGTAGGCCTGGAGGACGCCAGGCTCCTCGAGCTCCTCTCAGAGGCGATCGACAGAGGCGTCAACGTCAAGGCGATTGGGGACGAGAGCGCGCCGGGGCTGTTGCCGCCTGCCGTCGAGATCAGGACCGGAAATCTCGTGGCGATCGACCTGCTCGTGGACAACAAGATGGCGCTGATTTCACTTCTCGACTATTCTGCGTGCGGCTGGGTAGACAGCCCTGCCGTGGCGAGCCACTTCAAGCAGTTCCTCGAGCTGCTATGGAACACGTCCTCTCCTCCCTGATTCAAGAATCTCGTGGAGGCTGGGGCTTTCTGCCTCCAGGCTGAATCTCGCGGTGAAGATCCTTTCGGAGTTGAAGAGCCTAGAGGCGACGTAAGGGGCGCCGACGATCCTGGCGAGCAGATAGGTGACCCCCAGAAAGAGGATGAGTATGCGGGGAAGAAGCGGCTGAATCCCTCGCCTGTGTGGTGTTCATAGAAAGAAGAGGGCTGTTCGGCCCAAAGTCGAACAGCCTGGTGGTGTCTATTCGTTTGTGAAGATGGACTCGCTCGAAGATGTGGGCACTTCGGGCAGGGTGTCGCTTATCCTCTTCTCGGCTATGGCCGCCGCCTCGGACAGGATCTTGTTCGCTTCCTCGCTGTTCTCGGCCTGGTAGAAGGTCGTGCCCGTTATTGTGCCGACGTCCACCATGATCGAGTTGAGCTGTGCGCCGATTTCTCCGAGTGCGCCCTGCGCGTCAGGCATCGCTTCGCCAAGAGTAGCGCGGACGTTCTTGATCACCCCGATTGCTGGAGCGATCGTAGCCGCGAAGTCTCCGATGTCAGTGACAGTCTGCAGCCTCGTCGTGATCGCCTCTAGGGCGATCTTCGACTGCAAGACTATCTTCTGCATCTTGCGGACTTCGGCGAGCTCGTTGGAGTACGCCTTGCTGGATTCCTGGTCGTGAGTCTGGACGGCGGTCACGGTCTTCTTGAAGATGGAGTTCTCGCGCTGCTTCAGCCGGTTGCTGGCCTGGTCCAGTCGGTTGATCTCCCCAGTCAGCTGCTGGGTCGCCTTCTGAATCTGAGGCTTCAACGGCTGAGGACCGCGTACGAGGTCGCGGGTCATCTTCCCGAAGCTCTCCTTCTCCTGAGCCTTCCATTGCTTCTCGAACTTGCTCAACGTGATATCCAAGCATGATATCCGCGGAGGCGAACATACCTGACGGTGGCAATATCCTTTGACATACTGCTTAACGAATCACACTGTTATGGCGGTGGGAGAGAAGAGGGAGAGAGACTCCTAATCTATCTTGTAGCGCTTGGCGACCTTGACGATGAGGAAGATTGCGAAGGCGAATAAAAGCTACCGCTAGACCGACGACCTTGTATTGGGAAAGGAACACTTTGAATTCTGCCACGATGCCGTTCGGCGCAGGTGGTGCGGCCGGGGATGGTTTTGGAGTTAGGAGTTTGCGTATCTTCCGA
The DNA here is from genome assembly GCA_050012055.1 of Nitrososphaerales archaeon. Taxonomy (GTDB): domain Archaea; phylum Thermoproteota; class Nitrososphaeria; order Nitrososphaerales; family Gagatemarchaeaceae; genus UBA183. The sequence continues at coordinate 17,330 of JBEKHX010000020.1, forward strand.
AGTTCAGCGAGCAGTTCCTCGTCAGAGGACACGGTGAGTCGATCGTCCTTCGCCACTTGAAGAAAGATGGGATTGAGAGGAGGAGCAAAGTCGAGCACACCCGGAGGATCACCGAGCAAATGGTCGACAAGTGGGTTCGAATCGAAAGTTGCATTATCTATCTGCCTCCAGCGGCCAATAATTCAAACTCCAATAGATGATAGGGATGTCAGCGACGTGCACGTTCCTCAGGAGGTGCGGGAGGACCCTCATGTTCTTGAAGCTGGGGCTACCAATCTTCAATCTGTAGGGCCGCGGGGAGCCATCGCTTATCAGATGGTAGCTCATCTCGCCCCTCGCCGCTTCCGTGCGCATGTAGACCTCTCCTGACGGGACCCTTGGCTGTGGGCCAAGCTTGAGCCGGACGGGGCCAGGGGGTATGTTCTTGAAGGCCTGACGGATTATCTTCACGCTCTGCCTCATCTCAAGCAAGGCCACGTATGCCCTCGACCACGCGTCGCCACCGTCAAGCGAAGAAACATCGAAGTCGAAGTCATCGTAGTGGCTGTATGGTTCGTCCTTTCTGACGTCGCTCTTCACACCCGAGGCCCTTAGTACAGTGCCTACGGCTCCGAGCCTTATCGCGTCCTCGCTGGAGAGAACACCGACCTTCTCCATCCTAGAGAGGACCATCGGGTTCTTGAAGAATATCTTCTCATACTCGTCCATGCGCTTCTCAAACCAGTCGCATGTCTTGAGCGCCTTCTCGGTGAGCCCGTCTGGCATGTCGTTCCTGACCCCGCCGGGGATGATGTAGGCAAAGGTGACCCTTGCCCCGCCAATCCTCGACGCGAGGTCAATCCAGAAGTCCCTGTCGCCCATGCACCAGGTGATCATGGTGGTGTGCCCGGTGAAGAGGCCCTCAATCGCGATGAAGTACATATGAGAGATTATGCGGTTGATTTCTGACATTATGACCCTGAGGTACTGGCCCCTGTCGGGTATCTTGCTGCCCATCAGCTCGTCTACCGCAAGGGCGTAGGGGAACAAGATGTTCGAGCTGTCCAGGATGACGGGTCTTTCGAGATGCGGGACATTCTGGATGTAGTTCCTGTACTCGCTCATCTTCTCCTCGCCTCGGTGGATGTAGCCCGGGTCCGGTTCCGATTTCACTAAGTAGTCGCCGTCCAGCCAGAGCCTTATCCGAAAGTGCCCGGCTCCCGGGTGCTGGGGCCCGAAGGCGACTGCCATTATCCTGTCCGAGTCTGGGTCGTATTCTGTCTGGATAGCCATCTCCTATCTCCCCGGGGACACGTAGTCCTTCCGCAGCGGGGGCATGTCGTTCCAGTCTTCGGGCAGGAGGAAGTGCCCTTTGTATGGGTTCCCTTGGAAGTTGATTCCCAGCATCTCCTGCCCCTCCCTTTCGTGGTACTCGACCCCAGTCCAGACGTCAATCAGGGAGGGGGCGACTGGGTTCCCTCGGGGTATCTTTTCGGCCAGTGCGACGACGAAGTCCTGGAAGCCCGCCCGGGAAGCTGAACTGACGAAGTAGATTATCTCTATCTCGTTCTTGGCTATCCAGTCGACTCCGCTGACTGCGCTGGGATGGTCGAAACCAAGCTCGTCCCGTACCATCGTGGCGAGCTCCTTGATTCTGGCGCTTGGGGCGGTGACCTTGAGCCTCTTCTCGCGCATGTAGTCAACCTTCACCTCCGGGAACCTCGATGTTATCCTCGAGGCGAGCTCCTTCGCCCTTGCAGGCTCGGGCTTCAGTTGAACGGGAGGAGGGGGCTGCTCGCCAGGCAGAGCCGCGGCGGGTGATGGAAATGGCTGTGGTCCTTGTTCTTGCGCTTTGCTCATGCCAGGGTCACGCCCCGCTCAGGCTGGGAGCTTTTCGAATCTTTTCCTGAAGGAGCACAATTCCTTGAAGGAACGCCTCGGCCCTGGGAGGGCAACCTGGGACGTAGACGTCGACCGGGATTATGTCGTCAATCCCCCTAAGGACGTTGTATGAGTCAAAGTAGAGCCCGCCTGTTATGGAGCAGGCACCCATTGCGATAACCCACTTCGGTTCGGCCATCTGGTCGTAGATCATCTTGAGCCTTGGCGCCAGTTTGCGTGTGACTGTACCCATTACTATGATCAGGTCGCAGGCGCGGAGCGAACCGAACGCTTCCAGTGCCCCGAACCGCTCCATGTCGAAGCGTGAGCCGGCCGCGGCGCCGACCTCCACCGAGCAGCAGGCGGTCTCAAGGTGGACGGGCCAGAGGGAGTAGAGCCTTCCCCAGTTGGCGAGGTAGCGCAGAGGGTCGCCGACGGCGTACTGGAGTATGTCGTCGACCTTCCCGACGAGGACTTGGAAGGCACCTGACTTCTGGACCTCTACCAAAGTTCCCGTTTCCCCGCGAGGTAGAGGGCGAAGCCCATCGGGATGAAGAGTATCCCCATGAAGAGGGTCACCATCAAGTCGGACGAGACGCCGAGGGCCTCGGGCCGGTAGGCCACCGCCCAGGCGTACAGGAACATGGAAAGGACATCGAAGACTATGAACATCAGGAAGTAGGCGTAGTACTGCATTATGAAGTGCATCTTGCCTGCGCCGACAGGGACCTGGCCGCACTCGAAGGGTGCGTTCTTTATCGGGTTGGGCCTCTTGGGGGCCAGCAGCCTCGAGGCGACTACTACTAGGACGATGAAAACGATCCCGATAAGGCCCATCACGAAGACAGAACCGATGTCCCCGAAGAGAACCATCGCAGAAAAAACCGACCCTTTCACGCTATTTAAGATTGGCGATGCTTTTTTTGGTTCTGTCATCATCTTCGGTTGGAAGACCATGATGACCCCTATCGCGGAAGGGCAAAGGCTCCATTATGATTTCGTGAAGCCGCACATGGCGTTGGAAGGACAGACTCCTGCGCAGGTAGCGGGGATAGGGATTCAGGGAGAGAACAAGTGGTTAGCGTTGCTCAAGGCGAGCATCACCAACCGAAGTGAAACAACAGGAGCGACCAACTAAAGATGCAACAGAACCCTTTTTTTCATGAAACAGCGTTCTCTGGGGTCCTTCTCTTTCGAGTCGGGCACGCAGGGAACTGAAAATGGGAGAGCAGGGAATTGATGTCCAGAGAGTGTACCAGAACCGTGTGAGATGTGAAGCGACAAGTAAAAAGGAGGGATGAGGACCCAGTCATTCAAATTGAGAATAGCAATTGTCGGGACGGGAGTGGCAGGCGCCTACCTACTCAACCGGATTCCCGCCGAACACCAGGCCGAGGCCTTCGAGATGCGGACCGAGGCGAACTGGTACCCGGCCTGCGCGTGGGGGACAAGCCAGCCGTTCATCTCTGACCTGGTTAGGCGGGCGGGTTTCAGCTTCGAAGACTATGTCCTGCACAGGGGCAAGAGGATGGTGGTCGACCTCGGGGACGAGCAGCTCGAAATCAAGCTGAAGGGGCTTGTCACGTATGACAAGCACAGGCTGACTCACGACATGCTGCAGGGTAAGAAGGTCCACTGGGGCGAGCAGGTCAAGCAGGCGAACGGGAGCCTCTCTGACTTCGACATGATTGTTGACGCTACGGGGCTCCACAGGTCGCTTCTCCCGAAGCTGAAGGAAGACCTAGTGGTACCTTCGCTCGAGTACCAGGTGAAGTCGAAGGAGCTGCCCTATGACGACTTCGTAATCAGGCCGTATCCGGGACTTACGGGCTACTGGTGGTATTTCCCCCTCGGAGACGGGACGGCGCACGTAGGCGCCGGGGACCTGCTGCACAGTTACAGGGGCGAGCTGGACGAGTTCGTGAGGAAGTACAAGTGCGAAGTCGTAAGGCGGATTGGGAGGCCAGTCAGGGTCACTCCGCCCAAGCTCTGCGAGCCGTTCTTCAACGGCAAGGTAGTAGGAGTGGGCGAGAGTATCGGGACAGTCTATCCGATGCTGGGCGAGGGGATAGTTCCGAGCATGGAGTGCGCCGACCTCTTTGTGGATCACCTGGGCGACAGGGAGGGCTACAGGAGAGCGGTCTTGGACCACTTCGAAATCTACGCCAAGGTCTACAAGTTCATCAAGGCGAAGGTGGAAGACAGGTTCAGCCTCCTTACGATGTGGCCGACCCTCCTGTCGATCTTCTGGTACATGAGGAGCAACGAGACGCGGTACGGGCTGGAGACGAAGTTTTCGGACTTCTACAAGATCGCGACGAGGCAGTAGTTGAGCTCCGAAGAAGTGAGGACGCACACAGCGGTCCACGTGCTCAAGGGCGCAGTCCAGCAGGTGCTAGGGGCGAAGTGGACGACCTCGGTGTTCGTCTCAGGGACTCATGGGCGGCTGACCGTACAGTTCGACAGGAAGCCGACTGACGAGGAGGTTGCGAGAATCGAACAGGCGGCCAACGGCAAGGTGTCGGAGGGAGCTGAGGTCGTGGAGTTCGAGATGGAGAAGGATGAAGCCGAGGGGCACTTCGGGGACTCGATCTACGACGCTTTTCCGGTGCCTTCCAGCGTGACGAGGCTCAGAATTGTAAGGATACCGGGGTGGAACATCAACTGCTGCATTGAGAAACACGTCGACAACACCTCGCAGGTGGGGAGAATCAGGGTGGGGGCACCGAGGTTCAGGAATTCAAGAAAGGAGCTGGAGTTGGAGTTCGACCTGGCAGAGTGAATCGCAGTAACAGGTAATATCCCACTCCGGCACGGCCCTGGGTTGGGCCCGTAGCGCAGATCCAAGCGAGCGGAATACGGACAGCGCGGCAGCCTCCTATTCGCTTGAGGGCATAGCTGTAGGTCGTGGGTTCAAATCCCACCGGGCCCGCTTTATTCGAGGCGTCCTGACTGGCCCACTCGGCACTGCCCAACTCGACGGTTCATTCGATGCTCGTTTCGTGAATGGACGGTCAGGACCTGTCGGAGGCAATCGCTTTTCTCAGCGTGGTCGTGCGCTCTCTTCCTGCCTTTCTGAACCATTCCGAGGGACGCGATTGAGAACGCAGGTTGCGGCAGTATTTCCAAGTCACGCAACCTGCGTCCAGCAGCTGCTACGTCTTCATGATTCTTCGACCTGCCTTGCGCTTTTTGACAGGGCCCTTTCCGCCAGGCGTCTCGGCTGCACGCGCCTTGGCCGCTGTCATCCTTCCGCCTCTGCTTTTCTTTGCCATTTCTGAATTCACCTCCCTAATTCCTTTTTTCCCACTCGCAACTGCCATTCACACAGTACGGAATGTGCATTCGGACCTTATTAGTAGTCAACTTGCTAGACGAGCGAATCGCGCCTCCTAGCAGCGCTACCCGTCTTTATATCGCTATGCGATGGCTAGAGGAAAGAGAACCGGCCGTCTCCGCAGCCATGGTTGGCCTGTAGACGAACGACGCTTCGCTTGCTTGGGTTCTGGAGACTTGAGAAATCTCCTGGACGGTCTGCGCGAGAATGTCTTGGTAAGAGTGTCCTCAGAACGTTACCAGCATTTCCCATGGGTATCACTGTTGGCATGATTTCACTTCAGCTCTCGATCTCGTCCTCCACCTGTGAACCCATGGAGCGACCGATGGCTATCCCGCTTCTAAGGTGAATGTCTGTTTCTTGATCGTTGGCCGATTATTCGGAATCGTTGCTTCACATCAGTCTTGATGATTCCCCCATGATGAGCCAAATCACTCCGATTAGGCGATGAGCATAATGGGAGCTTCGAATTAGCCTTCTGGGTTGGCCGTGTCAAGACGTCACGAAACCAGACACGAGACGGCGGCCAATCTCCGTTTGTTGTTCAGAAGCCGTTCAGCAACACTTGTCAGGAACACCAGCGGTCGTTCGAGTCATCTGCCAACGTTGTGTGATGCCTGCCAGAAGATGATAAGCGAATACCCCTTCATTGCCAAGCACAGTGCTAACGGTCATCATAGGAAATATCATGTCGCTTGTGCCTTGCGAATAGGGCTGGTATTGAGCGTCCCGGCGCTCACAGCGACAGAATCCTGAGCACTGTCAGCAGACTTGCTGAACCTCACGCCGTCTCAATGGCGTTCTTGAGCAATTCCATCCACTTGTTCTTGGACGCAACTCCGACCTGCTGAGGCGCAGTCCGTAGCGGCTGAAAAGGGTTCATTTGGAGATCGGAAAAACAACTTGGTTGAAATCGGCAATTCCGTCCTGAAGATGGTCGGACAAGTTAGAATCGACGTCGAACTTCAACTCTTCCTCTCCCTTTTACGTTTCGGGCCACTTGTTTTCTTCGTGACGCTGATGCCTGCCATTCGATCTATCTCTTCAGAATCACTCCTGCTGAGCCTTACAGGTACGCTCATCTTCCCCTCTTGTACAACTTGTTTTGTCTTTTCCTCTTCCTGCTTCGTCTTTGCCTCTTCTTGTTTTGTCTTTTCCTCTTCCTGCTTCGTCTTTGCCTCTTCTTGTCTTGTCCTTTCCTCTTCCTGCTTTGTCTTTGCCTCTTCTTGTTTTGTCTTTTCCTCTTCCTGCTTTTTATCCCTAGGATGTTCAACTGAAGAAGACGGAGTCACTTGAAGACTCGGTTCGGCACCGCAACAGCATAGGTCTGACTTCCTTCTAATGCACTTCTCGTGTAATCCCTTTTCACAGAAAGCGCACTTCTGGTTTAGCGTTGATTGTGCACGTTCAGAGAAGGACATTTAGAATCTGCCCCAGGTGACCTGACATGATCCGACAAAAGGCGGTTTCTGGGGTGTGGTCATTTGCCTGTAACTACATTTCTTCCAGTGAAGAATCGGTAGGCTATCACGATGACAGCGATGATCAGTAGTAGATGGATCAACTCTCCGCCGATCCCTCGGATGAATCCGAATAG
>JBEKHX010000021.1:0-19803 GCA_050012055.1 Nitrososphaerales archaeon
GCCACAGGAAGAAGGGGATCGGAAAGGAACTCCTGCAGGTCTGCCTGAAAGACCTCAATGACTTGGGACCGCGGGAGGTCGAGCTGTACGTCTGGGTAAGGAACGAAGACGCGATGAGATTCTACAAGGCGATGGGCTTCAAGGAGCACATGGTCGGCATGAAACTGACCACGGCGGGATGAAGGCCCCGCACCCGCCCGTTCACTTCGTCCCGTATCGTCCTACCGCGGAGCCCTTGCGCGCGCAAGGCCACAAATCCTGACGGCATTACAATGGAGATCCTTCTTGATTATTCCCAATTCACGGCGTACCATTTCTGGGTCGAACGAGGGGCGCCAGTTGAACGACATCACCTGTCCGACGTCATAGCATACGCCTTTTTGTCTCATCGGCGCTATTACAGGCCTTGTCAAGAGGATGAATGAACGAGAAGGAGGACAGGACTCACGAATCGAACAGTCGATAGACGCAATTACTAGGATGGGAAGATCAGCCGGGCTCAAGTTGGTCCTGATAAGTCAGGCCGAGGCTGACCTCAACACCAAAGATGTCGATCTGAGGGCTCGTGATTGGAAGTTCTTCGACCCAGCCACGAAGAAAGGGTTCTTCGTCGTCGATTCGGAGGAGCGGGAAGTCACCTTCAGCCCAAGATGGCTCTTGACAAGACACAACGACTTGACGACGGCGGAGGACTTGGAACAATTGAGAAGGCTCCAATCCGGGCCTGAAGACAGAAAAAAGTAGATTCGTAGCGCGCGCCCTGATGTTGGGCTCCATCACCCCACTAAAAGCGGCGTTAACCGTTGCCATGTTCTCCGCCCAACGATTAATTACGCACATGCTGTAACCGTGGTGATGAGCTCAGCGACGGAAGCCGCAGTCCTGTGCGGAGGCCGGGGCGAGCGGCTGAGGCCTCTGACAGACTACTTCCAGAAGGTGATGATCCCGATCGGCCCGAAGAAGCTGCCCCTACTCGCGTACGTCATCGGTCTCCTAAGGCACCACGGAGTGGACAGGATCGCCCTGCTGACGGGCTACCGATCTGAGGACGTCAAGCGCTACTTCGGTGACGGGGCAACTTACGGGGTGAAGCTCAGATACTCGGAGGACGCCAAGGACCAGAGGGGGAGCCTCAACGCGGTCGCAAACGCCCTGAGGAATGGTGCCATCTCGAAGTGCGACGAGCTTCTCGTCTACTACGGGGACGTCCTGGCCGACCTCGACATCACCAGCCTATTGGCCAGACACAGGAGCAAGAAGGCGAACGCGACGCTCGTGCTCTCGAAGGGCTACACCCTTCCGGTCGGGACAGCCAAGGTCGGAAGGGGAGGGATAGTGACTTCTGTCCACGAGAAGCCGAGCTTGAGCCTCAGCGTGACGACTGGCTGCATGGTCCTGGGACCCACAGCCATGGCCATGATAGGAAGGCTCGCGAGCCGAGGGAACACAGACCTGATGACGCATCTTTTGCCCGCCCTGCTGGACAGGGGTCTGAGGGTGGCGGCATACTACATCGACGAGGCATGGTATGACGTAGGAACCGTGTCGAGCTTCGAGAAGCTGGACCTAGAAATCGAGAAGCACCCTCTGAGCTTCCTAGTCCGACCTTAGGCGATGCTGAACGCGGAATCTTCGCCGCCAAGCAGAATTCATGCCTCTTGCAGTACTCGGGCCTGTGTTTCAAGAACCGATGTGGGGACGGTCGGATTTGAACACACAGGAAAGTATGGCAATGGACTGACTGAGAGGGTCCCGATTGGCAGAAGGCCTCATTGGAAGTCTTGCCACAAGCCTCTGTCTCGCGAATGCTCATCAGATTCGACATCAGCGGGTGACTCCCAGCAATTGAGAATGGTGCACGGGGTTAAGTAAGCCGACTCCTCCAATCTCGCGATGGCCAGGGGTCACCCTCTCCGGGCTGCGGTGGTTGCGCTTCTCCTGTTCGTTGCTCTTGCTGTCACATCGGCATCCTTCACACCGCCTGTCCGTGCCCAGTCAGTTGTTGCCATGGTGAACGTGGGGTCTTATCCCCGAGGAATCGCCTACGATTCCTCCAAGGGCGAGGTCTTCGTAGCCAACACTAACGACAACACCGTCTCGGTCATCTCCGACTCCACCAACACTGTCGTAGCGACAGTGCCCGTAGGGTATTCTCCTCACGGCATCGCTTACGATCCCTCCAAGGGAGAGGTCTTCGTGACCATTTCTGGTGGCAACACCGTCTCGGTCATCTCCGACTCCACCAACACTGTCGTAGCGACAGTGCCCGTAGGGTCTTCTCCCGAAGGAGTCGCCTACGACTCCCCCAAGGGGGAAGTCTTCGTCGTCAATTATGCCGGCAGCACAATCTCAGTCATCTCCGACACCACAAACACCGTGGTCGCCATGGTGCAAGTGGGACATAATCCTCACGGCGTCGCCTACGACTCCTCCACGGGTGAGGTCTTCGTGGCCAATGAAGGCGACAACACTGTCTCCGTCATCTCCGATGCGACCAACACGGTGGTCGCGACAGTGAGCGTGGGAAGTCATCCTGAAGGAGTCGCCTACGACTCCTCCAAGGGGGAAGTCTTCGTGGCCAATCAGTTCGACAACACCGTTTCGGTCATCTCAGACTCCAGCAACGCGGTGGTTGCGGAGGTGACCGTGGGAGACAATCCCTTCGGCACCGCCTACGACCCCTCCAAGGGCGAGGTCTTCGTGGCCAGATACGACTACCCTGGCGCCGTCTCAGTCATCTCAGACTCCAGCAACGCGGTGGTTGCGGAGGTGACCGTGGGGTTTTTTTCCTCAGCCATCGCCTACGACTCCTCCAAGGGGGAAGTCTTCGTGACCAATTTGACCAACGGCACCGTTTCAGTCATCTCCGAGTCTTCAGGAGGAGGGTCGGGTATCCCGGAGTTCCCATTCCAGCTCAGCTTCACCCTGATGGCCACTGTGGTCGTCGTGGCATCATACGTCCTCGCGAGACGAGTCAGGCTTCCCCGGCTCTAATCAAGCAGGAACTCAGCCTGCAGAGGATTACCATATGGTAAACTAGGTCCCCCCCGGGGCAGATTCGAGCTTCTTTGGTGAATAGGGACATGATTCAGGCTCTCCTAACGCCGAGCAGAGTCTGACCCTAAAATTCGAGGCCTACCTCCGAGCTTAAATCGCCAGGTTTCTTCCACATGCCGGTAGCAATGTCGGGCGCGAGTCAGATGAACGCCTCCAGATTGGGAAGCATCAAGACGGAAGTCCTGGTCGCTGAGATCTTTGCCATACTTGTAATGGTCGGGTTTCTCCTTGCGATCGTGATGTTCGCGGGATTTTTCTCGATAGCCGGAGTTGGCTCGTTCGGCATCTGCACGTTGAACGGCGAGAATGTTCCATGTAGCGAGATGGGGGGATTCTTTGCTACAATCGGGTTAATCTTAGGAATCATCTTCCTGATCCCCACAATAATAGCAATACTCGTCGTCAGGCGCACCAACAGCATGCGCTCTGCAGCGGACAGAGGCGACATTGCACGTCTAAAGAACCTGAACTCGACGGGGTGGGCGATAGTCGCCCTCCTCTTCACAGGAATCATACCCGGAATAATGCTCCTCATTGCTCACGGGCCGATAGACGAGCTAACGACGTAGGTCCTCAATCGTTGCAGGCCGGATGTTCATCGGAGTCGCTCTTCCTCGCACCTGTACCCTGTTGTTAGCGCACCGAAGCTCTCATCTCCCACTCCGGGATCGGGGCGCGCGCGCTTTCGCCGGCCCAAGCGAACCTCGAAGCCTGACCTGAGGGATTGGATTCGAACCTACTTGGTACCGCGCGCATTCTCCATATTGATTGCTTTCTCGTTAGACTTTAAGTAAGCAAAGTCCTCCCCATTTGACGATGCTACTGAAGAAAAGAGCGATAAGCACAGTTGCAGCTATCGTTGTTGTGGTTATCGTCGTTGCCGCAGTTGTCGGTGGTGTCTACTACATGACGACTTTAGGCACGAGTTCGACCACGAGTTCAACGAGCTCCTCTCATTCGGCGACGACCACCGCCCCTATGTCCACATCATCAACGTCCATCACTTCGTTTTCGACATCCACCTCGGCCGTCTCGGTCACCACTTCGACCACGTCGACTACCTGCACAGAGACAGAATTCTCTCCAACAATCGATAATGTCACGATTCGGTCCAGCCTCGTACCGCTCTTCGGCAACATTCCACAGCTATCCATGAACTTCAGCATGACTTCCCAGGACTTGAACCTTAGTATGCTTCTTTCTTACAGGGTTGTGTCGACGACCGTCTTAGGCGGTGTGACCACTTACAAGGTGAACATTTCGTCTAGCCTCGCCAACGCAACCGTCTGGGTGAAGTCTGACGGGACAATTCCGCTGATATCAGATTTCTCCACTAACCCTCCAACCAACTACAACGGCACCACATCGCCAACAGCAACGGAGGCAATCGCTTCACTGGCCGCTCCGCTTTTCGCTCTGTCGAAGTCCTTTCTGAATCTATTTCCTTTCTTCTCGTCGATCCAGTTCAACAGTGCAAGTACCATACAGCGAAGCTTCGGGCCAACGACGATGCAGGTGACCGACTTCGAGGCTAGCAATCTTCCCGTGACCATCAACTGCCCCTCTGCGACAGTGGACGCTTTCTCTATGGAGTCGGGGACTGTCCCGAGCACCAACCTGACCCTTGTCACCTATGGGCATTGGGTTGCAAACTTCGAGGAAGAAGGTGTCAGTGTCGAAGAGACAGTCGAAGTCACTTCGATTGTCCTGGCGTAGCGAAGAGCTACGCATCCTCTTTCTTTTTCTCCTATTCTCTCCTTGGCGTGCTCACAGCCTAGAGCTCGCTACGTAGAGCGCGCGTCCAGTCAATCCTGAAATGTGGCAAGGGCAGATGCGGGTGCCAAGGCCTTGGCCAGGCACATCCTCAAGGTGGCTCCGAAGTCCGCGAAGGTGGTCTTCGAGAACGACGCGGTCCGTCATTGATTGCGTCAGCCTTCAGCATCTCCACGGCGGCGCCTAACGCGTCCCTGGCCGGCGGTCGCCTGTACGACTCGTAGAACCTCCGCATGACCAGGGCCCGGAACTCCTGACCATCCAACGGGAGAGTCTTCTTGGCCTCGGCCCCCCTTCGAACCGGGACTTCGACGTACGCACGCCCGAATTGGTCGAGAAACGGTCTGAAGTCCTCCTGCATAAGTCGGTAGAGGCGTGCAGCCGTGCCCTCTACGATGATTTCATGGTTGGCGCGCGCGCATACTCGAATCCCGGCCGGGGCAATCTCAAGCTTCTTATGCGAATTGGGGCAGGATTCAGACTCTTTCGACGCCAGAAGGGTCTTGCTCTGGTGATTAAGAGCGGCTTCCTTAAGTAAGCTTGGATGGCTCTTTCGGCCGGTGCGCCCCTGTTGAGAGTGAAAGCAAGTTACTTCTCGTTGGTGGCTGGGCTATTGGCAATCGCAAGCCTCGCCCTTCCGTGGTGGGTACTCGACGTGACTCCCTCCAATCTTTATGGAGCTGGGTCGATCCGATTCTACGCCTGGGGGCCTCTGGGCAGTGCCCCTGCCGGACAACACGGATATGCCTTCCTCACGTACGTCTCGCTCATCCTGATCCTTGTCGCTGCCTCTCTAGGGTTCTGGGGAGTCTTGCGCTCAAGAAGGGGCAGCGCGACCCCATTGCTCTACGGCTTTGCCTCCGCCCTTCTTTCTGTCGGCATTTTCGCATTGGCCATTCAGCTCTGGGTCAATGACACTTTCACCAATGTCAATTCCATCTTTTACTCAGGAGCCTACGCAGACTACGGGGACTATCATGCGACTGCCTACCTTAGCTACGGTTTCTACATCGCCCTAGCCGCAGGCATCTTGTTCCTCATCGGATACTTGATGCATCGCAAGACTGGACAAAGCGAGGAACCACGCGCCCAAGCATGATTTGACTCCGAACAAATGCGAATGTCCTCCTGGGGTTAAGTAGGCCGGTCTCCTCTAATCTCGCGATGGCCAGGGGTCATCGTCTCCGGCCTGTGGTGGTTGTGCTACTCTTAGCGCGCGCGCGCGCTAACCAGATCTGATCTCGAAGGGATTCCCAGCATTGATGCCATGATTGGGATTAGCGTCCATGTGGGTCCTTTCTTCGATCAGAGTGAAAAAGGGGACAGGTCCACGCCGTCTTCTACTCCACGGCGTAGACCTTGAAGCTGTATTCGCCTGTTGCGAAGTTGCCTAGACCTTCTGACCAGCCCTTGGTTGTATTGAGATACGCTAGTTCAGAACAGGCTCCTTCAGGCCCGAACCCTTGGCCTTGTTATTCGAGTCCTCACTTAGATGCAGATTTGATTCGGAGCCGACCAGCGCCGCCAAAAGAAGCTCGAAATGGACTTTGCTTGTCCAGATTAGCTAGATTTTTACTATTTACGCGACTGGTTGCAAGGTCCGAATCCCACCTGGCCCGTTACCAATTAGGTTTCGAATTTCAAAGCCTAGTTAGGCAGAAGTTAACGGGAATGATGACTGTGGGGGGATTTGTCGATAAAGGCCAACCTTGCGACGATTCCGGAATGATTTGGGAACGTTCTTGGAACAGGGATATTACCGCGACTTCGTTCGGCTCTGATTAGTTGGCATCTATGGGAAACAAAACCCGCGCACTTGGGGCAGCATCGGTCGCACTGGGTTCGTTGATGCTTGAGGCCGCTGACAGATTGATGGCTTGGACACTTAGCGCTTGGTTGAACATAGGCGGGTTTGTTCTATTCGTTGTCGGCAGCCCAGCCCTAGAACCACTACAGCCGGTCAAGTCCTCTTTGATGAATCGTACGCTGAGTCTAGATGATCCATCCCTAGCTGTCAAGGAAAGAGCGCATCCGAGCATCAGGAGCTGATTCAACATGTCGTCCATGAGCATAGCCATCAGAAACCTCAGGCACCGGAAGATGAGGACTGCCTTGACAGTGTCCGGTATCGTTGTCGGTGTGGCCATGATCCTCGTACTGCTCTCGCTTGCGGCCGGAACTTCGGCACAGACCAGCGGTCTCCTGAGGAACGTAGTCGGCTCAGAGATCACGGTTGTGAACTCAACCACTCCGAGCTTTCCGGGGGGCGGATCCGTTTTCAACGGAACTTTCCCGGGTCGGGGACCCGGCGGAGGCTTCATCACCACCTTCGGCAGGGGGAATCCGATAAACCAGAGTGTCGTCAGTTCCATTGAGAACATGAGCGGGGTCTTCGTGGCTTCGCCCCAGCTCTCAACTTCGGGCTACGTGGACGGGGGAAATGTGTTCCTCTACGGCATAGATCCCAGCACCTACTCGCAAGCAACAAACGGTCTGACTATCACCAAGGGCTCGGACCTCTCCTCGAGCAGCCAAATCCTGTTGAACAGCGTGACCGCAACGAATCTGGGCGTGACAGTCGGCTCACAGGTCACAGTAGGGGTCAACTCCACCGGGGGGACAAAGTACACGGTCGTCGGCATATATTCGAGTGGAAGTACGTTTGGACCACTAGCCCGATCGGGATACATAGAGCTCTCGGACGCACAGAGTATCAGCGGCCTGGAGGGGCTGGTCACTGAGATCTACGTCAAGGCGACGGACCCGTCGCTCGTCAATCAGATTGCGTCGGACATAGACTCGATTTCCGGTGTCACAGCCAACGTTGCCAGCGCAATCGCGGGCTCCGCAACGACACTGTCGAACACTATGACCACCTTCTTCATCGTGATCGGCTTGGTCGCCCTCCTGGCAGGGGCCTTTGGGGTGATCAACACCATGATGATGTCAATCGGCGAAAGAACTCGTGAAATCGGGACCCTCCGTGCAATCGGTGCGACGAAGGGGCAGGTCATGAAGATGTTTCTGAGCGAGGCATTACTGATTGGACTGATCGGAGCGATCGTCGGGGTCTTCATCGGAGTCGTCGTGTCGTTCGCACTCCCATCCCTCACCGGCGCAGCCGCCTCGAGCGGAGCCAGAGGCCTTGGAGGTTTCATCCCGGGCAGACTTTCACCGACGCTGACATCGTACAACCTTGTGCTGAGCTTTGCCCTGGGAAGTCTGGTCGGAATCGCCGCGGGGGTCTACCCCGCGTTCCGTGCATCCAGGATGGACCCGGCGGAGGCCCTGCGACATGTCTGAAGCCCTAGTGAGGACCGTCGATCTGGAGAGACGGTACAAGCGCGGTAAGTTCCCGGTGCCTGCCCTGAACGGAGTGAACCTGACTGTCGGAAAGGGGGAAATCTTAGGCATAATAGGACCCTCCGGATCAGGGAAGACGACTCTGCTCAACCTGATAGGCGGGTTGGACAGGCCCACCAAAGGGACCGTCCGTGTGGACGGGGTAGAATTGGACAAGCTGAGCGACGGAGAATTGACGGATTACAGACTGCACAAGGTCGGATTTGTCTTCCAGTTCTACAACTTGATCCCGACTTTGAATTCTGTCGAGAACGTCGAGCTTCCGATGAGCTTGGCGGGGGTGCCTGCTGCAGAACAAAGGCAACGTGCCTCGGACCTCTTGGAGGCCGTGGGGCTGGAAGCGAGAGCCGATCACATGCCCGACGAGCTGAGTGGAGGCGAGCAGCAACGAGTCGCCGTCGCACGCGCCCTGGCCAATCATCCATCCGTTGTGCTAGCCGATGAGCCGACAGGGGACTTGGATTCGAAGTCAGCGAAAAGACTGATGGAAGTGATGAAGTCGTTGCGAAAAGAGGAGCACGCAACCTTCGTCTTGGTAACTCACGATCCGATTGTGGTGGCAGAGTGCAACCGCGTGTGCGCGGTCCGCGACGGCAGGATTACACGAGAATCACGGATAGGAGAGGACGGCAAGATCCTCGATGGCAGCAGGTTCGTTATGGACGCATTGTTCTAGTAGGGGCAGGTGGAGTAGAAGACATGAATTGCCCAACCTGCGGCGCTCAACTTCCCGATGATGCCTCGTTCTGCTATAAGTGCGGAAGCCGAACGAGCTCGGCGGCGGACAGTAGCCAGCAGGTGGGGAGCTCAGCCGTGCCACAACCTGCCAATCCATCCGCAGCCTCCACGGGTTCCTCAAAGGCGGAGCAAGTGATCGCTCCTTCCGGGGTAACTTCGGTGAAGTGCCCCAGCTGCGGGGCTCCGATAACTCCCAAGTTCGGCGAGATGGTGATCACGTGCGAGTACTGCGGAAGCGGCATCACTCTGGGGAACCAGGGATGGACGGGGATACAGAAGCAGACGATGCTTGCCCTTAAGATCGCCAGCGTCGACGAACTGAACTCCCTCATCAAACCGCTGATGGACAAGGGTCTTCTGAACAGGCACCTCCAGGAGAACTCCAAGCAGGAGGAGACGAGCCTCTCATACGTGCCCTACTGGATCGTGAGCGTCTCGGCGCGCGCGCCTTCGTCAGCGTGGCTCTGCTCCTGGCGATCCTCGCCTGTATCGGGTACACGATGGCCACCACGCCTCCACCGGAGCCGATAACGGAGATCCCAGAAGTGGGAGCGCCGTCGGGAAAGGCCAAGGCCGAAACGAAGACCGAGAAGAAGTAGCTCCTGCCTCAGGGAGGGCACTTCAGCACTCTGCCGCCTAGTCCGCATCATCGAGCGCACGAAGACGGAACGAATGAAGCCGGCGCTTCGAAGCAACAACTAATCTGACCGGGGCCCACTTCGCTGGCAGCCCCCACAGGGGAGCATCCAATCCTGAGACTAAATGAGACACTCTGGGAAGCGCGCCGCCGGACGTTCCAAGACTGGAACGGCCGGTACGGTTCTGTCAAGTAGGTGTCACCTGACCCCCTGAGTTTTCTCTGTCAAGTTTCGTCACCTGAACTTGCCCCTCAGTCCGGGCGGGCGGTACGGTAGACCGTGAGGAAGAGGGTTGGCTCTGACGCTCCATGAGGGGTTGAGTTTGCTCGGAAATCCGTGTTGGGCGGAACAACAAGGACGTCGCCCGGGCCAAGAGTTTGTGGCCTGTGTTTTTTCTCCCTAAACTCAACCAGCAGACGCCCCCGAAGGATGACCAGCACGCCAATTTCGGGATGCTGAAACCAGTGGCGGTCACGTTGCCCTGTCCGCTTTGATACCCAGAGCACCCCGACCCCTTTGTCCTCAAAGAGCTGGCCCACGCGTTCGTTAGGGTCGCGACGCAGTTGCCTCGCCTCGCGGGAGAAGGTTCGAAAGACCCTAATCCTCGGGGAGGTCGTAGGTTCCATCATGGGTTGCGTGCCTGTTTTCGGCTGCTCTGGGTTCCGAGGCGTCATCAATGATAACAGCCCCACAAGGGTATAATATAATTACCCCTGAGGGTTCTGTCAAGTCTTCGGGTAATGCGTCAGGATTTCGTCCCTGTTAAGGGTCGGCATCTGCGGTTTGAATCACTACACCATTTCTAAGTAGGGAAGCGTGTGTTTTAGGTTCGAAATACTCGACCTTGAGATTCTTGCCTTGCACTCCTCGATTGACTTGTCGTCGATGTGCGCCCATACGTCGGCGTAGAGCTGGTTCATGCATCTCGCGTAGTGTTCCCTTCGTATCCTGAACCAGTCGAGTCTGGCCGAGGTGAAGTCTCTGACTGTCTCGCATACACATCCATCGTGCGGGAAGCCTCCCTTGTCGAGGATAGTCCGGACATACTTCTCGTCGCGCAGCAGGAGCGAGTTCATGTCGAAGTAGCCGTTGATTGCGTTCTTCCTGCCTCTGCGGAAGGGAGAGTCGCCATCGAAACCGGTCATTGAAGTGCTTACGATGTCGAATCCGCCTACTGCGAAGAGCGCGCGCGCGCGCCGCCAAGTCGCAGGTGACGAAACTTGACAAAGAAGATTCAGGGGGTCAGGTGACACCTACTTGACAGAACCCTTAGCAGATAGACTTAATTCAGAACGCAAAGAGATTTTCGTTAAATGGGGAAGGAGCGGAGGTATCCGAAGTTCAACTGTGCGAAGTGCGACAATCACTTCACTGCAAAACTGGATGACATGGACTTCCGTGCACCCTCTCTTGAGGATTTTCCCAACCAAGAACGAAAGGTCGAAGAATGTGTCTGTAAGAAGTGTGGGCTCATCAACACAGTCTACTGGTATCGCGTGGGTGAGGCTTCCTTATTCCAACCATCAACCGCGAGTTAACAGCGAGAACAACCCGTCCGAACAACCGTCAAGTTAACAGAACCCCTCAGCAACCGACGTTTAAGCCCCCCGAACCACTCCACCAAACGACTTTGGACAGCCCGAAGGAAACCCTCTACCCAACGATAATTAGACAGAACCGCCGGTACTAACGCTTAAATACGCAGGCAGAGGAATCGGGATTGATTTCCATGTCAGAAAATAATATTGCAGCGAAGGAAGCGCTGCTCAGGCTTTCATCAAAGCGCCGGACCGGGGTGCTCCAGCTGGCAAAGGACCTGCGCATCGGCCCGTCAAGGCTGATAGACCTGGTCGCCGAGGCGAGGGAGGAGGGGCTCCTCGACGCCG
This sequence comes from Nitrososphaerales archaeon, assembly GCA_050012055.1. Taxonomy (GTDB): domain Archaea; phylum Thermoproteota; class Nitrososphaeria; order Nitrososphaerales; family Gagatemarchaeaceae; genus UBA183. Next base: position 11,456 of record JBEKHX010000021.1, read on the forward strand.
GCGAAGTCCGCACCGGAAGGGCCGGGAGGCCCAGGAGGAGGCTCAGGACGACCACCCTGGGGATGGAATACCTGCGGGCGTGCGAGGCCCTGAGGTTGAAGGCGCTGAGGAGCCGAAGGGCGGACCTCCGAAGGGCGGCTGCCGACGCAGACTACGCGGGTCGGCTAGCGGCGAGGGGCGTCTCGCCGTACGAGCTCTTCCTGGAGCTGAACGAGCTTGCCAACAGTCCTCGAGGGCCTGCTGTCTAGAACCACCTCCTTCCTGGAGGGGCAGATGATAGAGTACATGGTGATAGGGGGCTTCGCGCTTCCTTCCTACGGGGCCATACGGGCCACGATTGACCTGGATGTGGCAGTGAGAATAACAGAGGGGAAGAAGTTCGACGCGTTCGTGAAGCAGGCCAAGAGAGCCGGCTTCAGGCCGGGAGTGGCCTCCTTCTCGAACCCTGTCAGCATCTTCAGCGACGGGAAGACGGGCCTGGAGGTCGAGCTCTGGCTCCGGCCCGACGGCATCGAGTGGGACCGGGAGACGCTGAGAAGAAGGAGGAAGGCGAGGATCGGCTCGACAAAGGTCTGGCTGGTCTCTCCGGAGGACTTCGTGGTGACCAAGCTCAGCAGGCCTGACAGGGGGGTGCAGGACGAGAAGGACGTGAAGGGCGTTCTTTCACGTCTCGGGGGGTCTCTGGACCGGAAGTACCTCGAACGGCGCGCTGGCAAGGCCGGAGTGCTGGCGCTCCTCAGGGCGATAGAAGAAGCACGATAGGTCACTGGATGGCCGGCCGTCTCCGGTTCCTATCCGTGGTCAGGATGGTGGGTTCGATCTGAACTCCATCGCCTCGAAGACTACGTATCAGAAACAGGGCCATCAAGTACATCGAGTTTCTTACCGAGATGGGGCGAGAATAGCGCGCGCGCGCGTAGGCGCCCCAACTGAAGGAACTTGGGCGGATATCCGTACTCGCAGACTAGTCCAGCCCGAGCCTCATCAGAAAATCGAGGTACCTAGGGTCCGTACGAACGCCATCCAGGTTTTCGTCGTTCTTGATTTCCATGATTGATGGCTCTTTGCGGGCGTACGAACGCTCCAGCCACTCGAACCCCTTATCGTAGTCTCCGATGAAGAAAACCCCACTAGCGACCATGAACGCGTCGAAGCTCGCCTCCAAGAAGTGAGCCTCTAATTCGGGTAATCGCTTCCTTGCTGTTTCCTTGTCTCCCTCCCCTACAGCAATCAATGCGTCCGCCCCAAGCCTTGCGAAGGGGAACCATTTCTGGATGAGCTCTACCCATGTGTCGGCCTCGCGCCTAGCTTCTTCGTGTTTGCCTATCTGCCCGTAGATGAGTGTCATGAAGAAGTGCACGCCAGCGTCACTTGGGTCAAGCAAAGCAGCCCTCTTGGCCAGCTCAAACGCCCTCCCATAGTCCCTCCTGTGGTAGCAGACATGTACCAGACCGGTGACTAGTCCTACCGTCAGAGGGTCGAGTTCCAAGGCCTTCTCACCCTGCTCGAAGGCTTCATCCCACCTCAGCTGGGTCATGAGCGCCCAAGAGTACCGTGAGTGGGCAACAGCGTAACTCGGGTTCAGCTCGATTGCCTTCTTGAACTCTTCCTCTGCCTGTCGGGGTTTGTACTCGTACATCAGAACATTCCCCTTGGTCGCATGCGCTTCGGCTAGTTCGGGGTCGAGTTCCAAGGCCTTCGCTAGCATGGTCTTGGCCTCCTCCAATTTCGTTCCGAGGTCGGTTTCCCAGTAGTTACGAAGCCAAAGAAGGCAGTCTGCCTGCCCGACATACCCCAGGGCGAAGCCGGGATCCTCCTTGACCGCCTGCGTAAAGCACTCGGCGGCTTTCTTTATGCTTTCCACCTCTCGCTTGTTCCAAAGGTATCTCCCCTTAAGGTAGAGAGCATAGGCGGTGGTGCTTTCGGTTGGTTTCTTCCGAATCCTCTTCATCTCCGGGGAGAGAATCCTCACCCTGAGCGCGTCTGCCACTTGCTTCGCCACGTCGCTTTGGACCTCGAACACGTCGTTGAGCTCTCGGTCATAGTTCTGTGCCCAGAGGTGCTTGTCCCCAGCTACGTCGATTAGTTGAGTAGTGATTCTTATTCTGTTACCAGCCTTCTTGAAGGTCCCTTCAAGAATCGAGCCTACCTCAAGCTCTTTCCCGATCTCCTTCACCTTCTTGGTCGTCCCCTTGTAGCCAGTTACCGATGTCCTTGAGATGACGCTGAGGCCACTAATTCCGGAGACGGTCGAGATAATCTCGTCAGTTATGCCATCCGCGAAGAACCCGTCGTTGGGGTCAAGGCTGAAACTAGCGAAGGGAAGGATCGCGATTCTGTTTGCCGGGAACGAAGACGCCTCCTCTGTACTGGATTGCTCCCATGGCATCACCATCCTGTAGACTTCCAATGGCGCGCTGACGTTCTTCAGGGATTTGCTCCCGATACTTTCCAGCGGGAGTTCGAACTTGTTCTGGACGTGGTCGTAGACCTGCTGGGTGAGGCAGACGCCTCCGTCTTCCGCGAGGAGCTCGATCCTCGATGCCACGTTAACGGCATCGCCTGATATGTCGCCCTGAGTCTCCACCACATCTCCAAGGTGGACGCCCACCCTCAGGTGTACCCTCTTCTCGCTGGGCAGAGTGATGTTGAACTCTCTGGTCGCCCTCTGGATGTCGTAGGCGCACCTCACGGCGTCCAGTGCGCTGGGAAACTCCACGAGGAACGCGTCGCCCATCGTCTTGATTTCCTTCCCGCTGTGTCTGTTGAAGATCGGCCTCAGCAGTTTCCTCTGTTCATCGACCAGGGCAAGTGAGAGGGACTCGTTCCTTTGCCCCAGGGCGGTATAGCCGACCATGTCCGTGTACATTATCGCCGCGAGTCTCCGCTCGCTCTGGGACAAGGTTTCTTTCAGTCGAGAATAGAGTCGCATGATAAAGCCGTTGTGGGGTGGAACGAGAAGGAATGGCAGAGCGTACGCCCTAGCCGGGCCCTAGGTCCAGCGCGCGCGCCGACGGTCATAACCTGCAAGGCCAGGGTGATTGGCTACCTCCCGACAGGAACAGTGAGCTGGTCCCAGAGCGGCACAGGCTCGGTCTCCCTCGCTTCGACGACATGCACCCTCACCAGTTTGAAGAACCCTAACCGAGCGATGTGTTCAGTGACGATGACAGGGACGACGGCTGGTAAGGTCATATTGCAGGGAACATACAGCGGCGACCCGAACAATCAGGGTAATTCCCGAGCAGCGATACTGACCATCAAGATAGCGAGATAGGAAGGCGGTCCAAGGTAGGATCAAGGCGGTCTACAGCGGAGACTCCAACGACCTCAAGAGTTCGGGAACTGTCGTCCTGACGATAACCTAACTCACAGATCAGAGCACGTGCTATTGTCTCTTGCGGGAGTCGTTTGCTCCCCGTTTTTGGTAGGCCTTTATTGCCGTATGCCTTACTGAATTATCTTGAGAGCCCAAGGAGATACTGCTTGAGCCTGGCAGCTACGAGAACATCGGCAGAGTCTCCGCCTTGCTTGTAGCATTCCAACGCCTTCCCGCACAGCGGCAGAGCCTGCTTGGCCTTCGATTTCCCGTCCATCTGCTGCGCAAGGACGATCTTGACCGCCTCAAGATACCAGTTGCCGGCCTCCTTGTTGTCCCCAAGCCTCGTGTTGCACTCGGCCAACCACTCACAGTACTCCAACTTTTCTAGGGGAGACTTGTTTCCGTTGGACACCTCATGTTCCAAATCAGAAATCGCCCTTCCATACTCCCCGTTGTGGATGAGAACGACTATTTCTTGCAAGCTCATTGGGCCACCAGGCAGTGTCTGGCGTCATAAGAACTCGTGTAGTCATTCCGTTACCCTGGGCTCAAAAATACCACACTATAGTGGCAGGCTATGCAGGCCATCGACGGAGAGAGGGGGAGATCGCCGGCAGTAAGCGCGCGGGTGCTCCGACCTTAAGGCTGGTTTGGTTCGGATAAAGGGCGGGGGTGAAACAAAACAAGAATTGAAATCGCAAAGAGGGATGTGGTTGTTGGTATCAGCGCCTCGCTTGTCACGATACTAGCTGTAGGCTTGGCTTTGGCATACTTTGGCGTCGTCTCCTTCCCGTCTGTCCAGTCCACAAAGGCACAGACAGCCGCCTCCTGCCCAACTCATTCGGCAAAAGGAGGTAGATTCGAGCTATCTGAAAACGTATTAATCACATGCGGGCTATTGCGTGCGCCGTCCAATGCAAGCCGGGAAGATGAATGGTGGCGAAGACTTGGGGCCCGGCCGCGACGATGTCCGCTCGGAATCCAACACTCCTGCGATCCACGTCGGGAACCTCCACAAAAGCTATGATTCCGCTCACGTGCTCAACGGCGTCAACCTGGACGTGAACCAGGGTCAGTTCTATGCCTTGATGGGGCCAAACGGGTCGGGCAAGTCGACTCTAGCAGCAATCATCGCTTCCGTGGTCGATTTCGATAGCGGCACGGTCGAGGTCTTTGCGAAGAAACCCGCAGACGCGCGGAAATCGTTTGGGTACGTTCCGCAGGACAACTTTTCGATTCCCCTGCTCACTGGCCGGGAGAATCTGATTTACTTCGCGGGCGTGCTGGGGTACTCTGGAAGGGAGGTTCGGGCCAAGGCGGACGAGCTACTGGCAAAGGTCGGGCTGACGGCTGATGCCAACAAGCGTGCTTCGCAGTACTCGGGTGGCATGCGTAAGCGGCTCGAGCTCGCCACGGTCCTGTTCCCCGGCATCAAACTCCTCATTCTGGACGAACCGACGACGGGTCTTGACCCAGCCGCCCGACGAGATTTCCTCAATCTTGTCAAAGGCACGGTCGACCGAGGAACAAGCATCCTTCTCATAACGCACCTTGGCACTGACGCCGAGCAGGCTACAAGGGTCGGCCTGATGTACAAGGGGGGGATTGTCGCCGAGGACACTCCCGAAGCGCTGAAGCGGACTTATGCGACTGTGGACGTCATCACGGTGGAGACCAGCACTCGAAGCCCGCAGGTGGCTCATCTGTTGGAGGGGTATAGCAGGGACGGGAAGCTCGCCGAGACACAGACCGGCTACCACATATACGCGCGAGACGCAGCAGAGTTGGTCCCGGATGTCATCCACGCCCTCGACCGGGCGGGAGTTGGCGAGAAGCGCATCGAGGTGTCAACGGCCACCTTAGAAGACGTATTCTTCCGACTCACCGAGCATCCGATGAACGAGGTAGGCGGTCAATGAGCCAACTCACAGCCACCTTCATGAAGACCGCCAAATTCTTCATCCGAAACCGGGCGCTCCTGTTGGGGATTGTCGCTTGGCCCATGGCCCTCATGGTCATCATGGCTTCCACGGAGCTCGGGTCCGTCTCCGCGTCCGATATGCCGAAGGCCTTGGGGGCTCTGACGGTCGACATGTTGGTCTTCGCGCTTATGCTGGCATGCGTCATGAATCTCCCCAGTTCCATTGCTCGCGACCGGGAAATCGGCCTCCTCGTGAAACTGCGGTCTATGCCAATCAATCCTGGAATTGACACCCTCGGGCGTCTGCTTGCCTACCTCGCATTCGCTGTCGTTGTCTCGGGGTTGGTAATCCTCCTAGGCCTGGGCCTCGGGGCTCAGTTCAGCGGTAGTGCTGCCGCAGACCTGGAAGCAGTCGGTTTCTTGCTGATGGCGGCGGTTGCGGCCGCGGGCATCGGGCTCATCCTGGGCTCGTTCATCAAGAGCGTCCAGGGCACCGCGTTCCTAGGACTCGCCGTGACCCTTGCCCTCGCGTTCACCTCCGGGATTTTGGTTCCCTACAATCAGCTTTCTGCACCGCTTCAGGCGTTCTCCCGGGCGTTCCCGATTTCATCGGCCGCCTCGTCGATAGGCTACCTCCTGCTGGGCCAAGACGTCGCGGGCTACGACCCGCTTGCGCTGAGCCAGATTGCTACGGGGATCGTGGTGGCCGTTGCCCTCCTGGCTATTGGTCTCGTAATCTACCACAGGACGAGTTGGCGCCAAGGCTCGGCGCGCTCATCAAGCTCGAACCTAGGCGCCTACCGTCGAAGGCGGCACCACGCAAAGGCAAGCGCCCTGAACGCCTCCTCGGCCTGAGCGCGCGCTCGTCTACCGTGCAACCGCTAACGACACCTCGCCCAAACCCTGAGCTCTGAGTCGCGCGCGTGCGACCAAAGAGAACCCGAGGGCGCTGGTTCACCACGCCATTCTGACTGATTAGCGCACGGAATCCACTTTCCGAACCTGTTTGGGTGCGGGCCCCACCGGGCCCGCCTTGCATGCTCAGCGAATGAAGTCATCTCTAGGGTGGAGCCAGCCTAGGCTGGTCGATTCTGAGGAAGAACTGAGCGCAGACTAAAGGATATACGGGGAATGAAACCATGATTGCGAACAGGGGTTGTCATCGCCGACCGATGAAAGTGGAAGCCAACACAGAAGTTCAAGTGAGACCATACCTCGCCCCAGGATCCAGACTCTTTCCGACCTGATCTTTGGACTTGCCCTCTCCATCGGTGCACTAACGCTCATTTCCGAGAAGCCTAGCCATATCATGGGCCTTGCTGCTACTCTCCTCGGCTTCGGCTGGTCCTTCCTCATATTGGCGCTCGTCTGGGTCAGGTACACAAAGATAATGTCAGTGCTCCCAGTTGAGACTGGAAGCATGGTGGGCGCCAACCTGCTCCTACTCTTCCTCGTCTCGATTGAACCATTTCTCTACAATCTGATCGCGTTCGCTCCACTTCCGGGTCAGCTGGACTCTGGATCTTCGACAGCCGCCTATGCGACAGACATGGGCTCGATATTCGTGATCATCGCCTATTTCACGCATGAACTTACCAACGAAGAAAGGAAGTTGATTCCCAAGGAACTCCTCAGGAGCTACAGGCTGCAGAGGGACACTACTCTTGCAGTAGCTGCGTTGTTCTACGTTTCCATTCTGCCCATATTCTGGAGTGTGACTGTCTTCGGTCTTCAGGTGAGGTTCTTCATATGGATGGGTACCTTCGTAACATGGGTCATCAGAAGAGTGATAGAAGGGAGAAGAAGCGTTCAGAGTCTGACCGTTCATCCCTCCAGTCCATGGTCCTTCACCATGAAGGGATAGCTAAGGTCTTCAAGCCGCGACCCTGGGAGACCGAGCTTGAGAGGGTCGAGTAGATGTGTGAGCCATATGTGTCAGCGCGCGCAAACTACGGAGGGGACCTCAAGAACCCTGCCACTGCTGGAGGGTACAACTTGTTCGTGACCATGAAGACCACGACGACGACGGTCTCCTGCACCCCAAGATTTGCTGTCGCCGGCTCGCCGACGGTCATAACCTGCAAGGCCAGGGTGATTGGCTACCTCCCGACGGGGACGGTGAGCTGGTCCCAGAGCGGCACAGGTTCGGTCTCACTCAGCTCGACAACATGCACCCTCACCAGCTTAAACCTTCACCAAGCGACGTGTTCAGTGACGATGACAGGGACGACGGCTGGCTTGGTCATACTGCAGGCGACGTACAGTGGAGACTCGAACAATCAGGGTAGTTACAGAACGGCTGTACTGACCATCAAGCCATGATCGGCGGATACCTGTCTCTTCGGTCTACTCCGCTTACAGAACGATTCTCACACAGGAATCTTGCTAATTTCATCAGACTTCTTAGGACAAATCGAACTAATCGATGTGAATCCTAGCCGGGCGACCACCTTTTGACTGGGGGTAGCAGAGGAATGAAGCCTGTCGCCAGTGTTACGCCAACGAAGCGCTCGATTCGAAAATCTCCTGGTTCCAGCGTTCGCTCACCACGTGCGCCAGGAAGAGCAGGCTCGGAGAAGTCGGCCTCCTCCCAGAGACAGGCTGGACGACCACATGGTAGGCCTTCACCGCCTTCCGAGCCTCTGGGTCGTAGACCAGGTCCTCCGCCACCAGCCCGAGGTCGATGAACCTTGCCAGTATGGTCTTGTAGAAGTTGGTCCTGCTCAGCTTGACCCCCAACCTTCCCGAGGCGAGATCATGGCTGAAGCCTGACATCTCCTTCTTCGAGCAGCGCCCGTTCCTTCGCTTGAGCCACCCGACGAAGGTTCTGGCTGCGAGCCTGGAGTCCTCACGGTTGAAGAGCATGCTGACCAGGTCCTGTTCCGTCACCCGTTCGAGGCTGACCGAGAGCAATCGGATGTCATTTAGCCAAAAGCAGCTACCAGTGCATAAACCTTCATCGTGTCCAAGTGGAAAAGATTACTGCATGCGATGGCAACAATGGACCACTTGGGCATCCACCCCCCTCCGTCAAAGAGCATCGATCACGGCATGGCTGCAGGCCTAGACTAGGCCATGTTTTGGGCAATCATGGGCCAACATTTC
>JBEKHX010000022.1:0-15402 GCA_050012055.1 Nitrososphaerales archaeon
GGTTCAATGGCCGTAGGCTCGTTCAGCATGAGCAACGGTGCTTCAGTACCGTTCTCAGGCACCTGGCAGTAAGCACAACGTAGATGGCAATGACTTCAAGACAGGCGCACGGCCCGAAATGTCGTGCGCTTCTTTTTTCTCTAATCCGAAAGGGCGCAGGACTCTTCTCCTGCGCCGCCTCGACCCTCCTGGAACGGCAGTACCTCTTCACTGAGGCCCGGGACTAAGTGAGTCGGCGATGAAAGCACGGCCGCCGTTCCTAAAGATGAGAAGGAAGTACGAGGTGGACAAGTCGCATTGGCTCGTTCGACGCTCGCGCTCCTTTCCGCGTCGCTTCCTTTTCGCACTGCGCAGGGTTGCGCTCACCCTGAAGTGGGGACGGGTCCCCGAGATCTGGGAGCTGTTCTTCATTGACGGGATGAGAGAGCGCGAAAAGAAGGGCTTGGCGTTTCACGAGGTGCTCCGGTCGACGCTCCCGCAGCTACTCGGGGAAGACACCTCCGAGGTTCTGAGGACGTGGATAGGCGAGAAGGCAAGGCGCAGCCCGGAACAGTTCGCCAGGTCGGTCTCCGGGATGTTCGGAGCCAGCGCTCGCTCCGTCCTCGGCAGCATCGACAAACTTGCCGATGAAGCAAGTCGGTTCGAGAAGAAGGCTCCTCAGGAACCCCCAATCCAGTCCTTGCTGGAGGCTATACAGAGGTCAGAAGCGGCCATGACAGTCGCGCAGCTCGACAAGCCTCGGGAAAAACCTTAGCTCTTTATCATGCCACGGGCGTCCCTGACCTTGGATTACGTGTCTCGTGGAAACAAGCCGAAGTTGTGCGCTTCTTTCTTTCTATGATTCTGACAGGCCCGATCTCTGGACTGTTCAGGAAGGGAACCGAACTCCACTTTCTTGTCGACTCGATTCTTCTGGAACGGCAGAACTTCTTAATTGAAGCTCAGGACCGAGCGAGAGTCAGCGATGACAGCGCACCCGCCCCTTCTGAGGTTGAGAAGGAAGTACGAAGTTGACGAGTCATATTGGCTTGTACGGCGTTCGCGCTCCTTTTCAGGTCGCTTACTTTTCACTCTGCGCAGGGCTGCGCTCACCTTCAAGTGGGGAAGGGTCCCCCAGATCTGGGAACTGTCTTTCATCGTCAGAATGAGAGAGCTCGAAAATGTCGGGTTGACCTTCGATGAGGTCCTCCGTTCGACGCTCCCGCAGCTCTTTGGGGAAGACCCTTCGCATGTCTTGAGGTTCTGCGTAGGCAGGAAGGCAAGGTGCAGCCCGGAACGGTTCGCCAGGTCGATCTCCAAGATGTTCGGGGCCAGCGCTCGCTCCGTCCTTAGCAGCGTCGAGATGCTCTCCGACGAACAGGGCTTGCTTGAGAAGAATACTCCTCGGGAACCCCCAATCCAGTCCCTGCTGGAGGCCATACAGAGGTCAGAAGCAGCTGTGATAGTTGCACAGCCCAGCAAGCCTCGGGGAAGACCTTAGCTTCGTACCATGTCACTGATGTCTCCTCCCCTGGAGCAGCCATCCCGTGGAAACAGGTCGAGGCCGTTTTCTTTCTTTTCTCGGTTTGAGAAGAGAAGGAACATCGTGCCATTTATTCTCAATTCCACACAAGGGTCTGACTACTGGTCGGCAAGCCCATCGTGACGCCGTGTATCGCTTCCTAAATCTCGAAGGCGACCTCGGCCACAAGGATTGTCTACTCAGATGTTTCGAAGTCTTTTCGACATGATCAGGTCGTAAATGAATCCACATTCTGTACTAGGGCTCCACAACTACTAATAGCAAAATCTTGGGAGAATTCGCTTGACGATGAATATCTGGGCCTACAGAAAGAAGAGGCAGGCAGTCTCGCCGGTTCTAGCTACCATAATACTGATCGCAATCACACTCGTTGCGGCCATCGCAGTAGCTGGGTTCGTCTTCGGCCTAATGGGGACATTCACTAACATCGCCCTGGTTGTCGCAGGCACGGCATCATGCTCCGGCGCCCCGGAAGTCTGCCTGGTGAGCCTCACGAATACAGGAAGCGGCAATGCCGCGATTACTGGCGCCTGTACATTGACGTTCGCAGGAACAACCTACACGAGCACGGCCGTACTGAAATCGGGAAATCTTTCCGCCGGAAACAGCGGCGTCGTGAGCTGCACGACTCCAGGTTTTGCACATGCGATCCCTGGCAATCAGGTCGTCGGTTCATTCAACCTCGGAAACGGCGCTTCTGTGCTCTTCGCGACGATTGCGGCTTAAGCCCAGTCCATATTGCCGTTGATTCCCAATTGCGTCAGCGAGGGCATCGGCTTTACAAATAGGCATGATTATTGTGAGCGGCTTTGGACTTGAGTGAGAAGATGACTACTGTGCAACTGGGGGGCTGCCGTAACTTGGGTGTCTTTCGGATGCTGGTCGAATGCTCATCCGGAACTGATAGAACGACGCCACCAAGAAGGCCAAACCAAAGAACGCGAAGAGCAGCACTTCAAACGGGAAGAGGCCGTCAGGAATTGGAATGTACGTGGTGCTCCCATTGAGGGGCCTCGCCAACCCCGTCAGGGCCACGCTAAAACCAAACGAGTAGATGCCGCTTACCATATACATCAGGCCGATTGCGAAATCCTTTGCCAGGTTCGACTCTGAACACCTGACGCAGGCAGAAGGAGCGCTCCAGATATCCGAATCTGCCGATTCCCTGATGACGAATTCCCGACTTCAGGGAATAGATGAAGCTCGGATGCAGGAGGGTGTTGGCGCAGGCCCTGAAGGAGACTTACGCTTTTCTCTTTAGGGAGATGGTGCAGCGCAACCTATCTTCCAAGCTTCAGGTTCGGGCTCGGCGGGGTCCGCCCCTGAATGGGTTCTGAAAATGGATTCAGAGGGAAGCTCATTGGTTGCCGTCTGCGCGTTTGGTTCAAGACTCCTCTATGGAGTCAATGCCGTCAAAAATGGACAAGATGGGCCTCGATTCCGTATCTGATGTGTTGGCAAGACTGTGGCTCTTGCCAAGGGCTTCATACAGAAGATAGATTCCTATCAGGGACATCCCAAAGGAGTCCAAGATATTGGGGAAGGCGGAGAAGAAGACCCAATGGTCGAAATACCTGGCGAAGCCGATGGCCCACGCGAAGGCGCTGATGCCGAGGACGAAGGCCAGAGGCCTCCGAATGTATGCGAACTTCATCCACACCACCCATTGTGAGAGATCCTACCGCCGCAGCTGTGGATGGCGCAGAGCAGTGGAAAACCAGACAATATCAATGCAAGCATGGCGAGAACAGATATGGTCACTCGGCTCGAATTCCCCAATCTTGAAACGCGAATCCTTGCGCCAAAATGGAGCTACAATCTATATTTAAGAACTGGGCCTGATTCCACCATAGGTCACGATGGATCCGTCGAGGGCACTTCAACGAATAAATAGCCATGGCCCGATTCTGGCTGTACGGAATACAAACTAGTTTACAGGGCATATAGCCACACCCAGCTTATGGGAAGACAGGGAGTGATAAGAGACCAAGAGCAATATGAGACGAGGAGCGAAGCTCAGTACGCAAGCGAAGCACAAGATTGGAGCAACATTCTTAACGAATCCGCAACAGAGGGGTTTACAGTCAAAGATAGTGGGGCCCTGCAATTTGCCGACAACATTGTGTTTTGGGCCTTATTGGAAAAGCAGTAGAGAACTAGCGTGCCGCGTGACATTGGCGCGCGCGCGCGGCGAAGCTATGTGCTCCCTTTTTGTACGATCTTGACCAGTCCGAACTCTAGCCATTCATGAAGGGCACCGAACTCCACTCTCTTGTCGACTTGATTCTTCTGGAACGGCAGAACTTCTTAACTGAGGTCCAGAACCGCGTGATTCAGCGATGGAAGCGCTGCGCAGGGTTGCACTCACCTTCAAGTGGGGAAGGATTCCCAAAACATGGGAACTCTCCTTCATTGACAGGATGAGAGAACTCGAGGAAGCCGGGTTGACCTTCGATGAAATACTCTGTTCGACGCTCCCGCAACTTATCGGGGAAGATACGTCTGAGATCCTGAGGACATGGGTAGGCGAGAAGGCCAGGTGCAACCCGGAACGGTTCGCCAGGTCGATCTCCAAGATGTTCGGAACCAGCGCTCGCTCCGTCCTCGGCAGCATCAAGAGGCTCGCCGACGAAGAAAGTCTGCTCAAGAAGAAGGCTCCTCTGGAACCCCCGATCCAGTTGTTGCTGGAGGCCATACGGAGGTCAGAAGCAGGCATGATTGCTGCGCAGCCCAACAAGCCTCAGGGAAGACCTTAGTTTCGTACCATGCCACGGGCGCCCCTCCCTAGGATTAGGCATCTCGTATGAACAAGCAGAAGACCTGTGCTCTCTCTTCTGTAATCTGGATGAGCACGGCCCTCATTGTCAAGTGCCATGAGATGGCTGAATCACAACTCTGATTTCTCTCACCTTCGTCTCGAGAGGATATTCGGTGCTTCTGACGAACTTCACGCAGTCGAGGCTGGCGGCGGCTGACATCGGTAACGTTCCATTCAAGGGATTTAGCCATAATAGACTAATGCTCTATGCGTTTTGACGAAGGTTTCTGGGGTTTTCTTCTCATTTCGGAAAGAACACAGAGATACCGCCAGCCCAACATGTTTGGTTGTATGGCGTCGAACGAAAGTCAGGCAGTGGAGGCCGTGCCAAGCGAGGAACTTCCGGAGGCGAGCGCGGAGCCTACGATGATAAACGTCCGAAGCCAGGGACTCAAGCTCGACCTGGTTCTCCTCCAGAACAGGGTCTCGGGCCTCACTATAGACTATCAGGGCATCTCAGAGAGCAAAGAACTTCACAAGTGGATCAAGATCATCGACGGCATGCTCTCGGGCTCCGTTCCGTCACATGCGGGGTCGAACACCCAGACTCTTGATGGGGTGGCCGGGCATCCAGCCTCGCAACCACGGCCCCCGAAGGAAGAGCAGAAGGAGCCTGCGGAGGAGAACGACTACCGCAAGGTCGTCCTCCACGCAGTGGACGTCAGTCTGGATACACTAGGCAACGACGGGAAACACGCCATACTCAGCCTCTTGGAGAACAGGTATGGCCTCCGCGAGCAGGACATACCGGACCATCCCAGGGGCTTCGTCGTGCTTCTTGACGAGCTACTGGGCGCATCCTCCCAAAATCTCGAGAGGGAAATCATGAGCAGCATCAGGAGGGTCTGGGCGGCCCCCGGAGAGGACCTGGAAACAGTCGTCGAGTCACTCAAAGAGCACTATCTGACCGCGGCCCCGGTCGAGGCAGCCGCAGAAGACCCCAGGTCCTTCGCAGTCGACTTCAGCCCGGTCGCGATTGCCACAACCGAGGAACAGGAAGGACCATCTGAGTCGGGAATGCGGAATCCCGAGGCTTCGGATGACACCTCGCCGGTTGGACCCCGCCTTATTGACCCTATCCCAGTCGGATTCAAGTACAACGCCACGTACTATAGGCGCGGGGATTGAGAGAAGAATGTTGGACCCCGTCGTCTACGTCGTCGTGATACCCGAGATCATCTTCTGCATGATAGCGGTCCCCATCGCGGTCCTGGCGCAGCGGCGGCCGCGTCCGCAAGCGTATTGCGTGAAGGAAAGGGCGAAGAGGGAGATCATCGGTGCTCATACCGTAGTCTTCAAGAACGGGAGAAAGGCGTTGCAAGGGAAGTGCAAGTCTTGCGGGACTACGCTCTTCAGGATGAAGTGACGCCCCGCTTCTGTCTCGAAGTCAAGCCGGAACCTGGCAGTAATCACTGCCAGGGAATGGGGAACAGTGCCAGGCACATGGCTCGGGATTCTCAAGACGAAAACAAGTAGCAGTCGACAACAGGCAGGAGCCTGTTGAAGACCGCTTAGGGTACTTGGAGGCTTGGTATGCCGGACTTCCTCTTGATCAGCAACATTGCTGGGAGGATGACTGCCATCATCAGTGCCATTCCTAGCGGAAACTGTGGGACTCCGACCGGTGGCAACGCCCCCACAGTTAGAATTGTGTACGCATAGCAGTTGGCATTGTGGTCTTGGTTGTTTACTGCTGTCACGGTTAGGGTCGTCGTGCTACCTGGTGTGGACGGCGCGGTCACTTCCACCGAAATAGTCTGGCTGATCGAGTCCGACGTCCCCGAACTCGGAACTGTGCTTGGTACAACACTGACCACAGTCCAAGCGCTGTTTGAGCTCAAGGCCGAGACTGCAAAATTGGCGGCATAGTTGATTGATTCACTGTAGGTAAGCAGGTAGGTCAATGTCACGGTCGATCCCGCGGTGATGGTAGTTGACTGCGTGGTAGGCGTTAGGGCTAGTCCACACTGATTCCACGCAAAGACTGGAGCTGCCAGAGGAACAAGACCAAGGACTGCAACAAGCATGCCAAGCGTTGCGATTGAAACGACGCGGCTTACGGCTTTCATCTGAATTCAGAAGCAGGATGCAGACTATATCTGCCTTCAGAATCCCAGGTCAATCGATATGAACCAAAAATCTGTGCTTAGCATGCGCCTACATCAGGAGGAAGGCGGGAGATGTTAAATTTGGAGAGAATCTGACGCAAGAATCCTTGACGAAGCGTCGTTCAACCCTCATCTTGACCGGATATTGCCGGGTTCTGCCCCCAATCGCCCCACCTGTAGAAGGAAGCATCACGGAGTCAGCCCGTCAGGCCACTTGAAGGCTACAAAGCAGACAGCGACGGGATTGGTCTGTAGGAAACGAGCGACTCGTAGACCTCAAAGAAGCAACTTTGGATTCAAGTGATCAGGATTTCTCCTGAGTATGTATTCAGCATCCTGAACACGTATAACTGTCAGACTGTTTTTTCAGCATGAAAAGGTAAGTCAAAGTAT
Source organism: Nitrososphaerales archaeon (assembly GCA_050012055.1). GTDB lineage: Archaea > Thermoproteota > Nitrososphaeria > Nitrososphaerales > Gagatemarchaeaceae > UBA183. Next base: position 6,842 of record JBEKHX010000022.1, read on the forward strand.
TGGACAAGAATCTCCAGTTGGCAGCGGCCCTTGTGATCGCCCTCGTTGCTCTGGGGGGGAACTTCTTCGTCCTGCAGTCAGAAAACTCCCGGATGGATCAGAACAATTCCGTCCTGTCCTCCCAGATAAAGGGGTTGCAAGACTCCCTCGACTCACTTCAGACCGCGGTGAATACTTTGGGGAGTCAGCTTTCTGCACAAGCAAAGCAGGCCTCCGTTCTTCAAAGCAATCTGACCGATGTCAAGTCTCAGTTGGCAAACGTGATCAAGGAATTCAACTCAAACAGGTCAGAGGACCTAGCTTTCCAGGGGTGGGTCTACTACCAGCTGCGCGTGATAAACACGACCCTCCAGACGCTGAACGAGAGCCTTTTCGCACTGCAGATTCCCCTATCAACTCTAGTCGTCATCAGCGATAGCTACAGCGATGCAACCAACACTTTCACTTTGAATGTGCAGAATACATTGAATATTACTGTGTACGCCCAGATTAACGCCGTGATGGTAGGTACAACGAGTGAGGAAACCTGCGACGGGGTTGCCGGATCGTATATCTCTCAAGTCTACACGTTCTCACCGATGTCGGTGACGGTTACTCAACTGAGCCTAGCCTCGGGATTGTATAACGGATGTGGAGGCAACCCGATCACGAGTCTCGATCTGTACTACATGATTGCCCCTTCGACCGCGGTCAGTCGTACTTATTTATTCGACATCATCCCGGTGTATAACCATCAATAACGCGTGATCTCGAGACTTGGAGACCTCGAGACCTCATTCCTCGGCCCCCAGCCAAGGCCCCTGTTCGAAGGGCTGCGCCGGTACCGCAGAACCTTGCCCACGGCCCTCTTCGCAGCCTTCGGTCAAGGCCAGGCCTTTTGAACCTTTGAATAAGATTACAGATTCTGAATTATGGTTTCCAGTCCATAAGTGCTAAGTAGCAAGAGCAAGAAGATTCCGTGTTCACAGATGGCGACGGCCCAGAGTGAGGTATTGACCGAGATCGGAGCACCGTATCTGTCTGAAAGGGGTTGCGAGAATCGCCCGAGCGGCGTGACCTTCAGATGAAGATCACGAAGCTCGAGCAGGCCAGACGAAGGAAGGCTGTTTCGGGGATCTTCGGGTCTATGATAATGTTCGCGATGCTCTTTACCGCTGGCATTGGTTTTTTCTTGTTCGTTAACACAACTACACTTCAGGGCGCGCAGGCGAACCAGCAGAAGCAGCAGGCCCTCCAGCAAGCTTCCCAGGAAAAGTTGTCGATGGAAGTGGGGCTTTCGACAATTCCCGACCCGTGGGGGCAGACAGGAGACCTCTGGCTGAGGATCACGAACGTCGGAAGCTCACCTGCCACGCTGATAGACGTCTTTGTCACCAACACAGCTGCCGACAGGATAATGTCGAAATCCCAGGTCACCCCTGGCACGCAATATCTCTCGACCTTCCCTGACATCAACTATTCCCTGCCCCTCACTATTCTACCTGGGTTCTCTACCGCTCAGATGAGCGGGTGCGGCTCAATCCCAGGCTGCGATATCGCCATAAATCAGACCTCATACAACTACGCATCCGGGGGTTCTCCAGTGGTAGTCAGCGTACTGACATCGACTGGGAACATCTTCTCCGCTCAATACCCGTCCCCTCCGGGAGCGAGCACGGTGACAATGACCAACACCTTCGCGATCAATATCACCTCAACTGTGGGCGGCGGAAATCCTGGAGGTAACGTCTTAGTCGTCCAGATGGTGGCGTCTCCCACTCAGACCTTCTCATGCGCGGATTGCCTCTACGATACAGTCACGGTCTACAATTACGGGATTGTCAAAGTGACCGGGGTCTCGCTCTCTCCTGCTGTGCCACTGGCTTCCCTTACGGGGAGCGCCAAGGTCTCGTCCACGCGTCCCTGCAATCTGACTTCTGGGACCATGACTAACGGGAGCATAGACATCCAGGCATATTCTGGCAGTGGTGCGCCGCCTAAGGTAGTTTACCTCTGTACGTATAGCGCGAACCCGAATGGATTCGGGGGCTTCGTATCCTTCACGGGGCAGGCGAGAGGCACGTACAACGGGGGGAATGTGACTTCCGGTCAGGCGATCTCGAACCCCGTCCAGATAGGCGGCCCAGTTAGCGTGCTCAACCAGGGGCCTTTCTCTGCGAACTTCTTCTTCTTCAAATACAGTGCGTGCACCTACGCTCCATTATCAATAACCCTGACTAATGGCTCCGGTAGAGTTGGTGACGCCGTAAATGTCAAAGGTACTGGCTTCGCTCCTGCTTCCACCATCACGATAAAGTTCAACGGAGCGACGCAGACGACCGCCCCGGCTACAATCACCACGTCTGCCGCGGGCGCCTTCACTGCCACATTCGTCGTCCCCGCGTCTCCTCTTGGTAATCAGACGGTCACGGCAACGGACGCCAGAGTGAACACGGCGTCTGCCGCATTCACGGTCACGACCGTCGCCTCAGCATCAAATTACGCTAGCTTTGGTGGTTTTTCGTACTCAACATTCTGTCCCACGACACCGAGTTCCGTGACATTCGCCAACCTTCCGACCGCGAGCCTCATCAAGGGAGACGGCAGCTACTACGTAGCCTTCTACATTCAGCTAACTAACAACTTCAACGTACCCATTCCCATACTACCTTACACGTACTTCATGACCGACCCCACCTCCGGGGGAGAGTCCCCGTTCTTCATCGTAGGGAACCCTGGCAATAATCAGAATATCTCTAGTAATCCGAAACTCCCTTACATCCCAAACTATACTACTACAACACCGAAACTGACGGCATACCCATCAACCTGCATTGCGACGTCGACCGCCTCATGCATCCGCATTGCTCCTTATGAGAATGCAACGGTCACTTTTGCAGCTTGCGATATTGGTTCCACCTCTTGGAACTGGGCTGGTTCGGCTTACGGCGACATGCCACGCGACCTTGGCTCCAAATGCACGACAAGACCCCCCCAGTACGTGCCGGACGAATCAACCTATCTCACTATACTCATCACTTTCGTCTACAAGGGTCAGGTATACACGCAGCAGATCCCCTTCGTGGGGCAGACGGTGACTTGATCATGACGTTGCCGACTGCGACGAAAAGGGATGCCCGCTCCAGATGTTTGATTCATAATAGCCATATACCGTTGAGGAGGTTTCACCGTTGAGGAGGTTTCGAAACGGAGCATGAAGTTTAGGGGAAACAAGAAACGTCTCGCAATCGCCGAGATTATGGGGACTCTAATCATGGTCGCAATCACCCTAATTGCAGGTGCTGCGGTCTTCGGTTGGATTAACGGCCAAGCTGGGTCCAGCGAGAAGGCGTACGGCGAGAGCGTCGCGAGCAACGTCAACTTCCTGAGGGAGAGTTTCTCAGTAGTTGCGACTCAGGTATTCGGATGCAGCGGAGCTGCGAGCGGAGACCCATGCACTAGCTTGAGTCTCACTCTTTACAACAGGGGAGAGGTCTGGCTCAATGTCTCCTCTATCACCATTACCACGTTGAATTCCTCCTGGAGTCTGACCTTTGGAGCGTCCATATCGACAGGCAGTTGTCCAATCCCCGCAATTATTCCAAACCAGAAAGTCGCAGGCAACCTGGTGCCAGTTTCAGCCCTTTCGCCGAGCCCGTATCAGGTGACAATTCCAGCGTGTTGGGGCAATGACATGCTTGTCGGTCAGAGCTATGTCGTGACAATACAGGGATTGTACGGTAACGTTGTCCAGACCCAGGTTCGGGCGAACGGGTGATAGGTCGGCATGAATCTAACGCTCAGACAGGACCGGCGTCGGGCTGTCTCGGGCATACTCGTAGCAGTCATCATATTCGCGATGCTCTTCACAGCCGGCACAGGGTACCTGCTCTTCCAGGCCAGGAGCGACAATTCCTCCTATCAAGCGAAGATCCAGGCTCTTCAGCAACGCGCCCAGGTCAGCCAGGAGCAGCTTGCCTTTCGGGTCAACATCAACAAATCATCCGGCAATCCCGATGTCACGGTGAGCGATACCGGAGCCTTCCCGATAAGCGTCGTCAGCACATTCGTCGGAGACAGTACTGGCAAAGTCATCAGGCCACCGGGTGTGATGACTCTCGGGGTCTCAGGAACGAACGCAACGGGTCCCTTAAACCTCAACGTGGGAGGGACTGGGAATTTCACCATCACGAAGTACTCATACGCATCCGGGACCATCTACGTTGCACTGGTCACGTCGAGGGGAAACGTCTTCGCCCAGCAGTACCCCTTCGACAATTCCATTAACGGGTCGAGGAGTTTTTCCAACGTTACGATTTCATTGATCGGACCTAACGCTGGCGGAGCCGGGGGCAACTCACTTGTAGTCGTCATGTCAGCCACCCCTGTTCAGGTCTTCAGTGGACCCTGTCCAGGTCCACAGTGCATCATTGACACCGTCACTCTTTACAATTACTCGCCCACCCCCATGACAAATGCCAGTCTGCATCCAACAGTGCCTTGGTCTAACGTTACTGGCACAGCCGAGCTGATCAACTCCAGTTGCTCGGGTCCCTATGCTTCCACAGGCACTCTTGACTCGAATGGGACAATTCCGGGATACAGCGGTACCGGGGTCGCTCCCCATGTCTACTTTCTATGTACCTACGCTCCCCAGACGGGCGCTGTCGGGGGCCTCGCTTCTTTCTCAGGGTGGGCGTTTGCAACGCAAAACAAGACCGTCTTAGAATCCGCGGCTGTAGTATCAAACCTCGTGCAGATTGGGGGAACGACCAACGTCTTCGCACAGGGGATCTTTTCCACCAATTTCTTCTTCTTCAAGTATAGTTCCTGCACGAACGCTCCAAACGGCGGTGGTGGTTACGGCAGCTTTTCCTACTCAACGGCCTGCACTACCAATATTGCGCCCGGTTGGCCTCCTAGTTCGCCCAACAAACTGCCTGAGGGTGCGGTAATCAGCGGAGGAAGCAACTATTACGTCGCCTTCTACATTCAGATAACTAACAACTACAATACAACCGTACCGCTGCTTCAGTACACCTTCGTCCAGGTGGACGCGTCCGGGACGGGCGGTGAGACCGACTGGTGGCTCGTCGGCACGAATACGACAATGAGCAACGGCGCGTACTATCCGACTTACAACCCTGGCGCTAGTCCCCTGCTTCCCACACTAACACCATACCCTAGTGACTGTAACGTCGTTAATCCAAAGACGAACGTACCTACAGACAAGGATTGCATTTACGTTAATCCCGGACAGACGGTCACGATCACACTTGCGGCGTGCGGATACTCGTCATCCAACTGGAACTGGGGGGGTAGCCAATACGGAGACTCCTGGGATAACGGCATCAATACCGTAGGGTGCATCAGTGGGGGTTCGACACCCAGTATTCCTACCGTCGGCGACGCGAACGCGGCAACCACCGTAATATCATTTTGGTACAAGAACCAGACACTGACAGAGGACATCGCCTTCAATGGAATTGCGTTCACTTCCTAGGGGAAAAAGATTTGCAAAGTCCAGCGGAAAATGCTCGGGCGAAGTCAAGGCGCAGAGCGGTAGCTGGGGTGCTTGCCGCAGTCATTCTCTTCGCACTGATTTTCACCGTCGGCGCCGGCTTCTTTCAATTCGTCAGCCAAAGTGTCAAGTCTACAGACCAGGCAAACGTTGCAAGGGCGAACGACCAGCTGCAGGCCGGCCAAGAGAAGCTCCTCGTCACGGCAAATCTAACCTCGGGAAAGGACCCGTTGTGTCGGAATTGCACGTGGGTTAGAGCCAACAACACCGGAGGCGTGTCTTCATCGATCATCGACATCTACGTAACGTGCATGTCGCACTGCCCCTCGCACCAGCAGGGGCAGCTTCTTTCCAACTCCGCTGTGCTGCCCGGCTCGCATTTCTTGAAACAGAAACCGGACCTCAACGTCTCTCTGCCCATCACCTTGGGCATAGGCGCATCTACAAAGTACCTTTCTTCATGCGCAGGTGGATGTACTGCCGACATCGCGATCAATAATACAGCGTTCAATCGCTCAAAGGGCGAGCACGTTCTAATCAGCCTACTCACCTCCAAGGGAAACGTCTTCTCTGCCCAGTATCCTAAGCCCTCTTACCCTGTCACGACCGTTGTCAACGTGAAGTCGGTAAACACAACCGTGATCCTGACCCAGGTCGGAGGGGGTCCGCAACTCTCCGTCCTGCTGCAAGCCACGCCAACCCAGACCTTTTCCTGCGACGGTTGCATCACCCTCACTGCCACTGTCTACAACCTCGCTCCTTGGGCCGCAGGAGGCGTCAATATTTCGCTCAATGCTCCCTCTGCCAGCGGTACCGCGAACGTGTACACCTATTCCCCATGCTCTCCGGCTTCTCTGAACATCCCAGCAGGCGAGAACAAGACCTTCAACTGCCGCTTCTCCGCCACCACAGGGGCCGTAGGGGGTTTCGTTTCATTTTCAGGCCACGCCAGTGGAACCCTCAGTGGGGTGTTCGTCGCCTCGGCGGATTCTCAGTCTAACTTGGTCGAAGTCGGGGGCATCGCGAGCGTCACAACCCAGGGCGCCTTCGCGGCTAACTTCTTCCTATTGAAGTACAGCTCCTGCACCCAAAGCAGTGCTACCCAGAATAGTTTCAACGGCCACTGCGTCAAAAACGCTAGTCCCATGACCCTATCGAACCTTCCAAGCGGGAGCTACCTTGCTGGAGGGTCCAACTATTACACGGCCTTCTACGTGCAGATCACAAACGTCTTCAACACTACGCTGCCCATCACGCAGTATTCCTTCTTATTCGGGGACCCGGACATCTCGGTGGAACTCTACTACTTCCTTGCGGGCAACTACAGTTCAAGCGCTACAATCAATGGGGTGTACTACCCGAACTACCCATCATCGGGAGCACCCACCCTGACAGCATACCCTACTGACTGTAGTGTGGTCAATCCAACGACGAACATACCCATAGACAAGAATTGCCTCTACGTGAAGCCATATCAGACTGTCACACTGACGATCGCGGCCTGCGGGTACAGCTCCAGTAGCTGGGCGTGGGGAGGGCAGCAAGACGCAACTAAATTTGATGGAGGCTCCAGCGGGTGTACTATGTTGCCGCCTTCCTTCATCGTGCCCGAGGGTACGTCTCTCGGGATCGTAGTTGCCTTCGCCTACAAAGGGAACATCTATTCGCAGCTAATGCCTTTCGAAGGGCAGGCCCTCCTGCGCAGCACCTCCACCGCTGTCAGCTGCGTCCCATCCCAAGTCGTGGGAGGTTCGACGAAATGCACGGCGACGGTGACCGATACCGACGAAATCCCGTCACAAACCTTCTTGGCGACACCGACAGGAAACGTGACGTTCGAGGATTTGACGACCGGGCTTGGCACCTTCAGCCCAGCCAGCTGTACGCTTAACGCGACGGGGTGCTCCGTGACCTACACTCCAAGGGCGGGAACGCTCGGGAACGTCACTATACAGGCGAGCTATGTCGGCGACTCGTATCACATAGGGACCTCTGGAAACACCACCGTCACCGTTCTAAACCCGACAACGACCACAGTCAGCTGCACTCCTGTCTCTTTCCCGCTCGGTTCGACATCCCAGTGCACCGCAACCCTGACCGGGTTCGTGGGTTCAGTCAACGGTGAGCCAATCGGCTGGTCGCAAGTAAATGGCACTGGAAGCGTCTCATTCAGCCCAGCCTCGTGCACCCTCTCGGCAGGGACTTGTCAAGCGACTGTCACAGGCCTCCGTTCTGGAAATTGGACAATCCAGGCGTCATATGCTGGTGATGCGAACTTCAACGCGCCAAGTTCAGGAAATGCCACCCTAACCGTCACCTCGTCAATAACCCTGTCTCCGACCTACGGTCCAGTCGGCACTTCCGTCACCGTGACCGGCACAGGGTTTTCCGTCAGCACGAAGATAGGCTCGATCACCATCGCCGGAGGCACGATAGCGACCCAGACCTGCACCACCAAGACGACCTCACCCACAGGCGCCTTCACATGCACATTCACCGTGCCGCCTGACACGGCTGGGGCTCACCTAGTCACTGTCTCCGGAAGCGACATCGGGACCGTACCAGGTGATACCGCGTCTGCCACATTCACTGTCACCTCGTCAATAACCCTGTCTCCGACCTCCGGTCCAGTCAGTACCACAGTAACGGTCACGGGTGCTGGCTTCGCTGCCACCTCCACCATCACGATAAAGTTCAGCGGAGCGGCGCAGACGACCGTCCCTGCTTGGGTCACTACAACTGCCGCGGGCGCCTTCTCCGCCACATTCGTCGTGCCTGCCTCTCCAACTGGCGCTCAGACAGTCACAGCAACCGATGCCAGCGGGGACACTGCGTCTGCCACATTCACAGTTACCTCATCAATGACACTGAGTCCAACCTTCGGCCCAGTCGGCACCACCGTGACGGTCACGGGTGCTGGCTTCGCTCCCACCTCCACAATCACGATAAAGTTCAGCGGAACAACGCAGACGACCGTCCCTGCTACAATCACTACAACTGCCGCGGGCGCCTTCTCCGCCACATTCAAGGTCCCCTCGTCTTCAGCTGGTCCTCAGACGGT
>JBEKHX010000023.1:0-15186 GCA_050012055.1 Nitrososphaerales archaeon
GCCGTGCTCGTCGACAGGCTCGAGGGTGGAAAGGAGAATCTGGCCACAATCGGCGTGAATCTGAGTTCCTATGCCAGCATAAAGAACCTGCTCCAGGCTTTACGTCAGATGAAACTTGCAAAGAGTAGCCAGGTCAAAGCGATCCTTGAACAGGCGGGAGCTCACAGAAGGGCTCAGAAAGCAATTGGGTCTCCATGAAACACGCTATCGTCCTTCTCGAAGCATGTCTGGCGGAATCGAAGCATCTCTAGTAGAGCCAGCGGCTCCTGGGGAAAGATGCTCACCGTGAGGGAGAGCTTCGAGAGGTTCAACGAGTTCATCGAAACCCAATACAGGGAAAGGTTTGGAGCGAGGGAGAGGTATTACCTCAGGTCCGGGAGCTTGATCACCGCTAGCGCGCGCTAGACCGGGGCCTGTTTGTCGCTTCGAAGGCCGAGTACGAGGCCGAGGTGTTCATCGGGTATGACAACATGAGTGAGCGATACGTGGTCCAATGGCTTGACACGTTCGGTGGCCGTTTCTCAGAATCCCTGGGATACGGCAGACGGGAGGGAGCCAATGCAGTGAGGTTCGTATTCGAGTATCCAGACGGGCCTCTCCACAACACATTCTCCTGGAAAGCGGATGACAAGACTTGGTCGATTCTGATCGAACAGAAAGATGGCAAAGGCAAGTGGACAATCTTCGCCGAGGAAGTTCTAGAACGCTCATCCTAAGGTGGGCCCGCGGAATCAGTGCACAACAGTTCCTCGCGCTGGGCGCCTTCATGGGATGACAAGGCCCAGTCGGGGCGCTTGCTTCCACTAGATGTATGACTCACGATTGGAATCCACTTTCAGAACCTGTTTGGGGGCGAGTCCCACCGGGCCCGACCGCCGTTGAGGCCCGCACGCCTGCGTCTGCGCTCCGCTCCCCCCGTTTATACAGGGCGTTTCTGCCCTCGGCCCAGTACCCTGTTGCTCCGACAGTACAGCTCGATCCCCGGCCAGGCCAAATTGCTGATCGTCCTGAGCTTCATCCCGAGCCTCGCCCTGGGCTTCCTGTTCACCGACCTCTCTTATTTTCTGACCACCGTAAAGGGGTTGTCGATCGTCTTCACCGGGACTCTGATCACAGTCATGGGACTCAGCATGGTCGCCGCGAGCCTCCCGTTCGGCATCCTCGCGGACAGGTACGGGAGGAGGAGGTTCATCGTGGTCGGCAACCTGCTCGCCAGCGTCACGCTGGCGTCTTTCGCGCTGACGACGAACCCGGCTCTGTTGGTCTTCGCCGCCGTCGTGGAAGGCAGCACCGAGGCGGCCTTCGCTTCGGCCGGGACCGCGCTGCTGGCGGAGAAGGCGGGGGAAGCCAACAGGACCGCGGCGTTCTCTCTTTCGTCCTTCCTGTCGAGCATCGCCTGGGGGCTCAGTGGATTCGCCATACCTCTGGTCTTGGTCTTCGAGAATCTCGGGCTGGACGTTGCCCAGGCTCATGTCGTGTTGTATCTGATTCTGGCAGGACTCAGCGTGGCCGTCACCCCCTTCCTGTTCAGGATAGGCGAATCGAGGACTTCGGCGAAGGCCAAAAGCATCAGGGAATTCGTGCCGCGAAAATCGCGAGGCGTCCTTACGAAGTACCTGATCACCGCAGTCCTCATCGCTTTCGGGGCCGGCCTCTTCGTTCCTCTCATGACGCAGTGGTTCACCCTTCGCTTCTCGGTGCCAGACACGGCCAGTGGGCCCATCATCGGTCTCTCCGGGTTCCTGATTGCTGCCTTCACCCTCGGTGCGCCCAACCTGGCCCGAAGGTTCGGACTCGTAGGGTCCATCGTTCTCACCCAGAGTCTCTCCATGGTGTTCATGCTCGCTGTACCGCTGGCTCCGACCTTCCCCATCGCCGGAGGACTCTACATCGTCAGGACCTTCATGATGAACGTGTCGAGCCCGCTCGGAACGTCGCTGATAATGGGACTCGTGGAAAGAGACGAGAGGGGGGCCGCTGCCGGAATCAACGCGGCGTTGTCGAGGCTCCCGAACTCCATCAGCACCGTGATCGGCAGCTCAATGATGAAAGCCGGGTTGCTCGAGCTCCCGTTCTACATCGCGTCCGTCCTTTACACCGTGTCGATCGTCATGTTTTGGCTCTTCTTCCGGAAGGCTAGGGCTCCCGAAGAAAGAGAGAGACGACTGTAGTGCGCTGGGGGTGATGCATTCAGCTCGGGGTGCTTGGTGTGTCCATCTGCCCGCGGCGCGCGCGCCGACCGCCGAGGTCCCGACATTCCGTCCACTGTGTACATCTTAATGGCGCGCGCTATCGACTATCCTTCAAGCCATCTCTGCCACGAGCCCTTCGCGGTTCCATTGACGCTGAACAAACCCATTGTGTTGAACGGTACGATTGTGTTCTGGTCGTACAGGAAGCTCCACACGACGAACGCCTTGTTCAGGCCGCCGCTCAAGTGGAAGAACGTCGTGACAAAGCTTGCCTGTTCAACCTCGTCGCTCCCCCAACCGCCGAGGACGCTGCCGGTGTGCCAGCCGACCTCGGTGAACCCGACGCTCTTGTTCGTGTGAGATGCGATCCGCGTGTAATAGTCAGCCGGTATCTCAGACGGGCTATGGTAGACGAGCCCGGGGTATGTGGTGAACGCCACGACGTCATTCTTTGTGAAGGACTGGAGCAGCTGCCACTCGGCCTTGCTCGGGTCGTTGGTCCCGCCATACAGTCCGCCGCTCAGGCCGTTCATCTTCTCAAGCTGGAATATGGAGAAGACCTTCGTGCCTGGGGAGACCGACTTCACGCCGTCATACACTTCGCCGTACAGAGGGACGAATCTCTGGAAGCTCGTGGCGTTCTTCTCGTACAGGACGTTCACCTCTATCCCTATTCCTAGGTAGGCGGGCTTGTATTCCTGTGCGAAACTGGTCGTGATCGCAACATAGTTCTGAACATTGGTGGCATTGAACGGCCGGAGCAGCTGACCCGTGGACTGGCTGAAGAACTGGACTACGATCATGGCCTTCAGACCGTGTTGCGAGGCGAGCTGAGCCAGCACGGCCGGTGCCCCTCCGCTGCCCAGCTCCTGCCAATCCCCGGCCCATTCGACGATTTCGCCCGCTTGCTGTGCCTTCGAAAAGAAGTCGTTCATGCCATTCGAGTCCAGGCTCGCTGGTGAGAATGTGACTCCTTTCAGAAAACTGAGGGGTTGCGTCGATGACGCAGTCGATGAAAGTGACGAGCTGTCGGTCGCCCCTGGGGCCGATCCTGGCCGTAGATTCGCTGCCGCTATGAGCGCGGCCATGACCAGAACAGCGGCCGCTATCCCTGCCGCCACCCGCCGGGAGACCAACCGAGCGTCGTTGACCCCATGGTTATTTTGAGCTTGCGTGCCGACCCGCGGTATACCTCGGTTGGGGACCTGCCGCCGTGGTCAGTCTAGGATGGTTGTGTCCTCCTTGAGGTCCAGTCAAGTTCTTCCGCACTCTCCTTGAATTCTGATCTGGTTCTCAGGAAGGTGGGATAGCTCGGAAGATCTTGAAGACGTCTCGAGGCGTCCAGGAATTCTGGCGGACACTGAATAGACTGCGCTGAGGTCGATGGTTCAGAGAAGTGGAAGTCATAGGACGAATTGTTCAGAATCGTAAGAAACACCGTATACGGCTGGGAACCGAGAATGCTTCCAGCGTGTATGTCGATAGCTTCCACTCGTAGGCTGATCGAGGTGAGGGAGCCAACGCATTTCGTGAAGCCCGGGGCACTTGGGGAACTCGGGTTCTGTCCCAAGTAGCACCATGGGGCCTTGCTTGCTGTGATGAAGATGACCTATCGTCTTAAATCGTCTACCAGAGATTTCCGGGCAATGCCCACGCGGGGTCGGATGCTCCTAGCATCTGTCGCGGTAATCGGGATCTTGGTCGCGGCTAGCCTGGTCACCTATCTGGGCAGCCATGTCAGCCCTGAGAGCACTACCTCGGTCACGCAGACCTCCTCGGCAACGACGAGTTCGAACAGGTATGAGGCGATTCCCTCCTGGGCGCCAAAGTACACACCCCTGAACGACACCCACCCGCCCGTCATTCACCCGAACCAGTGGCAGCAGCCCATCCCGTTCCCCGGACCGATCGACACCGCAGGAGCGGAGGACTCCCCCTTCATCACGCCTGACGGCAGCTGGTTCTTCTTCTTCTTCACTCCCAACCTCAGGGTCCCGGCGTCCCAGCAGGTCGGGGACGGCGTCACAGGCATCTGGTGGAGCACCAGGGTCGGCGACAGCTGGTCCGACCCGACCAGGGTCATGCTAGGGAGCGGCCAGTCACTCGACGGATGCGAATTCATGCAGGGCAACACGATGTGGTTCTGTTCGGCGCGGGCCGGCAACTACAGGGGCGTCGACCTGTACACAGCGAAGTACGTGGGCGGCGCCTGGACCGACGTCGCCAACGCAGGGAGGCTGATCAACCAGGTCTACCAGGTCGGCGAGATGGCGATCAGCCCGGACAACCAGACGATGTACTACGGGTCGAACGGGAAGATATGGGCGCTGAACAACGTCAACGGCAACTGGACCGACCCGCACGTCGTCCCCGGCCTCGACGTGACCACGGGCGAGAACCTCCCCTTTGTGACCCCAGACGGCGAGGAGCTCTGGTTCACAGGAGACAGCACGCTCGGCTACCCCGGACCTGCGATCTTCCTTTCTTCGTGGAACGGGTCAGCCTGGGGCGCTCCCACGGAAGTCGTCTCGCAGTTCGCCGGAGAGCCGGCGCTCGATTCTGCCGGCAACCTGTACTTCGTGCACCACTTCCTCGACAGCAACGGGAGCCTGGCCGAAGCCGACATCTACGTCGCCTACCGGACCTCCCAGCCAACGGCGATCGTGCCCGCCGATTCTCAGAGACTCCCAGAGAGAGGGTACTACATGGGAATCCTCCCCTCTCCCGGCGAGGGGCAGGCCCTGGACGCAGCCTACTCACAGGCAAGCGAGGACGCCGAGCTCGTGCCCATCTGGGGGAGACCGACGCCATTCTACGACCTTGCCGCCGACCTGTCCGGGAGCTGGGGGAGTCTCTTCGTCACCACCCTGGTCCGCGACAAAGACATGATCCCCTTCGTGCACATGTCATTCATCGGGGCGAACATGACCCTTGTCACTCCCCCCGGGATGGCGAACGCCACCCTGAGCGACCCGGCGTGGCGGGCCTCCTATGAGCAGGCCGCCCTCGACATCGTGAAGGCCTCGAGGCCCCTCTTCCTTTCCCTGGGGAACGAGGTGAACATGTGGTACGAGAAGTACGGCGCCAGGGACGGGGACCCCAACGGCTTTCAGAACTTCGTGAGCCTCTATAACCAGATGTACGACGCAGTCAAGAAGCTGTCCCCTCAGACCTACGTCTTCTGCACATTCGCCCGGGAGAACGTCCCGCAGAACAGGGAGGCGGACCTGAGCGTCCTCAGCCTCTTCAACTCGAGCAAGCTCGACCTGCTGGTCTTCACGAGCTACCCCTCAGCCCTCCAGGGCATCAGAAGCCCCTCCGACCTCCCAGACGACTACTACTCCAGGGCGCTGTCCTACATGCCGGGCAAGCCCATGGGTTTCAGCGAACTGGGCTGGTCGGCAAACGAATACTTCGGGGGAGAGGCGGGGCAGGCGCAATTCCTTGAGCAGGTGGCCGGGCGTCTGACTGAGGCCCAAGGCGTGGACCTCCGCATGCTATGCTGGGCCTGGCTCCACGACCTGTCTAGCACGGACCAGGTCGGGCTCATCAACTACAATGGAACGGCGAGGCAGGCGTACCAGACGTGGGAGTCTCTTGCGCACCCGACGGGCTAGCTCGCCAGACAGCAGCAACCTCGGATTGACGGTTCTCGGAGAACGTGTCCGCGCGCGCGCGCTTTCGGCGACAATCCCGACTGTTTCATGTGGCGTCAGGTGCAGGGGGGTTGCGCAGTGAACTTAAAGTTCGGATCCATTCGGCCTATGTCGTTCCAGTCCCCAAGCGAGCCTTTGGAATCGCTCGAGACCTGACAAGAAGATAAGACACCGCCAGGAGGATGGTGAGCACAGCAGCCGCGGGGAGTGCGTAGGGGAACTCGGGCACGCTTCCTCCTCCGCTCGATGACGATGACGATGAAGATGAAGTGGTCGAAGTTGTGGACGCGGACACGCTAGAGGTTGCCGAGGATGGTGAAGTCGAGGTCGTAGTCGCAGTTGCGCTGGAGGAATCTGAAAACAGGTCGATTCCAGGGCCTTGTGAGTAGTAAGCAGGTACGTAGGTGCCGACAATCTCGCCCTTGCCAGAGTCGTAGACGATGTTCTGAATGCCAGTTGGAAGTTGTGCAACTATCGTGTTCGTGCTGTCCGATATTACCGCGCCAGCGAATATCTCGCCTTTGGCCGAATCATAAGCTATGGTGTTGGAACCCCCTGTTATTCCTGTAATTGTAGCGACTACTTTGTTTGTGCTATCGGATATGACTGAAATGCGGGTACCGTTGTAGGCGAACACTTCGTGTTCGGTTGGATCATAGGCCAAACTAGTCGCTGATACGCTTATGTTGGCAACAACTTTGTTCGTGCTGTCCGATATGACAGAGACTTGGTTATAGTTCGCAACAAAGACTTCGCTCTTGGCTGAATCGTAAACCATCTCTCCTGGGGAATGTTCGACCCCTATGGTCGCAACAATGGCGTTACTTTGATCAGACATGACGAAGACGCCAGAATAGGAGGCAACGTCCGATACAAATATCTCGCCCTTGCCGGAGTCGTAAACCATTGCGGTGGGTTGGGCCGGCCAGTTGTATTGCGAGTTTCCTGGTGTGTTCCAGCTTATCGTCTTGATGGTGTTGTTGCTGTCCGATATGACTGAAATTAATGGAGTAGAGCCCTCATTAGCAGCGTGTACGTTGCCATAGGCGGCGAATATCTCTCCCTTGCCAGAGTCGTAAACTACGTCCCCAATATAGCCCTGCGCGGCGCCTTGCGCTTCCGTTAGATTTGCGATTACCTTGTTTGTGTTATCTGATATGACTGCAACGACCCCGGTCCCAGATATTGTGTTGTATTGCGAATATATCTCGCCCTTGCCAGAATCATACGCCATCGTGGCTGGAACTGGGACTGAAGTTATCTTGTAAGTGGGTGCAAGCGTTGGGACGGCCCTCACCACGTTCGGAGAAAGGAGAAGAACTCCGATGAACAACACACACAGAATTTCCAAGACCCTCGCCTTCAAACGCTTTGTTGCCTCGATCATTGTTGTGCTCTGAATCTACGCTTTGGTGGGGTTACGGTATATAATGGAATTCCCTAACCTCGTTCTCCGTACCTATGGCTTATCACTCGGAGACTGGCGTCGGTAAACACTACAATCAAGAGTAGCCCTGAATATGCGCCCTTGAAAATCCAGTCGTGCTCGGCAGGACACTTCACTGTTTGGGCCCGAACCTACATCTTGGGATATGGCTACCCAAGAGAGTTTGGATTGCAGACCGGACACTGAACTTGAGGTACAGTGCGGGACTTGAATGCGGGGGGTGGGATTCGAACCCACGGCTCTATTCAGCGGCTTGCCCAAAAGAGCCCGAATCCACCTCCAATTCACCGAAGAAACTAGAATTTGCCCCGGGGGAGGCTTTCGACTAGATAGTGCAATGCCCCTCCCTACCGTGCTTCGGGTTCGAGCCCGGTGGGGCCACCAAAAATGAGCCCAGAATGACTCACATCATGCCGTAACGATGAGCTTCGGCGTCAGCTGGTTCCTGGTATCTTAGGTTTCGACCTTGCGCTTCGCCAGCTCCCTGTCTAATATGAGCAGCCCCGTTGAAACGCCTCCAACTCTCTTGATGTCCTGAACTATGTCGTTGGTACTTTTCTCCTCTTCGACCTGCTCTTTGACAAACCATTGAAGCATCTCGTACGTCGTGTAATCCTTCTCCTTGACGCTCAGCGAAACCAGCTCGTGTATTTGAGATGTGACTTTCTTCTCGTGCTTGTAGGCGTCCTCAAGAGCAGCCAGAGCCGACCTCCATTCTGTCGGAGGCTGTTGTATCTGCGCCAGTTTCACTCTTTCATCGCTATCAACTATGTAGTTATAGAACCTCATCGCGTGCTTCATCTCCTCCCCCGATTGCACCCTCATCCAGCTCGCAAATCCCCTGAGGTTCATCGTTTCGAAGTGCGCCGACATGGCCAGATAGAGATAGGAGGCGTTATATTCGGCGTTCAGCTGCTTGTTGAGCGCATCTACCATCTTCTTCGATACCAACATTTCACCGTCTTGTTTTCTCTCCAGACCCATCTAAAAACATAGCGACTTGATTTCCCTCTAATCCAGATGACGGAATGATGATATGATACCCCCGCTCTCGTAGAAGAGTGATTATGGAGAGATTGGTGGAGGATTGGTTCTTCTTCAGCAGCATCCCAATCTCGGGAGGGATTCTCGCTCTCCACCGAGGAGTCACGTTCGGCGCGTGTCGGCCGTGATGACCCCGCCGGACTAAGCGCACGCGCGCGCGTCCGGTGGGATGCGAGTTGGAGTGCTTAAGAGAACCTCTACATTCGTCAGAGGAGAAGGAAATCTAGTTGTCAGGACTCTTAGAAGGCCTTGATCAATACGGCCCAGAGCTCCTTCTCATACTGAGGCTCTGCGTCGGGGCGGGGCTGGCACTCCATGGATACCCGAAGGCAAAGGGAGGACGAACTCAGGCTGGACAGTGGATGAAAGGCATGGGGATCCCGCCCATCACAGCTGACCTGGTTACGGTTCTGGAGTTCATCGGAGGCATCTTCCTCATCCTCGGCTTGCTGACGCCTCTTGTCGGTCTCTTCTTCGTCCTGCAGTTTGGCGCAATCATCTGGATGAAGAAATCGAAGATGCACGCCAGCTTCATCAACATGGAGCAGGGCAAGCCGACGTACGAGATCGACGCGGTCTACCTGTTGCTGGCATTGGTCTTCTTGGTGCACGGAGCCGGACCCTACTCGTTGGACAAGCTTCTGGGACTCTAGCCCAAGGGCAGCTCGCTCCACCTTGTTCATGCTTCTACGAACACTTCGTCATTCCGCGCCAGCGTCCTATGCGTATCAAGCGGGATCGTGGCGGGTGGGTTGAGAACCTCGCCCGTTTCCAACTTGAAGCGCGAGAGATGAGCGGAGCAGACAATCTCGTCGTCCAAAAGAAAGCCATTAACGAGCTCAACCTGCTCGTGAGTGCACAGGTTCGATACCGCGTAGAACTTGCCGTTGCAGTTCACGAGGAGGACGCTCTTGCCTGAGACCTCGACAGTCATTCTTTCGCCTGGCGGCAAATCGGAAGTTTTGCAGACTCTTACTAATCCACTCATGAGGCCTTTCGAGCTCGGTGCACCGGGAGATATGGATTGCCTTCACTTGCGCGCGCGCTCTTGGCTGGGCCAGAGCTTCAACGTTCTTCCTTCCAAAGGAATGACGCGTCTGCAACAGGACCGAGGGATGGGCTGGAGGGTCCTTAACATGTTGACCATTAAGTATTTTAACGTGTTTTCTCGCGCCCGCTCGCAGGATCACCTTGCCCGTACCTTCCGATTCTGATTTCGAGCTGTGGCAGAGCATCAGGTGCATCTACCGGGCCGCGCTCAAGCGGCTCAACGCCAAGCTGCTCAAGGAGAGAATCACCTTCTCCCAGTACAACGTCCTCCTCGCTCTCTCACGGAAAGGGCCGATGCAGATGAACAAGCTCAGTGAGAACATGCTCGTGGCTCCCGCAAATGTAACCGGACTCGTGGACAGGATGGAGAAGAAGGGCTACGTCAGACGGAGGAAGGACGAGAGGGACAGAAGGCTCTACGTCATAGAGGCGACCGAGAAAGGAACGCGGGTCTTCACGGGCATCTCGAGCAGGTTCAGGCAGTATACGGGCAACCTCGGGTCGACCCTGACCCGCGAGGAGAGGGACTCCACACTCGAGGCACTCCGAAAGGTCAGGACGGAAGTCGAGAAGCCCGCGGAACTCTAGGTGGGCCATACGCAATACAAGTGGACTGTGCTCACTGTAACGACCGTCGGCGTGCTGATGAGCGGCATCGACGGCCGCGTCTTGATCGTGGGCCTCCCGACGGTCGCGGCCGCGCTGCACGCCGACGCCGAGCAGGCAATCTGGTTCACCCAGGCCTACACGATTGGCAGCACGGTGGCGTTGCTGTTCATCGGAAGGGTGAGCGACATGTTCGGCAAGGTCAGGGTCTACGCCGCGGGGTTCACCGTCTTCACGATCGGCTCCTTGCTCACTGCATTCTCAGGTAGCCCCGATGCGTTCATCGCAGCCAGGATGGCGCAGGGCCTCGGCTCGGCTGCTCTCTTTGCCAACAGCGCGGCGATAATCGCGGATGCGTTCGAGACCAGAGAGCTCGGCACCGCCCTGGGCATCAACCAGATAGCTTTCAGGGCAGGCGGCATGGCGGGGCTGACGTTAAGCGGCGTCATCCTGGCCTTCCTGGCGTGGCCATACCTGTTCTACATCAACGTGCCAATCGGCATCTTCGGAACCCTGTGGGCCCTGAGACGCCTCAAGGACACCAATAAGCCGAAGAGAGCCCCGCCGATGGACTGGCCAGGGTTCGTCACATTCACCGTCTTCATAACTGCCTTGCTTCTCGCGCTGACCTACGCCGCCTACGGCATAGGCGAGTTCTGGTTCGCGGTGGCGCTTCTCGTTGTCTCCGTCGCTTCCCTGGGGCTCTTCATCCATTTGGAGCGGCGCAAGGAGCACCCTCTGCTCGACCTGGGGTTGTTGAAGATCAGGGAATTCACCGGGGGAATCATCACATTACTCCTCAACGCTGTGGCTTGGGGCTCGTTCATGCTGATCATCAGCCTCTACCTCCAGCTGGTACAGGGCTACTCGCCCCTTCAGGCCGGCGTGGCAATCCTCCCGTTCGACGTCGCGTTTCTGGTATTGGGAGTGACCAGCGGACGGCTGTCGGACAGATACGGCCAGCGGCCGTTCACGACAGCCGGCCTCGTCGTCATAAGCCTCGCGCTCGTCCTTTCCAGCACAGTGGGCATCTCGACACCCTATGCGACGATAGCGCTCTACCTGGTCATCGGCGGCGTCGGGCTGGGGTTGTTCGCCCCGCCCAATCTGAGCTCCGTGATGGGCTCGGTGCCCGCCAAGAGGAGAGCGGTGGCCTCGGCCGTTCGCGCCACGTTCTTCAACATCGGCTACACGCTCAGCGTGAACCTCGTGATACTGGTGATGACCTTCGACCTTCCCTTTTCTACAATCACCCAGATCATTTCCTCGCACACCCCGACGGCGCTGACGGTCGCTGAAAGGACGGCGTTTGCAGCGGCAATAAGCCACGTCTACCTCGTAATGGCAGTCATCAATACCGTCGCCATCGTGCCGAATCTCCTGAGAGGAAGCAGAAAGGCAATCGAGTCCGAAGAGGTCCTGACGGAGCTGGCGACGACTGTTGTCGAAGATGGGTCTCCGTCTTCGTAACCGTCTTCCGCAACAGCGGAACGCAGGTGAGGAACTATTTCTTCCGCGCAGGGCCTTCGTCCAGTTCCTCCCGGGGAGGGGAGGCCGAATATGACGCGTGGAGAGGATTCGTCGTGCCCAAGCTTTTTAGTCTCTTTCGGGGACTAATGGTCGTGGCCGTCGAGGCGAAGATAAAGAGCATAATGATAGAGATAGTCCACGCGACCAGCGGCGAGGCCACGGCGGTGGAAGCCGCTTCTGTCATGCTTGAGAAGGGCGTGAGCTGCTTGATCGTCACTGGAAAGGAAGGGCCGATTGGAATGATTACTGAACGAGACATACTTCGGAGGGTGACAGCCGCGCGTCTCAACGCTGGCAGAGTGCGGGTCAAAGACATCATGTCCACACCGCTCATAGCTACTTCAATGGATAGTTCTATCGGCGATGCCGCGAGGAAGATGATTGAGAACAACATCAAGCGGTTGGTGGTGCTTGGGCAGGATGGAACCTTCCTCGGTCTCGTCACGATGACGGACCTCGTCAGGTGGTTGGCGAAGGAGAAGGAGCTCTCGGACGCCCTAATCGACTATCTGAAGTACCACGTACCCTGAAATCCGATGAGAATAGCGGGTTAGGCAGGACGACCTGGCCGAGACTTGTCATCAAACCACTAAGAACGTACAAAGTCAAAGTGAAAGGAGATTCTATCTACCTCGACAGGTAGGCTGACACTCTCCAACCTCTCGAAGAATGGAGAACAGGAAGAAAGAGAGAAAGAGGACCGCCTCGTTCAGACCACTTGAGGATCATGAATTGGCACTTCAGTTCTTCCTGATCTGGTACTTCCTACTTGGGTTCCTCCTTGGGAACGGAGTACCCCATTTTGCATTCGGGGCCGCCGGGAAGGTATTCAGAAGCCCTTTCGGGCAGAGGTCGTCTCCGAGAACGAACGTCCTCTGGGGATTGTCAAACTTCGTCGTTGCAACGGCCATCGCCACAGGCCTCATAGCGCTGAACCTGTACAGCGGTTACGCCCTGGTGGCCATGCTGGTCGGATTCTGGCTGACGATGTTGATGTTTGGAACTGGAATCAAGAGGTTCCTGAACGAACCATAACGCGTCCGAGCGGAAACGCGAGATCTTCGAGCTCTTCCAAGAGCCTATTCAGCGACATCTGTTGGCACCAACAAGGTCAGGTACTCATATACTCAAATCCTAGGCAAATTCAAATATCTGCCCGCCGAGCGAGAAACAGAAGCTGTTGGCTCAAGAAGGATACGTCGAAGTCGCCAAGGTGAAGGATGTACCTGAGGGTTCGATGTTCGGCTCGGCGGTTTCTGGCACTCCGATTCTTGTCTCCCGCATTGGAGGCAAGTTCTACGCGACGGACGCAGTATGCTCTCACTTCTATGGATACCTGCCAAGGGGCGAGTTGAAGGGCAGCACTGTGATCTGCCCCGTCCACAAGGCCCAGTTTGACGTTCCCACCGGGAAAGTGGTCAAGAATGTCTCCGCGATGATGAGGCTCGCGAGTGGCAGGCGGGCAAGTGACCTGCGCACCTACGAGGTCCAAGTCGTCGGAGACAGCGTCCTGATTAAGGTCTAGCCAGGATCGGAGAATCACTCGATGTCAAAGCAACTCAAAGTTGGGGATGCAGCACCGGACTTCGCCCTCCCTTCACAAACCGGCGAGATCGTGAATCTCAAAGACCTCGTAGGAAAGAAGGAGATTGTCTTGTACTTCTATCCCAAAGATTACACTTCGGGATGCACCGCTGAGGCGTGCGCCTTCCGTGATAGCTACGAAGTGTTCAAGGAACGCGGAGCTGAGGTCGTGGGGGTGAGCTCTGACTCCATCGATTCGCACAAGGGTTTTGCGTCAAAGAATAACCTACCGTTCATCCTTCTCAGCGACGAGGACGGGAAGGTCAGGAAACTCTACGGTGCTTCATCGACATTCGGGCTACTTCCGGGAAGGGTCACATACATCATAGACAGAAAGGGCATAGTTAGGCACATCTTCTCTTCCCAACTTGATCCGAAGAAGCACATTGACGAAGCGCTCGAGACACTGGTGAAGATTCAGGAGCCCGGAAGAGGCGCGCGCGCGTCATTGATCTAGGAGGGTCAGAAAGTGGCTGACATCATTTATGCGGACGGCCTAACCAAGGTCTACCGTGGGAAGGTGATGGCCGTGGACCACATCTCCTTCCACGTGGCGGAAGGTGAGATTTTCGGCTTTCTAGGCCCCAACGGGGCTGGCAAGACCACCACGATCAAGATGCTCAACACGCTCGCCTCGATAACCGAGGGGCGGGCGACGGTCGCCGGCCATGACGTCGCGAAGGACCCCGGCGCAGTCCGCAAGAGCATAGGCGTGGTCCCCCAGGAGCTCACCGCCGACGACGAGCTGAGCGGGACCGAGAACATGATGCTGATGGCCCGGCTGCACCAGGTCAAGGGGGCAACGGCGAAGGCCAGGATCAACACGCTCCTCCGTCTTGTCGACCTGGATGAGGCGGCCGGCCGCAAGGTGAAGACCTACTCAGGCGGGATGCGGAGGCGGCTTCAGTTGATCATGGGGCTGCTTCACGAGCCCAAAGTGCTGTTCCTCGACGAGCCGACCCTCGGCCTGGACGTGCAGACCAGGAGCAAGATGTGGCACTACATCAAGGGGCTAAACGAGGAGCGAGGGCTCACCGTCTTCATGACGACCCACTACTTGGACGAGGCCGATTCGCTCTGCGACCGCATTGCGATAATTGACCACGGGACCATCAAGGTCTCCGGGACGCCGGCGGAGCTGAAGGAGGCCCACGGCGGGGACATCATCACCCTGACGCTTGCCGACGACAAGGAGGACCTCACCGGGTTCCTCTCGGCCATCGAAGGGGTGAAGGGGGTCACGCGAGACGGGAAGGTGTACAGGATCAAGCTCCCGAAGACGGAGAAGGCCCTGCCGGCGATAGTCGCGGGGGTCGTGCAGAAGGAGGCAGAGATAGAGGAGATCACCTTCTCCAAGCCTACGCTGGACCAGGTCTTCCTGGACGTGGTCGGAAGGTCCATGAGGGACGAGGGGGCAGCCGGGAGCGACTCTGCCTGGGAGAACATCAAGATGGAGAGGGCGCGATAGGCATGATCGACGAGACCCTCGCGCTCACATTCAGGGCCCTGCGAAAATGGGTCCGCAACCCCGCGTCCATCGTGCCGGGGCTGTTCATGGCCATATTCTACCTCGTGCTCTTTGGCAGCTCGTTCAACCCCGCCAACCTGATCCCATCGGGCTCGGGCCAGGGGTCGTCGGTGCTGCAGACGGTCTTCGGAGGCGCCCCGACTTACATTACATACCTGGCGCCGGCGGTCATCTGCATTATACTAGTCTTCAACATGGCCTTCGGCGGCATCGACCTGGTCCTCGACAGGCAGCTGGGGTACCTGAACTCCCTGCTCACAGCGCCGGTCCCGCGGGCCGCCATCTACCTTTCAGGCGTCGCCCAGAACCTCGTGAAGGTCCTCATCCTGGGGATGCTCACCTTCGTGGTCGCCCTCCTCATCCCGAACGGTCTCCAGCTGCCTGGTTCCTTCGGCGTGGTGAACTTCGTAGGCATCTTCTTGGCCTTCATCCTCCTTGGCCTAGGCCTGTCCTTCGTCTTCACGGCCCTCGCCCTCACAGTGAGGAGCATCGACTCCCTGATCGCCATAGTCAACTTCCTGACCCTCCCGGTGATGTTCATGAGCAACG
>JBEKHX010000024.1:0-21977 GCA_050012055.1 Nitrososphaerales archaeon
GATTTGAACAGCTCGGAGCCTGGAAGAGCTCCATCGAACACCTAGCGAGTCTGTTCAGGCCATTGACCGAATTGCACGACCTTGTGGTCCTGGAGTATCGATTGCCTTTCAGCGGTGAACGGATTGACGCAGTATTGTTGGGTGCGGGCCATTCTGGCAAACCGACAGCCTTTATCGCGGAGTTGAAGGGTTGGAGGTCAGCCAAGCCACACAGCACCGATTTCGTCCTGGCAGACATCGGAAAGCAGGTGCATCCCGAATATCAGCTCCGGAATTACATCGGAAAGATAGTTCATTCCCACTCAGCGGCAGACCTTTTCGACGTCGACGGGTGCGTCCTCATGTACAACCTGGGAAGGGCTGATTCAAGAATCAATTTCCACTGCAAACACTTCTACAAGGGTGAAGAGGATCGTGTAAGACAACAATTGATGGCTACATTCGCCGGCCCGATTGACGAAGCCACCGCCGAGAAATTCGTAAACGGCCAGTATCTTCAGAGCAAGAAGCTGTTCGATGCGATACGAATACACTTCGACGAGATTCGGAATGCAAGTAACACTCTTCTCGCGGAGAAGGGTTACGGCTTGTCAATCGAACAACTCTCACTGGTTGACGAAATAATCAGCACCATCCGTGATCGAAGGGAGGGCACCTACCTCATTCAAGGCCCTCCTGGTTCTGGTAAGACTCTGGTTGCATTGCACTTGCTACTGAGGGGCCTGTCTGAGGGAAAGCAAAGCGTCCTGACATATAGGAATAACCGGCTAATCGCATCGCTAAGGAAGGCAACGAGCGAGCCATCACGAGACGCGCACATCGACATGCCAATCAAGTTCTACTCTACAGGAAGACCAGGAAACCCTGGTCTTGCTGAGGCTGGATACCGAGGTCAGAGATTCGACCTCGCCATATTCGACGAAGCTCAGCGCATGACAATAGAGAACATCGATCTCGCTCTCCTGCGCGCTAAGGTGACTGTTTTCCTCTATGATGAGAGCCAGATTCTAAACGCTGATGAAGAGGGGACCACCCACAACTTTCTCGAAAGGGCTTCGAATCAAGGAAAGATGCCAATCATAAGAAATCTAACTGGTGTCTACAGAGTGCTCGGTGGTCAAGCTTACCATGACTGGGTTGAATCTCTGCTCTCGAACCCTCGGTCAACCGAGTCTCCTCCAATCTTCGGTAACTACGATTTCCGTGTTCTACAGCTTCCTCAAGATCTCTTCGGCATCTTGAAGACAAGACGTGACGGGCATGACAAACCGAAGGTGGGTCTGATGGCCGCTTTCACAGAAACCCCGGGTGACTCCAAGGACCTCAGGTCGACTAGGAACTTGAGAATCTCAAATCAGCTCCCGACCGACCTCGATGTATACTCTGGTTTCAGCGAAAGCGTTTATTGGCTCATGGACCCAAAGAAGGACTACGTTCCTTTCTGGGTGAATGGTGGTTCGAACCGACTCGATCAGTGCGCTTCGATTTACGGATGCCAAGGTTTCGAGGTTGATTATGCCGGCATCATCTGGGGCCGTGACCTTGTCCTCAGGAATGGTGAATGGGAAGTAGGCAACTACTGCGAAGACAGCAGGACAGGGAGACCATCTCTCAAGCAAATCATGAAAAGAGCAAAGGAAAATTCCGATAGCAAGAATCTGGCTCTTCGGCTGCTGAAGAATCGATACAGGATCTTTCTCACCCGTGGCATCAAAGGGACGTATGTGTTCTGTGAGGACAAGGAGACTTTGCAGTCCCTTCGAAATCTGACGGCAATTCCTGCCCCCGTGAGCCAACTGCACGCTTGAATTCAGAAACCAACTCGAGGGGTACCTCGGAATGGTCCTCGATGATCTGACCGCCTGCATCTAGGTATATTCTCCTTGGAATATATTCCCAACATCATACTGCTACGGATTCAGCTTCAGGTAATCCGCAACCACACGGTCAACCAGGGAGTACACCTTCCCTTCCTTCTTCACAAGGTCCATCTCGATCAGCTGATTCAGGAACTTCGGCAGAGACGTCAGTTTTACCTCTGCAACCCGAGCCAGCTCTCCGACGCTCATCGGCTGTCCCGCTAATGCCCTGAGCACCTGCGACATTATCGGCCCCTTTGCGTATGTCCCCGTGTCCTCGGTGAGTACGTACTTCACGTAGAGGTTGAGCGAGCCGGCGGCCGATGTGATGGAGCGGAGGTATGCCCCCTTCACGGTCTCCCCCTTTCTCCTCGACGTGGCCAGGGCGATGAGGTAGAACGGATGCCCCGAAACCAGGTCGTACGCCTCCTTCGCTTCCCTGTCGCTCGCCGAAGGGTCGTTCATCTTGAACAGCTCCTTGGATGATCCCTCGTCCAGATACGAGATCTCCATGATGTTGAAGAGCCCGAAGAGCGGGCTCCCGCCGGACGAAAGCAGGTTCCGCATGAAGTGCGCCCGCGACCCGCTCACCACATAGCAGACGTTCCCTCTCGCCTCTATCACGTGCTTGAGGTGCTCAGTGATCGCCTCGAGGCCGGCGTACCTCTTCCACTCGGCCATGGTCTGGAACTCGTCCAGCATCACCACCACGCGGCGCTCGCTCCGCTCGGCTATCTGGCTGACGTACTCGAAGGTCGACCTGAACAGGATGGAGTAGTCGCGCTCGGCCTCCTTGAGGTACGGCATCGGCGTGATGGTCGGGCTGCCGGTCGTCTGGTCGACTGAGATCTCGAGGCGGACTCTTGCGCGCGTGAGGTCCTTGAGCTTGTTGAGGCCCGCGCGCACGTCGTCGAGGACCTGCTCCTTCTTGCCCGCGACGCGGTAGTAGCCCCTGCTGGTCTCGTTCAGCATGTCCTTGAAGAACCCTGCCGGGTCGTACTTCCTGAGCGAGAAGTCGATGCTGACTACGATCAAGCCTTTGCTCGTCAGCTGCTTCGCCACTTCCTGAAGGATGGTCGTCTTGCCGATCCTCCGGAAGCCGATCAGGCCGTAGTTGATGTTCTTCGAACTTTCAGCCAGGTCGGAGACTAGGGTCCCTATCTCTCGCTCCCTGTCGACTATCCGGTCCGGGGCCTTTGCGAGAACCATATTCCACTCAGAATATATTCCGGTCGGTATAGTTAAATGTTTTCAGTACCTTCCTGCAATGCTGTTTCATCTTTTGTGGTGCACGCCACTCTTCCTTTTCTGTAGCTCATTCAGGAGCTTGCTCACTTCCATTAGGGCGCGTCCGATGCGCTGACTTTCGTTTTGTTTCGAAGCAAAAGCGGATTTGAGCTGATCCTCAAACTGTCTCTCGCCCAGAGTTTCGACATCTCTCCTCAGTTGGGAGATCAGTTTCTCAGTCGAACCTCTATGACACAGTTCCCTCACCCTCTCCCAGTTGGCATCTCTCGTCAGCATTACGACGTCTCGCAAGTCAGTGTCCCTCCCAGAATGCAACTTCATCGCTATCAGGAGTTCCCTTGACGCGACGCTCGAGAGCGCTGATCCATTGACGCTTGTCACACGTAGCTCTTTCGATGTCTTCGAGACCTCTTCCTCCTTCCAGACTGCACCGGTCTGACGGCATCTCACCCCATCAACCAGTAGATCTACGGAAACTTGTTCCTCACCCGGCCCTTTGACGAGCTTCCGAGTCGCAATCCCTTCGATTTCATTGCGATAGATCGTTCCCTTCTCCGTGTAGTCTCGGCTCTTGAAAAATGACAAGAATTTCTCGAGCTGCGGATTCGCGACGACAATGTCGCAATCGACCGAGTACCGCGGAAGAGTGGAATAGGCATTGACTGCATACCCTCCTACCAATGTGAACTTCTCTCTCATCTGGTGAATGGCTCGCAGTGTCTTCAGAACTTCAGCTTCTCTGGATATGAGGTTTAGGCCGCTCATCGGGTCATCCGGGTGTCCTCATATTCTGCGTTCAGACCAAGATCGTATTCCTTATCGAGCATCTCCAGAGCTGGAGCATATGCATACGGGTCCTTTCTGCAGTACTCGACAACTTTCTCTAGCGGGTCTACATTCAGCCCATTGACGGTTGTATACTCGACTTTGGCCACTGTGGCGAGTACGAAGTAAATGCCATACAGTGTCTCTGTAGGTCTTGAGCCTTCCAAGATGCACTTCTTTCTATTGATGGAGAGGTATTCTCTCCATTTCTCGAAATCCGACTCGGCAACCCTGATGTATATTGGATAAGATCCAAAGAACCTGTTTGCATTGTATCCACCTTTTGTCCACACAAACACTCCGTCCACATTGGTCAGAGCATATGGCAATCTGGACCTCTTCAGAAGGTCATACGCGTCGCCGACGTCATACCTTGAGCTTAGATAGCTCTCCGAACTGTTGACTCTGTACTTTCCTCGATCGATTCGTTCCAGGAGACCCTTCCTTGTCATGTCGTACAAGACCTTGGACGGATCAGGACTGGAGAACGCACTGATGAAATCTTCCGTCGAGAACTCCGACTTCCAGTTTCCCAGGATTGCCCAGAGTTCGTAATACGACATATAGATTACCGTAGCGGTGACTAATATATAAACCATGCTTCTGAAGCATGGTTCAGGTAGCTTAGCGTCATCTGGTTCAGGTTCGTCTCTGTGTTAACCGTCGTCATCTACATTGACATTGGTGCTTGCCAACCGCAACTCTTCGTGCGATAACATTCCAGAGTCGCGGTGTTCCCCTCTTTCTTAACGTGGAAGAGTGAGCTATTGCATTTGGGGCAGTGGAATCTCATAGACATTGCTCGGCTGGTGACCTCTTTAGGTCTTGAGTTCAGGAACGTTGCCCGATGCTAAGAACTGATTTTATGGGTCTTCCATACGATGATTTTCCGTCCTATCTGTTCGTCTGCTCATTAGTGCTCATGAGCAGTCGTGAGCAGGAGGCAAGTTTCCCTAGACATGTACTTGAACCACTTACATTCCTTGACAGTTGTTTGCGGTTATCGGGCGATCCTTATTTGCAACCATAAACACCAAATTACGGTCAAGGCACTCCAGCTCAACCGCCCCGCCTTCCCTGCGGATGGTTCCCCGCCTCAGAAACCGACTCGAAGGACTATTCCAACCATACGACAGTGGGTTGTTGGGGTGAAACCGAAGAGTTTGTCCTGGAGCTGGAAGGATTAGAACTTGGAGAATCATGAGAAGCAGACAGCAAGACCTGGATACCGGGAAACTGCGAGGAGCTTAGGTCGAAGAGGATCTGGAATCACTCAAAAGCGTGTCCTTGGCTGATATCGAACTGTCAAACGCTTTAGGTTGGAAATAGCCGCTGTACGATGGAAAAGGACGCCAAGCCAGCGAAAGATGATGCTACTGCTTTGTTGTCACAGGTTGCCAATGGTAGTGTGTTGTGGTAAGGTAGAGTATTATTACAATCCGCAGGAGAATGGAGATCCAAACCGGGGGTACGGAAGGTCGGTTCGAATCTAGGTTTCGAAGTGCAGTGCTCAGGAGCCTGAGGCCAGGTCCTCAGAAAAAGTTTCAAAAAAAACACTAGGAAAAGGAGAAGAACATCCGCATTTCTAGTGAGCGCCGGGAAAACTCTTCGCTTTCTCTTGTTCCTTTGACTAATACTGGTATTAGGAACCTATGCCCCTATGCGTTCATGCGTGCAAGGCGCCCAACTTCAGGGCGTGCACGAGGACGGGGTCTTCTATGGCGTATAGCCCTCGCTATATATTGGACAGCCTATACATTCGCATTTACGAAGCTACCGACAAGGGTTGTCCGTAAGTGGCGAGTTACCGACAAGGGTTGTCGGCAACTTTACCGACAAGGGTTGTCGGTAACTTCAAGGTCGAGTTGTGGACAAGGGTTGTCCGTAACTTTGTGGACAAGGGCTGTCCATAACTTTGAGCTCAAGTTGTGGACAAGGGTTGTCCGTAAGTGGCCAATTACGGACAAGGGTTGTCCATAACCTTCTCTCATGTGGAGACAATGACATGTTCGCTCAAAGAATTGCATACTCGCAGGCCGTAGCGTAAAAATTGTGGAACAGGCGTAATGTGGCTCGGCTGAAAAACAAACTCCAGTCTTTCCTCCCATCCTTCAAAGCAGGACTGCCTGCGATGAACTTGTAAAGGTTAAAACTTGTAAACTTTACAAGGAAAGCCTAGGCCTCGGAATCCGAATCCAGAGCCTCGGTTCTTACTGCTTTCATCCTTTGGTGGTGCATTCATCCACCTACCGGGGTCACTACCTGCGTACCCCAGCCACTAACTGGCGTGGGTAGGTCGAGCGAACTCCTTGACTGATGATTCAGGGTCACTCCCGACATACCCTCCGTTGCAGGACACCCCACTCTGGGTTAGCCCCACAGCTTCAGCAGGTACGTTTCGGCCACGACTCCGACTCATCCATTGAAGTCAGGAGTTGGCCAACCCCTTCAATCACTTGAAGGAGCACCCTCGCCCCCTTCGGGTTTCGGGATCATCAGGGGAAAGCTCCAGCCATGCAGCTGGAGAACATCTCACGAGAGACTCGTGAGGAATCATCCCTGACGTCCAATCTTCTTTCTGACATCACTTTCAGTCGACGAATGCGCAAGCGGTCCACGTGCAAGATGGGTCCGGCTCTCCCGGGCTGTTGTCGTGTTCTCGTTTCATTCCTTATACGCCATATTCAGACGCCGTTGTAGGCGATGCATCAGCCTCCTCGGCGCAGACGGTTCCATTCAGAGAGAGAAAGTAAGTTAGACACGTAACAAGAGGCCGGGAGTATTTAACGCGAGCAGACGAGGTTGCCAATTTCCAACCTTCCCTTGCCAACCTTCCCTTGCCAAAGAAGGCCTTGAATGGCAATTTGGCAACCCCTTGGCAACCTCTTTGGCAACGTGACCGACGTGTAGGTCCTTGTGACGCGACTTGATGGCGCGAATTCGGATGATGGCGTGAACCCGTGGCAAAGTGGCACAAACTCAATGTTTGGCACGATCTGATGGCGCGAATCTACGCCAAATTGGCACCAACTCGGTTGGTGGCACGTACTTTGGCACGAACTCGCGCCAAGTTGGCACGAACTTCTTGGAGGTGCAGAATCTTCTCTGGGACGGACTTTCGCGCCGTTTCTTCAGGGGAATCCTTCCCCGACGGTCAGGATGCCGAGGCATCTGCACTCGACCCCTGCACGAACCCGTCGTTTGTGACGGGATTGGTGGTTTCGCTCTGATGCTTCGGTAAGAAGATTGTTTCTGAGGGGAAAACCAACTCTCGCGGAGAGTTAGCATCCTGGGAGATGCTGACTTCCACGCCAAGGCATGCTCAACCCTCGAACATCTCCATGCTCAACCCTTGAGCATGATTTCGATTTGAAACGTGTTCAACCCTTAATCATGCCAATGATCAACCCTTGAGCACGCAGATGTTCGACCCTCGAACATGCTAATGTTCGACTGTCGAGCACAATCCGAATTGAAACCATGCTCGACCCTCGAACATGCAGATGTTCGACCCTTGAACATGCCAACTCTCAGCCCTTGATCAGTTGGTTTAGGATGGTGTGAAACCAGCTTCCGAGGCATGGAGTGACATCGAGCGCTCTAGGCGGACCCCCGGGGCCTGTTGCAGCGGAGGGGAATCAGCGTCATTCCCAGCATCTGGCTGTGGCGCCATGACAGCGTGACAGGACTGACATGTCCGGAGTGGGTTCGGCACCTCTGTGACAGGTTGGCTCAGATTCACTCGTCTTACAGGTTCTTGCAGGTTCGGAGCGTGTAATTGGTTCCTCCGTTACTGGTCTGTGCGGGAAATTCTCTCGCTCATCACTGAGTTGTTACCGGTTTGTTACCGGTTTGTGGCAGGTTTCGACGCAGACTTGGAGCGTGAGCTACTTCAGAAGTAGAACCTGTCACACGCCTACACGGCGCGAATCAGGGCCAATTTTGGCGTACTATCCGCGCTAATGCGGTACTAGCGGTGAGGCGCCAGCGCACTTGTGTTATCTTGTCTTTTGGTAGATTTGGCAATTGAATGTCGCCGAGTATTTAACGACGGAATCCCGTCAGGTTGCCAAACAAAGGACAAGGTTTGTCCATTAAAAGCGACAGGGTTGTCGCCTGAATCTCCTCTGACTTCTGAATCAGACATCACATGGGGTCAGACGAGCGGCTTGCTCTGGTCTCTCGTTGTCCTGTGGTCATCTGACTGTAATGTTCAATCACATTGAACATATGAGTGCGAATTGAACATCGATTCAAACCACAGTCCTCGGCGATTTCTGCGTTAAGAGACCGCCACCACCAGCTCTGTATGGATACACAACAGACGGAAGTCAGGAAGAGGGTCGACATCAGGTCCCTGATGATGAGCCCATGGCTTTCGGCCAGCATCAGGGACGTGTCGAAGCTCGAGCGCAGGTCGTAGGGCCTGGCCTCTATGGCACAGGTACGCAGCCTTTTCCTGATCAGGGCCCCGACGAGGCCGCTGCTTACGAACGGGTTCCTCCTCGGCTTCGTGGCTCCTGGAGACACAAGCGGGGATGAAGCATCCAGCTTCTCGCCTGACGTGACGACGTTGTCAATTCTCACCGACGTTGCCAACCTGATGCCGGAAGGTCTGGTGTGCCAGTTATGGCCCGCCCAGCAGAAGGTAGACTGTATCATCTCAAAGATGCGATTCAGGAGCGAAATGATACGATCGCGTCGAAGTACCATCTAGAATGATACTAACTCTTGGCGAAATGATACGCCGCCTTTCCAGGATTTGGCGAAATGATACGTCATGGTTCGTCGTTGTAAGTTGTACACTAATGCTGGAAACCGCCTCGGTCGTCCTGACCGCAGCGGGCGAACGCCTCTGGCGCGCCATTCCTAAGCCACGGGTCATCAACCCGCTCGCCACAGCGCGACTTTTCTCCGCGCCGACCACAGGGCTATCGGCCCTCTCGCCGCAGGCGCGGACGCCACTCTGTCGTAGCGGGCAGCTTCCCTTATCGCTCCCTTTCGGGAACGCCCGGCAACTGCCTGCCGGGGAAAGGCGACACTGTTGACCTGTAGAGGTCGGTGTGTGCAACGATTCGTTTGTATCCATCAAGTCCCGGGGAGTATTTAACGGCAGAACTCCGTGAAGCTGAATCCGTCTACATGCGGCTTCCTTGACGACAGCCCCGACACCGGGACGTTTGTTGTGGTGCCGTCTGTCGTGTTAAAAGGCGCCTCTCTGCTATCGATTGATCTTCGCTATGGCATCGCCTGTTCTGGCAACCAAGCACGACTCAGTAAGCATGAGGGGGTTGAAGGAGTTCGTAGAGAAGAGTGTGCCTCACGATACCCCTCTCTACAAGGTCGTCGTGGCCGAGAAGGACGAGCTCTCTCCCGAGGAGTATGCGTCGAAGAGCGAGGTGTGGTTGAGGCTCATCGACATCTCCTTCCCGGTACAAGGCTAGATGGATGACGCCTTCCCGTATCCTCAGAAGGGCACCTTGACTATCGCCCTGTCGTTGGGCAGCGCAGCGACGAACTCCCATCCGGTAGAGATGTAACTTTCGACCTCGTCCACCGATATGACCTTCTGCTTCGACCCGTTGTTTGCCATTATGCCAAGCAACCTCCTCTTGATGGCGTCGTGGAACTCTTCGTTGCTCATCGATGCAACCTCCATCTCTGCCGTCTCCTCCTCGCTGAAGCCCGCAACGAGAAGGAGCTGCTTGCGCATTTCATATCGCATGTCCCGGCCGTCGGACGAGAATCCCCTGCCGACGAGATACTTCTGCGCTCTGGCGAAGCTTGAGCGCATGTCCTCCGTGACCTCGGAGGGAAGGACGTGCCTGTTCGTGGTGTACCTGTGCTCTATGTCTCCCCTGTGCTCCATGAAGAACGTCCTGTAGTCCCTGATGGTGACCCCCTTGCTCTCCGCTATCATCAGCTGCGTCGCGAAAGTGGAGCGAAGGTCGTACGGTCTGGCGTTTATCCCGCACGCCCTCAGCCTCTTCCGTATCAGGTCGCCCACGAGCGTGCTTCTTACGAAGATGTTCTTCCTCTGTTTGCAGTCTGCCGTGGTTATGAGAGGCGACGAACCGCTGAGCTCCTCGCCGGACCTCATCCTCTGAGTCAGGTATTCGGCGATGTACTTACACCCCTCCTCCGTAAGAAACGTGAAGTACTGGTGCCTCGCCTTGCTCAGTTCCGGTCTCACGACGATCATCGTCGGCACCTTCGCGAAGCTCACCCGGCGATTCGTGCCGCCTTCACCGTCATCGTCGCGTACTATGACCATTTCAGGGAGGTCACTTATCCTGAGGCCGTCCTTCCCCTCGTAGTCTCCTACCGACTCTATCCTCAACCCTGCCTCAGCCACGAGCAGCCCTGCGCAGCGCGTCTGGGGAGGCGAGCTGGAGAGGAAGAGCGCCAGCTCCGACGTGTTCAGCGCTCGCTTGTTCTTGAGGGTCGGCGTCTCCTGCACGCCTTTGATCTTGATCTTCCCCTTGACCTCCACCCCATTATGGGCGAACCAGGATTTGATCGCTGTGAGGCTGGACTCGATGTAGCTGCCCGCTTTTCTTTCGCTTTCCAGCCGACTGACGATGTCCATCAGGAAGTTGCATGTCCATCTCTCCCCTTTCTCGTTCGCGCGCTCTATCAGCTCCTTCGGACTCTCGATTCCGTTCGCTTTGCAGAGGAGTCCGAGCCGCCTCAGGTAGACGTCGGCCGTGATCTTTGACCCTCTGCGCACGTTGTCGTACCATCTCTTGATGTTGGGGTCCTCAAGCAGGCCTCTGTACTTCGGCTGCGCGCCCCTCCAGCAACGGGAGACTTCGACCCTCTTTATGCCGGCTCTGTCGCTGGCGCCTTTTAACGGAGCCGAGCCCGGTGCAAGATGATACAAGGTACCGTCGGGCTCGAAGCCATGCCGGCTATATGCATTCCAATGTGTTTCAGTCGGCCTTTCAGGTCGCGGCTGGGCCAATGGTTAGAACGCCCTGCCGGTGATCGGAACATCCATCCCGACATCCTTCTCCCGCCTTAAAACAGCCCTGTCGCTGTACTTCCATGGAACCGCAGGCGCAGTCTCAGAGCACCGTTACGGTGGATCTTCATTCCTTCAAGGAGAGACTACGAAAGAAGCTGCCTCCTGACAACGCCGTCTTGGTGGACCTGCTCAGGGAACCTGACTTGATGCCGGTCGGCAGGGCCGAGGTTCTGATCCCGCACTATCTGCAGCGGCTGGAGCGGGACCTCGAGAAACACAGAGAGACGGGGCCTCCCAGCCTCCGCCCGTGACTAGCCCGTCTTCAGCCCTATGACGACCTTTTCGTTGGGAAGGTCCCGCTTGTAGTCCCATCCCTGCTCTATCCACTTCTCGAGCTCGGCGACGGGCACCACCTTCTGCGTCCCCTGTTTCAGCCCCAGCATCTGCAGCGACTTCTGGTGGATGAGCTGTTGCAGTTGCTCCATCGAGATCTGGGCGACGTCGCCGAGGTTCTGCAACTCCAGGTCAGTGTAGCCGAACATCTTCAGCGCCTCGACCCTTGCCGTGCTTACGACCTCCTCCTTGCTGATGGTGGGCTGGACGATCGTCTCAAGGTGCCTCTCCGCTGCCTGGGAGTACGCCAGCCTCATCTTCTCGGCCACCTCCCTGGGGAGTCCCTTGTTGACGCTGTACTCCGACTCGATGCTCCCCACGTGCCCCATCCAGAACTCCCTCCACTCCCTCAGAATCAGCTTCTCGTACTCTGCGTTCATCATGCAGATCTCGAAGTATCTCCTGAGCACGTATGGCCTCCAGCTGAACCCCGCCGCGACTATCGCCTGCTTGATGTCGTAGCAGACGTTCCCGGTCGTTATGTGGGTGCGCCTGTCGTCGCTCTTGATCCCCGCTATCAGCGGCGATTCCGGGGTCAGCTTCTCCCCTGGCATGCGCACCTCTTCCAGGACCCCGGACCTCTCCTTGCCGTGGGAGTACGTCTTCCGGGCGTGCGCCTTCGGCCTCATCCTCCACTCGAGGTAGTTCTTCAGGTACTGGCATGCCTCGGGGGGAAGGAAGACGAAGTAGGGGTGCCCAACCTTGCTGATCGACTTCCTGCAGACCACCGTCGCCGGGATGTTGAGGAAGGAGACCGTTCCTCCGGTCGCATTTCCTGCCCCGTCGGACTCCTGCTCTATTTTCATGTCGGGGATGTCCGCCAGCTTGAGGCCGTCGTCTGCAGTCAGGGTCCCCTGGACCTCGGGCCTGAATCCGCAGAACGCCATGAGCGAAATGGAGACCTTCGGCCGCTTCTCCGCCACGTCGAGGATCCTGCGGAGCTCCTGCCTCGTCGGCGGCACCTCGTTCTCGTACTTGTTATAGTCGGACGCTCCGTAGACCTTGACGTTCTTCGGCGTCTCGATGTCGTTCCAGACCATCCAGCTCTTGATCGCCTTGACGTAGCTCTCGATGCCGGAGCCCCTCGTGCCCTTGGCCTCGAAGTGGCTTATCAGGTCGTGGAGGAAGAACTTCGCCTGCTTGGGGTCCATGGAGGCGATCTCCCGCGGGGTCGTCCCGCGCTGCTCGCTGGCGTAGCAGGCCTTGCGGAAGTAGACCGAGGCTGTGGTGATCGAGCCTCTCTCGAGGGCCTCCACCCACCTCCTGAAGTTCTCGTCCTCCTCCAGGTAGTGGTGGTACGGCGAATTCGCCAGGCTCAGCCTCCTCACTTTTCCATGTTCACCTGTTGTTGTGAGCTTCGGGGCTTTTAAGCCGGGCCAGGACTCAGCCGATTAGTTAGATGGACCGGGGGGGACTCGAACCCCCGACCTCCCCCAGTCTGGATTTCTTTGCCAAGGGGCTGGACGATTTCTCTGTATCCTACCAGACTAGACTACCGGCCCGCATTCTCGCGACCTCTGTTTCGAGTCTTTAAGCCTTATTTGGCCTCAGGGTGTCATCAACGGGCTTGGCCATTTCCATCGACGAGTTCAGCAAGATCGAGATGAGAGTCGGGCGCATCGTCGCCGTAGAGGACATCCCAGCAGCGCGCAACCCAATGTACAAGATCATGGTAGATTTCGGGGACGGAAGCACCAAGCAGTGCGTCGCGGGAATCAAGAGCTTCTATCCAAAGGACCAGTTGGTGGGCAAGCTCGTTGTCGCAGTGGTCAACCTCCAACCAAAGTCTGTCGCTGGAGTCATGTCCGGGTGCATGCTGCTTGCCGCGTACAACGAAAAGGAACTCTCACTGCTCTCGCCAGATAGGGAGTTACCTTTGGGCGTCAAGGTCGGCTGAAAAGCCGCACCAAGCTTTTAACCTCCACGATGTCGCGAGGTGATTTGTGCGGTCGTCGTCTAGCCTGGTCCAGGACATCAAGTCCTTCTGGGGCATGTAAGCCTGCCACGCTGGTAAAGACGGCATTCAGACCGTCTCCAGAAACCCGGGTTCAAATCCCGGCGACCGCAGCCATCCCAACCTTCCACAGGCGCGGAAGCGCGGTAGGAACGCGCGCAACCAGTAATGCAAGCGACACACTATTATTTGGTGAGAAAGTATGCAGCAAAGAGATCGGGAGAGGCGTTAGTCTTGGAAGTAGAAAACGTGTTCAAAATAGCGATGACCTATTCCAGAGTTCGCGAGTTCCTGACAAGCAAGAGTTGGGAATTCCAAGGAAAGGATGAGGAAATGGAGATGGACTCATTCAGAAACAAGAAAACCGGGAAAAAGCTGTTCGTCGAGGACATTTCGGAGGACTTTCCAGTGACCTTTCTTATAGGAGAGCTTAGCGTTCCGGAGTTCAATAACATTGCTAGTGAATTGACGCCGGAAATCCAGTTACTGGAAGTCGACAGTAGTTGGGAAGGTGAACCGACGACCATCGTGGTCGCGATGACGGAAGAGCAAGTTAGGAACATGTTCGGCAGAAGAACGAAGATGAGAAAGCTTGCGGTTCACCGCACAGCGTCACAGATTTAGTAGCGCGCGCTGAGACATAAGTCCGTGGAAGAGGGGGATGGGGATGACAGATCTCCGGTTGCACCACCTGATGCGGTACTGGAGAAACGAGAAGCCCAAAACGGAGCGGCTTCAATGTGCCGACACTATTATGGCGAAAACATTCCGCCAAGAGAGAGTCCTCTCTTTTTTTATTTAACGCGGGACGCTCAGGGCTGCCCCGAGAAGCGTTTGACTAACAGATTGATCAACGAAAAGTCGGTGGAGAATTGCTTTTCTCGACTTTCTTCGAAATCGTTGAGACTTAGTCATGCCGCCAAGATCTTGAGTGTGTCACGGCTCGAACTAGGGGAAGCGAACCTTAACTTTCTCGTCACCACTGATCAAGGGAAGTATGTTCTCAGAATCAACATGGACCCCGCTTCACAATCCAAAACAGTCTCCGAGTACGAAATGCTCCGAGCACTGGAGGGTCGGGGGATTGCTCCGAGGGCATTCGTTCTTGACCAATCGAAGGCTCCATTCGGAGCGAATTTCCTCGTCGTTGAGTACGTAGAAGGCAGACCGCTTTCAGAGGCTGAGACTCGACACATCTCAGCAGAATCAGCGGCGAAGCTAGCTCGTCTTGTGGCTGGAGTCCACAGCCTCGATCTGAGACTGATTCCAGGAGTGATTCCAGCGAGGGGGCAAACCTACAACAGCTGGATAATGCGAATGGAAGGGGAAATCGCCTACATCAGGAGCAACAGAGAGAGACGTTCTCTCGGAGGCCGGTTTGACGACCTGCTCGACCACGCGTTCGCGAAGGTCAAGACGATTGCCGGAGAGACGGGATTCTCTAACGTAGTGACTGCAGGCCACGGAGACGTTTGTGCCCAGAATGTGATCGTGCAGGCCCGAAGCGGTGTCCTTCGACTGATTGATTGGGAGAACTTCGGCCTATGGGATCCCGCAGCCGAAATTGCTATGATCTTAGAAGCCTTCGGCCTCGATTTCCCGTCCGAAGCGGAAGGTGTCTTCATGGAGAGCTACGAAGAAATAAGGAACGATAACACGCTAGAAGAAAGACTGGATATCTTCCGACCCATTGTGCAGCTGGAGCAACTTACTTGGGGAGTTAGACACGTCTTCGAAATCTCCAACGGCGAGATGAACAGAGCATTCATCGAAGCAACTGAGAAGTCGAAACACGTGGCCTTTGTCGACTTCTGCCTCGCCAGATGCATTGAGTCTGGATTGATTGACAGCGCTGATACGACGGCTAAAGAACTGGAGATATTTCCCTCCAGCTAGGCATCGGAATTTGTTCACTTTCGTGTCTGCCGGGGGCTGCCCGAAGGCTTCCGCCCTATTTTCTGAACACCATTGTTGGCCGTCCGAAAATATCTGGACACCAACTCCGTTAAAAGCGGACCTCCCAATCCCAACCAGACTCGTTCAACGCTAGCGCCAGGGTGGACTCGAGGTTTGAACCCTTGGCGGCACGAACCCGTTTGTGTACCCACTTCTGGCTGCATTTTTGATGCGACTCCCGTCGGCGCGCGCGCTTGCGCGAACGAGCGAACGCTGAGTCTCCAGTGTAACCCTTAGGCTGAGGCTGGTTCATCAGTTTGCATTTCGGAGTGTATTCGATGGCTCTCACAGTACTCATCCCATTACAGCTTCTTTGGGGATTCGGTGGGAGACAAGAGAGACCTATCAGACGGTTTGTGGACAAACACTTCACTGTCAGAATATTATGGCAGAACGATAGACAAAGGAAATGCAACAACTGTGGTTATTACGACACCAGGACAAGAAGCACTTCACTTCCTAGGACCCGGTATTACGAATCTGCTTATGCACCCTGCGAGTCATGCGGGTCATCGGATTTCACATTCTTCTACTTGGATGGTAGTCCATCGCACAAGAGTGCATGACAGTTGCGATAGATTCCGTGTCAAGTATCAGCTTTTAGTCTTCAAGGATGAGTTGTGGGACGACCACGTTTCCATCCTCAAAAGCGGCGCGCGCGCATGCTTTGAGCTCACCTCGGTCACGTTTTTGACGACGGGCCGAATCCGACCGGATCGAGCGCATGCTTTGAGCACAGTTTGTTTTGGTTGAGATTCCAAGGAAGGGCGGGAACTCGACTGCTAGGCTAGGGGTCCACAAGAGGCTCCCTTCGTCTGGTGCTGCCCGTGGAGGGGAGGGAGGCCACCCGACCCTAGTTTCTCCCAACTCTAGTCGTGAGGATGCCTCAACCATTCTCTCCCGTACCGCTGTCCTTTCAGAAGTTTCTTAAGCGACTCTGACAGGTGAGAAGGAGCCGGTTGATACAGGGAAAGCAGGTCTACCTCAGGGGATTGGAGCGAGAGGATCTCAAACTTCTTCACAAGATGTTGAACGACGAAGAGGTAATGGAATGGGCTCGATCCAGGCCGGACAACGCAACGAGCATGGAGGAGTTGGAGAAGGAATACGAGGGAGAGTTGAAGGGAGAGAGCGCGCGCAGAAGAACCTTCGTCATCGTTAACAAGGCAACGCAGAAAGTGATAGGATGGGCTTCGATGAGGTGGTGGCGTCCGTTCCACACCACCGCCGACATCGGAGTCGTGATTGCCGACAAAGGACTCAGGGGGAAGGGGATGGGGTCCGAAGTGAACATGCTCCTGACCAAGATAGCGTTCGAGCAGTACAACATGCACAAGGTCGAGTTGTTCACCCGCGAAGACAACAAGGCGGCCATTCGTTCTGCAGAGAAGAACGGCTACAAGGTCGAAGGCAGAGCGAGGGAGACAGTCTACTTCAACGACAAGTTCCACGATGGAATACTGATGGGCCTCCTCAGAGAGGAGTACGAAAAGATGAAGCCCAAGCCTTCAGGTTCGGGGCAGGTCGATCGAGCCTGACCAAACTATAGTCCCGGCGACCGCACTCTTCAATGAACAGAGTCCCTGTGCAGCCTCGCAGACCTGCCACCTTACGTCGGCTTCTCGGAGCCAACCCCTGCCAGCCCCCTGGCGACGGCTGTCCAGGCTGCCGATACATTCGAGGGGTTGTATCCCCCTCCTCCCATGGCCAGAATCCGACCTCCGCACAGCTCGTGCGCGAGGTCATGAAGCCTTGCAGTTGCGTAGGCGTGGGCCGCCGCAGTATAGCCCAGCTGGGTGATCGGGTCTCCGTCAAGGCAATCTGCACCGCACTGAAACAGGATGAACCCGGGCTCAAACCCCCTCACGAAGGCTTCGACACGGTCGAAAGCCCGCCTGAATTCCTCATCGCCAGCCCTGGGCAGCATTGGGATGTTCAGCTTGGTCCCTTCGGCTTTTCCAGTCCCTGTCTCAGACTCGAACCCCGTCCCGGGGTAGAGGAACCGTCCGTCTTCGTGGATGTCTCCGATAATCACCCTAGGGTCGGACTCGAACGCGTAGAATACCCCGTCGCCGTGATGTGCGTCGATGTCAACATAGGCTATCCGGCCCGTTCCTTTCTCAAGGAGACTGCAGACTGCAATCGCGGCGTCGTTGAACACGCAGAACCCTCCCGCCCTGTCCCTCCGCGCATGGTGGAGGCCCCCGATGGGGTTGAAGAAGTGGTCGAAATCTCCCTTCAAGACGAGTTCCAATCCGTTCAGGGTGTTTCCGACCGGAAAGAGCGAAGCCTCAAAGACTCCCCTGAAGGAGGGCGTGTCCCCGTAGTCAAGGTAGCCTGACCCGATCTCGGATGATTCCCTTACGAAATCCACGTACGCCTTTGTGTGGAAAATGAGAACGTCCTTTTCTGCCGCTCTGACGGGGCCGACAATTGTCACCTTCTCTTTTCCACTCGACTCTGCTAGCTCTCTGATGGAGGCTTCGAAGAGCTGACTCCTCGCCTTGCTCATCGGGTGGCCCTGTGGGAACGAATAGAGGTTCGACTCAGGGCCGAAGGAAACGCCGAGTCTGCAACTCCTGGGGCCAGGCATCTACCAGGCGGCCTCCACGTCTATCAGATTAGCGTTGAGGTCACCTCTGACAACGCCGCCCGCCGAGTCCCCGTATAGTTGCCTTCCCACCACAAGCGGTGACGGACTAGTGGGTCGAGCTAAACGCATGTCGAGAACAACAACCAGAGGTTGTAACGTGATCCCTAGCCTGCTCTTCTTCCTCTTTCTGCAACCAGCCTTCCGTTCTTGAAGACCTTCTCTGCCAAGTTGACGCCGTAATGGTAGGAGAAGTGCTTGTGGTTTGGGGCATCGAAGATCACGAGGTCCGCTTTCTTCCCTTTCTCTAGGCTTCCTACTTCCCGCGCTCTCTGTATCGAATGGGCAGCGTTAATCGTCGACGCCACCAGAGCTTCCTCGGTGGTCATCTTCATCTGTAGAACTGCGATGGTCATCATCATCTGCATCGATTCGCACATGTCTGCCGCGCTCAGGTCAGTCCCCAGCGCAACAGGCAACCCCTCGTCGATGATCTCTCTCGCTTTGGCATACGTTCCTAGGTAGCAGAAGGGCGTGGTCGGCAGCAGAGTCCCCATTATTCCCTTTCTCACGAGTCCTTTGATCTCCTTCCTAGGAGTGAAGATGAGGTGGTCGGCAGAGACTACGCCCAGCTCTGCACCCAGTCTTGCTCCTCCGCTGTGCGCGAGCCAGTCCGCATGGATCCTGAGTTTCATGCCGTGACTCCTGCCGGTCTTCAGTATCCGTCTGGTCTGTTCCAAGTTGAAGTACCCGTTCTCGCAGAATACATCACAGTACTCCGCCAGATTCCTCCTCGCTATCTCCGGAATCCACTT
Organism: Nitrososphaerales archaeon; assembly: GCA_050012055.1. Taxonomy (GTDB): domain Archaea; phylum Thermoproteota; class Nitrososphaeria; order Nitrososphaerales; family Gagatemarchaeaceae; genus UBA183. The sequence continues at coordinate 18,608 of JBEKHX010000024.1, forward strand.
CCTGGCTATCTCTTCCGTCAGCTCATCCACTCTATTCTCGTATCCTCGAGGAATCCCCTGTGCTAGGAAAGTCGGGACCAGATCAACAGGGTGGGACTCCCTAAGGGCTTGGATTATTTCCAGCTGTCTTATCTCCCCCCTCAATGTCATCTCGTATCCGCTTTTTGCTTCAATCGTCGTCGTGCCGTGAATCAGCATCGTATCGAGTCTCTGGGTCGTCCGCTTGACCAATTCCTCCGCCGAAGCCTCACCCGTCATCTTCAGAGTTGTGGGCATTCCGCCCCCCTCTGCCTTGATCTCAAGGTACGGGATTCCCTTCACGGCCATCGCCTCGAGTTCGTCTTCCCTGGAGCCGGCGAATACTAGATGTACGTGAGGGTCTATGAGCCCAGGAGTGACGAGCCTGCCGCTTGCGTCTATGGTCTCAATCCCCTTCTCTAACGTGTCCAGGACCTTCCTGGTCGTCCCTACCGCTACTATCCTCCCATCTTTGACCGCGACTGCTCCGTCCCTGATGATTCCGAGGTCCCTCATTCCCTCTCTGACTTGGGGCCGGTTACTCTTCCCCGCCAGTGTAGCGAGTTCGTCCGCGTGGACTATCGCGTAATCAGCCCTGATCAACATGTATCGTACTCCTCTCTTCGGCTAAAGTTCTAGGTACTTCTTCCTTTCCCACTCATGCACTGTGCGATTGAAGTCCTTCCATTCCTTTGTCCGAATCTGAATGAACCTGTCGCAGAACGCTCTTCCCAACTTCTCCAGCAGATACTTGTCCCTGGAGAGCTCGTTCAGCGCCTCTCCCAAGTTCTCTGGAAGCACCTCGATGCCTCTCACTGTCCTCTGCTTGTCACTCATCGCATAGATGTCCTCTTCCACGGGTTCCGGGGGCTCGGTCTTCCTTCTGATGCCATCCAGTCCTGCAGCTAGGATGCCGGCGAACGCAATGTAGAAATTACAAGTTCCGTCGGAAGGTCTGTACTCCAGTCTGGCTCTCATCTCTTTTCCAGGCGGAACCCTGACCAGAACAGACCGATTGTACTTGGCCCATGAAAGGTAAACAGGAGCTTCCCAGCCAGGTACCAATCTCTTGTAGGAATTGACGGAAGGGTTGGTCAGGGCGGCCAGGGCCTTCGCATGGGTCAGTATGCCGGCGAGGAAGTGCAACGCCATCTCACTGATTCCGTAGACGCCCCCAGGGTCGTAGAACAAGTTCTGTTTCTTCCCTTCATCTATGAGACTGACGTGAGTGTGCAGTCCGGCTCCGTATCCGTCGTGGAAGGGTTTTGGCATAAATGACGCGATGAGCCCTCTTCGCGCCGCGGTCATCTTTACTATGAACTTGACCAGGTAAATGGTGTCGGCCATACTCAGAGCATCAGAATAGGTCAGGTTCAGCTCGTATTTTCCGGGAGGTACTTCGTGATGATGCTTCTCGACGACCACCCCCGCGCTCCTGAGGTTGTCAGTGATTTCCAGCCTTGTATCAATGCCGAGGTCAGCAGGTGGGCTAGCCAAGTATCCTCCCTCGTCATACCTCTTCGGGTTACCTGAATCATCCCTCTTGAACAGGAAGTACTCAATTTCGCTGCACGTGTTGTACTTGACTGACCTTCCGAGGGTCTTCTTGGAATCGTCCATTACTCTCTTGAGTACGAACTTTGGGTCAAGTTCGTAAGGTCTTTCAGACTCCGGCTGGCAGATGTCACAGAGTACTCTTGCTACCCTCTGCGCGAACAGACCAGGCGGCAGGACCACAAACGTGTCCAGCCGTGGCATCAACTTCAAGTCACTCTCGCTTATGTCCACCATGTCCACGGAGGAACCATCCATGTGGACGCCTTCAGCTGCTACCTTGGGCAACAGACCAGAAGGCACCCATAGAGAGTGCAGGAGGCCGGACAGATCAGTGAACTGCAGGGCGACTTCCTTCACGTCCTCCTTCTGCATTGTTCTTGTGGCCTCAGAGACGTTCATCTTGACCCTCCTGACTGCGTACCACTCTATTTCTGCGTTGTGCGCCCGACCATACGTCCTTCTGCGTTGGCAGACACAGAGAAGGGCTTTCGATTGCACTCAGGACTTCGTCGAACAAGCATCGAGAACCAAACATGATGGCTGCCCAAGACAACGGTGTAGCGAAGTCCCGGGTGCCGAGGAGTTGATTTCTATCCCTTTCCTATTCAACGCGTGAATCGGCGAGGAGGGGCATTGTGGCGAACACCTTTGTGTCGGAGATCAGATTCTCGATTCGTGAGTACTCGTTGGGTTCGTGCGCTACCTCGTCAATGGTGCTCCACACTACGGTCGGAATCCCCCTTCCCCTGAAGAAGTTACCGACGGTACGAAGTCCGATTCCAACGAACTTCGGCTGTTTCCCCGTCATACGGGTAATCGCCTTCCCCACGAGTCTCGCAATCTCGCTCGTAGGAGAGGTCGCGGGACCAGCGTCGTCTCTCTGGATGATTTCAAGAGACACGTCTGCACCGGACTTCGAAGTGAAATCGCGCAATGATGAATTGACGTCTGACAGAACCGAGTCGAGAGAGTACTCAGGCAGGACCCTGCAATCAAAGTAAAACGCATCGATGCCTGGAATCGTGTTCACGTTCGGAACGTTCGGGTCCACTTTCGTAGGCTCAAACGTCGAGGACGGGTCATCGAAGAGGTCGTCGTGCTTAGGGTACTTCCGATGCAGGCTCTCGTCAAGGGCAAGCGCAAGCTTCATGCCAAGCCTGTGAGCATTCCTGCCCTTCGCGGGAAGGCTTGCGTGCACCTGCTTTCCTCTGGTCGTGACCTTGAACCACAGTAGGTTCTTTTCGGCTATCTCGACGTCTGTCCCGTTCGGGCTTCCGGAGTCGGGAACGACGATGAGGTCGCCCGCATCAAAGGAAGAGTGCTCCAGGAGATATTTCACGCCGTAGTTGCTCCCGAACTCCTCATCTGCAACAAACCAAGCGCCCACATTGAAAGGAAGTCTTTCGCCGAGCAGCTTCAATTCTCTTAGAGCGAAGAGGCTTGAAACGAGCGACTGGCCGTTGTCCTCTGCGCCCCTCGCGAAGACCTTCCCGTCTTCGATCTTTGGCTCAAATGGGTCGCTGTTCCACAGTTCCGCGCTTCCTTCCGGAACGGTGTCCATGTGGGCAAGGAACCAGAGCGTCCTTCTCTTGTTCAGTCCTTCGAGCTTGGTGCAGATGTTCGGCCTGACTCCGCGTTTGTATCCGCTGTCAGGTACATCGACCCTTGATACCTCAAATCCCTCGCCTTCAAGAAAAGACTGGATGAAATTCGCTCTGTCGATCTCGCCTGGTCCGCCCATTCTGGGGTTGACCGCATTTATCCTCAGCATCCTCACAAAGAAGTCCTGGACCTT
>JBEKHX010000025.1:0-13640 GCA_050012055.1 Nitrososphaerales archaeon
GCACTTCCAACGGTTATCGGCGACACGGGGTCGACCGTGTTCGTCGCACCGTCGATCACCGTGACTGTGCCGTCACCACTGTTGGCGACATACACCAGGTTCGTGGTTGGGTTGACTGCCACGTCGATAGGATCACTTCCATTCCCACTTCCGACGGGAATCGTCGTGATGATTGAGTTGTCCGCTCCGTTAATCACTGTGACTGTGCCGTCACCACTGTTGGTAACATACACAGTGTTTGTGGTTGGGTTGACTGCTACGCCGGTCGGGTTATCTCCAACGTAAATCATAGTCTGAGCGTGCGCCGGTTGGACGAACGAACCCGATAAGAGAATCGACAGGGCAAAGAGGAGTAGAACGAAGACGGCCGCAACCCTAGCCGTTGACCTTCCGTGCATCATCTCATTAGTAATTGACTGATGTCAAGTATAGACTTTATAGAGCCTGGCTCCATTCTCGGTGATCCAGGCCATCGCCAGGACGTTCAAATGTTCCAGGACTCTTGAGGTCGCTTGTTGGAGTCTCCGCCGTAGGCCGCCTTGATTCGGACGCCACTGCAGCAGTCATGTAAAGGGAAAGAGAAGATAGAGTCATCGTCACGACGAATGACCGGGGCTGTGTCCGCTATTGAGAAGGGACCGTCCGTCCTCCGCGCGCGTGCTGTTGGCTCGACTGGGCCGAGGCTGCAATCCGGCTTGGATAGAGTTGGTACTCACACCTGAATCTGCTTCGCCGCCCTAGTGTCAATGTGATATATCGACGCCAAAATGGGCAGTGGAGCGACCCCATGGCCCTGGACATAGCGAAGCGGTCTGTGCGCGGGAAGGCCGCGTCTCCCTTTCTCCGCTACGAGAGACTTCTTGTAGATCTAATCTAGCGCCGCCTGCTAATCCTACATTTCCTATCATGTCAGATCGACTACTCGCGGAACGGACGAACTCCCCACACAAAATGCATTGAGACAACATACGTCACAGGATAGGAGACAATTGCCCCTATGACATTCCCAAAGACGGGGGAAAGCGAAACCGTTGCGAGAAGCGCGAGTTGAACTCCAACAATCACAACATTTCCCAGAAGCGAGGCAAGCTGATACTTGCACCATCTTACGAACCAATTGGCCCGCCCTTTTCTTCTCTCCTCACTTTGACCCCTGACCGTTACACCTTCATTGATTATGAACGCCACAGTTACTCCAATCCCAAATGCTAGTGCATTTAATCCCAGGATGGTAGGCGAGGAGTAGGCGACGCTTGGGACATTAATCGCGTGGTAGAAGGCAATGACACCCAGAACTAGAATGGCTTCGGCGACCAGAAAACCTATGCTACTAGCTACAGCGAACCTGGCAATCCGAAAAACTCCATATTTCCTCCCTATGCTATAAGACGTTCTTCCAATTTGCCGCCTCACGTGAAGGCCCTGCCCGCGCGCGCTACCAATGAATAAACACGGGCCTGAGAACCGGCGGAAACTGGAGCGCCGACGTCATAGCTTCCTCATGAAATACAGCCGATTGAATCGATTGGGGGTCGCGAGGGGGATCTTCTCGAACCTCTCTACGCCAAAGAACGGACTTACTAGTCTGCTCACATCCTCATCGCTCAGATCCCAGAAGAGAAGCCCGGTCCGGTCTCTGTACAGCTTGTCGAGCGATGGTTCAGACTTGAATTCACCGACGAGCTTGGTGGGCTCGACGAAGTCGTTCAGCTTGAGCAGAACTTTTCCCCCGGCTCTGGTCAGTCTGTGGAACTCTTCCAGGACCTTCAGAGCGTCGTCTGGCATCAGGTTGTCTATTATGTTGAACAGGATGCCAGAATCAAAGCTGCCTGGAGCGAATTGAGAAAGCTCTGGCACACTGCCACACTTGAAGATGCACCTGTGCTGCAATCCGAACGACTTCGCAACGTCCTCGGCCTTGGAAATCGCAGACGCGGAGATGTCGATGCCGACCGTCTTTCTTGCTCCCATGACGAGCGTTCGGAGAAGGGCCTTGCCGTTCCCGCAGCCAAAATCAATCACCGAAGGCGAATACTCAGAGAGCCACTTCAGAGCGTCTTCTATTTCCTGAGGGGGCAAGGGCGCGCGAGGGTCGAACGTCGGCGATATCCGAAAGACGTCGTTCCAGTATTCCTTGGTCTTATCGTAGCTCAAGAGCAATCAGATTCCAGGCGCTGCCCCTACAACCCGCCTTGCGAGCTGCGCCCGCAGCTCTTGTCGGTGCATGGCATGGAAATCAGTCGACGCGGTGACAGTATAAGCCTTCGTTCACTTTGATCATATGATCATAGGCTGCGCGCGCTAGGCTGTGATTGGTAGGGTCGGCGGGATTCGACAGGTCTACTGTGCAAATCCACAGTTCTTGGCCAAGAAATTGCTGGGAGAAAGCCCTCATCACTGCCTGCTTCGCAAGTTTGGGCCCGCCCGGACTTGCATAGTTTACTGTCAAATCCAGACCCAAACTACTTCCATAGCGTGGCGCCCTGGCCGGGCCTTGTCATCTGATGCAGTCGCGCGCCCTTTGGACTTAACGTACCCGGTGGGGTCCGCCCCCAAACAGGTCTGGAAAGTGGATTCCGATCACTATTGGAGACGATTAGTGAATGGAACCGCCTGGCCGCGCCTTGCCAGCCCTTGGAAAAGAGTTTCCAAAGTGGATCCTTCAGGAGAAAAGGAAGGAGCCCTTTGGTTCTCGTGCAGGGTAGTTCTCTAGACCTTGGTGAGAAGGGCGCCCATGATCTCGGTGGCGTTCTTGTAGGTCCCTTCTGGTAGGTTCTTCGAGAACCAGTCGCGGTTCCCTTCACTGACGTCGGACATGTTGTTGCATGCGGCCACGACTTGGCTCCTGCTTGCCGGGTACTGCACGTGGTGCTTTAGGTGACCCAGCTCGTTAGCGATTGTTGCTTCTTGCATGGAGTACCTTTCTTGTTCAGTAATATATACCTAACGGGTTCGGGTTTCCCTCTGAACAATGACCTAAATGCGGACGCAGGGTTAAATGGCAGAGTTCACCCTGACGCTTCTTCAATGAGTCAACCGAGGACAGGGGAATCACGGATGCCCCTCCTTGCGTCGCTCGTTGCGATAGTCCTGATTGGCGCCAATTTCGCTTACTACTACATAGTCAATTGAACGGGTCCGGTGGGACTCATCCCCAAACAGGTCCGGAAAGTGGATTCCTAGAGAATCGGGGGGTAAGTCAGTTTGGACGGTTGAGACAAGTGGAGCCAAAAGGAGGAGTGTTTCACTTCAAATCCGACCCTCTTCGCCATTCTCATTAAATAATCAAGCACCCGACCGCCTGTGGCAAATCGCACTTGGCCGATTCCTCCAAGAGCCCGACAAAGAGACCAAAGAGGGAAGTCAACAAGGTCGTCCTCGGCACGACCCTCGCAGTCCCCATCATCGGAGTGATTCTGATAATCGTGAGTCTGCTGGCGCCGTCGACTCTTCCGGACCGCGACATCCTGTTGGTCGTCAGCGGGGTCATGCTCGGGTTCGGCGGCCTTGCGATTGAGGAATACTTTGTTCTGTCCGTCGAGCGGGCGAAACACGGAACGCTCGTAGGCAAGGCCGACGGAGACGGATATGCGGCCGAAGAACTCGCCGCCATCGGGAGAGCAGAGGCCGAGCGCAAACAGAAACTCGAAGAAGAGTCAAAGGAACACGAAAGGCAGGAAAAGCTCGCACGGGCCTATCATGAAGAACTCATCACCAAGATATACGAGCCGTGGTGCCAAAAAGGAATCGAGGACAGAGGGAGTCTTGCTGGATATCCCCCGACACAGAACCAACCTAAAAACCCCGGATACGTCTGGATTCCCATCGGGTTTGAATTGGAATCAAACTCCGAACCGGGAGCGCATCCAGAACTTCCGATGATAAGAGACGCCCTCGCGCATCTGGACGATGAAACCTCCAAGGCCAGAAAAAGGGTGTGGGACGGAATGATAGACTACAATGACAGCGTCAAGGCACTGATACGATGGCCCAGTTACATTGCCAATGTGATCGACCAGGAATGCGGACTCAGGGAGGCCACAGGAATCAATCAGCCTCCCCAAGAATCCAAGTGCGACATGTCGGTCCTGATCGAATGCTTTGACCGCCATTTCTATCGCAGCGAAAATGCGACGATCGGCCCCCCTCTCAAGGGCGTTGGTTCTTCACTGGGATTGACGTTGCTACCAGTCCACTACGCCGGCCATGACCAGACTCTCGCGAGTTCGTCGGACGATTCGGAATTGACCAAACTCATGAAGAGGATAGGTCCCTGGGGTAAGCACTATGCCGACGCTAGAAGAGGCTTAGACTCCAAACGGGAATCGTTGAGCACCGACCTGAAGACCTTCCAGAGTGGAACCGCTCAACTTATCCAAACGCTGAGGTTCCGTCCCCGTCTCGTCAAGGGGAAGTGCAGTATCGAAGAATCATTCGCCGAGCCGAGGGGAAGAGCTGAGATGACCGCGAACTAGTTCACCACTTTCCCGCGTCTCTCTGACAGGCAGCAGTCTGGGTAGGCACTGACGCCAGTGTCCGTCAATCAGGGCCAGGAAGGTTGACTCAGGTTCCTTTTCCATCCGCTTGGGTTCTATCTCCAATTCGTTTCAACGGGGAGACTTCTGACCCGGAATGTAATGAATCAACCAATTCAGAGTAGAACCTACACAAATACTTCGGGAAGAATGAGCGGGCGGGGCATCCTTTGAAACGCTCGTCTCTTGGCGTCACCATCATTCTTGCTCTCTTGATTGGCGCTGGGATTGGATACTATCTCTTGGGCGGAAGCACAGTTCCGCCATCAGCTTGCGCTTATCTAGCGTCAAACTACAACGCTTCAGTAGGGCTCATTTCAGAAACGCCAAGCCATGCGCGATACTTCCTCTACTCCGACAATTACCTTGCCGCGCTTGTCTTGCCAAAGGACTGCAATAACTCTAGCCTCGCAGAGAACATCAACAAGACTCTCTCGGAATACAACGCTTCGAAGATCCCCAATCAGTTCATGGTGTTCGACTGCAAGCAGGACTTCCAAGGAGCAGAGAACTACAATCTCTCAGACCACATCTCGGCTACCGTCAATAACCAGACTGGTGCTCCTCTCAACGAAAGCTACGCTGATATCGCGTTCCTCGAAGCGTACTACAACGCCAAGTGCGAGCAGAACACGAGCGGAGCGATTGACGCATTCAACGCAGGGGCTCGGATGTACAACGGAATTGGATTCAACGATACGGCGTTCCGGGAAGGCACGAGCCAAGGGGTCTATCAGACATACAAGCTGGCGCTCTACGTCTACACCGCCAAGCTGCTCAAAGAGACGGTGCCTCCGAGTGCCCTTGTGAACTTGTTGAGGATGCAAGCGCCAAGCAGGGGGTTTTACACAGGATATGATGCCAATCTCTCGAATGACGGCACGTCTACAAATGCAGAGACAACGTGTCTGGCTATCATGGCCATGGAAGCTGTTTCGATTTACTAAGGTGGGCCGTGGGTACTCAGGTAGAGTACAGCGTCATTCTCGAAATCGTGTTTCGGGTAATCTGGCTCATCATCGTCTGCAAACGTGCACAGTAGTCCGATCTCCCGGCTTGTGCCAGAAGAGCTCCCTGACTACCCGATTAGCAGAGACGGGGTGCCTGTAGAAGAAGCTGGTTCCCGTTGAAGGCTCGAGCTAGCGTCCCTTTTCGTCGTCGGACTCTGATTCGGCAGCCTCCGTCAATGTCTTCTTCTTCGGGGGCGCCTGCTCCGTCTGACCTCGCCGGGGGTCGGTCGTATCACTAGGGCCCGGCCTCTTCGCAGATTGGTCTCCGATAAGCTCATACAGTTTCTGCCTGGCGGTCCAGTCCAGGCTCTTCGTCGGGCGTCCGGAGTTGGGCCGCTGTAGAGTTGCAGGCTCAAGTGATCGGCGTAAACACAACCCTCTTCCCCTTGGCCTTGGCTTCGCGCTGCAACCCCTCGATTTCCTTCCTCTCCTCTTCTCTCCCCTGGGCAATGACCTCGTCGAGGCTGATTCTCTTCTCCGGCTTCTTTTCCTTCTGCTCGGCGAGGTACTCGTTCTTCAGCACCTCCAGTGCGGCGACCAGTTTCACCCCCGCGCCTGGATTGTGCGTAATCTGAGCTGCGGCCACTGCTGTCTGCTCCAGGGAGGAGACGGCGTCAGGGAAGGCCACGCCCTGGTCCATCTCCCGCTGAACCATCTCACGCGCCGCCTCGAGTATCAGATAATCGTATTTCTCCGTGTTCGACAAGTACAACGCAAGGATGCTGTTGACGCCCTGCCTCTGCTCGTTGTGGTACCGTTCGGCTTGGCGCTGGGCCATGATGTAGTAGTCAGCTTGTACGAATTTTCCCTCTTTCATTAGACTTTCAAACTTGGCTTGGGCTTCGTCCGCTAATCGAACCTTTTCAGACTGGAGAACCAAGTCCAACTCGCTCAGATTCCTCCTTGGCTTGAGGCTCGCCGCCAGTCGGTTGGCTTTCTCTGGGTCCCTGTTGAATCTCTTCCAATAGTAGTAAACGGTCCCTTCCGGCACTCCAGTTATTCTGGCCGCTTCCCTCGCCGGTGTTCCCTTCCTCCACTCATCGAGAAGACTGGCTTCTCTCTCGGAATTCTTCTTCATCATTCTAATGCACTATGAGAATCACTATGATGCATCAATATAAGATTTGGCTAGTAGCTGGTCTGCCTCAGGTCCTTGAAGAAAAGGAACGAGATAGCAGTCACTACTATGATCAGACCGCCGTAGATGACGAACACCTCCGCGACCGAGAGGCTGTTCGCCACTCCTCCTGAAATGGCTGTAGAGACAGGGGTAGCGGCCGTGACCATTGCGCCCAATGATGTGACGACCCTTCCTAAGAGATTCCCCGGCACCCTAGCTTGGATCAGTACCTGTAGCGGGAGGTTCACCAAGCCTTCGAAGAACCCCAGGAGCGCAGACATCGCGACCGCGACCGTCAAGAAGGTGAAGGCGCCCATGACCATTGTCACAATTCCGATTGCGACTATGCCTCCGAACAGGACGTGCCCCACGTGACTCCTCATGTTCACTTTCGCCACGGTAAGCGAGCCGACCAGGAGACCGAGGGCAGAAGCGGCGAGGAGAATTCCGTAGGTGAATGCGTCACCGTGAATGGTAAGGCTTGCATACGGGCCGAACAGCGCACCTACCCCGGACCCGAAGAAGTTCACCACGAGGGCGAGGACCAGGATCTCAAGCAACAACCTGCTCGAGGCGATGTAGTGGACACCCTCTTTGAACCTGCCAAGAAAAGAGTCGTCCCCGGGCTGAGTGCCCTGACCCGGGGTCGCGAGCCTGGCCGGAGCAATCATAGAGACCATCACGAACGCGAAGACGAAGGTGGCAGCGTTGTAGTAGATGGGCAGCGTCGGCCCGAATAGCAGCACGGCCAGACCGCCGAGTCCATACCCGGCGAATTGATTGAGAGACGAGCTCATCGAGATGAGTCCGTTGGCAGCGGGGAGGTCCGTCCGCTCCACCAGCACCGGTATCACCGCAGTGACAGTCGGGCGAACGAACTGGGCCCCTGCGTTCAGCATGAAGATGAGGACGAGCAAGGCCCACACAGGCAGGAGACCTGCGACGTAGAGCAGGGCGATGCCGAGGCTGAGGGCCGCCTGGAAAGCGTTGCTCGCGAGCATCAACGACCTTCGGTTGAGCTTGTCGACGTAGACCCCGGCGATAGGACCAACCAAGACGCCCGGCAGGAGCGAAGCCGCCAACACGAGGCCTACATAGAGCGGGGAGCCGGTGGCCTTCAGCACCAGCCAGACGATGGCGACGTCGAAGATGTAGTCGCCCGAGTTGGAGACCAGCTGACCCAGCCACAGAAGCGCGAACGGTCTGTTCCATAGGACGCGCCGCAGGCTTGGGCTCTCCGATGGGCTGTTACCGTTCACTGCAGACGCAAGCCACTCCGGTATGCATGACTTATATTGATACGCGCGTCGAGAGTCGGAAGGACGTTCGTAACCTAGTCAGCAAATCAGGTGAAAACTGCAACAGAGCAAGGCGCCTTCCGTCATGCCGTGGGATTCGAGTTCTCCTACTCTACTAGCCTTTTCAGGACAGTAGACGCGCACGCGACGAAGAACAGAGTTGACAGAAGGAGCGCCAAGATATCAATGGGCAGTCCCGAATAATTACCAGTCAGGAGCATGGATCTCATCGCATCAACGACGTAACTGAGTGGGTTGAATTCAGAAATATACTGAAGCCAGGCTGGCATAAGAGAAACTGGGTAGATCGCATTGCTCCCGAAGAAGAGGGGAATCGTGATTGCTTGCCCTATGCCCATCATCCTATCGCGCGTCTTGAGGAGCGAAGCCAACGTCATCGAGAGGCTTGCAAAGCACATTGCGAATATGACGACCACGATGAAGACCCCCACGACGTCAAGTGGGTCGAAGCGGAGGTTGACCCCGATGATCAGGGCCAGCGCGAAAACCATTACTCCCTGGAAGACCCCTCTGACCCCTGCCGCCAGCGCCTTGCCGACCACAATGGAAAGCCTTGGAGAGGGCGTCGACAGAAGCTTGGTGAGTAGGCCCACATCCCTTTCCCATACTATGGTTATGCCATAGAAGATCGCGACGAAGAGGACTGATTGCGCCAGAACCCCTGGGGCGATATACTGGATGTAGCTGTACCCGCCCGGCGCCAGGCCCCGGATGGCGTTGAAGACCTCGCCGAATATCAGCAGCCAGAGCGCGGGCTGCACGCCTCTCATCCACATCTCGGTTGAGTCGTGCCGGATCTTTCTCGCCTCCATCTCAGCAATTGTCAATGAGCTTACCAAGGACCGCCGAAGATTGTTCATCGTCCGTGCCTCGTGATGCTGCGCCGGGCCGAGCGCGCCTCTCTGAAGGTTCCTTCCTGCTGCAGGCCACCCTTCGCGTACTTCATGAAGACGTCGTCGAGTGTCGGCCTGTTCAAGGAGACAGATTCCACTACAGCTCCATTCCGCTCGAAGTACTGCGTCAGTCTTGGAATCGCTGTCTCGCCGGTCTCTACGAGGACCTTGGTCGTTCCTTGTTCGGAACTGATTACCGAGCCCAGGCCCGCCGGCAGGCTCGCAATCGCCTCCCCGGACATCTTGACAGTCAGCACGTCTCCGCCCACGGAACGCTTGAGGTCTGAGGGCGCGCCCGAGACCGCAATCTTCCCCAAGTTCATTATGGCCAGCCTGTTGCACAGAACGTCGGCCTCGGCCATGTCGTGGGTCGTGACGAGAATCGTAGTCCCGAATTCCCGGTTCAATTCTTGAATCTGATGGATTACCTGCATCTTCGAATATGGGTCAAGCCCGATGCTCGGCTCATCGAGGAACAGTATTCTTGGGCGGTTCACCAAGGCCTGTGCGATCTCGAGACGTCTCATCATGCCTCCGGAGTAGTTCTTCACGAGTTCGTTCGCCCGGTCCGCAAGCCCGAAGTACTCCAACGCATCAAGTATCCTCCGCTTCCTCTCCTCACGGCCCACGAAGAAGAGCTTCGCGAAGATGAGCAGGTTCTCATATCCCGTTAGGTCACCGTCCACTGAAATTGCTTGGGGAACAAAACCAAGCATCTGTCTCACGTCTTGGGGTGCACGCTGAACGTCGATTCCGAAGACTTTCACCGACCCGGCCGTCGGCCGGGCCAGAGTCGTTATCACCTTGATCGTGGTGGTCTTGCCTGCGCCGTTGGGACCGAGCAGTCCGAAGATTTCGCCCTCCTCTACCGAGAAACTGATATCATCGACAGCTTTCGTTCCGTTGGAGTATACCTTGGTTAGAGAATTGACCTCAATCGCCTTCATTGCCAGCCAACTGGCAAGAAAAAATGGCCCCGTCATATAAGCTCGAAAATCGTTTTCTCATGCTTCATTCGGCCAAGGCCTACAGCAGTGCGCTTGCACCTGTGGTACCTCGTGGCGCCCTGGCCTGGACTTGTCACCGAATGTCGGCGTCGATCTTTAGGAGGCAATTGGGGTCGGTGGGCTTAACACCGACATGGACTCGTCCCTAGCCCGTCGGTTGTCCAAGGTACAGTACACGTTTGGTATCGGATGTAATCGGTTATTAGCCAGAACTACCCCTCCCTTGACGGGGGCACTAGAAGGCCGTCTGGCGTCGCGCAGTTGTCCATGACCTCTCGACCCTAAGGAGGTCATGGGCTCCTGCACTCCGACAATATCTGCATGCCTTTCGACAACATGTGCCAGGGTGCGATGGACTCACAATATGTATTGAGAATACATAACGCAGAAAAAGCATTCAGGCCCCTTGGCAGTTCGTGCCATTTGAGGACGTCTTAGAAAGAGAGCCCAAAGGCCCAGAGCCAAGACCACTTATCCCGTCCTGAGGCAATGGTCTTCGTCAATCAGGAGGTGCGTAAAGGAGCACGAGGAAACAGGCGCCTCGTCTCGTCTACTGAGGCTTTCGGATTGCATTCCGCATTCAGCATTTCCTGCTCCCACGACGAAATCAGCTCATCTCGTTGAGAGGTCCCCCTGGCAACATCTCTGATAGCCCACCGGCTACCTCACTCACCGTCTTCGGGGGGGAAGAGTCAGCTAGATCACGCCGGCTAGGCGCAGGAGTGCCACCATGGTGACCATCCACGAGACGGCAACGGCGACTCCCCACACTGTTCTTTCCCTTGCGAGGCTCTTGAGGTATTCAGGTGCTGAATTCACGGCAGCCACCGGCGAATGCATCAGTTTGACAGTTGGCGCTGGAGATTCGGGCATGGGCTTCTTTGCAAGCCCCAGCACTCGAATTGGACTCGCCATCGGCGGTGGAGTTGGACTCTCCATCGGCGGTGGAGTTGGACTCGCCGTCGGCGGTGGAGTTGGACTCGCCGTCGGCGGTGGAGTTGGACTCGCCATCGGCGGTGGAGTTATGATCGCCTCGACCCTCGGGAGAATTGGCTCATAGATGTCGGGCTTCGCCGGAGCGACCTGAACTGCGGGCTCGGCGCTGACGGCCTTCAGACTCTGCCTTTCCTTCCGCTTTGGCGTCTCGCTCCCCCCGGATGAGACTACGCCTCTCCTTGCATGTTTGTGCGTTGCAGCCATTGAGAAGCAAAAAGGAGTAGCAGCCCCTATTAGAGATTCTTGGCATAGACCAAAGAAAGAGTGGTTCCTACCATCTTATCTGCCCCAGACAGGCTCTCAGGCAGAACGTCCATTCAAGGGGGCAGCCTTGTCTCCGATGATTGTCTGCCTGTCTTTCACCGGTACACAGGTTGCGTCCAGAACTCCTTCCTGTCGCAACAGGCAAGAGTCTCCGTCGGCAGATTCTTCGGTCCGCGCAGATAGGCGAGAATCGTTGGAATCTGAATCGGCGCCTCACAGATGCGATGGAGGCCATCTCGGCAGTGCTTGCACGGAGCTTCTTCCTTGAGCACAGGATGTGATTCTTGCAGTTTGCCTTTATGACGATTATGAAGTTGTAATCCATACCACTGTGATTCCAACATGGAGGGCAAGACAATTCGTTCATCGAACCCTGGCAGTTTCGTCTTCCTCCCTCTTTGCCAGGGCCCCCAGGACCTGTGTCCAATTAGGTATCGAAGCAAGGAAGTCGTCCTGGGGCCGGTGAACAGGACGAGGTGGAGTACAGCCTGTCACCGTGCCGTGCATGGGGTTCATTGCGCCTCCGATGGGAATGCGCTTCTTACAAAGACGAGACGATCTTGGGGACTTCGGTCAGGCTGACCACCGTGAAGTCGGGCTGTTCCTGTTTGTCGAATCGGTCGTCCTTCCCGATCAGTATTGTGGTCATTCCCGCTCGTTTCGCACCTTCGATGTCGTACGGGATTGAATCGCCCACGAACACGGCTTCTGAAGGATGCACACGAAGGCTCGAGAGACCCATCGCGAAGATTCTTCGGTCAGGCTTCCTGAATCCGACCTGACTTGAGACTATGATGCTGGAGAAATGCGACTTGACATCCAGCTGGGTCAGGTGATTGGTCAGGGCTTCTGGGCTATGGTGGTTCGAAACCACGGCCAGCCGTAACTTCATCGACCTCAATTCAGCGAGGCATCTTCGGGCACCCCTCTGAAGGACGTAGTTGGCCGTGGCGACATCCCAGAAGGCATTGTTGGCCTCGGCGGCGACTCTTTCACGCCATGCCTTACTGCTGCTCGGGAAGAGGGTGTCGACCATTTCGCAGTACTTTACGATGTCAGGTATATCCGATTCCCTCTGTTTCTCCAGCACGGAATATCTATCGAAGATCGAACTGTCGAGTGTCGTATATTCGCCGTAGGGCGCTTTCAAGCCGTGGCGACACAAAAGAGCATACGGAGCGGCGACTGCTGTCGGCTTGACCTCCTCCCAGGGCCTTCGTGCCTGAACTAGGGTCCCGCCATAATCGAACAGGACGGCTTTGATCATTCGTATGTGCTCGCCCACGACTCTGTGGATAAGGTTTCACCGGACAAAATGAACGGACAAAATGAAAGGGGGAGCCCCAGAAACGCCATCGATTGCTGAAACGGAAAGGCGCGCTGCGCCGCACATAGGGTTCATTGCGCCTCCGCCGGGAATCACTCATCCTGCGTTGAGAGGTAGTTAGTCCGCCAGCTGAACAAGTCGCCCTTACGAGCTTCTTGCGTACACTGGGACTACTTCAAACCAGTCTTCTACTGGATCTCTTCTCCATCCGCCCCTCCCCCTTGCGGGAGAAGTTTGGACAGAAGGTTCACTCTTCTCGGGAGTGGCTTCCCGCTTAGATGCTTTCAGCGGTTATCCACAATTGCTTAGCTGCCCGGCGGCGCCCTCTCGGACGACCGGTACGCCAGAGGCAACGCCCCGCTGTTCCTCTCGTACTGGGCAGGGCTTCCCCTCAGTGAACCACCGCTTCCATCAGGTAGAGGCCGACCTGTCTCACGACGGTCTAAACCCAGCTCACGTTCCCCTTTGATGGGCGAGCAGCCCCACCCTTGGCCCCTGCTGCAGGACCGGGATGGGAAGAGCCGACATCGCAACTTTGCCCGGGCTTACGCCCGGAGTTAGACTATGTCTTCACCCCCGCGCACAACGGGGGGTCGGCGTATGATGACCGGAGTTTCAGTGGCGCACCCGAGCGTATGTCGCGACACGTCGGAACGTGACGCGTCCCTTGCGGGATACTCGAGCTTGCCCTCCGAGCCATCTCATTACGCACACTTCTGCGCGCTCAGTCGTTACGGGGTCACAACGGTCAGGTCGTTTCCTCACGCTGATTTTTCAGTGGCATCCGGGATGTTTGCAGCAACAAGACCTGGACTCTTTCGAGCCGAGATCGAGCGCTGCTTCCGCCGTATGCCGACTGACCTTCGTCTTCCACGCTTTGGAGTGCTTCGTCCCGTTGGACTTCCCTCGGCGTTGCCCTCTCCCGCTCTTCCCAAAGCGTCCTTACGGACGTCCTGGATAAAGGAGGTCGGGTTTCGCCGATATAAGCCGATACTCGTTTTTCTTACGGATACTTCAATCGCGTTACCACGATCTTGCCCCAAGGCCCACAATGGGCCGAGGTACCAAACCGCGGGGTCGATTGGAGCTCTCGCCCGCGACGAGCCTGTTACCCCTGGGGTAACTTTTCTGTCACATCCAGCCCCCAACAGTGAGGACTTGAATGATCG
>JBEKHX010000026.1:0-13637 GCA_050012055.1 Nitrososphaerales archaeon
AACGGGATGAACTGCATCGCTCTCCTGTTCCCGACCGTAATCGTACCCGTCTTGTCGAGAAGGATGACGTCGACGTCCCCGGCAGTTTCGATGGCCCTTCCGGACTTCGCGACTATCCTTTTCTTGTACAGGCGCGACATCCCAGAGAGACCGATTGCTGGGAGGAGGGCGCCTATGGTGGTCGGGAGAAGGCAGACGTAGAGCGCTATCAGGACAGAGAGGTCCGCGCCGAGGCCTAGCGTGATGGAGAGCCCGAGCAGCGCAATGATGATGATGCTGAAGATGGCGGTGAGGCCGAGGAGGACCATGGTCACCGCCTGTTCGTTGGGAGTCTTCGGTCTCTTTGAGGATTCCACCATCTTGATCATCTGGTCGATGAAGGTCTCGCCGGGGTTCACCGATACCTTTGCAGTGAGGGTGTCGCTCAGCAGTCTCGAGCCCCCGATTACCGCGTCTCCAGGCGCTTTCCTGACGGGGGCGGACTCTCCAGTGAGCAGCGACTCATCGACCATTGCGATGCCCTCGATGACGTCGCCATCGATGGGAACCGTGTCCCCAGTCTCGAGGAGCACCAGGTCCCCCTTCCGAAGGTCAGTTGACTTCGTCGGGACTACGCTGGTCGTCCATCCTTCCTTGATGATTTTCTTGCTGACGACTTCCGTCTCGAGCCTGCGGAGGCTGCTGGCCGTGTTCCTTGCCTGGTGTTCGGCCAGCGAGTCGGAAAGGGTGCTGAACCAGACAGTCACGATAAGGATCAGGGCCACTTCGAGATAGAACAGTTGTCTCCCGGGCGAAGCGACCGGGAAGAAGCCCCGGGGGTCAATCGCCATAGCAGCCACCACGAAGAATGTGAGCTCGACGATGAGCATGACGGGGTTGGATGCAAGGGAGATGGGGCTCAGCCTCTCAAAGGAGTCCCTGAGGACGCTTGTCGAGAAGAGCGGGATGCGACGTCGAGCGCCTTCTGCGCTCTGGGTGCTAGCCGAACCCATTCACGCTCCCTTGGAAGTACGACAGAATGGGGCCGAGCGCAAGAAACGGGAAGAAGGTCAGCACGACGAGTATCAGGACGCTGCCGATGAGCACTAGCGAGAAGGTGATGCTGTCCGTCTTGAGACCGGACACGGCGCTCCGCCTCCTGCCTATCATCGAACCTCCGAGCGCCAGGAGAATGCCGATCGGGACGTACCGGCCGACGAATATCACAACCGCCGTGGCCACGTTGAAGAATGGCGTGTTTGCCGCTGCGCCGAGGAAGTCCGACCCATTGTTGGCGGCGGAGGTCGTGAACTCATAGAGGATCTGAATAAAGCCGATCGAGTTGCTTCCCACGCCTATGGCTGCCGCTGCGCCCGAGGCGTACGCCAGCACGGTAGGGACCAGGATGATGATCGGGTGGATGAGGAAGGCGAGCATCACCAGCTTCACGTCCCTGCTCGTGATCTTGATTCCGAGGTATTCTGGGGTCCTCCCCGACATGAGGCCTACGATGAAGACGGTGATGACGATGTACATTATCATGTACATGAGCCCGACTCCCTTTCCACCGGGCGTCGCTTGGATGAGCATCCCCATGAAAGCCGAGAGGATCACTAGGGGGTGCATTGCGGAAAGGCTGGCGTTGACCGAACCTGTGGTGACCGCAGTTGTCACAACGGTCCAGAAGGCGGACATGAATCCCCCTATCCTCGTCTCTATTCCCATGCCGAGAGGCGTGGTGGGTATGAAGGCAATCGCTAGGTCGATGATGAAGAGCCCATAGGCTCCGATCAGAATCGGTCGCACCTCACGCTTCTTGCCGAGCAGCTCACCAAAGACGAAGATGAGGGCGGTCGGAAGCAGCAGCATGAGCCCGATTTCGAGAATGTTCGAGGCGGGGCTGGGGTTCATGAATGGGTAGGCCGAGTTCGCTCCGTAGTATCCACCGCCGTTGGTCCCAAGCTGCATTATGGCAACTAGCGAAGCGACCGGGCCGACGAGTATCGACTGGGTCGCACCCTCCACAGTGGTCACGGTCGTGTACCCACTGAGGGTCTGAGGCACGCCCAGGGCGACCAGCACGAGCGCCGCCAACAGGCAGAATGGAATCAGAATCCGCGTGAGAGTCCTGACGAAGTCGACATAGAAGTTGCCCATGTCCTTCGAGCCGACGACGAAGCCCCTCACCATGGCCACGCCCATGCACATCCCGGTCGCCGCGGACGTGAACTGGAGGAACTGAATGGCTGTCATCTGGCTGAGATAGGACAGAGCGCCCTCGCCGGCGTAGTGCTGGAGGTTGGTGTTGGTCGCAAACGAGACGACTGTGTTCAGGGATAGGTCCCAGCTCAGACCGGGAAAGTGCTGTGGATTCAGGGGGAGAGAACCCTGGAAGGTTAGGATTAGAAACGCCAGCATCATCTGGACTGTGTTTACCAGGAGCCCGGCGAGGAAGAACTCCTTCCATCCCATGACGTGGTCGGTGTCGACCCCCACTAGTCGGTAGATGCCACTCTCGACGGGATTCAGGAGCCGGTCGAATCGGCCTGGAACCCGCTTGTACACCCGGACGAGATAGGGAGAAATCAGCCAGGCAAGCCCGAGCGCAGCGCCCAGAATCAGGACTAGAGAGAAAGCCTGTGCAGCATCGATCACGCACTAGGACCCCGTTGGTTTAGAGCCGGTCGAATCAAGAGAGTAATCGCCGAAGTCCTACTGATGTAGGCGCCGCGGACCCTGCGAACCGTCGCCTGACCTTGGACCCTTGTAGGTGTGTAGGACTACCGAGCTTACGGTGCTCCTCACACCTTTGATCTTCATTATCTTGTTCTTCAAGATTTCCCGGAACTCCTCAATGTCGGATGCGGACACTAGAGTGACTATGTCGAACTCTCCCGTGACTTCGTAGAGCTCCTCCAGCGTCTCGAGCTTAGAGAGTGCGGCTACAACATTGTCCATCTCCGTTGACTCCACGAAAATATCCACGAACGCCAGAATCCTGGACAAGTTGTCTCATCTTCGCCGTTGGGCACGCCGGATGTAGTCGCCTAATACGTCTTTGCGGGCCCAATGGGATCCGAAAGACGGGCAGGAAATGAATCCGGATGGGGTCCGAACTCGGATATCGAAATAAGCCTGAAACAAGCTCTTCCAAGTATTCTGGGCCAGAATCGGGCTCACCTGGGACGTAGAGGTCGAGCATGAATCTCAACAGGATTCCGCGGTCTAGGAGGAGAGTTTGACAAGAATCACCGTCTTCGGAGCAACGGGTGGCACGGGCAAGCAACTTGTGAAGCAGGCGCTCTCAGCAGGATACGAAGTTGTCGCCTATGCACGTGACCGCGCGCGCACTAGCGCATTGGGTCCGCATGGGCGCTTAGCAAACAAGCCAAGCGCGCGCCTCAAGGGACCACCTCGATTATTTTATCTCTCGTCTTCGCCCCTCTTGTGATGAAGACCTTTGATTTCGGAACCCCAAGATGCTTGGCCATGATCTCCAGAAGTCTCTTGTTGGCTCGGCCATGTATCGCCCTTTCATCGACCCTTACTTCGAAAACTGATTCGTCGACCTTGGTTACACTAGCCTCTCTTGCGTTTGGAATCACGTGAACCCTGATGAGCATGTGTGTCTGAATGTAGGCGCCGCATTCTGTAAACATTGCGACAGGCAGTGAACTCTCGCTTTTGATTTTCATTCGACAAGCCTGATCGGAAGGCGTGCGCGAGTAAGGCCTCCAGGAGCAGCGGAGTCGCCTGCACCATGTTCTGTCCATCTGCCGTGTCTCTGTGTAGTTAAAGGAGAATATGACCGATTGCCTAGCCTCCAGCTTATCTCCGAGGCTGTGATCATCTAGCCTTTCTTCTGTATGACGAGAACGCCAAGATGTCGTATAGGATCGTGGAGAAGCCCCCAACTAGCAGTGGAATCGATGCAAGACTGGCCCCGAGCAAGACTCCACTGATAGGTGCCCCGAAGATGCTGCTCACCCTCTTGGATGTGTTGGTAATCGCGTTGGCCTGACGAAAGCAAGGGCGAAGATAGTTGCGAAGACCAAGAGGACGCCAGCCAGAAGCCAGAAGCCGCCGACATACCCTGCAGAGGTCGCGACTACGTATCCGGTCACTACGGGGCCCAGCGCCTGTCCGATGTCCATCACAGTACCCAAGAAGCCCATCGCCGACCCCGACGCCGAGTTCCTCGAGATGTCGGAGACCAAGGCCGTCGTGGAGGACGTGGCCGTCGAGAAGCCAAAGCCGTAGAGGAGGGAGGTCACCAGCAGGATGGGGAACGAAGAAGTGATGGGGATTACTAGCAGAGGGAGGGAGCTCAGCACCAGGCCGGCCACAATGGGCCAGAAGCGGCCGAAGCGGTCAGATAGCCCGCCCATCACCGGCTTTGAGACGACGACCGTCACTATCGGCACGCCCGCGATGAGGGTGATGGCCCCGACACCCAGCCCCACGTGCTGCGCGTACGCCACCATGAAGAACTCGAAGGAGCCGTAGACGAAGTACTGTGCCCCTTCGACCGAGCTGGCCACTAGGACATGCAGGTCTCCCGCCATGGCGCGCAGTTGGGGCCCTAGGCTCAGTCGTTTGGCCGGCGCAGCGACGACGTCCGTCCCCCGCCTGAAGACCACGAAGATGGCCACGAGCGTAGCCACACCGGCGACGCCCACGACCCAGTAGACGTCATGATAGTTACTGTTCGTCATAACGAGGATCCCCCCTCCAAGGAAGGGCGCCAGGCTCCTCCCGACGAGGGTCGACGACGAGAAAAGGGAGAGCCTCTCGGCCTTGCGCTGGGGATACCGGTCCACAATCACGGCGTTTGCCACAGGGACGAAGATCGCCGTGGCGAAGCCATGGTAGAACCTCACGATGATGAGCTCTAGGGGCGTGGACACCAGCAGGTAGAGGAAGGGAGCGGTGGCGAAGACGATGGCGGAGATCCACATCACCTTCCTGCTCCCAATGATGTCGGAAAGGGAGCCCGCGGGGAGGCTCACGAGGATTCCAGGAACGGTGGACGCCGCCGCGATGAGCCCCAGCGTGACCCCCTGGGCACCTAGGCTTTCAGAGAGCAGGGGGAGGATGGGGTTCTTGGACAGCGTCGTGCTGAGTATGGCTAGGCATCCCGCCACACAAAAGGTGTAGAAGAACTTGTCATCGGCCTTCAATCTGATGCGTCTCTGTGAGCGGCCTCAGAGGTCAGCTGGGCGTGCAACGAGTCGAAGACCACAAGCGCACCGGCCACCGTCTCCTGGTCGGACTTCGAGACCAGGGCGAGGCCCCTGACCACCTCGAAGACCCCGGCAGTCTCCCTGAGCCTCGTCCTCGCGACGTCTTCCCCGGCGTCCACTTCGTAGTCATGTATGATCTCCCCGATCCTCAGGGCCGCGAGGTCTCTCACCTGATGCTTGGCTACCAGGGCGTCGTAGGAGGTGGAGACCCCCTCCACTGGGTTCACCTCCGCCCCGGGCAGCACGAACGGGATTGAACCGCTCGGCGGGGCCTCACCTCTCCCCACGAACGCGAAGGTGGCGTTAGGATCGATGAACCTCTTGATGAGCCAGGCGGAGGCGCACCTGTCCAGGTGCGGCTCGTGGCGTGTCGCCCAGAGCAACGGCTACACCTTTGCCGCTTTCGCCTTGAAGAAGGCGTAGAGCGCGTCGTACACGTAGAACTGCTTCGCCATGTTGTCGAAATCGTCCTTGGTGATGGCCCTGAATCCTCCCGCTATGGAGTTGAGCCCGGGCGATTCTGGCGTGAGGTTCCTGTTGGGCGTGTCGGCCCCCCGCACCACCTTGGCGAGCTCCAGGACTGCCGGGTCCTTGATCGAGTACTTCTGAGCGATCGCGTCGAAGCTGCACTGGTCCCCGTGATGCCCCAGCTCCACTCCGCCCACGTCGTAGGGGATGGCCCCCTCGCTCTTCGCCACTTCGAGGACCCTGTCGGCGGGCACGAAGAGGAACTCCGCGTCATGGTCCACGAAGTTCTTGATGAGCCATGGACAGGCGATTCTGTCCACCATCGCCTTCTCGCGTGTTACCCATTTCATTGGCACGCACGCGTGGAACTAATTACATAAGCCTATGCAGCGCTACCCGACGACAGGGTGTTCTTGCAGAGGGTGCCCGACACCCCTTAGTAGCGGGCCCGGTGGGATTCGGACCGTCAAACTGCCTTCTGAAATACCCTAATTATTACTCAAACAAGCAAACAGAGCTTGATTATCGCTAATATTGGTAGCCCGACCTTGGACCGCGCGCTGGATAGGTCAAGTCCGATCAGCCCCGTCGAAAATAAGCCCAGAATTGGCTTTGTTTGTCCAGATTCGCTAGATTCTCGCTGTTCACGCAACTGGTTGCTTTGAGCATCGGTCGCTGGAGGAGTCAGAGGCACACGGAACGCCTCTATACCTTCCTTCGCCACGAAAGCGAGAATGACGCCAGCGGCAACGTAGTCCATCCAGCCAATACCGAAGAGATAGTTGATGACCAGACCTCCGAGGAGGGCAAGGGACATTAGGAAACAGGTGGCCGACTGAACGGCGTCCATCGAGAGAGGCGCACAGTTCGTCTCCCTTCCTATTCTCCTCTTTCGAACCCAGAGGACGGGCATGATGATGACCGCTCCAAGGGCTACCGCGATTCCCAAGAGAGATGACTCTGGCTCGATTCCTGCAAGGTAGGAGTAGAGCGCACCACCTCCGATTATCGGAATCAGAGCGATGAGGAGGAACTTCGTCGCCGCCTCTGCCTTATCGCCGAGACCATCCGAGCCCGACGAATCACTCTTCAGATGAAGAGTCACCACAAAGGCAGAAACCATCTCGACAACACTGTCGCTGCCAAACGCGAGCAGAGCAAAACTCATCGAGAGCAGGCCGATTCCAATCGAACCGACGACCTCAACTCCCATCCAAGCTAGGCTGAGATACTCGAGAGTGACCCCCTGACGAATCCTGCCCATCCTCCAAGTCGCGTGAGTCTGCGGACAGCAACAGGAAGCACAATTGGCGCACTCACTCGGAGTCTTACAACTCTCGCATGAAGATTCGGCACAATCGCAGACAGCGCAGATGGAGCCTGACAGCATCGGTCATCAGCCGAGGTTCATTCCTCTGATTAAAGGTTGAATCTCGAAGCTATACGCAGTCTTGAAGTCTTCTTCCACAAGAACCGTACAACTCGTATCGCTTGCCGCCCAGTTTGCGACACCTCCTCGGAAGAGTTTCTTGAAACCACCCGGTCCCCTTGTGCCGACTAAGCACCCTAAAGGTAAGTGGAGAGCAGATAGAAGTTCAGGAAGAGAATAGTAGCAGCAGCGAGTATCCCAAGAATCGTGGTAATCTTGCTGTTCACGAACTCGCCCATCACCCTTCCCCTGCTCGTGTAGACTATCAGAGGAATCATCGGCAGCGGAATCATCAAACTGAGGATTGCTTGACTGTAGATCAGCAACGACAAAGGATTGAGTCCAATCAAGACGGCAATCGTAGTAGGAAAGACGTTCACTAGCCTCGTCACGATCCTCCGAAGGTTCTTGTTCACGTGAGTGCCCAGCAGCCCATCCATCATCGCCATGCCTGCAAGCGTGCCCGTGGTCGAAGAGGCGAGGCCTGAAGCGAGCAGCGTTATCGCAAATACGGTAACTGCAAGCCAGCCATACAGGGGCTGCATCACCTGGGAAAACTGAGCGATTGAATATACGCCAGTGTAGTTAGCACTAAGAGGCTCAGCACAGACGAGAATCGCGACGTTGACGAGGCCGGCGATGGTGAGGGTGATGATGACCTCCATGAGGTGCAACCTCCTGTGCCTCCTCTTCTCCTCAATGCTTCCGGTGGTCAGCTTGTTCTTCGTGAGCGTGGAATGGACGAAGAGTGCGTGTGGCATCACGGTTGCACCGATTATCCCGACCACCAGCAGGGCGGTCTTGCTGCTAAGAGAAACAGCCACAGAGTGGTACGCGATCTCGGTCAGGCTCGGCCCTACAATGATCACCTGATAGAGAAAGCCTATCGCTATCATGGAAACAAAGAGCATGAAGAAGTATTCGACGATTCGAAAGCGCTCTGACGTGAGAGCCAGGAGAATGATTACGTCTGCCGCGCCGAAGATGGACGCGTAGAGGAGAGGGATGTGGAAGAGCAGGTTGAGCGCAATGACGGTACCCAGATACTCGGCCAGGTCTGTCGCCGCTGCAGCCGCCTCCACTGCCAGCCAGTAGGGGATGATGAGCTTCCTGGACTTCAGGGATAAGCGGACGAGTTCGGCAAGGTCCTTTCCGGTCGCAATTCCCAGCTTTCCAGACAGGTACTGCAGCATCATGGCCATGAGGTTGGCCAGCCAGACCGCCCACAGAAGTTCGTACTTGAATTGTACGCCGCTCTGGATGTCTGTCCCGTAGTTCCCCGGGTCCATGTAGGCCATGCTCACGATGAGAGCGGGGCCGAGATAGAGGAATAGTTGGCGCAGAGAAACCCGGTAGCGCATCCGTTCCTGTTTCTCCTCGAGCTGCTCGGGTGTTTTTAGAGATCTATTCCAGGGCGCGCGCATGGCTCACGCCAGGGATAGTCACCTGCCGTACTTAAATTTAGACGCCTCTAACATAATTAGGAGCCTCATCTTTGTTTAGGTTGGCCTAGTCACTCGAGAACGCTTTTAATGGGCGATGGCCTACTTCGCCGTCGGGGACTAATTGGCAAAAGTGACCCAGACAGAGCAACAAGAGGAGATGTCGAGGCTGGAAGACTATCTTGAGGTAATCTACCATCTAATCCACGATAAGGGTTACGCGAACACGGTCGACATCGCAGAGAACCTGCGAGTCAAACCCCCCACCGTATCGAGTATGCTGCAGAGACTCTCTGCGAAGGACTACCTTGTGCACGAGCGCTACCGAGGCATCAGGCTGACCGACAGAGGCGCGAGAATCGCGAAGTCCGTGATCGCGAGGCACAGCATAGTATCAGAATTGCTCTTGATGCTCGGCGTGGAAGATGAGGTAGCCTACCAAGATACGGAGGGGATAGAGCATCACATCCAACCTGCGACCATTCGTAAGATAGAGGGGTTGGTCGATTTTCTCCGGAAAAACCCGAAGCTGCTGCGTGCGATACGGAATCACATAGAGGAATAAGACGTCGGTTACGGCGGCACTGGTCGGACCTGAATGATTCACCATGCTAGATCCAGACCCAACGAGAGAGTCCAGGCCCTGTGGGATTCGGACCTTGCAACCAGTCGCGTAAACAGCAAGAATCTAGCTAATCTAGAC
The DNA here is from genome assembly GCA_050012055.1 of Nitrososphaerales archaeon. GTDB lineage: Archaea > Thermoproteota > Nitrososphaeria > Nitrososphaerales > Gagatemarchaeaceae > UBA183. The sequence goes on from JBEKHX010000026.1 coordinate 9,265, forward strand.
GAACAGAGGCCATACTGAGCTTGTCTTTGGTGGGCCGGCCCGGAATTGAACCGGGGACCTTGGCGTGCAAGAACAACTCTCGCGAATTCGCCGTGTCAGAGCGATGTCCTAACCAAGCTAGACGACCGGCCCGTCGTTTCTCACCGCCCCCTCAACCGCCTTTTATGTTTACGCGGGGGAACGAGTGGCCTACGCCCGTTCGCGCAGTTCGCCAAGAGGCTACGATTGCTTCGAGCAGTCGCTCGGATTAAATAACCAGACGTTGATGTGCAACACGAAGGCAATGCAAGGAAGTTCCGAAGTACCGGGTTTTTACAAGCTGTCGATGGAAGAAAGGATGAACATCGTCAAGAAGCTAACTGGTCTGCCCGACGAAGAAGCGAAGACCCTCGCGAACACTGGCGGACTTCCAAGCGATGTCGCAGACAGGATGATCGAGAACGTTATCGGGGGGATAACTTTTCCGATGGGGATCGCTGTCAACTTCAAGGTCAACGGGAAGGACTACCTCGTGCCCATGGCCCTTGAAGAGCCGTCGGTGGTGGCGGCCGCGAGCAACGCAGCGAAGATGGCCAGGGTGAAAGGAGGCTTCAGCGTCACTAACACTGGTGCCGTGATGATCGGGCAAATCCAGGTCGTCGACGTGAACAATCCGGAGGGGGCAAGGTCCCGGCTACTTGGGAGGAAGGCTGAGATCCTGAAGAAGGCTAACGATCAAGATCCGATGCTGGTGTCGCTCGGTGGAGGGGCCAAGGACCTGAACGTGAAGGTCCTTTCCACCGTAAAGGGGCCGATGGTAGTGCCAGAGCTCATCGTGAACACGGGAGATGCGATGGGGGCAAACGCCGTGAACACGATGGCTGAAGCCGTGGCACCAATGGTGGAGGAAATCACTGGAGGGAGGGTCTTCCTCAGGATAATCTCCAACCTCGCCGACAGGCGACTGGTCAGGGCAACTGCCGTCTTTGACAAGGAAGCGATTGGAGGAGTGGACGCCGTAGACGGAATCGTTTTCGCCTACGCGTTCGCAGATGCTGACCCCTACAGATGCGCGACACACAACAAGGGGATAATGAACGGGGTCATCGCCGTCGGGATAGCCTGCGGACAGGACATCAGGGCCCTTGAGGCAGGGGCACACAGCTACGCATCCCGGAGCGGGAAATACAAGCCACTCACTACTTGGGAGAAGGATGCCAACGGCGATCTGGTAGGAAGGTTAGAGATGCCCATGGCAGTTGGGCTGGTCGGCGGAGCGGCAAAGACGCACCCGGCGGCGAGGGCCGCGATCAAGATCCTGGGTGTCAAGACCGCGACGGAGCTGGCAGAGGTGATGGCAGCAGTAGGGCTCGCGCAGAACTTCGCGGCGCTCAGGGCGCTCGCGACTGAGGGCATACAGAGGGGCCACATGAAACTCCATGCGAGGAACATCGCGGTTTCAGCTGGAGCCACTGGCAAGATGGTCGACCTTGTGGCAATGAGAATGGTGGAGGAGAAGAAAATCAGATTCGACAGGGCGAAGGAGCTTGTCGAAGAACTCTCGAAGTCGTAGCGTGCGACAGTCTGACCAACCCGCAATTTGCCCTGACCGCTAAAGTTCTATAAAGCGTTCAGAGGCCTCGGAGAAAGTTGGCAGAAGCGACTCGTCATTCAGCTCCACTGATACCGAGGAGCAGACTTCTCTTCGTCGCTGCCGCTGCAGTCCTTACTGTCGGGTTGCTGCAACTTGCACATGTGATTGAGCTCCCTTTCGGAGCCTGGTTCTCAGGGGCGGGAGGGTCTGTGCTTTCCGAATCGAGCCTGCGCAACTTTATGAAGAACACGGGCTACGTCAGTCTCTTCGCGCTGATGGCGCTTGAGAGCGCCTCGCTGCCGATACCGAGCGAGGTCGTGCTCCCGTTTGCGGGATACCTTGTCTCCCAGGGCATCCTGAACTTCTGGCTAGTCCTCCTAGTGAGCACGGTGGCCAGTCTTGCAGGAGCCCTCCTAGACTACTACCTTGCCAGGCGGCTCGGGAGACCTTTCGTAGTAAGGATGCTGAAGTTCTTCCGAGTTCACAGCGGGGCCCTTGAGCGGGCGGAGACATGGTTTGACACCTCGGGCAGATGGACTGTCTTCCTCGCAAGGTTCGTACCTGTTCTGAGAACAGTCATCTCACTCCCGGCCGGCCTTTTCAGGATGGACGTCAAGTCGTTCATCCTGATGACCGTCGCCGGCTGCCTAGGATGGTCCGCGGTTCTCGTCTATGCGGGGTACCTTGCCCCCACTGCCTGGGTGAGCGCCTTCAATTCAACGAGCACAGTAACCGATGCGCTTTCTGCTCTGGCTGCGTCCGCAGCGGCGTTCTACGTCGTGTACTACATGTACGGCTGGAGACGCAAGACTCCGAATGCCGCTAGCCCTCAGCCATCGGTATCCTGACGCCTTTGCTCCTCGCAGTCCGGAGCGCATCGTCGTATCCCGCATCGGCATGTCTCGCCACGCCGAGACCAGGGTCGTTCGTGAGTGCGGTTTCAATTCGCTCGTCGGCTTCACTTGACCCGTCGGCAAGGACCGCGAGTCCTGCGTGAATCGAATAGCCGATGCCGACTCCGCCGCCATGGTGGACGGAGACCCAAGAGGCCCCAGAGACTGCGTTGAGAAGCGCATTGAGGATCGGCCAGTCGGCGATGGCATCAGACCCGTCCTTCATTCCTTCGGTCTCCCTGTAGGGCGAGGCCACCGAACCAGAATCAAGATGGTCGCGCCCGATTATAATCGGTGCAGAGATGGTCCCGTCGCGGACCATTCTGTTGATGACTCTTCCGAACCTCGCCCGTTCCCCGTATCCCAGCCAGCAGACCCTCGCTGGGAGGCCTTGGAACTGGACTCTCTCATGCGCCTTTGTGATCCATCTGATCAACGGACGATTGTCCCCGAACTCTTTCACGATGGCCTCGTCTGTCGCGTAGATGTCCTCCGGCCTACCGGACAGGGCGACCCACCGGAATGGGCCTCTTCCCTCGCAGAAGAGCGGCCTGATGTATTCAGGCACGAAGCCGGGAATCTTGAACGCATCTCCTACCCCTGCGTCCTTCGCCATCTTTCGGATGTTGTTGCCGTATTCGAAGGCGACGGCCCCTCCGCGCTGGAACTCGAGCATCGCGGTGACGTGTCTTGCGATCGACGCCATAGAGCGCTTCAGGTACGTCTCCGGGTCAGATTCACGCAGCGCAGAAGCTTCATTGACGCTCAGGCCTTCAGGGATGTAGCCAGCGAGCAGGTCGTGAGCCGCAGTCTGGTCGGTTATCACGTCAGGCTTGAACCCCGACTTTGCGAGCTCCGGGAGGACCTCTGCGGAGTTGCCGAGGAGGGCTACGGAGATAGCTCTTCCCTCCTTTGCCGCGGTCCGCGCCAAATCGAGGGCCTCACGAGGGCTCTCCACGACCATGTCGCAATAGCCTTTGTCGAGCCGCCTCTGAATCGCCTTCCGGTCGACTTCGACGACCAACGCGATCCCCTCGTTCATCGTGACAGCGAGAGGCTGGGCACCCCCCATCTCGCCGAGCCCGGAAGTCAGGACTATTCTTCCCTTCAGCGAGCCGCCGAAGTGCTTCGAGGCAAGGGCCGCGAGGGTCTCATAGGTACCTTGGAGTATCCCTTGAGTGCCGATGTACATCCAGCTCCCCGCAGTCATCTGCCCGTACATCGTGAGCCCCCTCTTCTCCAGCTCCCTGAAGTAGGACCAGTCAGCCCACTTCGGCACGATCATTGCGTTGGAGATGAGCACCCTCGGGGCCCTCTCGCTCGTTTTGAAGACCGCGACGGGTTTGCCGGATTGGATGAGTAGTGTCTCATCGTTAGCCAGAGCTTTCAGTGACTTCACAATCGCTTCATAGGCAGGCCAGCTCCGAGCGGCCCTCCCCGTTCCACCGTATACAATCAGTCTCTCCGGGTCCTTGGCGACCTCTGGGTCTAGGTTGTTCATCAGCATCCGGAGCGCGGCCTCTTGGTGCCAGCTCCTACAAGAGATCTCGCTGCCCCGCGGTGCCCTTATGATGTGCTTCTGCACGAAGGTCTCGGGGTGCGACTCTCGATTTAAGAGTTCAGCCCGAGTCGTCTACTGCACTTGCAAGCCCTACGACGATTGGCGGCGCTGGCGAGTGAGGGAGGAGTCGTGTCTAAGCCGCTGGAGGTGGCTATCTTTATTCGGATGGCCCAAGGACCCGAGTATCTATGCAGACAAGCCCTGACCTCCTCTCAAGACTGAGTTCCGACATTGACCGCGATGCAGGCAAGGTCCAGGACTTCTTTGTGAGGATGCTGAGGATAAATGCGGTCAACCCCAGAATGGGCGGACCAGGCGAGATCGACAGAGCGAATTTCATCCAGTC
>JBEKHX010000027.1:0-11135 GCA_050012055.1 Nitrososphaerales archaeon
GGATTGAGCTTCGCTCCTCTCGTCAGTCTCCTCTTGGTCTCTAATCACGCTCTGTCTTCCGATAAGGCGAGTGTGACTATACGAGCGGTAGATTACCTTGTATTCCACCTTTGAACACAACAAGGACGCGGACAGCAGGTAAACGATGACTAGTCGAATCACCCGAACTCAGCAGTCAAAGTGTGTTGCCCTTTGAGGTTCTCGGCAGGTGTTTCTCCCTTGAGGGCGTCGTGCGGTCTGATGTAGTCGTCGAAAGGCACGCCGAGGGAGCGGATTGACCGAAGCCAGTGGAAGCTCCTCAGCACAATCCCGTTTGGGACGTTCGGAAGCTTCTGATATAGAACACATCCAAGGGAAAGCAAGTCGGAGAATCAAGAACTATAACGTAGAGGAGCCCGGTCCGACCAATGGAAAGGAAAGGCGTGATTGTTTCGGTTGCTATTGCTCTCGTGATAGGATTGGGAATCGGTTCGGTCTTCTTCCCTATGGGGACTCCAACGAATGGGCAGTCACGTTTGTATGAAGTGGAGTTCACGCAACAGGGGGTATGTTCGCCGAAGGTCTGGACTGCTCCTTGGGCCGTGGTCATGGATAAACAAACGATAGCTCGACCGTCAAATGTAACGCTTCCCTTGTCAGAAAGCCTCTTCAATTCCCTCCCTTCTTACGAGAACTACTCAGCCATTTGGTTCTCGGTCCCTAATGGAACCTACAGTTATGCGATTCTGCCCCAAGCCTTCCCACCACATTCGGGAAGCGTGACAGTCGATGGCATGGATACGACCATCGAAGTTCATGGAGCAACCATCCTCTGCACAGTAACGACGAGTAGCACGGGTTAGCTTTCCAGATTCTATAGAACCCCGTCAACCGGCTTCTTACAACGCCCCGACCACGCTCAATCAACCGCAGGCTTTACAGAACCTTGTCAGCGAGGGAACAGTTTACGTCTTCAAGAGAGGTGAAGAGGCTATACGATTTCCTGTCAGATGGGCAAGTTCCGCGAATCGACCTTGAAACGAGCCGTTACGACCGATTCCCCCTGACTGATCCGCGGCTCGACGTGAAACGACTGCTTCACGAACTCTTCGAGACCATTCTTGACGACGATGCTCCACCTGGGACCGAAATCATGGTGCATGACAATTACATACTTGTCCTCTTCCTGCGTTATTTTCGTTTGGTCTTTGGGATTGAACCTGGACCGCGCCGTCAAGAAGTTCAGTATCCCTTTCGGGGAAGAGTCTTGGAAGAAGAACTCTGCCATCTCTTTTCGCACGGCGAATGACTCTCGCCCTATTCGAGCGAGTGTCTCGTCATCGCACCCTTCAAGTAGGCTCATTAGCATCGACCTAGGAAGCTCAGCGATTCCAAACTCCAGTAGCTTCTTGTCCCAATTGAGATGCCGACTAAGGATTGAGTTGACATATGCGTTGACGGTCGTGCCTTCATCGGCGGCTTCCTTCTGAAGAGAACGTACCAACGATTCTGAGATTCTGAATGTCTTGATAATGGACTTGCGCTCAACCTTGCTGGAATTTGACAAGAGGATGGTCTCTGAGAGGAAGAGCTGCTCCTTACCCTACTTAGGTTTTGTTCGTTGAGTATCAGGGAGCACGGTTCCCTAGTTACTGCTTTGGTTGTTTGATGGAGAGAGTTTAGACAGTTTCTTTGAGCGGTGAGGAGGTACGGAGCGAAAGTAAGGAGAGATTTCCTATCAGGAGGGAAGGTTCTTCGGGTTGACCTCGAAACGGGCCGTGACGACCGACTCTCCCACAATGATCTGCGGCTCGACATGAAACGACTGTCTCACAAATTCTTGGAGAGCGCTTTTCACGACGATGCTCCACTTGGGACCAAAATCATGGAGCATGACAATCGTATACGCGTTCTCTTCCTGCGTTATTCTTGTCACTGCTCCGGGATTAGTCTTGGACCTTCTGTTCATGGCCTTCAACGTCTCGTTCGGAGAGGAGTCTTGAAGGAAGAACTCTGCCTGTTCTATCCACGAGGCGGCCACATCCTCTCGCCCTATTCGGGCGAGTGTCTCGTCATCCAACTCTTCGATTAGTCTAATGACGATCGGCTTGTGAAGCGAAATGAATCCAAACTCCTCTACTTTCTTTCTCCAGTCAAAATACTCGCCAAGGATTGAGTTGGCTAGCGCGTTGACGGTCGTACCTTCATCAGCAGCTCCCTTCTCAAGAGAACGTTCCAACGATTCTGAGAATCTGATTGTCTTGAGAACGGACTTGCGCTCATCCTTGTTAGGGCTTGACAAGAGTATGGCCTCTGACGGGATGGGCTTCTTTACCTGCTTATGTGTTGTTCGTTTGGTACTAGGAGCTGGTAGCGCGCGCGTCTCGTTCTCGGCCTTGACTTGGCTGTGCCTGTCCTTGTGGTGAAATCTTCTTCTCTTATTAGTCTCGTACAGCCCTTTATCTTGATATTATGCGAATGGTGCCTACCTTGGAATCATGGGCGCCACTGTCGAGGCACTTCCGAGCAGGACGCCGGGGCTACGCACCTCGGCCGTCAGAAGACCCCTGACCCTGCGGATGCGCGACTACAGGATTCTTCTTGACCCGGACGGCTCTCTGAGGTCGTTCGATTCTCTCCCGGAGCGCCGGGCCGTCTTCGGTTTCGAGCGCCTCTCGATCTACAAGGTCCAAGCAGGGGTCGTCGTCCAAGCACAGAGGCCTGACTGGGCGATGCGCGTCACCCCCCGCCAGGCTCAGTTGGCCGGCAGGGTCTTCGACGCCATCGAAGTCGCGGAATCGATCGAGTTCTTCCAAGGGGCCTCCTCCGGCTATCTGAGAAGGGTGAAGCTGAAGAATGCTGGGACCGCCCAGGTCACCCTCAGGCTGATCGACGTCCTAGACCCCACCGCCTCCCAGCTGAGCGAGGTCTCGATGGGGTGGGGAGCCCTCGGGGTCAATGCCTTCAGCAGGGGGAGCCACGTGGCCATGGACGAGGTCTCGGACCTCCCAAGCGCGCGGGTCGTAGGCTCGCTCCCGTCCCCGAAGAGACTCTTCATGACGACCGAAAGGGCGAGGGTTCGCGACCTGATCAGCTCAGGTGAGCTCGGTGACACCACAGCCGGCATGTCTGGTCAGGTGATAATCCTCACGCTCCACGAGCTGGACCTCGCTCCCTCCGAAACGAAGGATGTCACATTCGTCTCAATCTACAATCCGGCAAAGCTCGAGGAAGCCCTCTCCGACTTTGGCCGCTTCCAGGGGGACTGGAAGGCTCCCCGCCGGCAGGGTCCGCTGATCGCGACGTCGAGCCCTTCACTGACCGAATCCGCAGCCTGGGCGGTCGCCGTGTTGGAGAGCGCCAGGCATGGAAGCGACGGCCTCGACAGGCTCGAGTCGCTGAAAGCTCTCTCGTTCGTCGACAGGGAGGGGGCGCTCTCGGTCATCGAGGGCGCAAAGCGCCTCCTCCGCAGGGACGGCTCGATGCCTCACTCCTCGGACCATACGGAACCCGGCGCCCTCGAATCTGCCGTGCTGCTCCAGGCTGTTTCTGCCCACCTGCTCCTTGCCCGGGACAAGAAGCTGACCAGGTCCCTGTACCCGCTCGTGAAGAAACTCGCTTCCTTTCTGATGGCCTCCTCGAAGGAGTATTCGCTGAGGACCAGCCCCGCCCTCCCCCAAGGCTGGCGCAGGTCACTGGGACGCGGCTATCCTGCTGGCGAGATACCGGAGATCTCTCTTGCGGCGGCGGGCGGACTTGAGGGGGCCGCCCAGGTCGCCCGACAGGTCGCGAAGCCAGACGACGCAGGAAGGTTCCGCGAGAGGGCAGAGATGCTGGCCGAGATGGTCAGGAAGAGGCTGGTAGACGAACGTGGTTTCCTCTCGCTCTGCCTCGACCCTTCCGGGAGGCTACGGGGAGACGAGACCGTCGACATGGCCGTAGCCGCCTACAGGCACGGATTCCTCGCCTCGGCCGAGCAGGCCGCAGTTCACAGGCTCCTGGAGAAGGACTTCGAGACCCCGTACGGACCCAGGACGGTCCCGAGCTCCAACCGGCTGTACTTCAACCCCAGCTACGGCCAGGGGCAGCTCGGCGGATTCTGGACCCGGGCGGCGCTCGCCCATGCGCTCCTGTGCTACAGGGTCAGTCTCGCTGGGATCGGAAGCCTGTCGCTGGAAAAGATAGCCAAGCTCGCGGTCGAGGATTCGGTCAGGCTCGGGGGATCCCCGGGCGAGTTCCCGTACTGGGTCGACGTGGAAGGCCGGGAGGCACACGGGGAAGACAGCGACCCCGTAGCGGCCGCCAGGCTGGTCGAGGGACTCCTGGAAGGCGAGCTCGGGATTGAGTTCGCAGCCGGCACGGTATCTTCCTCTCCTCCTCCTTCTTCGAGCCTGAAGTGGGTCCTCGCCTCGGAGGTCTGGGCGGGGGAGCCGGTCACCGTTTTCGTGGGCAGAGGAGGCGGAAGGGTACACGTCTTCGCCTCAGGTTCGCGTCTCGAGGTCAAGCACGGCATGAGGTTCGCCAAGGCCGAAATCCTGGAAGTGCCCGTCAGAGGACTCCACGCAGTCTCCCTTCACGGTCCGGGACAGGCAATATGCCTCGGCAACTCGTCCACTATCCCCGCACGGGCTTCGGTGAGCTTCCCCCCGCGCGCCCCGGAACTCTCGAAGCGCCTGAGCACGCCCCTCGAAGAATACGACCGAGCCAGCGGGTCTTGGGCCAAGGTCTCCACCCTGCGCGTCTTCCCAATAATGACCTTCGAGGCTTCCCTCGGTCCTGGCGAATGGAAGGCCTTCAGGGTCTCGACAGCTTAATAATCGAAGACGATCTTCGGCGCGGTGACTTGGCGGGCGTCAGGGTCTCGTCGAACAGCGGAATTCAGGTCGACGCCGGGGAGACCCGCTTCGTCTTGGATCCGAAGGGGGCAGTCCACGCAGACTACACCTTCGTCTCCCACGCCCACGTAGACCACATGCACAACCCGGCCAGGAACGAGAGAGTCATCGCTTCGAAGGAGACAAGCGACCTGGCGAAGGCCCGCGGCTACGACCTCGGCCATACAACAGAGGAGGTCGAGGGCGTGGAGCTCCTCGACTCAGGCCACATACTCGGCTCACGCGCCATCAAGATCGCCGACGAGGTCTACTATACAGGGGACGCCTCGGGCAGAGAGAGGGCCTTCCTGGGCAAGTGCAGGACGAGGAGGGCGCGGATTCTGATAATGGAGACGACCTACGGCAGCCCAGAGTACGTCTTTCCCCAGACTGCGAAGCTGGTCCGGGACGTGAACGGGCTGATAGGGTCGGCCTTTGACCGCGGAAGGCCGGTCGTCCTGATGGGTTACCCCCTAGGCAAGGCGCAGCTCCTGGCGTACTATTTCTCCAGCTGGGAGCCGCTCTTCTTCCACGACAGCGTGGCATCCATGAACAAGATACACGTCGACCACGGCGTCCCGCTGAAAACCGGGCACAGGTTCAACCCTTCGGAGGACGCTGACATGCTCCCCGACGGGCCCTGGGTGATGGTCGCCCCGATGTCAAGCGGCAGGAGCCGCCTCATGTCGCACCTCAGGAAGAGGTACGGGGCCATCCTCGTTGCGTTCAGCGGCTGGGCAATCAAGGGAGGATACAGCGGTTCTCTGGGCGCGGACTACTCGTTCCCTCTCAGCGACCATTGTGACTACACCGAACTGATCAAGCTCGTGGAGGCCGTCTCTCCGGAGATGGTGTACACCACGCACGGGTTTGCGGCCGAGTTCGCGAGCGACCTCCGCCGGATGGGTTTCTCGGCCAGGACTCTGTCGGCCTACCAGTCGTCCCTCTCCGATTACGTGAAGGGCGACTAGGCCCTGATTAAATAGGACACTGCAAATGCGCGGGAGGTTATGAAGATCCCTCAATTCGTCAGGTATTGCATTGTCGGCGGCTTCGGAGCCGGGGTCCAGTCCTTAATCTTCTACGCCCTTACGAGGTGGTTCGGAGTGCCCGACTACGTGACTCTGGGAGGGATTGCACTCCCCTGGGCTCTCGCCTTTGCGATCTTAGGTGCCCTCGCCTCGAATTTCTTCTTCAACAAACACTGGACCTTTGGTGACAAATGAGACCACTTCTCAGCCTGGACTAACTATGCCATTGACCTGATCGCTTCGTCGGCTTCGAACCTGGAGACCTCATGCTGGCCCTGATCCCGACCCGACTCCGCGTCCTCTCGAGAATGGCGTGAAAGTCACTCTATCCCACGTCTAGGAAAACCGGCTTTCCGTCCAAGTCTCCTTCCGACCATTTCCTTCCCTCCGAACGGTCCTTCAGCAGCTCCACTTTCCTGACCCTCACTAGGAACGCTATCTCTCTGATCATCGGCTCGAGCAGGGCCAGGTCCTCCTCATCGAGGCCGGCAACGGCGGCCGACCCGAGCATCGCGGTCGGAACGAACCCCCGCTCCTTTCTGAGCGCTTGGAGTCTCCTCGACACGTCCCTTACCAGACCCTCCGCCATCAGCTTTTCATCCCTCTCCTTGTAGATCGCGACGAAGACGCCCCCCTTCTCCCCGACTTCGTAGCCATCTCGAGGTTGGACCTCGAGCTCGCACGCCGCCGCCGGGACCTCGACCTCGCCCGACTTCGTCCTGACTTTGACCGGCCTGCCGATCCGGTACGCGGCAACAGCCAGAGCCCCCTCAAGCGGCCTCGCTGCTTCGAGGACCTCCCTCGTCCTCTCCTTGAAGAGCGCGCCTATTCGGGCACCGGCGGGTTTCATCGAGAACCCGGCGGGGAACGCGGACACTGACTCAGACACCGCGACTGTCTTGACGTTGCAAAGCGTTGCGATTGTCGCCTTCGCGCCGCTCGCGAGCTTCGCCGAACCTGCAGGGACCAGGACTTGCACAGACATGAGGGGCCACCTCCGCTTCAGCCTGGCTCGCGTCCTTGCAGAGTTACACGCCTCCTCTACGTTCAGGGCGAAGTCCACCGTCGCCTCGGCACTGCCGCCGGCCCTAGGCCCTGCGACCGGGCCGTACCCTATTCCGAGCAGGGGCGTCTGCCACTTCCGTTCTGCGAAGACCTCCTGGTAGAGGAACTCGGTCGCGAACGGGGCGATTGGATGTAGGAGTTCGTCTGCCGACCTCATGACGTGGCCGAGCACCGCGTAGATTGCCAGGCGCCTCCTCCTCTCCTTGGGGTCGTCCTTCCAGAGCTCAGTCCGGACGAGCCTGATGTAGGTCTGGCTCACGTACGATATCGTCAACTCCTCGAGGGACCTGCATGCCTCGTTGAACTTCCCTGTCTCGTAGGCCTCTGAGACCGCATTAGAGGCGTCGGCCAGCTTCGCGAGGAGCCACCGGTCAACCATCGTCAGGAGCCCTTTCCTCCTGGCCCACGCGAGTGTGTGCCTAGAGGGGTCGTAGCCGTCCACGCCTCCGTTCTGGGACAGGTATACGTGGAGGTGGTAGAGTGTGTTCAGGACTTGGTAGGGCCTCAGCCCCATTTCTTTCAGATCGAGGTTCAAGGAGTCGATCGGCGAGCTCTTCCCGATGATGTACAGCCTGACCAGGTCTGCGGAGTAGTTCCTGAGCACATCCAGGCCCCAGACCGTGTTGCCAAGGCTCTTGCTCATCTTCCTGCCCTTGTCGTCGAGGACGAACCCTTGGAAGAGGAACGCCTTGTAGGGCGCCTTGGGCTTTCCTGTGAGGAGGACGTGAAGCACGAGGAGGTTGTAGGCCCAGCCCCTCGTCTGGTCCATGGCCTCTGTCAGGAACTCGACAGGGACGAGACGCCTGAACTCGTCGTCACTAAAAGAAGCGTAGGGCGACGCCCCGGCATTGTGCCAGCAGTCCAGAACGAATGGCTCCCTGCGTGCCTTCCCTCCGCACTTCGGGCACTTCAAGACCACTCTGTCTATCCAAGGCCTGTGCAGTTCGAATCGAGGCCCGTCGGGGAGTTCTACTGCCCGGTCGACTATCTCTTTCCTTGAGAACGCCGCCACCTTCTCCCCGCAGCCTGGGCAGGCCCAGACGGGGAGAGGCGCGCCCCAGACCCTTTCTCTCGACACGCACCAAGGCCTGGACTCCCTCACGAACTGGAGGAACCTGTTTTTCGGCGAGTCGAAGAAGTACTCGACCCCTTCCGCGGCTTTTACCAGGTCGTCCTTGACCTTCTCAAGCCAGTAGAAGTACTCCCTGCGGGCCATCCACACCAGCCTGTGCCCCGACCGCCAGCACGTCGGGTAGTCATGGGTTATCCTGCCCTCGTGTATCAGGGACCCACGCTCAGCCAGCAGCTGTGAGACGAGTCCGTCCGCATCCCTGGCGAACAACCCAGAGAACCGCCCGGCTTCAGCCGTGAACCTGACCTCGTCGTCGAGGGGGGAGAAGACAGGCAGCTTCCTGTCCGTGGCCACCTGGAAGTCGTCTTCGCCGTTGGCAGGTGCGATGTGCACGAGGCCCGTACCCGTCGAGGTGTCCACGAACTCCTCCGCCACAACGCGATGGATCTTCCCGTCGGCGGAGAGCCCCGCCAGCCCGGGGATCAGGTCGAGGAGGGGGTGAGCGTACTTCATCCCCTCGAGCTCCTTCCCCCTTACCCTCTTCACGACCCTTCCCAGTTCCACCCCGGCCTCCTTCCCGAAGGCCTCCAGCCTTTCGGCCCCCACCACCCAGGTCTGACCGCCCACCTCCACGTATGCGTACTCGGCTTCAGGCTTCACTCCCACAAGCTCATCTGTGACCAGCGTGAAGGGCATCGTAGTCCAGACCGCTAGGAAGGAGCCATCCTCGGCTCTCACCTTGTAGAAGAGGCTCGGGTCTTCTAGGCTCTCGTACTCAGAAGCGGCCTCCGCATGGCTGAGGGAGGTCAGGCATCCGGGGCAGTAGGGTACCACCATGTGCCCCTCGCCGAGCAGCCCCTTCTTCCAGGCCTTCTCCATGTACTTCCATTCGCGCTCTATGTACGAGTCCCTGTAGGTCATGTAGGCCTTCTCGTGGTCCAGCGAGAGGCCCAGGAGCCTGTCCGCCTCAAGCCAGGATTTCTCGTACTTGTGCACTAGGTCCTTGCACGCTTGGACGAGCTTCTCCTCCCCCATCATCCTGACCGCCTCCTTCTTGTTCCCTGTCAGGCCCAACTCCTTCTCTGCCTGCAGCTCCACTGGGAGGCCCTGGGTGTCCCATCCGGCCCTGAACCTTATCTTCGCCCCCTTCATCGTCCAGTAGCGGTACCACGCGTCCTTCATGGCGCGCCCCCTGACATGGCCTATGTGCGGCTGGTTGTTCAGGGTGGGAGGGCCCTCCACGTAGCCGACCGACTTCTTCCCGCGCAGCCTCCTCTCTAGAGCCGACCTGGCCTCGCGAGATTCGAAGAACTCCCTCGCCTTCGGTTCGACCCTCTTCCAGTCGTAGCTCGCGCTGAGTGTGCCATCAGTGCTAGATCGCTTCGCTAGTTTTACGACATGCGAGCGATTAATGCGTTTTAGTTTCGGCCGAGCAGGGGCTTTGCGCCCGTCAGAACGGCTCATTTCAAGTCATTCTCCTTTTCATAACTAGTCAAGTGTCTTAGGGGGGTTCGACAAGTCACAGAGCCGCGAAGATCTCTATCTGCTAAGGTCAAACGCAGGGGGGGTTCTAATCGGAAGAATTTGTGAATCACCTAACTTCAATTTCACTTTTCCCCTTCTACCCATAAGGTATAACCCAAACTCACTTAAGCATTTGTTTGCTCAGAAGGGGTTCTGTTCCGTCTCTAGTTTGCCGCTTCGTCCAATATTCCCTCGATGTGCTCCCTCGACTCTAGGGCAGCTTTGTGAGACCGGTAAGTGACGATCAGGCTTTTCTTTCTGATGCTGACCCTCAGCTTGCGGCTCATGGCGAGCGCCTATTGGTGGCGTTCTTCGGAGATGGGGCCGGCTAAAATAACGCACCCCCATCCACCGGACTCTCGTATTCTAGCGCTGTCAGGTCCCCGAGCGGAGCCTGTCCGCAAACTGTCCAGGGAGGCCGGCCGCTCTGATCTTCAACGCTGCGGCCTCGTGGTCGTACTCTACGCGGAAGTTGTCGACCTTGACCGCCACTCCGACCACGCTGACCACCACATACGACGCCCGCCTGTCGCCGTCCCTGGGCTGACCTACCGAGCCCGGGTTGAAGACCGTCCCTCCCACCTCGTCGCTGACGAAGGGAACGTGGGTGTGCCCCAGGCCTAAGAACCGGACGTGCAACCTCTCCAGATAGTGGCCAAAGAGCTGCCAGTGCGTCCTTGGATCGACGTATTCCCACAGCGTGTCGTCTGGGCTCCCGTGCGTCAAGTACCCCTCGGCCTCCCCGAGCCTCAGCCTGCGCTCCCTCGGGAGAGACTCGAGGTATGCGAGGTTCGAGCCCTTCAGCATCTTCGCGGTCCACCTCGCGGCCATAGCAGCCCTCGCGTTGAACGACTCTGTCTCTCCAGTCACAGCCGCGTAGTCATGGTTACCCATCACTGTCTGCACTTCCCTTTCCCGCAGCGCCTCGACCACTTCGTTGGGGTTAGCGCCATACCCGACCACATCCCCCAGGCAGTAGACCTTCATGCCTTCCACTCGGGACAGCACCTCCCGCAGCGCCTCGAGGTTCGAGTGGACGTCGGAGATGACCGCGATTCTCGCAGCGACAGGCGGACCCGGTCCTTCGTTAGCCGTTGGCCTACCCAATTGCCCTCTTTCCAAGGAATGGCGGCGCAAAGAACAATTCTTAATGCTGTTGTGAACTTAATTATACTTTCCACCACTTAGAGAATTTGGGGCCGCTTGATATTCGAAGCTATCGATGTCTGCGTTCGCAGGTAAATGGGAAAAGCAGAACAACCAGGGTTTCGGCGACAGGGTCAAGGACTCCGTAAGGAATCCGGGACCTCTGAAGCCGAGGCTCGATCTAGCAGTCCGACAAATCCAAGTCCAAGTCGCTAAACTCGACTCCACATCCACCAAACTCAGAGAGAGAGACAACTCGATCTTCGGCAAGGTCGTAGCCTCTCTACAGAAGCACGACACTCAGCACGCGTCTGTCTACGCGAACGAGCTGGCCGAGATCAGAAAGATGAACAAGATGGTCACACAGGCCAAGCTCGCTCTCGAACAGA
This sequence comes from Nitrososphaerales archaeon, assembly GCA_050012055.1. GTDB lineage: Archaea > Thermoproteota > Nitrososphaeria > Nitrososphaerales > Gagatemarchaeaceae > UBA183. Next base: position 11,081 of record JBEKHX010000027.1, read on the forward strand.
TAGTGCTCAGACTCAACACCATCACAGAACTCGGTGACATAGTCGTCACCTTGAC
>JBEKHX010000028.1:0-3811 GCA_050012055.1 Nitrososphaerales archaeon
CACTCCGACGAATGGGAGGAAGAGGGTGACGATCCTGCAGCCAATCCTCACTTTTTTCTCGAAATACGCGATGTCCTCTTCGGTCTCGCTGAGGCCGGAGTACACGATTGTTGCGTCGTACAAGTCGGACTCCATGAAGTCCTCGTTCCTGATTTCGATCCGATTGGCCAGGCCAAGCTCATGAACACGCTTCGCAGCTTTGGCCGCCCGCCCCCTGTGCATCTCTATCCCGACAGCCCTTTTCACACCGAACTCGGCTACGGCAACAACGCAGAGCTGGCCCTTCCCGCATCCCAGGTCATAGAAGATGTCTTTGGGGGATGCACGTGCGAGTTGAAGGATCTTCCGGATGTGCCTGTTGCTCTGGTAGTCTTCTGGACCCAGACGGTTCATTTCTCCCCCAACAGCGAGGCCACAGGGCTGTCAGATAAACGAAAACGTCGTCAATCCTGGCTTGCTGACAGAGATTGCGTTAGCCTAGAGAGTCTGCATAGCGAACTTACATCACATACAGGTATATCGAATGAGGCTCCTTCCAACCCGCAGGTGTGACCTCTATTCGACTCGCAGGCGTCCAATCTGGGATCTCATAGTGAAAGTTCACGATTCTGGCGCCAGGTCTCAGTTCTTTCGTGAATTTCGGCGCCAGGAGGTTGAGGGTGTAGTCCGAGAGATACATAGCAAGGACGTCGGCCTTGCGCAAACTTACCTCCTTGAAGTTGGAACACCTTATCATGACCTGATGAGAAAGCCCCATCTTCCTCACCTTTCTGCGGCACTCTGTCACGAGGCGCCTCCGAATCTCCACCCCGACCACTCTGGCATGGAAGTCTCTAGCCGCTGTTATCACCATCCTGCCGTCGCCCGAGCCGAGGTCGAACAGCGTCTCGTTTGGCTTTACGGAAGCCAAGGTGAGCATCCTCGGTATGATGTCTTCGGGAGTCGGGATGTATGGCTCGACGTAGTTCATTCATGCCTAACAGTCTTTCGCCTTAGATAAGCAACGAGGCGGCAGGGGTCACCGGCGGCTATTGTAGCGGCGACCCAGTTCCCAACTACTGGTTTGGGAGGGTAGGTTGACTCGAGTATATCCCTAAGTATCCTGTCAAGAAGCTGTCCACGAAGAATAATGCCACAGTACGCCAGGATCAAGCTCACGAGCGCGAACCTACCCGAGCTTGAGAGGGTTGCAAAGGAGATCAGGGAGATCGCCGACAAGACGGGCGTCAGGGTAAAGGGCCCGCAACCTCTTCCGACTAAGAGGCTCAAGGTCACCACCCGCAAGGCACCGACGGGAGAGGGTTCCCACACCTTCGACCACTGGCAGCTGAGGATTCACAGGAGGATTCTCGACGTCCAGCCGGACGACAGGACGTTGAGGCAGATTACGAAATTGGATATTCCCGAGGACGTTAGGATAGAGATCATTCTGACTACTTAGGTCGGAGGGAGACGAGGTGGAGAATACTATCGTCCTGAACGACAGACTCGAAGGCGCCAGAAGAGATGGAAAATCGTGATAGACAGCGTTTCTGAAAGACTTGTAAACAGTTCTATGAACAATAGTAACGTGATTAGGAATGGAACGATAACGCCGGGTCATGCAAGGCTTAATCGGTATGTGAGGAGAGAAAAGGAAGGCCGAACTGATTAGCATCGAAATCAAGTGTGGAGTACATGAGTTACCGCTCTACTGCAACAGGGGGACACCTAACGTCAAAGGGTTACCTCGAATATATCGATCAAAGGCTGGGTTTTTCGAGAGGAACCATCTACGACCTCTGTCTGGCAGCCATGAAGTCGAAGACCGAATCCAAGCCGGGGGTCAAGGTGACATACAGAGGGGAGACCGAACGCATGACTCCTCGCCACCCCGTTCAGGTGCGTAAAGCCGTATTCTTGATAGAGTTCAAGATGACCAAGGAGGGAAAGCAGATCGACCGCGTGGTTCAGGTCCATCTGGAGATATAGCGGATACTTGAGACGAGCATGACCCCTCCGGGCCCGCTACCTTCAAGGCCCTCACGCAGAATCTGCGCTTTTTGAGCCAAAAATGAGGTACGTTTCCGTACCGGGCCCCACCGGGCCCAGCAACGAACCTGCACACGGAGTGCATGATACCGAATCCCCCATTCCAGTCTTCGAGAAGGAATATAGAAGGACCGTATCCTTCAGCTTGGGTGGTGACGAAGCATGCTTGAAGGCAAGAATGTCAACCTGAAGACGATGGAGAAGGAGGACCTGCAGGCATACGCAGAATGGTGTAACAACCCAGAGTTCTTCGGTGAATACAACCCTCTGTGGCAGACGTCAAAGGCAGAAATGGAGAAGGATTTCGAGAACTCGAAGGACACGAAGGCATTCTTCATACAGAAAAAGGATGGAAGCAGGATAGGAATCATATCGCATTTCTACGTCTCCTATCCGGACGGGGGAACCAAGCATCTGGAAATCGGTTACAGTTTAGCCCCGGGCGAGAGGGGTAAAGGCTACGGCACCGAAGCTTTCAACTTGATGCTTGACTACCTGTTTCTTTCTAGAGCGAACGTGCGCATCCAAGCAACAACCGATACCAGAAACCTAGCTTCCCAAAGGGCGTTGGAGAAAGCGGGTCTCAAGAAAGAGGGGACGCTTCGCAAGTACTTCTTCATGCGGGGAGAATGGAGAGACGTCTTCATGTATAGCATTCTGAGAGAGGAGTGGGAAGGACCAAGAGCACTGATGAGTTGATGGTTAGTCCCGGGGATCTGTCAAGAAGTTAGGCCTTCCCTACTGAGCAGTTAGCACGCCTCAGAACGAATACTGAAGACGGACAAGGCCCCGCCAGAGCGCACATACTGAGCAGATGTTCGTGCTCACGAATGAAATCGACTTTCAGAACCTGTTTGGGGGCTGGCCCTACCGGACCCGAACCCATAGTATTGTAAGGTGGGGTATTGCACCATCTAGTCGAAATCCCCCCCCGGGGCACCTGCGCGCGCGCCCAACCGAGTTCTCGGAGGAATGATATGACGAGTTCGACCTCATGGACTGGTTCGACTGGTCGAGGTACGAAACGGCCAAACGCTATGGGAGACTGGGCGGAGGGAAGAGGATCAAGAGAATGGTGGAGAGCCTGCAGTTGGGTTGCGAAGGCCTACTGCCTTGAAGATCCCCACGTAGGTTTAGCAGAGAATTACATACCTTAATGCTGTTGTGAACTAAATTATACTTTCCACCACTTAGGGGATTTGGGGCCGCTTGATATTCGAAGCTATCGATGTCTGCGTTCGCAGGTAAATGGGAAAGGCAGGACAACCAGGGTTTCGGCGACAGGGTCAAGGACTCCGTAAGGAATCCGGGACCTATGAAGCCAAGGCTCGATCTAGCAGTCCGACAAATCCAAATCCAAGTCGCCAAACTCGACTCAACATCCACCAAACTCAGAGAGAGAGACAACTCGATCTTCGGCAAGGTCGTAAGCTCTCTACAGAAACACGACACACAGCACGCGTCTGTCTACGCGAATGAGCTGGCCGAGATCAGAAAGATGAACAAGATGGTCACACAGGCCAAGCTCGCTCTCGAACAGATAGTGCTCAGACTCAACACCGTCACAGAACTCGGTGACATAGTTCTCACCCTGTCTCCGGCGATGGCAGTGATACGCAACGTCAAGCAAGGCTTGACGGGCGTCATGCCTGAGGCGGAAGGCGAGATCGGCGAGATCTCTGGTTTGCTGAGTAGCATCCTGGTAGACGCAGGGACGGTAGGTGGGTACTCACTGAACTTCGAAGCTGCAAACGAGGACGCGGAGAAGATCCTATCCGAG
>JBEKHX010000029.1:0-4447 GCA_050012055.1 Nitrososphaerales archaeon
GCTCGAGTCTCTATAGCAGACGTCTGCAGCCATCCCGCAGCCTCAGGGCAGGCCCGTCCGTTCATCTCGCGGCCGTACCTGACTAGGGGCTTCGTCAGGTGCCTGTTTGCCCTCGGGGATGCGATGTAGGTTCCGCACAAGATCGGCCGGTCTTTGCTCTTCGCGAGCGAGACGACCTTGATCTTCTCGACGTTGAGGATCCTTGGGTGCGAGGTCGAAGGGCGCCTGACTCCCCCGTAGGCCCGGATGAAGTCCCCATCCCTGAGCATTCTGGCCACCCTGCGCAGGTCTCCGGTCGGTTCATAGACCGCGCACCTGCGTTTCCTTGTACCGTCCACCAGCGCGAAGTAGACGTGCCCCCCGGGCCCGACTGAGGGCGAAGCGACCCGCCCTTCTGCCCAGCCCGAGGAAAAGGCCTTCCAGTCGAGCTTCCCTTCCAGGTGCGCGTCCGTGTGCTGGTTCGTCATGTAGACCATGTATCCCTGCAGGTCTTCATCGTAGGAGACCAGCCTGAACGCTCTCAGAACAGCCTGGGGAGAGTCTCCGCGGAGGCCAAGGAAGACTGGGTCTGGCCCGTGAGGTGCGATGAGAACCTTCCTCTTCTGGTGGTCGTAGCTGTTGAAGGTGTGCGGCCAGGTCGCCAGCTCCATATCCTTGACTGAAGTGGAATCGAGGACCCGCGGGGTCCCGAACGACTCTCTGCGTCTGTACGCGATTAGCTCGTAGGTATGGTCGAAGGCCTCGTCGAAGGCAAGCGCGGATGCGGCGCCCACGAGGCCCATCCCGTTGCCCAGCTCGAAGCTTTTCACCTTGCGCTGAGCAAGCAGTCGCCTGACGCGGTGGGGGTTCACCACACCCGAAAGGGCACTCAGGTAGACGGGCAGGAAGAGGCTAGACTTGAGCACGTCGCTGAGAAAGACGACTCCGGAGTTTGCGCCCTCTTCGACGTCCGAGAGCTCCGACACCTTCGAGCAGATGCTGTCGAAGGCCTGCGAAGGAGACTCGGTCTCGACTAGGAGGGAGACTGCAGCGTTCCCTCTTGTCTTGAACGGGATGTTTGGGTTGAGCCTGACCAGCCTCGGGTAGGGGAGGACCCTGACGGTGGGGGCGAGGTCTGCGGCGATCCGATAGGCGAGGTAGGTCGTGCAGTTCCCTCTTGAAGAGTCCGTGTCGTCGATGCCGACGAGGCAGCGCACGGTCTGGTCAGCCACTTGGGGATATTTCAGCTTGGGAATCGATCGCCTAGGGTTCGACGACGATCATGGTGAGAGTGCTCCTCACCTTGTCGAGCCGGCGAATGCTCCAGGTAATCGTCTCCTTCACCTTCTCCATGGTGTCGGCCTCCACCCTCGCTACTATGTCGTAGACGCCGTATACCACGTAGACATCCTTCACGTTCTGGATCTCACGGAGCTTCTTGAGGAGGTCCTCTTCAGCCCCGAGGTCTGCATTGATTAGCACAAAAGCCATGGGCATTCTGCTCAAATCCCTCTCGCCATTCTGCGTAATGCTGCAGTAATAACCCTTGCTCCCTCCACCGGAGGGGGCGCCCACTCCATGCTCGAAGCCCGCCCCATGAAGACGAGATGATTATTACCATGGGCTCCTGGCCATGGTTGAAAGAGATGATGAACGTCTACGCGTTAGAGATGAACCAGGACGACCCCATCAAGTGCACTGCCCGCAAGATGATTCACATGGAGCTGGCCAAGGGGGTCGGAAGGAAGTTCCATGCCTCCGATACCACAATCGTGCTCAACCCGTTCGCGCGCAGGATGCTCTCGCCCCCAGACAGAGGCGCGAAGGGGATACTGGTAGTCGACTGCTCTTGGAACCAGGCCCAGGAGGTCTTCTTCAGGAAGCTGGGGGGAAAGCACAGGCGCGTTCCGCTTCTTCTGGCGGCCAATCCGACAAACTACGCACGGGCAGGGATGCTGAGCTCTGTGGAGGCGGTCGCAGCAACTCTCTACATATTAGGGGAGGTCGAGGAGGCGAGGTCGTACCTCTCGATCTACAAGTGGGGCCCCAACTTCGAGACGCTCAACAAGGAGCCGCTGGAGTCGTACAGGATGTGCAAGAGTGAGGGGAAAGTCCTGCGAGAGGAAAGGGAGTATTTCCCTCACCTCTTCGCCTCATGAGAAACGGTTAATTGTCGAACTGCTGCCAGATGGCGTGACGCGAGTCGGTGGGCGGGCCACGGGGACCTCCTGGGGAAGTTCCTCCCTCGCAGCAGGACGCACGGCGCCGAGAGGCGCAGTCGGAGACGGCTGGCTCCAGAACAGAAACGAGACCTGGCTCATCGAGGGCGATGATAGGGAAACCTTGAGGTCGGTGAGGACCGGGATGAAACGGCTGACCCGTGCGGAGCAAGGCCAAACGTGGTCGATGAAACGCCTGCAGGAGACCAGGGTAGGCCGCTGAGCTGAATCCCGCCTAGAACAGGAGGAGGACTACGGCCGCTCGTGGGATGAAAGTCCCATAGATGTTTACCGACTTCACATTGACAAACTCCCTTAGACCGTATTTCGAAAGCTCGCGACCGATTCCTGACCTCTTGACTCCACCGAACGGCATTCTCGGGTCAGACTTCGTCAAGGCATTGACGAAGACCATCCCGGATTGGATTTCCCTCGCGACCCTTCTAGCTCTCTCCATGTCGGTAGTCCACAGGCTCGAGCCAAGGCCGAAATCGGAGTCGTTTGCGACATTGATTGCTTCTGCTTCGTCACGCACGACATATACAGGAGCAACGGGGCCGAAGACTTCTTCTCGAATCACCTTCATGTCTAGCTTAACGTTGTCCAAGACAGTGGGAGGGTAGAATGCCCCCTTTCCCGGGAGTGGCTTCCCACCCACTCTCACGCGAGCCCCCTTGGATACAGAACTCCTGACTTGCTCGTCTAAGGTTTCTACCGCCTCGACGTTCACAAGCGGACCGACATCCGTCTCTGCATCCATCGGATCCCCGGTCTTCTTCTTCCCCATTTGAGAGACGAATTCCTCTACGAACTCTCCCGCCGCGGATTCTACCACAATGAACCTCTTTGCCGCGATACAGCTCTGCCCTGAGTTGAGTACCCTCGCATCCGCCCCAGTCCTCGCAGCTTCCCTCACGTCAGCATCCTCCAGAACGATATACGGGTCGCTCCCTCCTAATTCCAAGACAAACTTCTTGAAGTTTTGCGCAGCTAACTCCCCTATTCTTCTGCCCGCCTCGACGCTCCCTGTGAGAGAGACTCCCGCGATTTCCTTTGACGCCATTAGCTTAGCAACCGTGTCGTGTCCCGCGATTACCGACGTGAAGACGCCTTCAGGGAACCCCGCATTCTCGAAGGCCTCTTCAACGGCTAGGGCTGACCCGGGGCAGACCGTAGAGTGCCTCAATATCGACGTGTTCCCGGCGACTACAGTCGGGATGGCGAAGCGCAAGACCTGCCAGAAAGGGTAGTTCCAAGGCATGACTGAGAGGATGGCTCCGAGGGGATCAAACTCAACGAAACTTGACTTGGCATCCGTTTCTACGTACTCTTCGGCCAGCCAACCCTTCGTGTTCTCGGCGTAGTATTCCGCTGTCCAAGCGCACTTGTCTATTTCGGACTCCGATTGACTGATTGGCTTTCCCATTTCAAGCGTCATGAGTTTTGCATAATCATTCTTTCTTGCTCGAAGCGCGCTCGCCAACTTTCGCAAATAACCGCTGCGTTCATCAACCGACAGCTTTCTCCATTTCTCAAATGCCGCACCTGCCCTCCTTGCTACCTGTGCCACTTTATCATCGGAAAAGATGGGGTATGATTCCAGATGTTCGCCGGTCGCCGGGTTTGTCGTCTTGACCAGCCCGGATTGATGCCCTTTCATTATCGGGCGAAGCTGTGTGTGGCTAGAAAAAGATTTGGACGAACGAAGTGATGATTATGAGGTGATCTGGTCCTCATGTGTCTCAGGCACATCACGCATCTGATGTCAATAGCTCATTTTCTGGAAACCTTCGAGCCACCTTTGCCGGGGAATTCAGGATATCGGGTGGAGAAATGCGCTCATCTGTTCGACAGAAAGTCTATTTACTCGGAGTCGTCGTGAATGAATCAGGCTCGGTCATGAACGCTGCTGTTCTCAGACGAATTGGAGGACCTCTGGCAATCGATGATGTTGCAAAGCCAGAACCAAAAGAAAACGAAGTCCTGGTCAAAGTGGCTGCCTGCGGCGTCTGTCATAGCGATCTCCACTTGGTCAAGGGTCATACAGCCTTTCCTCTCCCGGCGGTGTTGGGTCATGAAGTCTCAGGAGTCGTGGAGAAAGCGGTCGGACACGGTAGTGGTCTGAAAAGGGGCGACAGGGTGGTCTGTACAGTGATAATGCCGTGCGGGTCCTGTCACTATTGCATCAACGGTCATGAAGACCTGTGTGAGACGTTCTATCTTCTCAACAGGCTCAAGGGGGTGCTTTA